>JAOATK010000027.1 GCA_030158115.1 Legionella sp.
TGATGGGGAGGTGTAGATACATCTCCCCCATTTTGTTTTCCACATGATCTTCTCTATTTACAATTGAAAAGGATAAATAGATCCAAGCTTTAGTATTTGAGTCAATTCATCTAAGGCTTGAAAATTTTCATTAATCAACTGAGGATCAATTAAATCATTTACCGTAAGTTCCGTGCGATAATGTTTCAATACCCAGCTATCTAATGTATCCAATAATTGATTATTTACTAATACACCTTGATGCATAGCCTTTAGTTCCTTTTCATTTAAAGGAACACGTAATCTTAAGCAGGCAGGGCCACCGCCATTGCGCATACTTTGTTTTAGATCTAGAAAATGTACTGCACTAATCGGATTTCTGTTGTCAGAAATTAGCTCTTCAATACAACGGTTCACTCGCTGATTATGTTCACATTCAGCTGGAGCAAGAAGAATCATTTCTTTTTGATGGGGGAGGGTGATTAATTGTGAGTTAAATAAATAGGATTCTACCGCATCTTGAATACTGAGTTGTTCTTGAGAAATTTCTATCATATTTAATGGGAAAGTGGCTTTAATACGTAACTCATCAAGCACTGCATCTTGATTATAAAAAGCAGTTTCATGTACTAAAAATACAGATTCATTCGCTACGGAAATGACGTCGTTGTGAAATACTCCCTGATCAATGGCAAGGGGGTTTTGTTGAGCAAAAATAATCTGATTTTCTGATAATAAATGATTGCGTGCTATGGCCTCTGATGCTTCTTTTGTTTGGCGTGCAGGGTATTTCATCGGGCCAGGATTATCCTGAGCGCTAACAAAAGCCTTTTTGCCATAAATAAACAGATGAATTCCAGAGTCAGAGTGACTTTTGCACAGACGATTATGATTAGCAGCTCCTTCATCACCGGTTACACTTGATCGCGGTAAAGGATCATGATGAGCAAAATAATCAGGGTTTGCAAAAATAAATTGCAATAAATCATGAGAAAAATCAGTTTCTTGATGACGATGTAAATTACTTACTAAATTGGCAGCAGTAAAATGAGTTCTATTATCTTGTGTATCAACACTAGGTGACACAGTCGCCGCGTTAGCTGTCCACATGCTGGATGCGGAGTAACTGGCACTGAGTAATTCGGGCGCTGTTTGGTAGGCTTTTTTTAGCTGCTCAGATGGACTGCCTTGAAAACCTAATTGATGAAGTAGGTTAAGATTAGGGCGTTGGTGAGGTGGTAATACCCCTTGCTTTAATCCCATGTGATGTAACAAGCGCATTTTTGCAATGCCTTGTCTCGCCGCTGCCTGCGGATTTGATGGGCTTCTTGCATTCTGAGTAGAAGCAACATTGCCTCGAGAAAGGCCTGCATAATGATGAGTAGGGCCTACTAGTCCATCCATATTTAATTCATAAACAGTCATTTATTTTCCAACACGATGCCAGGTAGTAATTGAGCTGGCGTGGTTAAAAGAGGTTGTTCCATACTGGCTACTGGGTAGGCGCAATAATCTGCTGCAAAATAAGCGCTTGGCCGATGATTACCACTAAAGCCCACACCACCAAAAGGTAAGCTGCTTGCCGCACCTGTTGTGGGTCTATTCCAGTTAATAAGACCTGCTCGTATGCGTTGATAAAATTGCTGATAATGTTGTTTGCTATCGCTTAGTAACCCCGCGGCCAACCCATAACAAGTCTGATTCGCTAGATCGATTGCCTCATCAAACTCCTTATAACGATAGATTTGTATTAGAGGCGCAAAAATTTCTTCATCTTGGGGATTTTTTACTTTGGACATATCAATAATTCCTGGCGATAATAACCCTGTATTGTCCTTTAGAAGAGTCATTTCCAATAGGGATTCTCCACCCGCATCAATCAACATTTTTTGGCGGCTTAAGTGATTTAATGCTTGTGTGTGACTAATCACAGGTCCCATGAAGGGCTCTGGTTTTTGATCGTATGGACCTACTTTGACTTCTTGACATGCTTTAATTAACTGGCTTAAAAATCTATCCCCAAAGCTTGAGCTAGGAACAATAACTCTGCGAGCACAGGTACAGCGTTGGCCTGAGGTAATTAATGTGGACATTAATGTTTGATAGAGCGCCGCATTAAGATCTTCGACTTCATCAATAATTAGGGGGTTATTCCCCCCCATTTCAAGCGCTAAAATGACCTCTGGCCTATGACTAAATTGTTGATGAATATTTAATCCTGTGTGATAGCTACCCGTAAAATACACGCCTTGAATAGGTTGAGCTAAAAGCTGCGATCCACAGCGCCCATCGCCTTGCAGGCAATTAATAACCCCTGGAGGTAAGCCGCTGTCATGCCAGCATTGGATAATTAATTCTGCAACGGCCGGAGCCTGTTCACTAGGCTTATAAAGAATAGTATTACCTGCTAAAAGAGCTGGAACAATATGTCCGTTACTTAAATGCGCGGGAAAATTAAAAGCACCTAAAACCACAACAACCCCTTGAGGTTTAAAGCGTAAACATAAATTGGCTTCAGGCGTTATCGATTCTTTAGTGCCTGTACGCTCTTGGTATGCTTGAATGGATAATTTAATTTTTCCAATTACTGCCGTCACTTCCGTTTGAGCTTCCCATAAAGGTTTTCCAGTCTCTTGAGCAATTAATTGCACTAAAAGCTCACGGTTTTTTTCTATTTGTTCACCAAATTGTTGCACATAAAAAACACGTTGATTGAAATCAAGGGCAGACCAAGACATTAGAGATTGCGCAGCGGCTGTTGTTGCATTTGAAATGTCTTGTTCAGTTGCTTGAGGTCCTTCCCATAATACGGTGCCGTAACTAGGATTCACTGACTCTAATTTGCGTCCAGCGTTTTTTACCCACTGCCCATTGATGTATTGTCCTTTGCCGTAACGCATTATTTTCTCCTGGAATGTGGTCCTATTTACAAGGGCGCAATGCGTAGTGCATCACCACATTGAACATTAAGAGTTTGAGCTGTATCTCTACTAATAGTACCGGTATGGTCCATATCATTGATTTCAATATTTCCAATTGTTGCACGAAAAGCTAATTGTGGATTGGCTAATAAATAAGAAGCACTACTCACTTCATCACATAGTTTTTTAATCGTGACAATACAGCTTGCTTCGATGGTTTTAATTTTTGATAAAGGTGCCTCCAGGGTGGGGCCCGCATCAAAAATATCAATATAGTTATTACATCGAAAGCCTTCTTGATGCAAGATATTCATTGCAGGAAGAGTAGATGGATGAGGCTTGCCTATGACTGCTTGGGCTTTGGGTGATAATAAATTAACATAAATAGGATGATGGGGCATTAAATCGGCAATAAACTGTTTATCTGTGGCAAGAGTCAGGCGATCTGCCTCCGCATAAGGCATATGAAAGAAATGGTTTCCAACTTCATTCCAAAAAGGAGATTGACCTTGTTCATCAGAAACACCACGCATGTCGGCAATGACGGTAGAAGCAAACCGCTCAGGGAATTGAGCCATAAATAGAAAGCGAGCTTTAGAGAGTAATAAGCCATTATTATTTTTTCTGTATTCATGACTCAAAAAAAGAGTACATATTTCGCTTAAGCCTTGATTGTCGTTGACTAAATTTAACATCTCATAGTCGTTGCGGATTCCTAAAGAAGGGCATAAGCGCGTGCGTTTAGAAATTTTATAAGAGTAAAAGGGCGTTTCATATCCGGTAGTTGATTCAATAGCAGAGATACCTACTATTTCTTGGGTATGTTGATTTTCTAAAACAAAAAGGTAATATTCACCTAGACGCTCACTAATGCCTTTTTTATAAGAATCGGTAGACCATTTAATCCGTTTTTTTAATAATTTTTTATCCTTAGGAAGAGTGGTCATGCCTATGCCACTTTGCTCTGCTAAGTGGTGAATTGCATCTAAATCTGAATCAAGTACATTGCGAAATAATATCATTTTTTTAGATCCTCTAAACCACCCTCTGCTAAATCAAGCAACAGGAGAGCACTCAGCGACGCGCGTTCGGATAAGCTATCAAGAAGAATATATTCTTCAGGACTGTGGATAGCGCCACCCCTAACACCTAGGGTATCTAAAACAGGCACACCATGCTGGGCAAGATTATTTCCATCGCAACAACCGCCGCTATCTTTCCAATCAACGGATAAACCCAGTTCTTTGCCTAAGCGTTGAACGCGATGAAATAAACGCTCGGTACCAGAGCATACTCGCTTGACAGGTCGACCAAAATCACCATGTAAAGCTAAGGAATAGTCTGGACGTTTTAATTTCATCATAATGTTATCCAGTTCATTTCTAACCCAATGTTCGTCTTCAGAACGACTAATGCGAATATCTAATTTTGCGACTGCCTTATCAGGAACCACATTGAGAGCCTCACCGCCAGCAATTTTTCCTATATTGATGGTTATGCCCTCTCGTTGACCATTGAGGGCATGTATTTTATGGATGGCCTCAGCTAAGTAGCAGATAGCATTTCGCCCTTGTTCAAAGGCCCTGCCAACATGAGCTGATTTTCCATGAGCTATTAGTGTAAGCTTGCCGCTTCCTCTACGGTTTTTAGCAAGCGTTCCTGTTTCAGTCATAGCGGGTTCGTAAACTAATGCCGCCTGATAATTTTTAGCAATTTTATTAAAAAAAATGCTAGAGGCAGGTGAGCCTATTTCTTCATCTGCATTGATAACAACATCCCATCCTAATGTTGCTGAATGCCCATTTTGCTCAAAAGCAGCTAAGGCATGCAACATAACAATTAAGCCTCCTTTCATGTCTGCTACACCTGGGCCATTAATACAATTATCATTAAGATAAGTCAGTTTTTGAAATAAGCTTTTAGCGTCATATACTGTATCCATATGTCCACTTAGTAAGATGCGTCTTTTTAAATGAGGTCGTTTTCTAATAAAGAGAAGATCACCGCAACTTTGTAGGGCCGTATCTCCAGACATATTGATTATAGATAGGGGGTGGGCTTTATTGATTTGAATGTCATCGGCTATAGGTCCATAGACAGATTGTAGGGCTTGTGACATGTGAGCAAGCCCCTCTAGATTGGTAGTACCCGAATTGATATTACAAAATTGATGGAGCTGCTTTTCCATTATTTTTTGTTGGCTTTTTATATTACTGATAAGGTCCTGATATGAATTAGACATGTATTAACTCTAAAATAGGTTACTGATAGTTGCACGGTTCACTGCCATGTAGATTGGGCCGTGACCCAACAATACTCTTAATGGTTATTATTCATGTTGTTGATGAGATTTATCCTTCTCTAAAATGTGGATGACACAGGCGTTAGTTCTGGTGGTGGTGTCCCTGCTCTACTGTGAGGAGGTGAAGCCATAAAGCCTATTTTATCCAATAATTGGTCACTTCGTTTTTCTGATGCCTCTTTAATAAGTGGTGCAAGTTCTCTAAGACTGGCAAGTAGTTCACCATGATCAGCGACAAGCTGTTGTTGTCGTTCTAAACTTTCTTGTAGTTGTCCTCTGACCGATGCAAAGTCAGATTCTGTATTACTCATACTCGTTGCAAATCCTATTAAATTGGGATTGCCACTACTTAAAAATTGACTCACTCTCTCCTGAAATGCAGCTCGTTGCATTCGATCGCCCATTAAAGTAGTTGAAAGCGTTGTTACCGTCTGATTCAAAGTTGCTACAAAGGCATTGGCTTGTTGCAGTTTTGCTTCTAAATCTGCCTTTGCCTGTGTTAAGGCCATATTATGTTCTGAAAGTTTAACGATACATTGTTGATGAGCTTCACGGGTTTCTTGCATGTCTTTTTGTGTTTTTTCAAAGAGTGCTTGGTTTCTTTCTTCGCCTTCTGTGTATTTAGTTACAAGTGTTTGTAGGTCTATTTCATATTTGCGTAGATGTTCTTCCGTTATTTCAAAGCTTTGAATCTGCTGTTTTAGTGTATATACCTGCTCTCCCAATCCTTCTATTATACCGGATAAAAGTCGATTTTCTTTTTGGAAATTTTCAACTTCTACGTGCAATCTTTGTCGCACCGCATCCAATGCAGAAATAGTTAATACGAGTGCATCAGTGATACCAAAAATACCTTTTTTTAGCTTTTCAGTAAATTCTTGGCTGTGTGTCGAGTCATCAAAAAGTATTGCTGTACCTATAGAGGTGCTTACACTTAGACCTATTAAAAAACCGATATTAGCAATAAAACCTACAGCCAGAGGCGACCCGGATACGGCAAGCCATGCTCCAATACGCTCCCACCAGGTAAGTTTAGTCCAAGCATTGCTTAAGTACCTGAAAAGACTTGGGTTTTCATCTAGTGAATCAATGATTGCAGTCATGCTCTCGCGGACTTGGATGATAAGCACTGAGGATGAGGCTATGCTTGCAAGACCAGTTGGGGATTGCTCTGGGTTAAATATAATATCTTGGGCTGCTTCTGGAAATTTTAATTCATCTAGGGTTTCTTTTATTTTCTGACGGTCAATGATTGCTTCTATCTCATCTGATGAAGAGCTAATTTTAGGTTCGCTTGCCTTAATAACCATGATCGCTTCCTTTTTTTGGCCTAGAAAAAATCAGCATTATGTAGAAGCCCCTAAGATGCAACCGTTTTTTCTAGGTTTAAGAAACTCCTTATGATTCTTATTTTTAACCACAAAAGAGTTTATAAGCAAGTAAAAAAATAGTATTTATTGATTTGAACTGCTCACGCATTGGGTGATGAGTGGTCAAAAAGAAAGGGGCATATTTTGCGAGAGTAGCTGCTTAGCATTGGAGTAAACAGGAGTAGTTCACACACAACTGGTTGGATTCACTGAGATAAGCTCTGTAATTTTCTTTGATAAGAGGTTGTGTTGTGATGAAAATAAACCACAATTACTGAGAGCAATACCATGGGTAATGAATTTTTTAGAATATCCAAAAGATGGCAGGTAAATTAGAGCACCCAAGAAGATCTCCATCATCCCTCCAATAACCATTAATAAAGGATGTTTTACTTTTAGTTCAAGAGCTAAATTTTGATATTGCTGAACTAATTTGGAGGAGGGAAGGAGTAAATTTTGTGAGGTTAGAGAAAGTAATTCAACAAGTAATTTAAGATCACTACCTTGTTTTTTACTTAATTTTTCAATCGAAACTAGAAGGTTAATACTAGCAGCACGAATGATTGCCTTATCTTCTGGTAGAGAATTAAATTCTTCTAAGATCTGCTTTTGTCTTATCTTAAAAAGTTGTTTGATACGATCATTAGGGCAGTGAAAATCGCGCCAGTAAATTAACCAGAGTTTATCTTTGTCAGCCTTTAACTGTTCATAGTTTGCATTCACGTAAGAATCTAAAGCATTCCATATTATTTGACGATGAAAGTTCATGCCTCTGCCCTTAACAGAGGCTGCCGCAGCATCTAATGCACATTCAAACTCATCTCGTTGCATGGCTTTGTTTAACTCAAAAGATTTCATCAAGTTAAAATAAGCTGAAGATACAGCCCCTCTATCTATGGCGTCTTTGCATGAAAAATTATAACTTTTCGGAGAAACTTTATTAATGATAAAATTGGTTAGCTCATATTTTATAAAATGAAGCCAGATAGCTTGTTTTTGAGCTGTTGATAAAGAAATCTCAGGATGAACTCCATGCGCTTTAAAACTTTCTATGAGTAAATTAGTTAATATTATTTTTTCCTGGCTGGGCGTTTGAAATAATAACTGTCGTGTCTGCTGACTAATTCTAAAATCAGAAATACCACTTTGATGCGTCTTGCCCTGTGCCACCACAAGTAACTCGTTAAAGACTTGCGAATAAGATTGTTTATCATTTGTAATTTTATAGCTAGACTCAGTCATTAAACCCTTATGAGCAGGAAGTGTTATGACTATGATTTTCAGATTTGGGTCTTTTTCTAATTCATGGAGCGCATTAGTTAAATCTTTTTCTTTAGAACCTGGAATATCAAAAGTATGTCTATTGTAGGCTAGATTATTAAAATAAATGTGAACGACTTTGTATTCTGAAGAGAATTTTCTAGCTCTTGTTTTTAGCCATCTTACAAACAGTGGACTAACCCGGGGCTTTCCGTTATGGCGCTGTGCTTGGGTGGAAAAGCGATATTCAATAGGGGCGTCGGCATTTGTATACGCGCACTTTTTAATAGTTGGGATATTTGTTCCAAATTGAGGCTTAAAATTAGAGGTTAAGAAACTGGTGATAAGATTAAATAAACTTTGAGTATCACAAGGAGAAAGATGATTGGTTGTTTTCAAGGGATCTTTAAGTTGGGTTTGAATTTTTTTACTAGGATTACCTTTTTGTGAAATAATATGATTGAGCCATCCCATCTGAGCTTTATCAAGTATCTCATTGTTATTGTGATAAATTGCTTCAATAAGATCGTCTAGTGCGGCATCTTCTGTAGGAGAAAGATGACTATTTTGTTCGATAATTTTTTCTAAAGCGGCGATATTGACTGAATATAAATCACCATAGGGTGTCTTTTCATCGTAGGGCTTAGCAATTAATTCCTTTATTTCAGCAAATCGAGGAAGTTTCTGGATAATTAAATCATTAATTACGTCATTTAATTGAAAAAGATAAGCATAACAGTTGCGATTATGCATCGCATCACTGGATATTTTTTCCACTGAGTCCATTTAGTCCATCATATTGTCTCAAGATAGAGCACTATACCAATAAAATGAGTAAAAATGAAGGAGGTCTAATTATTTTTAAAGGGGAAATCTATCTAAGCGTTTAGAAGAGTAAAAAGCAATAGCGAAGAGGAAGTATCTTCAGGTAGAATGAGCATTAAAATTTCTGGACTTATTGCTATCATGATAAATGACAAGTCAACAATTAACACAGCTGAAGTCAATAAATTTGCTCAGCATGCGACACATTGGTGGGATAAAGAAGGACCACTCAAGACTTTGCATGACATTAACGCAACCCGCTTGGATTTTATTACTCAACACACGCAATTAACCAATCTAGCTGTTTTAGATATAGGTTGTGGGGGTGGTATTTTATGTGAAGCAATGGCCAAAGCAGGGGCAAAGGTGACGGGTATTGATGCAGAATGTGATGCCATTCGTATAGCGCAAGAGCATGCAAAAAAAAACCAGTTAACGATAGAGTATTTTTGTACACCCGTCGAGCAGTATAACAGTGAACGTTATGATGTCATTAGCTGCATGGAAATGTTGGAGCATGTAGAAAATCCAGTGATGGTATTAGAGCATTGTAAGCGTTTGTTAAAACCAGGAGGCTTTTTGTTTTTATCAACGATTAGTAGAACTCTTAAGGCTTATGCTAGTGCCATTATTGCGGCTGAATATGTGCTTAATTTACTCCCTAGACAAACCCATGATTACAGTAAATTTATTAAGCCTAGTGAGTTAGTTGCAATGGGTCGCGCGTTTGATTTCAATTTAATTGAAATGAAGGGAATGAACTACAATCCAATTTTAAGAACAGCCTCATTAAGTTCTGATATGACAGTTAATTATTTATTAGCAATGCGCAATGATTAGATCTAACACAGTGTGGCATTAAGCGAAACGACCTTATTGGTGACTTACTAATAATTGCCCTAAGCAGAGTGAGAGGGCGAGATTTTCTAAGGAATTCCATACTTGAGTACTAAAACTAGACTTAATATATTCGTCAATTGCATAGCAGTAGCGGTGCAAGCTTTCTAATGTTTCTTGAGCAGATGCGGTACTATTTAACCTGTTGCAGCAGCATTGATAAAGACTTACTCGCTGCGGCCATATTTTTAATCTAGTGCTTGCGGTTTTAAAGTCTATTTTTTGCTGCAGCGAATTGAATAATTGAATGATTGTTCTTATTTCTTGAGTTAGCATCCATAAAACCAAAGTAGCTTCTGTTTTATTATTGGCAGCGTGTCTTAAAATTTGAATGGCTTTATCACTGTGACCTAGCAAGCAGGCATCAATTAACTCATAAAGATTATGTTCACATTGATTTGATAAATGCTCTTGGGCTTGTTGTAGGTTAATTGGGTTATCTTGGGTATGGCATAAAGCGATTTTCTCGATAACCTGCGCACAAGCGAGCATATTCCCTTGAGTATATTGATGAATGACCTCGGGTACTTCTGGGTCAAAACGAAGAGACTTAGCTCTTAGTTGAGATACTATCCAATTTTTCATAGCCTCTGGATTAAGTGGGTAGGCTACAGAAACTATTGCCTGTTGATGAGATGATAACCACTGTAATTGGTTTGTAGGAACGTTAGGGGCTCTAATAATAATATAACAACGGGGATTAATAGAATTAAGGTACTCAGAGAGAATTTTTTTTGCAGCAGCATCGATGGTTTTTTTATCAAAAAAAATATTTAAAAGCACTATATCAGAAAATAATGAGTAACTGTTTGCTTCTTCTGCGACAGAATTCCAGTCTTCAGTCGTTTGTACTGAAATAATTTTTTCTTCACAATCATGCGTTTTTTTAATTGCCGTTTTAATTGTGGCTAACGACTCATTCAATAAATAATTATCTTGCCCTACTAATACATAGAGGGGTGCAATTTTTTTTTGAACTTGTTGGGCAAGCATTTGTTGTTTAATTTGCATAATATTTTATTGGTTTTATTCCAAAAAAAGACAGCGTTTTTTTCACTCAATGACCCTCGGCCTGCATTCTGCTAGAAATCTCCTATCGTCGCTGGATCCCGTAGACAGCCAGGGGAGGTAGGCGTGATGTGGTTTTTCCTTCACCTAGTACGCTGATGACTAAGTTGGTTGATAATTTGAATCGCAGCATCTTGCTTCATTTCATTGGTAAAAAGGTTTTGTTCATAATTCGAGCCAAGTATACGATCATTATTTACAGTTAGCTGACGAGTAGAATGTACGGTACTGATAGGCCTCACGATTTTACCTTTGCGAGTCTGCAGCATATATTCTACTGTCAATACTAAAATATACTGTCTAGAAGTGGTGCTAGAGCCTATACTAACAACTTGTTCTTGACGAGCTACGTCCTTAATCACTAGCCAATAAGAGGCTTCAGTTGGCTCAGGATTAACCTGGATATGAAATCCTTCTAATTGTGTTTTAAGAATCGAAACCAGCTGCTTATCATTGTGCTCATCAACAATAGCAATATTATTGAGCCAGGTGGGAACATTGATCATCCCTCGCAAATGAAACCCACAAGCTGATAACAGCAGGGCACATAAAAAGGGCGCAATCCATGCTCTCATTATCCGGCAACCAAGTTAATTAATTGCCTATGGGCTACAACAATGGCTTTTTTAATGGTTAAGTTCACTAAAAAATCTTGGGCATGCTGTTTGGCTGCTTCGATTAATACTTCTTCTGTAGCATCTGTACTAGCCGTAAATTGTGCTCTTAATTTACCATTGACTTGCACAACATAGACTACTTCATCCGTTTTTAATGCGCCTTTATCTACTCTTGGCCAACTGGCATCAATAATCGCTTTTTGAAAACCTAATTGTTGCCATATATGATGAGTAATATGAGGTGTAATAGGGGCTAATAAACGCAGCAAAATACTCATGCTGGAATGAACGAAGAATCTATCTTCTTCAGTTTCCATCGAGTAACTGGTGAGTTCATTGAGCAACTTCATGCATCCTGATACGACGGTATTAAATTGATTACGTTCATAATCATGAGTTGCTTGCGCCAAAATTTGATGGACTACATGGCGAGATTTTCTCAAGCGGCTGTCAGTTTCTTGCCAGTTTATATTACCATTACCACTCAGAATAATTTCATTAAGCTCAGTAAACATAGTTTCATGTTGAGAGGCAAAGGTCCAAAGACGTTTTAAAAAGCGATGAGCCCCTTCAACTCCTGCATCGGACCATTCTAATGATTGTTCCGGAGGGGAGGCGAACATCACAAATAAGCGTGCGGTGTCTGCTCCATAGGTGTCAATTAAATGATTGGGGTCCACTACATTGCCCACGGATTTAGACATTTTATGACCGTCTTTTAATACCATGCCTTGTGTTAATAGCGCTTTAAAAGGCTCATCTGAATTAACTAAGCCCTCATCACGCATCAGTTTATGAAAAAAGCGAGCATAAAGCAGATGCATGACTGCATGCTCTATTCCACCTATGTATTGATCGACAGGTGTCCAATATTTAGCTCGGTCATCCAGCATGGCATTTTCCTGGCCTTTGCAAGCAAAGCGCGCATAATACCAAGATGATTCAACAAACGTATCGAAAGTATCTGTTTCACGAGAGGCGTCTTGACCGCATTTTGGACAGGATACGTTAACAAAGTCACTGCATTGAGCTAAGGGCGATCCTGAGCCTGTGATTGCTACATTTTCTGGAAGTACTACGGGAAGATCTTCTTCTGGAACTGGCACGGTGCCGCATTGTTCGCAAAGTATCATGGGAATCGGTGCTCCCCAATATCTTTGTCTAGAAACACCCCAGTCACGCAGTCTATAGTTAATAGTTGCTTTACCAGAATCATTTTCTTCCAAGAAATTCGTTATTGCTTCTTTTGCAACAGGAGAATCTAAACCATCAAATTGCGCAGAATGAATGAGTTTACCTTCACCTGTATAGGCTGCTTTTTGGAAATCATGTTTTAATTCATGATCAGGTTGAATGACTTGTTTAATCGGTAAATTATATTTATGTGCAAATTCCCAATCTCTTTGATCGTGAGCAGGAACAGACATAACAGCACCTGAGCCGTATTGCATGAGCACGAAGTTAGCTACCCAGATAGGAACCTCATCTCCTGTAAGCGGATGAATAGCAGTCATTCCCGTGGCTATACCGCGTTTTTCCATGGTGGCTAATTCCGCTTCGGCCATTTTAGTGCCTTGGCAGCTGGCAATAAAATCAGCAACCTCTTTATTCGTAGTAGCCGCTTCTTTAGCGATAGGGTGATCACTTGCTACTGCAAGATACGTTGCACCCATTAGGGTGTCAGGGCGTGTGGTATAAACTTTTAATCGTTTGTGATAGTTGGTCACATTAAAATAAATTTCAGTGCCTACTGAACGACCTATCCAGTTACGTTGCATTTGTTTTACTTGAGCCGGCCATTCATCTAGGGTATCTAATGAGCTTAAAAGCTCATCTGCATAGGCGGTAATTTTAATGAACCATTGAGAAATTTCTTTACGCTCAACTAAAGCGCCTGAACGCCAACCTCGTCCATCAACCACTTGCTCATTAGCTAAAACAGTTTGATCGACTGGATCCCAGTTCACTACAGCATTTTTTTTGTAGACCAAGCCTTTTTCAAATAAACGAATAAAAAACCATTGTTCCCAGCGATAATATTCTGGAGTACATGTGCTTATTTCGCGTCGCCAGTCATAGGCATTACCTAGACGTAAAAACTGTTTTTTCATGGACTCAATATTTTTCTTGGTCCATTCAGCTGGTGGAATGCCATTTTTAATAGCGGCATTTTCAGCAGGTAAGCCAAAAGCATCCCAACCAATAGGTTGCAATACATTTTTGCCTAAGGCGCGTTGATAACGTGCAATAACGTCACCTATGGTGTAGTTGCGCACATGCCCCATGTGTAGGGTGCCACTGGGGTAGGGGAACATGGATAAACAGTAGAATTTTTCTTTATTGAGATCTTCAGAAACATTAAATGATTGTTTTTTATGCCAATATTGTTGAGCTTGTTCCTCAACTTCTTGAGGTATATAGGTAGTATCCATGGTTTAATTTTTTTTAAAAAAAGCTTATAAGATCGCTAAGGATAACTCCTCTTGTGATTGCCAGCAATAGATAATCACAAATTCAATCAGTGAAACTGTCCTAATAGGCTTAAAACCAGGGGTTATTTATGACGAAATTTTATGATAAATAAGCTAAATATCACTAATAAACAGAAAATAAAAGCAGGATATTCCCCCCAAATAATCCAAGGAGTAGTACCTAAGACAGGGTAAATACTGCTTTGTAATATCCCAGAGCTAAAGGGTAAGAGAGAATCAACTACATCGCCTGTTTCACTAATAACAGAAGATAATCCGTCATTGTTAACTACGATCTGATATCGACCAGTTAACAATGAAAGAACCTGGGCCATTTGCAACTGTTGATAACTGGCTAGAGAATGTCCAAACCATCCGTTATCACTGATTGAAACAATCCACTGCGCATCTGGCATCTGTTCTTTTAAAATAGAAGGGTAAGCAATTTCATAGCAAATTAAACTCGCAATAGGATGATTGGCGATATGGATTAATGATTGATGGGCTTTGCCAGGAACGAGATTAGGCTCTGGCAAATTAAGCCATCGGTTTACTTTCACTAAGGGCGCTGGAATATACTCACCAAAAGGGACTAGATGTCGCTTTAATTTTTTCCCATTGGCATGACCTAAAGTCAATATGGAATTATAGTAGTTGGCTTCACTGTCATTCGTGGGTTGTAGGATTCCAATCATGAGAGCGCTGTTTGCATGTAATGCTTTTTTATTAAGCTTGGTTAAATATTTGTCTAGATAGCTTGCAGGTAAAGGCAGGGCTGATTCAGGAAGTATAATGAGTTGTTTTCCTAATAGCCCATTGATAGCGTTTTCATAATATTTAAGTAAGTTCCAAAATAAAGCCTCATCCCATTTATCACGCATGGATAGATTAGCTTGAACCGCCCCAATGCTAATGGGCTCTTTTTGTACTTTTGTCCACTGAATATTTTTACCTAGAGAGGGTACAATGAGTAACAGTATAAAGACGATGACATAGACGTAACGTTTATTGGATTGCTCATTAATAATTAAAACAAGAAAGGCGGCCATAAAAGAGCATAGCAAGCTTAACCCATATACGCCTATTATTGGAGTTAGGTATTTTATAGGGGTGTCAATAAGGGAGGTTCCTAATAGTAACCAAGGAAAGCCACTAAATAATGTAGAGCGGAGGTATTCCCCCATACACCACAATACGCTAAACAAAATAGGCGATAGCAGTTTGTATTTGTTTATTTGCAGCATTTTAAAGAGATAAACAACTAAAGCTGGGAAAAGAGCCAAATACATAATAAAGATTAGGGTAGCCAGGCCTGCAAAGAGATAATTTAATTGCCCATAATCATGGATGCTAACAATAACCCAGGACACGCCAAATCCAAAATAACCAATGCCATAGAGAAAACCTAAATTAACCGCTTGTTTTTTGCGACAATTTTGAATATTGGAAAAAAGAAAGGCTAGGCTTAATAAGGTAAACCCAGGCATATGAAAGGGTGCAAATCCCAAAGGCGCCAACACACCAGCAAGTAATATAAAGAAATAATTTACTCGCGTAATAGTGACTGAAGAATTAAAAAAAATGGAATTGGCTAAAGCAGTTTGCTTCATGTCATATCATGAGATTATAAAATGATAAGATAAATGACTCTGGTTTATAGGTCAAGAAATATAAGTCTTTTAGCTAAGGAAGAAAGATCTCGGTGGCAAGCAATGGGAGCTCTTTGCAATTTTTAATATTTTGTGTAGGATGATTGCGTCTTACAAAGGGAGAGGGATTTTATGTATCATGTAATGATTACGGGCGCAGGGAAAATTGGTAGTTTAATTGCATGCTTACTAACAGAAAGCTGTTCTTATCAGGTTCATTTAATTGATGTTGATTTTAAGGGCTCCGATGTAAAACGGCTATTAAATGCATTGCCCCAAATCAAACAAGTTGCTTTGGATGTTACCGATGAACACGCCATCCAGGCGTATATGAAAAAACAAGATATCGTAGCCGTCCTATCTAGCCTCCCCTATTTTTTAAATACGCATGTTGCAAAAGCAGCAAAAGCAGCTAAAGCACATTATTTTGATTTAACTGAAGACACATCAGTCACAGAGGTAGTTAAAGCGATAGCTTTGAATGCAAAAACAGCTTTTGTCCCCCAATGTGGATTAGCACCAGGATTTATCAGCATTGCAGCAAACAGTCTAATGCATGAATTTGACGAAAGTCATCATGTCAAATTGCGAGTAGGTGCTTTACCTCAACATGTTAATAATGCATTGCAATATTCATTAACTTGGTCAACTGACGGTTTAATCAATGAGTACGGTAATCCTTGTTATGGGATTGAGGACAAAAAAGCAGTCACTCTTTCTCCTTTGGAGGGATTAGAATCCATAGAACTTGATGGATGTGAATACGAGGCGTTTAATACTTCGGGTGGCTTAGGAAGTTTAGCCGAATTGCATGCAGGCAAAGTACAAACCATGAATTATAAAACTATCCGTTATCCTGGTCATTGTCAAAAAATGCGATTTTTAATGAACGAATTACGCTTAAATCAAGATCGCCCCACTTTAAAACGTATCTTAGAGAATGCATTGCCTAAAACATATCAGGATATGGTTATTGTTTATGTGATGGTAGAAGGTTTAAAGCAGGGTGAGTTAATAGAAAAGAATTATGTGAAAAAAATCTATCCTATCGCTATTTGTGGTTTGGAGTGGTCTGCAATCCAAATCAGTACGGCATCAGGCGCTTGCGCTGTCATGGATTTAGTATTAGAACAAGCTAGTGAGTATCAAGGGTTTGTTCCGCAGGAAAGATTTAAATTAAACCAGATTTTGGAAAATCGCTTTGGTCGCTATTACGCCTAGGAGTTATATATGGAATTATTAAAATCATTACACATCAACTCAGTGAATGCAGGTGCTTTTAGCGGTCAAGGCTGGCAGAGCGAAATACATAAGCATACACTGGTCTCGTCTAATCCAACCAATGGGGAGCCACTTGCTGCGATAGCCACCTGTACTCTTGATGATTTTGAGCAGGTCATGAAGCGCGCCATGAATGCTGCCCAAGCTTGGAGAATGATTCCTGCACCAAAACGAGGAGACATCATCCGACAAATTGGTCAAGTACTGCGTGAGCAAAAAGATCGATTAGGTAGCCTTGTTTCCTTGGAAATGGGTAAGTCAAAACAAGAAGGTGATGGCGAAGTTCAAGAAATGATTGACATTGCTGACTTTGCAGTAGGCCAATCCCGTATGTTATACGGAAACACTATGCATTCAGAACGCCCTTATCATCGAATGTACGAACAATGGCATCCATATGGTATTGTAGGCGTGATTTCAGCCTTTAATTTTCCAGTCGCAGTATGGGCTTGGAATGCCTTTCTTGCGGCAATTTGCGGAAATGTGACCTTATGGAAGCCGTCTGCAAAGACGCCTTTATGTGCTATAGCAGTTCAGCATCTTTGTAATCAAGTTTTGAAAAAAAATGCTTGTCCTGAGATTTTTAGTTTAATCATTCCAACAGATCATGGGGTGGTGAATGCCATGCTTGAGGACAAACGAATACCATTAATTTCATTTACAGGCTCTACTGCCGTGGGTAAAGAAGTTGCAGCTAAAGTAGCTGCTCGCTTAGGTAAAACCATTTTAGAGCTAGGTGGCAATAATGCAATTATCCTGGATGAATCAGCTGATCTAAAATTGGCAATTCCCGCATTGGTTTTTGGTGCGGTAGGAACGGCTGGTCAACGATGTACTTCAACTCGCAGAGTCTTTGTTCAAGAATCCAAATATGATTTTGTAATAGAGCGCATGCGAGCTGCTTATGAGCAAATAACAATAGGTGATCCGCTAGACAGCAATAATTTAATGGGGCCATTGATTGATAGTCAAGCAGTGATGCAATTTAAAAAAGCAATTGCTCGAATTAAAGAAGCGGGTGGTCGCATTGTATTTGGTGGTGAGGCGTTGAATCAGCCGGGATTTTTTGTACAACCTACACTAGTTTCTCATGTCAAGAATGATTGGGATATTGTTCAAGAAGAAACCTTTGCACCAATTCTATATGTCATGTCTTATCGCTCACTCGATGAGGCGATTGCTTTACATAATGATGTCCCGCAAGGGCTGTCATCTGCTTTGTTCACGCAAAACTTAAAAAATGCAGAATACTTTTTGAGTGCCTGCGGAAGCGACTGTGGGATTGCTAACATTAATATTGGTACGTCCGGCGCAGAAATTGGCGGGGCATTTGGTGGCGAAAAAGAAACAGGTGGCGGACGTGAGTCAGGATCTGATTCATGGAAGGGATACATGCGGCGTCAAACCAATACAATCAACTGGGGTGATGAATTACCTCTAGCGCAAGGGATAAAATTTAATTTGGGTTAATGATTGACATAATAAGGATCAAATAATGCAGAAACCTTTTTGCATCAAAAAAATTGCAGTACTTGGGGCGGGTGTTATGGGTGCGCAAATTGCAGCGCACTGTGTGAATGCAGGCATAGAAACGTTATTGTTTGATTTGGCATCAAAAGAAGGGAACAAAAACACCTTAATTGACAAAGCCATCGCTAATTTAAGCAAGTTAAAACCAGCTCCCTTAGCAACAAATCAAACTGGTTCTTTATTGCAAGCACGAAATTATGAACAAAATTTGGCGGATTTAACCTCTTGCGATTTAGTAATTGAAGCAATTGCTGAACGTTTAGATTGGAAAGAAGCCTTGTATCTACGTATTTCACCACATTTAGCAGAGCACACTATTCTAGTCAGTAACACGTCTGGTTTGAGCATTAATACATTAAGTTCTGTTTTACCAGAGCAACATAGGCAGAATTTTTGCGGCGTGCACTTTTTTAATCCGCCACGTTACATGCATCTTGCAGAATTAATTCCTGCGCAAACTACGAATAAAAAATTAGTAGATAATTTAGAATGTTGGTTAACAAGTTATTTAGGAAAGGGGGTTGTTCGAGCTAAAGATACACCTAATTTTATTGCCAATCGCGTGGGCGTGTTTTCTTTATTAGCGACCTTGCATCATGCTTCTGCTATGAATATCGGATTAGATGAAGTCGATGCTCTGACCGGTCCCTTATTAGGCAGACCAAAATCTGCAACATGCCGGACGATGGATGTGGTGGGTTTGGATACGATGCAACATGTGGTCAATACAATGCAGGAACAACTACAAGATGATCCTTGGCATTCTAGTTTCCAATTACCAAAATGGCTTATTGGATTAATTAAAGAAGGGCATTTAGGACAAAAATCAGGTCAGGGAATTTATAGAAAAAATGGTAAAATAATAGAAGTATTTGATATCGCATCAGCAACTTATCGTCCTTCAAAGGCCGAGGTATCAGATGAGGTCAAGACAATTATGAGCAACAAAGACCCTGTTGCACGCATGCAAGCCTTGATTACTTCTTCGAATAAACAAGCACAATTTCTAGCAGCATGCTTCAGAGATTTATTTCATTATTGCGCCTATCATTTGGAACATATTGCAGACAATGTCAGAGACGTAGATTTAGCGCTTCGTTGGGGATTTGGATGGATAGAGGGTCCTTTTGAAACTTGGCAATTAGCTAATTTATCCAAAATGACACAGAGTATTAATCAATCCATTAAGGATGGGAAATCGCAAAGCAGCGCCGCACTACCTAATTGGCTTTTTGATCTTGAAGCGTTTTATACGGCAGATGGCGCCTATTCACCGCAGCAGAATAAATACCAGCCACGAAGTGATTTGCCTGTTTATAAACGTCAATTTTTTCCTGATAAAGTCATTAAAGAAACCGTGCATCCAACCCGCATTATTTATGAAAATGACGGAGTTCGTTTATGGCATTTACAAGATGATGTAGCAGTTCTAAGTTTTAAAAGTAAAGCGAATACCATAGGGCAGTCGGTAATTGATGGAGTCGAAGAAGCCTTAGAGGTAGCAGAGCAGCAATGTCGTGGAATGATTTTCTATCAACAAGATCCTAATAATTTTAGTTCAGGCGCTGATTTACGCAGTGTTTTACAGCTTATGAAAAGCAATAACATGCAGGCTATCGAGAAGATGATTGCGCATTTCCAACGCGTGGTCATGCTTTTAAAATACAGTAGTATTCCCACGGTAGCTGCATTAAGAGGTCGTGCTTTGGGTGGTGGTTGTGAATTAATGATGCATTGTAATGCAGTGGTGGCGGCTTTTGAATCTTATCCGGGCTTGGTTGAAATAGGTGTGGGCCTTCTTCCTGCGGGGGGTGGTTGTAAAGAAATGGCCATGCGTGCAGCACAAACTCCACATGCTGATTTAATGACAGCCTTACAAAATTATTTCCAACAAATTGCTATGGCACAAATAGCGGGTTCGGCCACTGATGCCATGAGATTAGGTTATTTGCGTAAGACAGATACCTATGTCATGCATGCCGATGAAGTACTTTATGCGGCATTAGCAAAAGTTAACTTAATGAATGCAGAAAATTATCTTCCTCCTTTACCAAGACATTTTAAAATAGCAGGTATTGAAGGAAAAGCGAGATTACAAGTTGGGTTAGTTAACTGGTTAGAGGGTGGTTTTATCTCTCAGCATGATTATTTCCTGGCATCCGAAATAGCCACGGTACTTTGTGGCGGGAACCTGAATGAGGGAACCTTGGTTGATGAGGCCTGGATGTTAAAACTAGAACGTGAAGCCTTTGTTGCTTTGGCATCAACACCATTAACTCAAGCAAGGATTAGCTATTTGTTAGAAACGGGCAAACCGTTACGCAATTAATAAGAAACCCTTGGGCAAATAGGACTTGAAATAATGAACATATATATAGTAGATATATTACGCTCCCCAGTAGGCAAAGCACCTCGGGGAGTTTTTAAACATACCTTACCTGATGATTTATTAGCACATACTATCAAAACGTTAGTAAATCGTAATCAATCAGTAGATTGGGAGGCCATTGGTGATGTGATAATCGGTTGTGCCATGCCTGAAGCGGAGCAAGGCATGAACGTAGCTCGCATTGCATCCTTACTTGCAGGCTTACCTCAATCAGTGCCAGCCATGACAATTAATCGCTTTTGCTCCTCAGGAGTGCAAAGTATTGCTACAGCAGCAGCTTCTATTCGCAGTGGTGAAATGCAATTGGCTTTGGCTGGTGGCGTGGAAAGCATGTCCATGGTGCCATTGGGTGGTAATAAATACACTGCTAATCCTTCTATTTTTAAGAATGAAGACATAGCCATTGCTTATGGCATGGGTATAACGGCTGAAAATGTAGCAAAACGTTGGGGTATCAGTAAAGAGCAGCAAGATGAATTTGCTGCGCAGAGCCATAAAAAAGCAGTTGCAGCTCAAGCTCGTGGTGATTTTAAAGCAGAGATAAGCCCAATTGAAATCACCATAAGACAGGCCGATTTAGTCAATCTAACAACGCTGGTTAAGAAAAAGCTAATTAGCGAAGATGAGGGCCCAAGAGCAGATACTTCTTATGAGGCTATTTCGAGGTTAAAGCCGGTTTTTGCTGCAGGAGGTTCCGTTACCGCGGGAAATAGTTCTCAAACTAGCGATGGTGCGGGTATCGCTTTATTGGCTAGTGAAGAAGCACTAAAAAAATATAATTTAAAGCCAATGGGGCGCCTATTAAGCTATGCAGTAGAAGGCGTTCCACCCGAGATTATGGGAATAGGTCCGATTAAAGCGATTCCTGTTGCTTTAAAACGTGCAGGCCTTAGGTTGGATCAATTAGAGTGGATAGAGCTGAATGAAGCTTTTGCTGCACAAGCCTTGGCGGTCATTAAAGAGTTAAATATTCCTTCCGAGAAAGTAAATCCATTAGGTGGTGCGATTGCCTTGGGTCATCCGCTGGGTGCTACAGGAACAATAAGAACCGCTACTTTACTTCATGGTTTAAAACGCATCAAAGGGCGATATGGTATGGTAACCATGTGTATCGGGACAGGAATGGGTGCTGCAGCAATTTTCGAGGCACTGTAGCTTGGTTGCAGCGAAGCGTAATCCGGGATCAGTGGCACTGAATTCCCAGATTACGCTTCGGTTCAACCAGGGTTATTACTCAGCAGGTTTTTTACGTTGTACAATGGCTGCAAAAAACTCGGGTTTATTAAGACCGATGGATGCAAATATTTGCGGTACGCGATCCCAAGAACCTTCTTGCTCGATGCTTTCCATCACCAATTCAAATCCAGCTTTTTGATCAGCATCTAATCCCCAGCCATTAATATAAGCAAGACCTTTTAATCGCTTGGCAAGAATATGCCCGCGAGCCATTGCAACGGATAGGTAAGCATGTGCTTCTTCATAAAGTTGCTTGGATTTATTAGCATTCAACTCGCTTTTAAAAACACCTTCCCTCTCCAGATTGTCTCTGAATTTAGCTTCTTCAAGCGTGTCTAATCCTATTTGATAATTCGCTTGTACATCATCTAGAGCTGCTGCAGCTCTTAGACATTCATCATGCATAATCGGTGCATAAGGGAATTTTTTATGGCATTTTATGCGTTTATATATTGCAGCTAATTCAAAATAATAGGCAATCTCTTTTTTTAATACCTCATCATCAGGTTGATTATTCACCCGATTTGCCTGAAGAGCCTTTAATTTTTTAACGATTCGTTTTATTTTCCATCGTGTAAACATATAGTACTCCTGTCATGACTAGACTAGTTTGAGAAGATATTCTATGAAAAAAATAATAAGAACGACTCCAATCATTAAACTTAGAATTTTTAAACCTAAATTAGCAGACTCTTTAATCTCTTTTTTTATCTGAGCATGATCTAATTTTTCTTGCTCTTCAATGGGCGGCTCAAGACCGTTTTGTGAATCGATGTAATGAGAAACAAGATAAGAAATAAATCCGGAAATAAGGCCGGGTACAATAAATAGCAGCCATACCATGATCTTGCTGCTTGTTGACGTATAATGATAATCATCTACAAGTTTTGCTAATAAATTTAAAATGACTGCCGGTATATCATAATGTAAATTCCAGATCATATAAGGCAAAATATACAAGCTAAAAAGCACAAATCCTAAACAAAGGACTAAACAAAAAATCCCAAAGAAAAAAATTTTGTTATCACTGCTTAGTCTATCGTATTCCATGAAAAACCTTATTAAATTTTATTAATCCTTAATTTAAGATAGCAGATGCCTAGAAATATGTACACTTGCATAACAATTCATTTTAGAATGAATAACGACTCCTCATGACTTTAAGGCATCTCTATGAAACGCTATGTTTTTATGCTTTCAGACGGCACAGGAATTACCGCAGAAACTTTGGGAAATAGCTTAATTACTCAATTTGAAAACATTCCCTTTGAACGTCTTACTATCCCTTATATTGATTCGATTGAAAAAGCTGAAAAGGTTGTCTTACAAATTAACAAAGCCTATGAAAAGGAAGGTGTAAAGCCCCTTGTATTCATGACCTTAGTTAATCCGGTAATAAGAAACTATTTTCAAAAGGCGAATGCTTCGTTATATGATTTATTTAATACTTTTATTGGTCCCCTCGAAGAAGAGCTTAAGGAAAAATCATCTTACACTGTAGGTAGAACTCATGGTGTGGTTAACAATAAACTTTATTTGCATCGGTTAGAAGCCATAGACTTTGCTCTAACTCATGATGATGGTCTTAAAACGCGCGGTTATGAAAAAGCAGATATTATATTGATAGGTGTATCACGGTGTGGAAAAACACCTAGTTGTTTGTACATGGCCTTACAATATGGGATTTTAGCTGCAAACTACCCCTTTACGGAGGAAGAAATAGTGGGTTTTCAGTTGCCTGAGGTATTAAAACCGTATAAAGAAAAATTGTTTGGTTTAACGATTGATGTTCCTCGATTACAACAAATTAGATCAGAACGAAGACCTCATAGCAAATATGCTTCTGCGGAGCAATGTCGTTTAGAAGTGAATGAGGTTGAAGCGATGTATCAAAAAGAAAAAATTCCCTACATCAATTCAACCAAGTATTCGATAGAGGAAATTTCAACAAAGATCCTGGCAGCATCTGGGTTACAACGTAAGATATAATAATAGCTTGGGTGCAGCGATAGCATAATCTGGGAACTCCGTACCACTGACTATCGCTGCATTTAGGCTACTCTACACTAGAAATGGAACTATTTTATAAGGTACAAGCTGGCAGTATTTGTTCCAATATTGACCATATTTGGCAGAGCATCGGCGATCATCTCGAAATGCGCGGTCAACTAATAAAACAGTTAAAAAGCAAAAATAAAAATAAGGCGAGAAGTTCTCAAACAAGGCTGGCACTGACCAGAAAAATGTGCCCGCAAGCTCAGGGATATAATGAAAATGACGTGCAATTCCCCACCAACCAGAGGCTAGCAATAAAGATTGTTTTTTATCCCCTTGGGTTGTTTCATAATGAGCTAAGATCGTCACAGGTTTTTTGCCCCAAACTTTACATGCCCCATCAGTCGCACGTGTGATTAATCGCTGTTTGTCTGCAAGGTAATTGATGATAATGCTTGCTGAACCTAAGATTAAAAATAAAGCGGCTAAACCAAAACTTAAATGAATAGGGTGCAAAACAAGATACATGCTTGGAGAGGTATAGATGCAAGGAACCCAAACTAAACAACCCCAGCAAATATAAAACCCAGCGCGATCATGCATGATATCTAACGAACGCAAATAACCTTTTTCCCACAGGTAAAATTTGCCAAGATATAAAAATTGTAATGCTACAGAAATAACCATGGAATTGGATAGGCCATCCATTTCACTCTGTTTTGCACAATAAGAAATAAGAAAGAGCCCCCAGCTCATCATGCCAAAACGACAAGTAATAAATTTCTTTATGCTCCATCCAAATACCTGGGGATAAAGTTCTGTTCCCCAATAGTAATCAAATATCATGTTGTTAGTGATGCCTGAGTCCGTAGTTGAAGGTAAAAAACGCCCCTTAAGATATAAGCCAACGCAAAACAGCAAGCTGAATAAATTGAGTGCACCAAAAAGCGCGCCTAAATTATCATAGAGAATACTGGCTGAAAATAAATTTAATCCAAAGCTGGCAATGCAAAAGACCGCAACAGTCGTAATAAATGCTAAGGGTCCATTTTCTTTATAAACAGGAATATTTCCTTTGGGCGTAATGGGACCATTGAATTTTTTCCCTGGAAGTATTCGCATTAAGGCCAGTTCAAATACGATAAAGGTAAAAATAATTTTCCATGCAGTTGCTGATCCAAAAAAATAGGGTTGCCAAATGGTATAGGTTGTATTGAAAAAACCATCTTGAATGATAAGAGCCCATAAAGCAGATAATGATCCCTTGAGCTCAGTATTGGTATACCACATTAACATGACAAAGATAGGGCAGCAGACAATAAGCAGTAAGGGCCCCAGAGTATTTCTAATCTTAAAATACATAATATTTCCTTATATAAGTGCAGGATATCCAGAGTATCATACTCAAATAAATTACTGCATCTATTTTACTTCAGCGTATTATTTATTTCATAATACGCTGTTAGGGAATGAATAAGAGAGAGAAAAAATGGATAAAATAGCCTTAAATAGAAAATTCATTCTATCTTGGATGTTAGTGCTATTTATCCAAATAATGCCATCTGCTTTTGCACAACCCATATCAACACCAAATCGTTCTGAAATCGTCGTATTAATCCATGGATTAATGCGGACTACGTTGAGCATGTACCCTTTAAAATTTTATTTAACTAAGCAAGGTTATAAGGTCTATACATATAGTTATCCCTCACCAAAATATACGATTAAAGGACATGGTGTCTATTTGCATGAGTATATTGTTGATTTAATTAAGAAGAATCCAGGGGTGAAAATTAATTTTATTACCCATAGTATGGGAGGCATTATTACTCGAGAGGCCGTGGCCCAATTGTCTGATAAACAATTAGAGAGTATCGGGGCATTAATCATGCTCGCGCCCCCTAATCAGGGTTCTTATTTGGCTAAGTTATCTACCCAGATGTTTCCGGTAATTACTTTATTGATTAAGCCTTTAGGCGAATTAAGTTCGGAGCAGACTGCTTATGTTCATCATGTTCCAATCCCTAAAATTAAAATGGGTATTATAGCAGGGCGTTTTGATGCAAAAGTACCGCCTTCATCAGCTATTTTAAAAAGTCAAATTGCAATGGTTGAGGTAAATTCAACGCATACATTTATTATGAATAACTCAGAGACTAAGAAATTTATAATTAGTTTTCTGAGAAACGGAACATTTTGATAATTTTTTAACTAGCCGTGCCTCATCAGTCATCCATAGCATAGTCGATACTAATTATAAAATTTTCTCCAACCAACTTGATAAGCCTAAATAATATGCTATAAGTTTATATTGTAGTCATTGGTTATTATGGAGATCAAAATGAAAACATTAATAATAGGCTGTTCTGTACTGATGTCGTTAAGTTTGGTTGGTTGTAATACGATGAACGATGGTATGAATAAAACCAGTCAATTTAGCAACAATACCGTAGGAAGAGGAGTTCACTACGTGGCTACTACTGGCGCAACAGTAGGTAAAACGGTAGGCACTGGGGTAACCACTGTTCTTGGTGGAGGTATGGATTTAGTTACTGGTAAAACAGTAACCCATTATAATAACAAAAATGTTATGTATCGCAATGGACATACTTACAAACTCCAACATGGCCAATATGTTTTAGTGCGCTAATCATTTTGTAGCCCTTTTAGATTCTTAAAAAGGGCTACTTCTACATCAAAGAAATAATCTATAAAACACTAGACAGTCTTTTTTCCCCATGTCATATTTGTCGTTAGGTTGAACTAAGCGGACGCGTAATATGTCGATATTGTCTAGAAAAAAAGAATTTGTCAGTTCAATGCCACAAGGGAGTTTTCCTCTCTTTTCGATACAGATAGTTTCCACTTTAAGTTTTAGTGTTCTCTATTCCACCTTAGTTTTATACATGAAAAATAAATTGGGTGTTTCCGTTGCCACTGCCAATAGTGTTATGGGTGTTTTTGTTGCCTTTAATTATGGGTTACATCTTCTAGGCGGTTTATGGGGTGGGCGTTTACTTTCTAATCGTGCTCTATTTTGTGTGGGCATGATCTCCCAAATCATTGGTTGTATTTTATTATCTTTAGGGGATGTGTCATTTCTTTATTATGGTTTAGCCGCTTTTCTGACAGGGTCTGGTTTAAATGTCACCTGTATCAATTGCATGTTAACCCAACGTTTTAAGCCGGAGGATAGTCGGCGAGAAACCGCATTTATAATGAATTATACGGGTATGAATATCGGTTTTTTTGTTGGTTTTACCTTGAGTGGATTTTTTCAACTAACGCAAAATTATGAACGTTTATTTTTGTTAAGTAGTGTGGGGAACTTGATTGCTTTGATAATTTGTTGGTATTGCTGGGAGCAATTAGCCGACCAAGAAACAAAATTCTCACAAAAAAATAAAGCGGACCAGAGAAAATCTGTCTTTTTAGGTATGGTCTTAGTTGCTATGATTCCTATTGCATTAAGTCAAATTCTCCAGAATGCTGATTGGGCTAAAAAGCTAGTGTTAGCGACTGGTATTGGAATGTTAGGAGTCATTCTTTATCTTGCAAAACAACAACCTACAAAAATTGCAAAAGATAAAATGATAGCTTTTTCTATTTTGATGGTCATTGGAACAATTTTTTGGATGCTTTATCACCTGGCACCGATGGGATTGACAGTGTTCATTGATCATAATGTTCAACGAGAATACGCAGGTTGGATTATTCCTCCGCAATGGTTTCAAAATATTAATACGATTTCGATAGTCATTGGTGGGCCTTTATTAGGTATGTTCTTACATAAGATCCGCAGCAAAGGGGTTCAAGTCAATATTCCTACTCAGTTTGCGCTTGCTTTACTAAGTATTGGTGTTGCTTTTATTATTCTTCCCATAGGAATTGCCTATGCAAATGATGTAGGCTTGGTGAGTCCATCTTGGGTTATTCTTTGTTATATCTTACAAAGTATTGGAGAGCTTTTAATCTCTCCAATTGGTTACGCAATGATTGGCTATTTGGCACCTACCTCATTGCAAGGGATGATGATGGGGATGTGGATGTTGGCCTCGGGCATCGGGGGCACCATGTCCAGCTATAGCTCAAATTGGATGACGGAAGGACAGTCTAGTATTTTACCCTTAGTTACTAATGCCGGTTATAGCCATGTATTTTTAA
Organism: Legionella sp.; assembly: GCA_030158115.1. Taxonomy (GTDB): domain Bacteria; phylum Pseudomonadota; class Gammaproteobacteria; order Legionellales; family Legionellaceae; genus Legionella. Next base: position 27,955 of record JAOATK010000027.1, read on the forward strand.
TACTTGGTTTATTTGCCGTAGTCTCATCAGTAGCTCTTTTTGCTTTAACACCTAAATTGAAAGCTTTAATTTCAGATCATAAATCGGACACCCCTCCAGATCAAACTGAAGTGGCAATTAATGAGCGAGTAGCTGTATTTGAGTAATCTTTTTGTACCCATTCAGACGGCAGACCTTAATTGGTATCAAGGTTTGCCATTTTCAATTAAATACGATGATGTTTACCATTCTTTTGCTAGTGGAATAGAACAAAGCCGTCATGTGTTTATTGAAGGTAATGATTTAATTCATCGCTGGCAATTGTTAGAGGCACAGGCCTTATTTACGATTGCTGAAACAGGTTTTGGTACGGGTTTAAACTTTCTTTTAAGTTGGTCTCTTTGGGAGAGGCATGCACCCAAGACATCTTGTTTGCATTTTATTTCCTGTGAAAAATATCCTTTGACCCTTGATGATTTAACTCAATCGTTAAAGGCCTGGCCTCAGCTAGAAAAACAAGCTCAGATGCTCATAGCGCATTATCCGACTTTAACACCAGGCTATCACTATATGTCATTTTGTGAAGGACGAATCACGCTTACCTTAATGCTTGGGGATGCGTTAATTTGTTATGAGCAATTGTTAATTTGTGGGGATTCACCGCTTGAAAAAAAATTGCGTGGTGCATTTGTCGATGCTTGGTTTCTTGATGGTTTTGCTCCCCAAAAAAATAAAAGCATGTGGTCTGATGAGTTGATTCAAATCATTGCTCTGCTCTCAAAAAAGGGAACTACGCTGGCAACCTATACTGCTGCCGCACAGGTAAAGAACTCTTTAAAACAAAATGGATTTATTGTTGAAAAAAGAAAAGGTTTTGGGCCCAAACGACATATGATTACTGGCTGCCGAGACGACACCTTATTGCAAAACATGGTTCATCACCATACCCCTTGGCATTTGGGTAAGCCATTACTTACTCAGAAGAAATCTGCAATTGTAGTTGGTGCGGGTTTAGCTGGGTGTTTTATTGCTTATTCTTTAGCAAAGAAAGGATGGAAAGTCACTTTAATTGATGAATTAAATGAAGTAGGGCAAGGTGCCTCTGCTAATCAACAAGCGGTTTTATTTCCAAAGTTGTCAGCGTATAACTCACCACTAACACAGTTTTTGCTTTCTGCTTTTTTATACTCAGCTCGTGTTTATCAAGACATTTTAAAGCACAATCCAATTGGCGAGCTTCATGGTGCTTTGCTGCTTGCATCCAATGAAAAAGAGCAATTGGCGCAACATCAATTGGCCAATTGGCTCACTCATTATCCTAAATTAGGTACCTTAGTCGATGAAAACGAGGCGTCTTTATTAGCGGGCTTACCGCTACAGCATCCAGGCCTATTTATTCCTTTATCAGGGTGGATTAATTCGCCACAATTATGCCAGTTCCTAGCGAATACAGAAGGAATTTCTTTAATTACTAATACTGCTGTTAAAGAGTTATTCTTTGATAAATGTTGGCATGTGAATGAGTGGCAGGCAGAGGTCGTTGTTTTAGCAAATGGGAATAAAATCACCTCATTTAACCAAACCCAGTCCCTACCCATAAAACCAATTCGTGGTCAGATGACAGCAATCGACGCTACAAGGGAAAGCATGGCCTTGAAAATTCCTCTTTGTGATGAGGGGCATGTGCTACCTGCGGTAAATGGTATTCATTTGTTGGGTGCGACCTATGAATTAAAAACAGCTGATTTCACGATCAAAGCAGAAGATGACCTTCTAAATATCGCTAAATTAAGACAGTTGGGGCCTCATACGTCGTGGTCAAATGACATCGTTAGTCATTGGGCTGGAGTCAGGGCTACAACCCCAGATTATTTGCCTGTGGTTGGTGCAGTAGCTTTGGAATCTGACTTTCTTAATTTATACGCAGGATTACGCAGTGATTCTAAGCGTTGGATAAATCAAGAAGCACCTTATTATCCTGGACTTTATGCCTTTGCTGGTTTTGGTTCTCGTGGTCTTACAACCATTCCTTTAAGTGCAGAATACTTAGCGTCGCTTATTAATAATCAAATAAGTCTTTTACCTCGAGCTTTAACACAAGCACTATCTCCGGCTCGCTTTTTACGTAAAAATATAATTCGAGGTCATATTAAAATTCCTTAAGATATCGCATAATAATATCCTTCAAGATCAAGGAGCGATAGTGAATGATTCATTCTATGGGAAAGGCATTTAAACAAGCAGTCAAAGAAAATAAACCCCTACAGGTTTTAGGAACGATTAATGCCTATTCTGCTATGTTGGCCCAAACCGCTGGTGCTCAAGCCCTTTATCTTTCTGGTGCAGGAGTAGCTAATGCTTCTTATGGTTTGCCGGATCTAGGGATGACTAATTTATCGCAGGTTCTAGAGGATGCACGTCGCATTACAGAGGCCTGCAATTTGCCTCTGCTGGTTGATGTAGACACAGGGTGGGGACATGCATTCAATATTGCACGAACTGTGAAACTTATGGAAAAAACTGGCGTAGCAGCTATTCATATTGAAGATCAAGTTCTCGCAAAGCGTTGTGGTCATAGACCTAATAAAGCCATTGTATCCATTAAAGAGATGGGCGATCGCATTAAAGCAGCGGTCGATGCACGTCAAGATCCTGATTTTGTTATTATGGCCAGGACGGATGCCTATGCGGTAGAAGGAATGAATGCCGCAATTGATCGCGCATTGCTTTGCGTGGAGTTAGGCGCAGACATGATATTTCCAGAAGCGATGACTCGTCTTGAAGACTATCAACTATTTGCTCAGGCAATAGATGTGCCTATATTGGCTAATATTACGGAATTTGGTCAAACGCCTTTATTTACTCGTGAAGCCCTTAAAACAGTAGGTGTTTCTTTAATTTTATATCCTTTAAGTGCTTTTAGAGCGATGTCTCAAGCTGCTTTAAATACTTATCAAGCGATTATTAATACAGGCACTCAAGAATCAATGCTACAAGCAATGCAAACTCGTGAGGAATTATACGGAGTCCTTGGCTATCATCTTTACGAACAAAAGTTAGATCAATTAATGGAGGAATAGGGCAATGAGTGTTAAAAGTGGAGGTTTAGCCGGTGTTATTGCAGGTGAGTCAGCAATTGCTACCGTTGGATTAGCAGGGAAAGGCTTAAACTACAGAGGCTATTCAATTGATGATCTAGCAGCTCAGGCCTCTTTCGAAGAAGTAGCCTACTTATTACTTTATGGTAAATTGCCAACTCAAAAAGAATTGGACATCTATGTTAATAAATTGATAAGCCTTAGAAGCATACCAGCGAGCTTAAAAACAGTATTAAAACTCATTCCTAAAAATACTCATCCGATGGATGTTTTAAGAACTGGCTGTTCTTTTCTTGGAACCATTGAGCCTGAAAAAAATTTTTCTGAAGAACATCAAATTGCAGATCGTTTATTGGCTTTATTTCCAGGCATGATGTGTTATTGGTATGCCTATCATTTTGAGAATAAAGAGATATCGGGTTTAAGTGATGAAGAGACAACCGGTGGGCACTTCCTTAAATTATTGCATGGTCGCAAGCCGAGTCAGCTTGAAACAGAGATGATGAATGTTTCTTTAATTTTATATGCAGAGCATGAATTTAATGCCTCTACTTTTGCTGCACGCGTGACCGCGGGTACTCTTTCTGATTTTTATTCAGCTATCACTAGTGGTATAGGGACGTTACGTGGCCCTTTGCATGGTGGTGCCAATGAAGCGGCAATGGAGCTTATAGAGCGTTTTAAAAGCCCTGATGAGGCTGAGGCTGGCTTAAAAAAAATGCTGCTTAATAAAGATAAAATTATGGGTTTTGGTCATCGAGTATATACCACTAATGATCCGCGATCGGATATTATTAAAAAATGGTCCTTTCGTTTAGGTGAAGAAAAAGAGGATCTTCTTTTATATAATATTTCAGAACGTATCGAAGAGGTCATGTGGGTTGAAAAGAAATTATTCCCTAATCTTGATTTCTATAGCGCTTCTGCGTACCACTATTGTGGTATCCCTACCTTTTTATTCACTCCTATTTTTGTTATGTCACGCATTACAGGCTGGGCTGCTCATGTATTTGAACAAAGAGCAAATAACAAACTAATTCGACCAACATCTGAATATATTGGTCCTGAACCCCGTGAATTCCCAGCTATTAGAACAAGAGGTTAATATGCACCATTATGTAGAAGATAATATTAAACCTGATTATGATCAGGTAATTATTGATATTGCTGATTATGTATTAAGTAAAAAAATTGACAGTGTTTTAGCTTATGAAACAGCTCGCCTGTGTTTAATGGATACACTGGGCTGCGGTATTTTAGCGCTTAATTTTAAAGAATGTACTAAGTTAATGGGCCCTATTGTCCCTGGCGCAGTGTTAGCAGGGGGGGCACGTGTTCCAGGAACCACCTATGAACTAGATCCTGTTCAGGCAGCTTTTAATATTGGGACGATGATTCGTTGGCTTGATTTTAATGACACATGGTTGGCTGCAGAGTGGGGTCATCCTTCGGATAATTTAGGAGCGATTCTTGCGGTGGCGGATTATATGTGTCGTCAAAATTGTGCCTCTGGAAAAAAGCCTATAGTGATGCAAGAAGTTCTTACTGCCATGATTAAAGCGCACGAAATTCAGGGCTGTTTAGCACTGGAAAATAGTTTTAATCGCATGGGATTAGATCATGTTATTTTAGTGAAAATTGCAAGTGCTGCTGTTGCTGCACTGTTGTTTGGTGCCGACAAAGACATGATGCTACGTACTTTATCTCAAGTATTTGTTGATGGTCAAAGTTTAAGAACCTATAGGCATGCTCCCAATGCGGGTTCTCGTAAATCTTGGGCTGCAGGTGATGCGACTTCTAGAGCAGTGCGTTTAGCGTTAATTGCTAAACGCGGTGAAATGGGTTATCCCAGCGCTTTAAGTGTGCCGACTTGGGGTTTTTATGATGTCTTATTTGGTAAAAAACCATTTAAATTTCAACGTCCCTATGGCAGTTATGTCATGGAAAATATTTTATTTAAATTATCTTACCCTGCTGAGTTTCATGCTCAAACAGCGGTTGAATGTGCTGTTAGATTACATCCACTAGTCGCATTAAGATTTGATGACATTGCAACGATTGAATTAGTGACTCACGAATCTGCGATTAGAATTATTAGCAAGAAAGGCGCGTTACATAATCCAGCTGATCGCGATCATTGTTTACAATATATGGTTGCTATAGGGCTCTTATTTGGTGATTTAACTGCAGAACACTATGAAAATGATGTGGCCTGTGATCCCCGAATCGACTCATTGCGTGCAAAAATGCAGGTGACAGAAAATGAACGATTCTCTCAGGAATATCATGATCCAGAAAAGCGATCTATTGCAAACAGTATCCAACTAACTTTTAAAGATGGTAGCAAAAGTGAATTAGTGACAGTAGAGTATCCCATTGGACACAGACGACGACGTGAAGAAGGTATTCCTGTTTTATTGTCTAAATTCAAAAAGAATTTGAGCACGCAGTTTTCTGCCGATCGTGTAGCACAAATTACACAAGCAATGAGTGATACAAATACCCTTGCTGAGATGAAGGTAGATGATTTCATGACAATGTGGGTGAATAACTGAGACACGTATTCCCACTGCCATTAAGTTAAGGAAATACCACTTAAAAAGTAGGTTGGGTCCAGACCCAAAATCGAGTCTAAGCTTGATTTAAGGGCCTTGTTAGGACAGGAGCCAACCTACAAAAAATTCTAAACTGGACGACAGCAGGACGTAGCCCATGACTAATTATGCGCAAGATACGTAATCCGGGAACACTTGGTAAATTTAAAAATAAAATACAGTATATTTTACGCCATTACATAAATGGAGTGTCTCATGCCAAAAATACTTGATCCAGAATCGTTGTCCAAGGATGACGCAAAGCAATTAGTTAAATTTTTTCACGATCAAACTCAATTAGGGTTCCATATTTGGGAAAATAACACAGACTATCATTTTGAAGATGGTAGTCTATTTCAATTTCCTTATCTTGTAATACAACGTAAACGAAAAACCGCAGAGGGTGTTCGTTATGAATTTGTTAGTACTGATCTTATTGGTGAGGGAGGTTTTGGCCTTGTTTATGACATTGTAGGTACACTAGTTATAGAGCCTGATGCATCATCAAGATTTAAGCGGGCAGGTTCTCACAAAGATAAGGCTCGTGTAGTCAAAAAACAACAGAATGATCTGATGGATGTTGCTAGAGAATACGCGTTTATTAATCGTTTTGTGCCGTATTTATCTGTTAAAGAACCTGTTTTTCAAAGTGGTTTTAGTTATTCAGTCATGCGAAAGTTAAAAGGTAGGGATTTGGGTTATATCCTGCAAGATGATTTAGTTGATAATCCGCGGCTAACCTTTCAACAGCGCTTTGATTTAACACATGCCTTATTACAAGCATTGAAAGAGCAGGTCGGTGATAAAGGAATTATTCATTGCGATATAAAACCAGATAACATTTTGGTGGATTTAACGCAAAAATCAATAAAGGTTCACATTATTGATTTTGGTTTAAGCGTCTGCGTGGATGATTCAGATGTATTGCTTGGCGTTACGCATTTTAGTGCGCCAGAAATATTTAGAAAAGAAAAGCTCACTGCAAAAGCAGATGTTTTTTCAATGGGAAGAATTTTAGCCCTTTTGTGGGACATCGATTTAACCAGTTATGATCCTATTTACACGGATTGGCAACTCTATATTAATGCAAAAAATATAAATCTTGATAGCTTATTTGCTCGTTTGCCAGAAGTTTCGGATGAAAATGTACGTCATGTGATTAAAGAGATGCTTCAAGGTATGATGAGTGAAAAGCTAGCGCAGCGTTTTTCTATAGATCAATGCATAGCAGCTCTTAAGGTACTTCCATCTCCATTATCGCTAGATGCCGCGCCTGCAAAAGAATCTAAATTAGCACCCTTTGCATTTTTTAATAAGGGGGAGCCTGTATCAGAAGCGAAATTAAAAAAATCACTATTAACCTCTTACAGTTCAATATAAAATTTTTATTTTTATATTGAACTGTAAGAGGATTTTTAAAAGATTTTACCTTCTCCCGTTTGGCGGGAGAGGTTTTTTTCTAATGTCGCTTAGCAAGAAGCCAAGGAATTAATGCAAATAGTATCAAACCCCCAATAAGAAATGATTCAAAAATAAATACATTCCCTACAGGAATTTGTGATGGTGGTGCAAATCCGATGACCATGGCACCGGCACAACATAAAATACCTGTTACTGAGACAAGCCACATCATTTTATTGCCACCAGGGATAACATAGCCGCGAGGATGGTCTGACTTTCTGTATCTTAGTTTAATGGCAGCAGAAAACATAATAATATAGACTAACAAAGCCATTAAAGCACTTAGGTCACTCAAAATTAAATAAGCAGCATTGATAGTTGGAAATAATATAAATGCACTACTTAAAATAGAGACAATAATTGCTTGAGTAAAAAGAATCGTCGTTGGGGCACCATACTTGTTAGTATAGGCAAAACGCGCAGGCAGTGACCCGTCACGTGCTGAAACCAATAATCCCTTGGTTGGGCCAATAATCCAGGCTGACATCCCACTTAATCCGCCTAAAATAATAAATACAGCAATAACAGGGGTCATCCAAGGCATGTGGTATGCTTTAAAAAACACAGCATAAGCATCAATAAGGCCAGAAACCACACTGAGACTACCATTAGGAACTACAATCACAATGGCCAAAGAGCCTAATGAAAGAGTGGAAATAATAAGGAAGGTTGAATAAAACAAAGCTTTTGGATAGTCTTTTTGGGGGTTTCTTACATCTTCTGCATGGACTGCTGACATTTCCATGCCGATTAATCCAAATAAAACAACCGCAAATAAAGAAAGATCTCCCAGTGATTGAAAGCTAGGTAACCAAGCAGCTGGGTAATCAACAGCCATAGGCTTGCCTAATATAGCCCAAAGGATTGCGAGGAAAATAATAAGAAGCATTGGGAAGATAGTACCAAGAGTGGCTCCGATAATGCTGACGATACTAGATATTCGCATTCCAAAACAATTCAGGAGAGTAAAAAGCCAAAACAGCGCCAGGACAGTTCCTAATAAATAAAATTTGTTATTCGATAATTCAGGTGAAATTAAATAAGATAAAGTGGCCGCAATAAAAGCTAATATGGTAGGGTACCAAACGACGTTATAAATCCATTGAAGCCAAATGGTGATAAAACCACCTCGCTTACCGAAGGCTTCTCTCACCCAAACGTATATTCCACCGGTATTAGGATAAGCTGTAGCCAGCTCTGCTGCTACAAGCGCCACAGGTATAAAAAAGGCAACCGCTGCAATAACATAATAAAATACTAGAGGTAAACCTAATTTAGCACTAATTGGTAAGGTGCGTAAGCTATCAACAGCAATTACGTTAATCATTACCAAGGAAAAAACACTTAAAACCTTTTTTGGTTGAGGCATGATTAATCCTTACTATCTACAGTATCAGTGAAAATGTTTCTATGATTTTAGAGCTTGCTCGTAAACCAGTTTGAATTCACAGTCAATAAGCGGTCGACGAGTATAGCATTTAGGCTGGAATGAAAACAATGCTTACCCCATTTTTTTATGGCGAAAATATGAACAAAAGTAGGCTGTGGTAATTTTTCACTACCATTAGGTTAAGGAAATACAGCTTAAAAAGTAGGTCGAGTTGAGATCTAACAAAGATGATTTCCTGATGCTGTATATAGACTACAGCACCAGGAGAGTTTAAATTAAAAAATCAGTGCTTATTATCGCCACTTAAATTTCTTAATACATACTGTAAAATCCCACCATTTTTATAATAATTTAATTCATCAGCTGTATCGATACGGCAAAGCGCTTTGATGTGCTTTATAGAGCCATCAGCGCGTTCAATAGTCACTGAGACCATAGATGCTGGCGTTAATGAATCAGAAATATCAATACTGATGCGCTCATCTCCTTTTAAATCCAAGGTCTTACGCGTCATGCCTTCAGAGAACTGTAAAGGTAAAACACCCATGCCAATTAAGTTAGAGCGATGAATGCGTTCAAAGCTTTCAGTAATCACTGCTTTGACCCCTAGAAGATTTGTTCCTTTTGCAGCCCAGTCTCTTGAGGAACCGGTACCGTATTCTTTTCCTGCAATTACTACTAAATCATGATGATGTTGCTGATAGAGCATTGATGCATCATAAATAGGCATGATTTCGCCCGTAGGAATATAACGTGTGATTCCGCCTTCTTGGCCATGAGTCATTTCGTTACGGATACGAATATTGGCAAAAGTCCCTCGCATCATCACTTCATGATTACCGCGTCGTGAACCATAGGAATTAAAATCCTTCTCACTCACGCCTTTAGATTTTAAATAAAGACCAGCAGGGGAGCTTGCTTTAATGGAACCTGCGGGAGAAATATGGTCAGTGGTAATTGAATCACCAAATAGCGCCAACACATAGGCTTGCTTAACTGGTTTAATCGCATCAGGTTTTGCTTTTAAATTTTCAAAGAATGGGGGATGTTGAATATAGGTTGAATCAGCATTCCATTCATAGGTTTTTCCAGTGCTGGTTTTGATAGATTGCCAATGTGCGTCGCCGAGAAATACTTCTGCATATTCTTTACGGAACATTCCACCAGTAACTTTAGCTACTTCTGCTGCAATTTCTGCATTGGTTGGCCAAATATCTTTAAGGTAAACATCATTGCCTTGCTTATCTTTGCCTAAAGGCTCTTTTCCTAAATCCGAACAGGTGGTTCCTAATAGAGCATAAGCAACTACCAAGGGAGGAGAGGCTAACCAGTTGGCTCTGACTTGAGGATGCACGCGGCCTTCAAAATTACGGTTTCCGGATAATACAGCAGACACCACGAGATCATTGTCGCTAATGGTATGAGAAATAGCATCAGGAAGAGGGCCTGAATTACCGATACAAGTAGTGCAACCATAACCTACTAGGTTAAAGCCTAATTGATCTAAATAGGATTGAAGACCTGTATGTTTTAGATAATCGGTGACAACTTTAGAACCAGGAGCTAAGGAAGATTTAACCCAAGGTTTACGTTGCAGCCCTTTTTCAATAGCTTTTTTAGCCACAAGACCCGCTGCCATTAATACGCTAGGGTTTGAGGTGTTAGTACAACTGGTGATTGCTGCAATAACTACGTGACCATGTTTCATTTCAAAATCATGGTGTTTAACCGGGTAGGAAGTGTTTTTTTCCTCTTCCTTGCCTGTTTCCTTTAAAAAAGCTGAAAACTCAACAGGAAGTGTGTCTAGAGTGACTTTATCTTGTGGGCGTTTAGGGCCTGCAAGTGAAGGTTGTATGGTGTTTAAATCAAGTTCCAGAGTATCTGTAAAAATAGGGTCTTCACTGTCTTTGTCATACCACATGCCTTGAGCTTTGGCGTAAGCTTCAACTAGGGCAATCGTGTGTTTGTCGCGTCCTGTTAATTCAAGGTAACGAATGGTTTCTTTATCTACTGGGAAGAATCCACAGGTTGCTCCATATTCTGGGGCCATGTTAGAAATAGTCGCTCTATCGGCAAGGGGTAAATCATTCAATCCTGGGCCATAAAACTCAACAAACTTACCTACAACTCCTTTTTTGCGAAGCATTTGAGTAACGGTAAGAACTAAATCGGTTGCCGTTATTCCTTCTTTCATTTTTCCAGATAATTTAAAGCCAACGACCTCGGGAATTAACATTGATACGGGCTGGCCCAGCATTGCAGCTTCTGCTTCAATACCGCCAACACCCCAGCCTAAAACGCCTAAGCCATTAATCATGGTTGTATGAGAGTCTGTTCCTACTAGAGTGTCTGGGTAGGCATATAAATGACCGTCATCATTACTAGTCCAAACCGTTTTTCCTAAATACTCTAAATTAACTTGGTGACAAATTCCGGTACCTGGGGGGACAACTTGGAAGTTATCAAATGCTTTTTGTCCCCAACGTAAAAATTCATAGCGTTCGTTGTTACGTTCCATTTCAATTTCGGTATTTACTTCTAATGAATCCTTAGTCCCAAATTTATCAACCATCACCGAGTGATCAATGACTAAATCAACAGGGGATAAGGGAGAAATTTTATCAGGATTACCACCCAGGGCTTCAAGAGCATCTCGCATAGCGGCTAAATCAACTACAGCAGGAACCCCAGTAAAATCTTGCATGAGGACACGAGCCGGTCTAAAGGCAATTTCATGTTGTGAAGTTTTTGTATGAAGCCAATGAGCAATCGCTTCAATGTCTTTGGTGGTGACGGTTTTATTGTCTTCAAAACGCAATAAATTTTCAAGAAGCACTTTGAGCGAGTAGGGAAGACGGCTGATCCCTTTTAAATGATTGCTCTCAGCTTCTTTAAGGCTGTAATAATGATAGGTTTTCCCTTCTACATCAAGTTGACGTTTTGTTGATAAACTGTCATGACCTACTTTCATAAAAAACTCCCAGATTCAAAATGTGAAGCATAGCTCAAATTTAGGAATTTTTCATGAGTTTTAATTTATTTAACCTTCATTAACGTCGGCTTTGTATTTGTTTACGAAACGTCTTTGCGAGCCGCAGGCGAAGCAATCCAGGAGTTCGAGGCACAGAGCATCCCATTTACAATAACGTTTTATAAAGATCTAACCACCGTGGATTTATACTTTCAATTAGGGTTAATTTCTTTTTTCTCGAGCCACCTTTGAATAGAATAATTATAAGAGCATAGTCAACATTTAGGTTGGTGCTTCATACCCCTGGATTGCTTCGCCTGCGGCTCGCAAAG
>JAOATK010000028.1 GCA_030158115.1 Legionella sp.
GAAATTTTGACGCCAGAAAATAAAACTCACGTGCGTTTTGATCTTGAGGAATCAACTAGGCTTTCATTGTAAGAGAGTGTTCATCTAACTGTGTGATCTCGCTTAAATTTATCATTTAAATTTTCAGTTAGTTATGTTTATTGATGAGTAGTGGGTGTGGATAAAGGAAAAACATCATGATAAAATATCGAACATAATAAAGCTTGGGGTCAAATATGTTTAATAATTTCTATCAAAATCAAGAAAATCATATCAATGACTTAGCGCCTGCGCATCCTTCATTACAGCGAGCTGGAATATTAATTCCAGAAAATTTCAGTGTTGTAACACAACATGGCAACCTTGGAGGCTTGGCTCCCGCACTTTATTATTTACAAGAAGCGAGAATTTTAAGCCAAGAAAATTTCAATAGTGTCGAACAACATTCCAACCCTATAGATTTGAGCACAGTGCTTTGTGTATTACAGCGAGCTGGAATATTAACTCCAGAAAATTTCAGTGTTGTCACACAACACGCCGACCCTGAAAATTTGGCTTCTGCACTTAGTTTATTACAAGAAGCATGGGTTTTAAACCAAGATAATTTCAATGTTGTCAAACAACATGCCGACCCTGAAAACTTGGCTTCTGCGCTTAGTTTATTACAAGAAGCGGGGATTTTAAATCAAGATAATTTCAATGTTGTCGAACAACACGTCAACCCTTTCAGTTTAGCTTCTGCGCTTTATAATTTACATCTAACCAGCATTTTAAACCAAGCAAATTTCAATAATTTATTGCATCCAGAATATGCTTTTCTATTTACTGATGATGCCATTGAGCATGCTTGGCATAGAATTCCTGGTCATCTCTTAACTCAAGCTAATTTTGAGGGATTACTAACAGCTGCAAGACAGGAAAATCCTTTAGAGGTTCTAATAAGAACTGTCGAGACAATTATTAATCACGCTGAGCCTTTGCAAAGACATAATCCTATTAATAATGCTCAAAGCACACATACTGCATCAGTCCATAAATCTGTCTCTGAATCTGCTACAAAATTAATGCAACACTATGGTGAAACTCTTAATCTTGAAGTAACCATTCAAAAGATTAAATCCTATGTTCAAGGCTTACCAGATACCTATACTGGTAGTGATAAAGCAAAAAAAGAAGCCATCGTAAAAGCGGCCAAAACTTGCATTAAAAAATTAACAGCTTCAGATTACTACTTCGCTGATAGCTCGGGTGTTTCCACTCGACAATTACTTGCTTTAGCATTTACTGCAATTCATGATGATACTAAACGCAACGGAACTCTAGAAGATGCCCGAGCACAATGCATCGAAGGCTTATATGAAATTCAACGTGGGTATAACATCAATACAAATGGTGTGGATGATGGTGGCGATGATAGACCCATTTGCACTAGTGGAACCTTTAATAAAATCATGGAAAAACTTAATGGAATCCATTCTGATGTTGAAATCTGTTATATCACAACAGGGACTGCTAGCTTAAAGTTCCCTAAACTTGCAATAGAACATGCACTCGTTTATTTAAATAGTATTGCCTCTCCTCTTACTCCTTTAGACTATCAAACATCTAAAGCCATCATTGATAATATGAAGGCAAGTGATTCCTTAGAGTCTATTTGGGATAAAATAGAAGATAAAGTTAGGCGTGAAATTTGGGGTGAATTTAAGGAAGCTTATGGAAATAACCCAAAAGACCCAAGATTTATTGCTTTAATGAATTGCTGGCAATTTGTAAAGGCCCCTGAGCTGAGTGATATTGAAAAACAATTAGAGGGTTCTCGGGGTTTTAGAGACTTCATAGGTCTAAGTGCAAACAGCTTCTGGACTAATCGAAATGTAAATGATAGTGCACATGAAGCATTTGATAGCCGATATGGTTTATAGCTTCTCCTTAAGTAGAAAAAATTAAGGCATGGATGCCTAATATTCAAATGTTATAAATCACGATACGTTTATAGTTTTCTCTCATAATTACGCTAGCGTAGCTAAATCTATCAATACCCATTCCATCTTAATTTCATATTTAATATTGTCTTATTTAACAGGCGGTTAGTCTTTTAATCCCCATTTAAAAGACTAAAAAAAACCTATTAAGCCTATTTTTAGTCAAGTTTTTCTTCATAAAAAATCTCTTTACACCCCTATTTGTTTCTGTTAACAATAAGTTGCTGCCTTTTAGCAAAGCTGTAACGGATTTACAATTGTCTTTACAAAGGAGTAGATTATGCCCAGCAATAAAATGGATGCTGCTGATAGTTCTAAGGAAAAAGACCTAAAAAAGCACAAAAAAGCGGTTCAACAAAAAGAGACTAGCACCCCTCCCGTCCAAGATTTCACCTCTAAAGCTCCCAGCAAAAAATTTACTGAAAAAGATTTTGCCTTCCTTGCAGAGAATGAACATTTTCGATATGCGCCTAATAGTAAAAAAATAGCTCATGCAGTGATCACCCATGAGGGCGATAAGACGATTGCGCTGCAATATGAATTACCCTCAGTTGATGATAACGATACACCTAAGGTCCGTCCTTTGGTTAATATTGAGGCAGTTGAACCTTTTCGTGGAATGAACCGATTTCGTGCACAAACACCTGATGGCCTTACTCCCATGTATGCAAAACGTTTTATTGCAGGTGAAGTAGGGGAGAGTGGTGATAAGGAATCGATTCAAATTGCCTGTTTTTCACCCTCTCCAAATGAAGGGAAACAACCTTTTTGGGGTTCAATGAAAGAAACATCTTTATTTCGAGATGATCTTTCCAAGTCAGTTAAAGCCGATTTAGAGAAAGAATTAGCGGAAATAAAACAGGTCATTAAAGGAGGTGATCCCTTAATGGTTCATCATGAGTCTGTTTCACAACGGGATCTCATGAAAACAAGAACGCCTGATCAAAATACAGTGATGGGCGAATCCGCTCGAGATGCCTATGAGCACTTTTTTGATAAAATGGCTGATAAACTCCATCCGCATATGAAAGAACGTTTAAAACGTGCTTTTAAAGCAGATATTAAAGATAATTTTTTTAAAAATAGTTATCGTCCTGAATGGTTACATCTTAAAGGCTGGTCGTTAATGCCAATGGATATGAATCCTCAAACCAAAGAAAATTTAGGTGCTGCACCTAAATGGGCTAATACTCATATGATGATTTTGGAACGAACGGTCAAATGGTTTGCCCAAAATGCCCCAGATTCATTATTAACCATACAACCTAAATTTGAGATGTTACTGGATTCAGAATTGGTTAACCATATTGATTTTAAAGTAAAAATCCAGATAAAAGAACGTTTTGTAGAATTGAGCCAATTTATAGATCCTTTTTTAGCCTATCCCTTATTTTCAAAAGCATCCGATCTAGCTCAAGGAGCTGCCATAACCTACCAAATGCTGAATAAAATCAATCCAGTGAGTAAACAGGTAGTTAAAGGCGCTAAAGCAAAAGGCAATGAAGATGTAGCTTCTAAAAAAAGTAGTTCTCTTTTAATTAATCAAACGCCAGTCACTAAGATAGACGCTGTAGCCGCATCGTCTGCAGATAATGGAAAAAGACAGTGGGATGGTGAGGAAGGAGCTCCTAAAGCAAAACGGGTAGCCCAAGAAACTGAAGTAACGGGAGTAAAATTTCAGCCTGTGATTGAGAAATCTAGCGTGGTTAGCAGGAAAAACAAGAGAATGGATGATGACAGTGACGATGAGTTCTTAGAACCGCTCGCTAAAAAACGCAAGTTCCCCACTCAACATCAGCATGAGCGCTCAGTGGTGCAAATTTATTCTGATTTCTTTATTGCTGATTATGATAACCCTTGGAGGGGACCTGAATCAGCTTCTTGCTCCGGATCTGGTTTTATTGTTGAAGATTCTGAAGGTAAAAAGTACGTTATGACGAATGCACATGTTGCAGAAAATACAACATTTCTTCAAATACGGTTAGCCAATAATCGCATTAAAAAATATGAAGCAAGAGTTAAATGTGTTTCATACCAGTGTGATCTAGCTTTACTAGAGGTTGATGATCCTGAATTTAATGATCAGGTAGAGCCCATTGAGTTAGGTGAAATGGTAGGCTTGCGTGATCGAATTATGGTTGTTGGTTTTCCTATAGGGGGAACTGAAATCTCCCTTTCAAAAGGAATTGTTTCGCGAATTCAAGTGGATAGTTACTCCATGAGTGATCAGCGTTTATTGCAGGCTCAGGTTGATGCGGCCATTAATCCTGGGAACAGTGGTGGGCCTGTATTTATAGATAATAAAGTTGTTGGAGTGGCTTTTCAGGGTTATGACGGCCATCAAGGATTAAATTATATCATTCCTGTACCTATTATGAAGCATTTTCTAAACGAGGCTTTTAGTGGTAAAAAATATCGTGGATTTCCGATAATCCCTATGACTACAGAGGAAATTGAAAATCCCATTGAACGTAATTTTTATAAAATGGGCGAAAAATCAGGTATTCGCGTTATCAAAGTGGATACTTTATCAGATGCATTCAGTAAGTTACAACCTGACGATATTATATTAGCCATAGATGGTTATCTTCTTTCTAATGAAGGCACCGTAGATATTCCTGATATTGGAAATTGTATTGATTTTTATCATATAACGCAGTCTAAATTCATTGGAGATAGCGTAAAATTAAATATTTTACGAAAAAAACTCGACACTGACCTGGTTGAGGAACTGGAGGTTGATGTTCTTTTAGATACAATCTTGGGTGATACTGAAAAAGTATCTGTCCCAGAGCATGACAAAATGCCAACTTATTACATTAATTCTGGAGTGTGTTTTGTTCCGTTGACACGTAATTACATGCAAGGAGATGGGTGTAAATTTGATGAGATGATTTTGGTCGAAGAAAATTGCACTTTAGCTGATGCCCCTAAAAAAAATCCAAATGAGCAAATCGTTATAATTAGCTCTATCCTCAATTGTAAAGAAACTCATGGGTATGACAAACATCTTCGTGGAATTGTTAAAGAGATAAATGGTAAACCAATTACTAATATTCATGATACTGTTCGTGCGATGGAAGACAACAAAGAGAAAAGACATGTTATTTCACTGGCTTCAAAATCAAAAATTGTGATCCCAAACATGTCAGCACAAGAACATGCGAAGCTATTAAAACGAAATCATATTACTCAAGATCGGTCTGCAGATTTAGAGACTCTTGAAGAAATTAAGGATTCACTTCAGATGATCGCTCCTAAAAAATCAGAGCAATTTGTAGAAGAAATGGAGTTAACGCAATCAGGAATGCATGCTCTTTTTGTCCAGATGGGATATCCAGCAATGATAAGTGGCTCTATCTATGATGGAAAACCAACGCTTAATTTAGACGCCCTGAATCGCCAAGGATTTATGCCTATCTTGGCTGATGTCGGTCAAAATAAAGTATCTGGTCATTGGATTATGTTAATTCCTGGTCGAAATAATGAGTACTTCATTTTTGATCCAGTAGGTGCGGCATCAGGAATAACTTATGTTCACTCTTTAGCAAGTCAATTACCTAAAGGGGCTACCTTGTCAGTTATTCCCAATGTTTATGGATATAACAGAGGGTTATGTGGATATTGGGTTGCATCAATTGGGCTAAAAATTCATGAACAATTAAATCAAGCCAGTTTACCCAATTTAGCGCTGTTAGGTCGCACTATCTCTGATAAAATGCTTAGCGAGTTAGCAAATAATGGGTTCATGAAAATTATAACGTGGTTGCAATCGATCGCTGAAAAATTTACAGGTGTTCCTTCAGAAAAACCAATCGATGCTAAGGAATTAAGAGAGGCAAGCGCGTCATGGCCGCAACGTCGAGTGGAAGTGACCCACATAAAGCCCCTTTCTTCAGGTCGGCGAATTATTCAATCTGATGAAGAAGATGATTCTGAGCTAGAAGAAACGTTTCAAAAAGCCGAATCTTATCATCCAAAGTTACAACGACATGGATTTTTCCAACCATCCTCACGGGTTATGGAGCTTGATATGGAAAAAGTAAAACAATTCAAATTCAAATAAGCACGTTCTTTTTTTGCGTCAGGGATATGATACCCTGGCGTTCTTTTTTTAGAATGACGTAGATTGTTTATAGGAAGATGGCGATGTTTCAAAAAATTATAGAAATAACAAATTTTCGAGAAGCGTTAAAGGATATTCATTTTGATACTTGGTTGGTTTTAGATCTCGATAATACGGTGATGACTCATCAAATTGCATTTGGAGGAGATGCCTGGTTTGAGGGATTGTGGTCTCATGTGGCGCAAAAAAAAATTGAATTGGCTGTGGCGAAACCATCTTTGATGTCGGTTTATAACACGGCACAGCATTTTGTTAAAACATCGGCAGTGGAACCAAATATAGTCAGTATTATTAAAGCATTGCAGGATATTGGTATTCCTATTATTGGATTAACTGCACGCGGATATTCAATTGGAGACCAGACATTAAGGCAACTGGTTGACATGGGAGTAGATTTTTCGCGGAATAGTATGGTTCCTGATGATGGCATATCTTGTAAGGGGGGGGTGATTTTTTGCGCAGGTGGTGATAAAGGAGAAAACTTGACCTCGTTTATGTCAAGACAGGCGTGTACTCCCAACCATGTTGTCATGCTTGACGATAAGAAAAAGCATTTAGAACGAGTGATGATTGCTTTAAAACCATTAGAAATCCATTTTACAGGATTTCGTTATGGGTATCTTGATGAAGAGGTAGAGCAATTTAGTATGGAAGCTGCCAATATTCAACTGGCTCACTTATGGGAGTGGTTATCAGCTAACGTACAGGATGATGTAAAAAAACTAGAGTTAATTCCTGAAGATCTTATTGGAGCCCTAAACCCATTAGTCTATTCAGAGAGTTTGTTTCATCCTGATCACCCCTTACATAGACCAAAACCTGAGGTAGAGAGGCAGTTACTGAAACGCTCGACCAGTATTTCTTCATTTTTCCATCAGGAAAATAAATCTAATACAGATGGTGATTCTGAGCAAAATATCGTGACCTCACTGCCATCAAGTTAAAGATTTATGTAGGTTGGGTCGTGACCCAACCTACTTTTAATATAGATTATTTAAGGAGTCGTTATGAAACTATACTATA
>JAOATK010000029.1 GCA_030158115.1 Legionella sp.
CTTAATTTAGGCTTGAAATGACTGACGAGATGACACAGTTAGATGAACACTCTCATGCGCTCAGATCAAGATGAAAGAGCGCTGCTTCTTGAAAGCATCACCGGTGCTTCGATCCTTACTTGGCAACATGTAAACTTGCATGGAACTTATGATTTTAGCAATTTATTAGGATCAAATGATCCAGATTATTCCTTGTCAGTTTTTAGGGCGTCTTAATTTTTTTTAAACAGCCGCAATAATCACGTCCTTTTTCCAAGCATCTGTAGGTACATCATCTTCATCTGAATCATCAAGTTCTCCAGCTTGATAACATGTCCATGTATTATCTCTTATAGTCTTATAACCAAAAAACTTATGCCTTTGTTCAGTAATATATACTTTTATGGCATCTGAATGTCCAGCTTCATTTAAAACTTGAGCTCCATAAATAATAGAGCCGATAATAGGAATGGCTTGCAAAACCCCAGCCAATATATTAACTAATCCATGAAAAATATGGCGTAAAGAATGAAAAAAGACTTCTCGACCAATGCTACTTGTACAAAAAAGTAATGAAATAGCGGATGTTGCAACAGCAGAGGTAAATTGGATTGCTCCAAATGCCACCCTCAAGAGTGCAGGCACCGTCCCTAAAATTGGTATTGCGGCATTTTTACTGAAAAAATCTTCGGCTTCAGAGCAAAATAAGTCTAATTTATAAACTGGGCTTTTTTTAGTAACTTTATTGAACATAATGAACCTATTTGAAGGTAATGTGGGTTAAATTTTAACATAAAGTCTAAATTGGATCAATGCATGATCTGAATGAATTTTTATTGAGCTATTTTGGTTTGTTGATTTTTAAAATCATTAGGAGATAAGCTTTATCTTATTAATAGTGCCTTAAGAGATAAATGCCTGCCATAACCTAAAAGTTATGAGCAAAGTTTGTTGGGAGCGTTTATACCTAACCTTATTATATTGCGGCAGAAGCAATCTCTAGTTGTTGCTTTAGTTCATCAATCTGATTCCTTGAATACTATAACTCACTTAGGTCTGATTATCAAAATAATCAGACCTAAGTGGGCTCATAGTAGCCAGCGCAAACTCCCCCCTGTAGGAATTTTTTGTGATAAATTAGTGAGAATCTCGTCTATTACAACTTAACTTAGTTTTAATCGCTCAATAGCAAAGTATGTTAACAAATCTTTTTTGATTATATCTGCACACAACAAAGGACAAATTGTTGTTTAGGACTCGCAATGATGCTGATAAATATGCCACAATTGAGCTGGCATTATCTAATAAAGAATTATTTGAGGTAGATAATCATGGCAAAAAATGATTTTAAAGAGTTATCACCACTTGAAGCAATTCATCGAACTGCCAGTGGATTATATGATTCTGGTATTATTGATGGAAAAACAATGAGGCAATATGACGAATTGTGTTTGCCTTCGGTAACAGTGCTAAGCCCCGATGATATAAAGCAAGTTAGAATTAAAAATAAAGTTAGTCAAACGCTATTTGCTAAACTTTTAAACGTAAGTATATCGACAGTGAAGCAATGGGAGCTAGGGAAAAGGCATCCTCATGGCGCATCACTTAAATTACTAAATATAGTATTATCACAAGGCATTGAACCACTACGGCATTAGTAGTTTAGGTTTCCTGTTCAATTTGGCGCACACTGGTGATGAATGCTCGTGTTGACTCATTGAATTAAGGATTTATAAAGATGAGCCGTAAAATTTCCTCCATTCATTAACAATACTTAATTTTTCTTTTTAAAAATATTCAAACTCATAATAATAAATTACCAGTTTTTTTTTCAATCCTTCATAAGCTCCGGCACTTCATAATAACTATCTCCAAATAAATAAACCTCTCCATTTTTTATAGAATGGCGGTATTTCATTTCAACTCTCTAAAACCACCTTCATCTCACGAACATCTGATAAACCATGATCATCTACAATACGCACAATAAATTCACCCGGTTTAGCTTTCCAAAAAAAGGTGTGGCCTGTTTTTGTTTTGGCAATAAACACTTCATTAATAAACCAGTATACGTAAGCAGTACTCGCATCCGTTACAGCCGTTAAAGGAATGGTATTGTTTTGCTGAGAATCTGCTCTTATGACATAACTTAAGCCCATTTTTGGGGAGGTAATTTCTGGTGCAATCCCTAAGTCTCTTGATAAAGTGCATTCGGGCTCAAAAAATGGAGGCGTATGTTTTTGTATTCCTGCTTTTTTAAAAATAGACAACAAATCTGAAGGCCAAAATTCAAACACTTCAAATCGTGTATTTTGATCTATATGACAGGTACGTAACCCCGTCTTAGCATTAATGGCGACTTCGCGATAAATAGTATCTGTTTTAATGGGGGATTTTCCAGGAATAAACCAGGTTAATTCTGTGTTTTTGCAATGCCGTGTTGGCAACATGCCTGATGCACTACATACTTCAATTTTTTTTAAATTCATGTGTTCTGGATGTTTTTCTAAAGGGGAAATAGGCCCCCTTTCCTGCTTTAAAGCATCGGCTAATTCAAAAAACAAAGGAGCGGCAATGTCTTTGCCAATCAAAGCAGGATTTGCTGTATTATCAAAATTACCTACCCAAACAGTTAAAACATAAGGACCGAAAATGCCTACAGTCCACGCATCACGATAACCTGAAGAGGTTCCAGTTTTCCAAGCAATCGGCAGCTGTGACCAACTTCTATAATTCACATCATGACGCGGTGTATTGCTTAGCATGTCCAAAACCAAAAAACTGGCTTCCGTGCTTAATAAACGATGCCCACGGCCCCTATTCTCGCCTTTAAGCCAATGAGTAGGATACCAGATGCCATCATTGGCCAGCATGGCGTATAAACCGGCTAACTCTTGCATGGTCAACTCAACACCACCTAAGTTTAAAGATAAGCCATAATAAGATTCTGCTCGTAGTTGACTGATTTGTGCCTTTTCCAATAATTGATGCAAGGTTGGATTTGATAATTGACTTGAAAGATCAATAGCCGGAACATTTCGACTAAGAACCAATGCATCTTTTGCTTTAACGGGCCCCATAAAATCATAATCGAAATTTTCAGGGTTATAACCATGGAAACTGCGTGGGACATCTTTTAAAACGGTATTGGGATGGATTAATCCTTGATCCAATGCTAAACCATAAATAAATGGTTTTAAGGTAGACCCTGGTGATCGCTTTGTTTCAACGCCATTAATTTGTCCGCTAATGTCTTTATTAAAAAAATTGGCAGAACCTAGTAAACCTTTAACTTCCATAGTTCGGCTATCTAATAACAAAACCGCTGCATTGTGTACGCCTAATCCTTTTTTTCTTGCTAAATACTGACCTACAATTCGCTCAATAATAATTTGAGCGCGAGTATCAAGCGTTGTATCGATACGTTGTTGTTTATGGGTGTTTTGAAGTACTTTATTAACAAAATGAGGCGATCCAAAGGGAAGAGATCGAGCAGAACGCAGTTCCAAAGGCAAATCAAACATCGCCTGTTTTATTTTGTCTTCCGGGTGTTGCCCTACCCACCGCTGAAATAAATGATCACGCACCCTTTTTAACTCATTATGGTTGGGCGCCCTTTTTCCAGGGTTTTGAGGGATAATGCTTAAAGTTAATGCTTGCGGCAATGTGACTTTATCCGCAGCAGAACCAAAATATATCAAACTTGCCGCGCCAACGCCTTCAATATTGCCGCCATAGGGTGCTAGGTTTAAATAAGCTTCCAGAATTTGGTCTTTACTGTAATGCATTTCTATTTGTATGGCCCTAATGATTTGTCTTAATTTACCCGCTATTTTTTTTGAGTTCATGCCATAACGCATGCGTGCCACTTGCATAGTAATAGTTGAGGACCCTACCCTGCGTGTCTTTCTGCCATAGGTTTGCCAGATGGCCTTGCAAGTTGCCCAAGGATTAATGCCATAATGAAAACGAAAATAGTAATCTTCTTGCAATAAAGTGCCGTTGATGAGTTGAGTTGAGATTTGTGATAATGGCGTAAATAAACGATATTTATCCTGATTATTAAGCGTTAACCTTAATAAATGATGTTGATCATCATAAACAGCTTTAGAAAAGCTTAGGCCTTGTAATAGTGAGGGCTTAGGTAATAAAAATAATATCAAAGAAGCACTGACAAACAATAAAACCAGGGTTATGATGAGTCGTTTAATAAATTTTTTCATGTTAGCTATTATGCACCAAAAAGAGTAAAATAGATTCAATTTTTACATTTTAAGTAAAAAATACCACTTCCAGGACCCATGATGAAAAAAAATCTGTTTTCTTTAGTCCAAAATGCATTGACCGCGCTATTTGGTAAATTAAATTGGAACAGCCCTCCCTGGTTAACTTATTTAAGTAATCGCTCAAAAACATCTCCTAAGATTTTTTGGGCAACAAGTGCTTTCATTGTCTTGCTATTAATCGGTGCAGCCTACAGCATTTATTGGTACAAAAATTTACCACGTCCAATCTACACTACCGCCGTTATTACAGCGCCTGCAATTACTCCTAATGAAGATACCTTAGTTCCCAACAATTTGGTTATTGACTTTGGCGTTAAAGAGAATGGCTTTATCAATAAATCAGTAGCGCCACTTAGCCTTATTGGCAAAACAGTAACTGAAGGTTTGAAAATGACCCCTTCTATTCCAGGAACTTGGGTTTGGAGTACAGATAGTCAATTAACGTTTACCCCTTCTGAAGACTGGCCTGCAGGACAAAAATACACCTTGCGTTTTACCTCTGATTTTTTTGTGCCTAATGCAGACATGGCATCTTATTCTTATTCCTATTCATTTTCTACTCAAGAATTTCAAGCAAAAATTACTGAATTTAAACTCTATCAAGATCCTGTGCATGCAGAAATTAGAAATGCCGTGGCAACAATCCAATTTAATTTTCCTGTCGATTCTGAAAGTCTAGAAAGAAATACCCAACTCATTTTTCAAGCGGCACAAAAAGATAGAAATACGGAATCGTTACCTTTCACTTATAGTTACGACGAACACAAGCGCACTGCTTATTTACATTCTGATCCTATCAAGATAAAAGAAGTAGCGAGATTTTTACGATTAACCTTAAACAAAGACCTGAGCTCTGCGACAAATACCGGGCAATTAGGCCAACAACAATCAAAGAATATCTTAATCCCCGATGCGCATGATTTCTTTAAAATAAATTCAGCATCGGCTTCAATTGTTAGAAATAGCAACAATCACCCAGAGCAAATTTTATCAGTTGAAACCACTTTAGGCGTTAATGATCAAGAATTTAATAAGGCAGTGCATTTTTATTTACTTCCTAAAGACCGACCAGCCACAGCGACTGAAGCTGAAAAACCAAATTATCAATGGCAAAACCCAGGTGAAGTCACTCCTGAGATCCTAGCCTTATCTACTCCATTAGCTAAGGAGCCTCTCCCCACAGAGCAAAATTATGCGACACTGCATGGTTTTAAATTAAAACCTCAGCCATCAAACTACATTTACTTGAAAGTAGACAAAGGCATGAAAAGCTTTGGTGATTTTATTTTAAATAATGACTACGCGGCTGTCATTCCTATTCCTGCTCTACCAAAAGAAATTAGTTTTTTGCATAAGGGATCTTTACTTGCATTAAGTGCTGAGAAAAAACTCTCCGTCTTGGTCAGAGGTGTCCCTGCAGTAAAATTTGATTTTGCACGCGTTCTGCCAGAAAATGTTAACCAATTAGTCACCCAAACACAGGGAGATTTTAATAATCCTTATTTTATTAATCCCTCATTCAATCAACAAAATATTAGTCAAATTAGCTCGGAAATCCAACAATTTGATACATCTGATTTAGCTAAGCAACAATACACAGCTCTTGATTTCAGTAAGTATTTGAGTATGGAAACAAATCCCACCGGTCCGCAAGGATTATTTTTATTACAAGCAACAGGTTGGGATGTTGCGAATAAAACGCCTTTGGATGTGAAAGCCAGTCGTTTAATCTTAATTACAGATCTTGCTCTGTTAGTGAAAGACAATCAGGATGGTTCTCATGATGTGTTTGTTGAATCCATTACTCAAGGAGCGCCAGTTGCTAATGCCTCTGTGACCGTTTTAGGTAAAAATGGTTTACCTATTCTTTCTCGAACCACTGACGAGCAAGGGCGAGCTAACTTTCCTGTTTTAAAAGATTTTGTAGACGATAGAGAACCAACGGTTTATTTAGCCAATATAAATCAAGATGTTTCTTTCATTCCTTTTAATAACAGTAACAGACAATTAAATTTTTCAAAATTTGATATTGGCGGTTTATACACCAACAATCCAGAGTTACATAGTTTAAGCGCTTATTTGTTTTCTGACAGAGGCATATACAGGCCAGGTGATACCGTTCATATTGCCATGATTGTAAAACAAGCCTATGCACAAGCACAACCTAGAGGGATACCCTTGCAAGCCACCGTGGTTGACCCAAGAGGCACCACTATTAAAGATCAAACAATCACTTTGAATGACAGTGGTTATTTGGAACTTGACTTCACACCTGGCGCCAACGCACCTACCGGCCAATACATGGTGAATTTATTCCTAGTGAAGGACAGCCAACCTCAAAATCTTTTAGGCTCAACCAGTATTCGCGTTTCGGAATTTCAACCGGATAGAATGCGAATCACCACGACCCTATCGCCTAAGCCTGCTACAGGATGGAACACCCCTCTTGCTCTTAAAGGTAATGTGGCCTTATGGAATCTATATGGTGCGCCAGCTGCGAATAGAACGATCAGTGCTAACCTGTTACTAGTACCGCAAAAAATTCAATTCACACAATATCCTGATTATGTGTTTGCTGATCCCTTGGTGGATCCTAAAAAGCCAGTTAAAGTTTATACAGAAACTTTAGCCAACATCAAAACGAATGATCAAGGAGAGGCTCAATTTAATCTCAATTTAGATCATTATGAAAAAGCAACCTACCAATTAACTTTTTTTGCTGAAGGTTTTGAGGCAGATGGAGGGCGCAGCGTCACCGCTCAGGCTCAAGCCTTAATTAGCCCACTACCCTTTTTTGTAGGATATAAAGCAGATGGCGATTTATCATTTATTCAGCAAAATAGCACGAGATCTATCCATTATTTAGCTATTAATCCCAATTTAGACCAAAGCGAGGTAAAGGATTTAAAGATTCAACTAGTCTCCCTTCATCCCGTCACAACACTAGTTAAAAAAGCTGATGGAACTTATCAATATCAATCGATCATTCAATCGCACATTATCAATACGACACCCTTTACCATTGAAAAACAAGGTACTAATTATTCTTTACCAACCGCTCAAATTGGCGACTACTCACTCCATATTCTTGACAAAGAGAATACTCAACTAAGTCAATTAAAATTTAGTATTGTAGGTTCAAGTCAACAACCACTGGCTAAAAATGCTGAGTTATCTATTAAATTGAATAAAACAGAGTATCAAGCAAATGACGACATTGAAATACAGATTACAGCACCTTATACCGGCTCTGGGTTAATCACCATTGAACGAGATAAAGTCTATGCCGCTCAATGGTTCACAACAAATACCACAAGCTCAGTACAAACAATACACTTACCAGCTGATTTTCAAGGAAATGGTTATATTAATGTCGCATTTGTACGTGATTGGAGCTCACCGAAGATTTTTATTAGCCCACTGAGTTACAGTGTGACACCGTTTAGTGTGAATCATGATAACCATGATATTAAAATTGATTTACAGACCACCAAAATTGCTCGCCCAGGTGAACCTTTTGCGATTAATTACCATACTGATAAACCTGGGAAAATTATTGTTTTTGCAGTAGATGAGGGGATATTACAAGTAGCACGGTATCAAACGCCTGATCCCTTAGCCTTCTTTTTCCAAAAACAGGCACTTGAAGTATTAACTCAACAGACTGTGGATCAGATTATGCCCCAGTTTATTCAAGAACGTGAGTTTTCAGCAGTAGGTGGTGATTCTGGCTCTGAGGGCATGAGCAATCACTTGAATCCTTTTAAAAGTAAAACTAATTTACCTGTTGTCTATTGGTCAGGAATTATTGATACGGACAACGTCACCCGACAGCTGATTTATGATGTTCCTGATTATTTTAATGGTCGTATTCAAGTGATGGCTGTTGCGGTATCGCCTGATTCAATTGGTTCACAAGAAACTGCTACAGAAATTCGTGGCGATTTTATTATTAACCCCAATGTGCCTACCTTTGTTGCACCAGGAGATGAGTTTGAAATATCTTCCTCTGTTGCCAATAATGTACAAGGCTCAGGCAATAAGGCTCAAATTACGGTCACCCTAACCGCCTCCCCTGCTCTTGAACTAATTGGTTCTTCAAAACAAACCTTGTTAGTTCCAGAGGGTCATGAACAAACCGTCCATTTTAAACTGAAAGCTAAAACACAATTGGGTTCAGCGCAATTAAAGTTTAATGCAACTGGTGCAGGTAAATCAGCGGCTATGAGCTCTAGATTAAGTATCAGACCAGCCTCTCCTTTAATGACTTACATTAATGCTGGCAAATCAGAAGAGCCAACAAAAACACTAGATATCTTGTCAGTATTTTATCCTGAGTATCGAAATGTAAGCGCCACGGTGTCAACTAGCCCGATGATTTTAGTTTTTGGCTTACAACGTTATCTGGATAATTATCCTTATGGTTGCACAGAGCAACTAACGAGCAAAGTCATGCCTCTATTGGCAATGAATAGCCAAACAGGCTTTGCTAAAGAAACCAAAGCAATTACTGCAAAAATAAATGAAGCCATTCAAATGCTAAGTCTGCGGCAAATGTCCCAAGGAGGGTTTAGTTATTGGCCAGGACTTGCGGACAATCAAGGTAATGATTTTGCGAGTGTCTACGCCATGCATTTCCTAACTGAAGCCAAGGTGCAACGCTTTAATGTGCCTAATGAGCTATTCTTTAATGGCATTAATTATTTGAAGACCTTAGCGAGTCAAACTGTAGCCGATTTGAGTGCTGCAAGAATTCAAGCTTATGCGATTTATATTTTAACACGCAATGAAATTATCACTACGAATTACCTTACAAACCTGCAGTTGTATTTAGAGCAGCACTATTCCAAAGAATGGAAAAATGATATTACGGCAGCCTATATTGCAGCTTCTTATCAATTGCTACAAAGCCAAGAAGAGGCAAATAAATTAATTGCCCAATATACACCTCAAAAGAATTTGACCTCTGATACGGATTTCTATGATGGCCATATTGCAGATGCTCAATATCTTTATCTTATCGCAAAACATTTTCCTAATCTGCTGCCACAAGTCAGTGATTCTGTATTAATGCGCTTAA
Organism: Legionella sp.; assembly: GCA_030158115.1. Lineage (GTDB taxonomy): Bacteria > Pseudomonadota > Gammaproteobacteria > Legionellales > Legionellaceae > Legionella. Next base: position 9,346 of record JAOATK010000029.1, read on the forward strand.
TTAAAGCCATTAATGAGAATGAAATTAATACTCTTTTATCCGGCTACACAAGTTTAGCTTTAGGTGCTTATCCACAAAATACTTCGGTAAATACGACATCTAACTTATCAATGACGCGAGTTCTAAATACTAATCAAGACATTCCGGTACCCATTGATAATGCTAACTATCAAAAAATTAATCTAGATACTCAAACAAAAACTATTCGTTTCGATAATCCAGCTAAAGAATTATTCTTTTATCAGTTGATTCAATCAGGTTTTGTAAGGGAAATGCCTAAAGAGCCTTTAAAGCAAGGCATAGAGATCTACCGAGAATACAGAGACTCTCAAGGTAATGTAGTTACATCAACAGCTTTAGGAAATGATATTGAAGTACACATTCAAATTCGCGCACTGAATAACGATTATTTAACAAATATCGCGATTGAGGATCTTCTTCCTGGTGGATTTGAAGTCGTGACTGACTCTTTAAAGATTGGCGAAATGGATTACTTTGATGCACGTGAAGACCGCGTTAACTTCTTTGGCAGTGTTGATGCAAATACCAAACAGATTGTTTATAAAATAAAAGCCATTAACATTGGAAAATACATAGTCCCACCAGCTTATGCTGAGTCAATGTATGATCTCACTATTGTAGGGCGAGGAACTGCCTCAGAAATTATCGTGACTCAAGCAAAATAAGGACGTGCAAACCATATGAAATTCATACGATTTGGTAAAAACAAAGACAGCTTACCTACTCCAGGCATAGTCGACATAAATGATAATATCAGGTCTATTTCTGCTCTACTTAATGATATTAATGTTGAAACTATCTCTGCTAATATTGAAAAATTGCAATCTACCGATCTAGATAAATTACCCATTGTTGGCAAATTATGCGAGATGCATATTTTCCCATGCCTACCTCGGCCTGGCAAATTAATTGGGATAGCATTTAACTCTAGGACACATACCCACGAAATGAAGGGCACTATAACGAAGGAGCCTACTTTCTTTTTAAAAGCAACATCCGCTATTGCAGGCGCTAGAGACCCTATTGTATATCCTAAAGTAGGTAAAAAATTAGATTGGGAAGCCGAATTAGGTGTAGTGATTGGTCGCAAAGCAAAATATGTAAGTGATAATAACGCATTTGATTATGTAGCGGGATATTGTATTTGCAATGATATTTCCGATCGATATTGGCAATTTGAAAAACCAGCTGATGCACCACCACGACACACACAGGGTAAAAGCTTTGATAGCTTTGCACCTATAGGTCCCTATTTTGTAACAAAAGATGAAGTAATTGATCCTAATGACTTGCATGTGATGTTAAAAGTAAATAATCAAATGAGACAAGATTTCTCAACACAAGATTATGCCTTTACCGTGCAAGCTGTAATTAGTTTTTTAAGCCAACTTTTTACGCTAGAACCAGGGGATATTATTTCAATGGGTTCAGGCCCTGGTAATGCAGGTTATTGGAATAACCAATTTTTAAAAGTAGGTGATAAAATAGACCTGGAAATTGAAGGGCTCGGAAAACAAACAAAATTAGTAGTTGCCGAATCAAATGAATAGTCTAGAGGGCCGCAAACCAGCAATGGCATTCTCAGCCCTTAATCAAATCTATTTAATATTAGGGTTATCAATAATTAAATTAGCCTTATCAGCTAATAATTTACTTTCAGGTGTGAAAAAATTAAATTTACCTTTTAAACCATAATAGAATATAACCGGAACAGAAATAGGAAAAGATAATAAAATACCTATGGTTTTTAATATTAAATAAGCAGTTGGTGTTCTATTTTTATTAAGAATAGTTTGGTTTTCTGTTGCTCCAAGAATTTTTTTTGCTTGATCTAAGCTCTTGGCATAATAAAGTTTTTTGATGATATCCTCTTTGGTAGTTAAATCTTCCTTACTATGAGGTTCTGAACTGCTTTGACGAATACCCCATGTATGGCCTAAATAATTCGCGCAAAGCACTTTTATTTGTTCGAGTTTATCAAGAGGCCCCGCTCTATCTCTATTGCTTAACGAAGGAAAAAGTTTAAATAGTGCAAAAGGAGACAGAATAAGACTTTTTGTTTTAGAACCCTTATCAAGGGTCACGCTGCCATCGTAAACCAGGGTGTTTAAAACCTGAGATCCTACGGGACTAATTTCCTTAATAACGCCAATGTCAAGTTTATAAAAAATATAAGCTAACTTATCTAAAACTTTAGGAATTTTTCCGTAGGCCATGGACTTATAAATAAACCCCGAGCCAATTTTTATATAGTTCTCTTCCCATTGAATTGTAGTTTTAACATGTTCAGAGATATCATCATTGGGCGCCTTAAGTGATAAAAATTTTTCGCACAAACGTGTAAGTCTAGTTCCATCAATAAGGGACACTAACATGCCTAATGCATTTATTTCAATTTTAATTTGGTCTTTTATGGCTGTATTTGTTGCTGTTAATTCAGCTGTCAGGACCAAGCAAGCAGGAAAAGAATCACTCGACAGCTTCGACGAGTCAATAAATGCAGGGTGTTCTATTAGTAAAGAATTATTGTTGATGTCTGTAAACGAAACTTCAGATGTTCCAGGAATAGCCTGGAGAACTAACCGTTTTAGATCGGATATAGTGAAAGAATTAAGTTCATTTATATTATAATCGAGTTCATAGCTAGTTTCATTCTTGATTAGTTTCACAAAAACCCCATTCACAATTTAATTAAATAGTTCAAAATTTAGTCATTAAATGGTTTTCTAGAAATTTAATCAACTTTTACCAATGTTCACTATGTACATGGTCATGATTCTGGCAAAAAATCAGGTCTAAATATTTTTAATTTAGACAACCCTCTTGGTAGACCCGGCAATAATGAGGGAGTGTATGATGCACTACATACTTACGGGTCAAGCCAATCTAAAACAAAAAAATGGGTTTATCGATGCGATTTAACAAGATTGAATAGAAAATGTGAGGAGTTCGAAGAAAAGTCCAAGAACAGTGCGAAGTATTTAAAAGCATACGAAGTGGCATCAACTCTTTATGATACCTTAAAAAGGAATTTTTACGCACTAGAGGAAAATAAAATTGATTATGCTGCATTTAAAGCAAATTCATTAGAGGCAATTAAAGTTGCCACGCCTGTTCTATCTCATCACAGAGGGTGTAAACATATTCTTGCAAATATTGCGCTTGGTATTGCAGGATTAGGCCTATTTTATGCCGTAGCAGGACTGGTTAATTTAGCAGTTAATGGTCATTTTTCGTTTTTTTCTAAGACTGATTCTATTAAAACACTTGAAAAAATTGAAAAGGACATTGACAGTTATAATCAATCAGCCAATGACTTAAAATAGTCATTCTTAATGATGACTAAACTCAATTTGAACAGATAATTCTTCTTTTATCAGATGTTCTTTTTCAACAGTTAAATTCTGTAGCCCTGTAAACTTTGCACTGAGCATGATGAATGGGGCTACACTTTGATATTTTCCACTTTCAGATTTATCTCAAAATTTTGGTCTATACTTTTGAATAGATGACAAAACATTACTATCGAGTAAATATGCTTTATAAAAATATCATGTTGGCTATTGATGGAAGTGAAACTTCTGATGTGGCAATACAAGAGGCTCTCAAATTTATAAAGAATCAACATGTGAAATTACGTGTTCTGCACGTAGTTGATGAGTCAATCTTCTATGCTGGTGGACCAGGTTTTGATTATCTTTCGTTAATTGCTGAATTAAGAAAAAAAGGCGAGGGCTTATTGGATGAGGCCATACAGAAAATTGAAAGCCAATCATCTGTTAAGGTCGAAAAATCACTTCTTGAACTAAAGCCATTACAAGGACGAATTGCCGAGCTAATAATGGAGGAGGCGACCGATTGGCCTGCAGATTTGTTGATTTTAGGTTCTCACGGACGACGGGGTTTTAGACGCTTCTTTCTAGGCAGTGTAGCAGAAAATGTAATGCGTATTGCAACAATGCCGGTACTTCTTGTCCATACCAAATCAACTCAATAAGTGGGAGGGTAAAACGATTCAAAATCACAGAGACACCCGATAAAGTTGTAGGAGTAATCAATCATGGACGCACAACAGCATCTAATTTCGCTTATTAATCAAAACGCCATCCCAATCGTTTCTTCTAATTACTCTTCCCTTCTGGACAATATTGGCGATTCCCGCTTTGTTCTCATTGGAGAGGCAACTCATGGAACACATGAATTTTATCAAACACGCATTGAAATAACCCAGCAACTCATTAAAGAAAAAGGTTTTATGGCAGTAGCTATAGAGGGAGATTGGCCTGATTCTCATCGGGTTCATCGCTTTATACAGGGTAGAAGCGATGACACCAGTATCAGTGCCCTAGACGATTTTCAAAGATTTCCAAGATGGATGTGGAGTAATACCACCATGCCACCATTTCTTGAATGGTTGCGTAACTACAATGACTCATCAACTAACCAGGAAACAATTGGATTTTATGGCCTAGATTTATATAGTCTTAATGCATCTATGCAAGCAGTAATCAATTATTTAACGAAGGTAGACCCACACGCGGCTGAGCAAGCGAAAAATAAATATGCTTGTTTTGATCACATGAATGTTGATCCACAAATGTATGCTTATCTTACTAATTCCAAAGTAAAAAAATCCTGTATCGCAGAAGTATTAAATGTTCTCTATGAATTGCAACATCACGCTTTTCGATTTACTCATAATAGAGGTGTTATGGCAGAAGATGATTATTTTTTTGCCGAACAAAATGCCCGTGTGGTGAAAGATGCAGAATCTTATTATCGTTCTATGTTTGAGGGGCACATTACCTCATGGAATATTCGTGATAAACATATGACAGATACCTTAAACCTCTTGGCTGATCATTTAGAGCATCGTTTTAATAAGCCCGCAAAAATTATTATTTGGGCCCATAATTCACACGTAGGAGATGCACGTGCAATGGAAATGGGATGGGAAGGCGAACTCAATATTGGTCAATTAATTAGAGAACAACATACAGACTCTTATTCAATTGGCTTTTCAACCTATGATGGATTTGTTACAGCGGCATCAAACTGGGATGAACCAGCACAACAAAAGGAAATTGTGCCCGCACTTCAAGGAAGTTATGAAGAATTGTTTCATCAAGCGAATTATCCGCACTTTATCTTAAATCTGATCCAAAATGAAGAGCTTGAACATCTACTTAAAATTCCGCGATTACAACGAGCTATAGGTGTAATTTATCGACCTGAGACAGAGCGCCAAAGCCATTATTATATGACGCAACTACCCTACCAATTTGATAGCATTATTCACTGGGATAAGACTTCTGCTTTGAAGATGCTTTAAACTTTGGCTCAACTTACAGTTTGCTATGGAATGTCAGCTATAATTAACAGTATCCATATATTAAGGGATTATTCATGGACATTCAGTTTTTAGGAGCCACACAAACAGTAACTGGTTCAAAATATTTAGTGCAAACTGAAAAGATGAAGGTGTTAGTAGATTGTGGCCTTTTTCAAGGTTACAAAGAACTTCGTTTGCGAAATTGGGCTCCTTTGCCTATCAAAGCCCAAGAAATTAATTACGTATTGCTTACACATGCACACATTGATCATAGCGGTTATATTCCATTACTTATAAAAAATGGATTTCGTGGAAAAATAATTTGTACTGAAGCAACTTATGATTTGTGTAAAATATTATTACCTGATAGTGGATATCTTCAAGAAGAAGAAGCCGCTTATGCCAATAGAAAAGGGTTTTCAAAACATAATCCAGCCCTACCTCTTTATACTCGAGAGGATGCTGAAGTATCACTCAATTATTTTCAGCCTATAGATTTTAATAACCCATTTAAAATACATGATGATTTTGCTGCAAGCTTTCATTATGCGGGTCATATTCTTGGGGCCTCTTTTATTCAGCTTCGTCATCATGATGTGTCTTTGCTTTTTTCAGGGGATCTTGGTCGGTCACAAGATCCTTTGTTAAATCCTCCCAAAGAACCTTTGGAGTCAAATTATTTAGTAGTTGAATCCACTTATGGCGATCGCCTACATGACTCAACAGATCCCCAAAAGCAACTGGGTGAAATAATTAATCGTACAGTAAAACGTGGTGGTACTGTTTTAATCCCTGCCTTTGCTGTGGGTCGCACGCAGGTATTGCTTTATTATATTCAGCAATTAAAAGCAAAGAAACTAATTGCTGATATTCCCGTTATTGTTGATAGTCCAATGGCAACGAATGTAACCGAAATCTTTTTTCATCATGGGAGTGAAAATAAATTAACTAGGCAACAATGTGCAGATCTTTGTAACGTGGCTCAATACGTACGTTCAAGAGATGAATCTATCACTCTAAATCGATACAAAATGCCCATGATTTTAATTTCAGCAAGTGGGATGGCTACTGGCGGTCGAGTCGTACATCATATACGAAATTTTGCGCCAAATCCTAGAAATACCATTCTGTTTAGTGGTTATCAAGCTGGCGGGACACGTGGAGACAGGATAGTGCGCGGTGAAAAAGAAATAAAAATGTTTGGACAAATGATCCCTATTCAAGCGGAAATAATCCAGATGGAAAATACATCAGCCCATGCAGATTATGCAGAAATGCTTGCTTGGTTGGCTCACTTAAAAAATGCCCCAAAAAAAGTTTTTATTACGCATGGTGAAAAGGCATCAGCCGAGTCACTTAAGGTAAAAATCGAACAAAAATTTCACTGGAATTGTGTTGTTCCAGATTATCTAGATAAAGAAAAATTATGATGAATAATCTCTCTAATCATAGATTAAATAAACTAAAATTAGTTAAGTTGAGTATTGATACACGGTTTGAATTTGTTATTTTTATTCGTGCTGAATGTTTTATTTGTACTTCTGAAGGATTTGAAACACAAGCCAGGGTTATTGTTCAGCTAAATAAAAAATCCATCATTGCATCATTAAATATGATCCATTCTAATATTTTACAAAAAAATGAAGCTAGTCTTTCTGAAAGTGCCTGGAAGCAACTCGATGCAAAAGATGGTGACTTTATCAGCATCTTTCATCTACTTCCTGTAACTTCTATGGATTACGTACGTTCTAAAATATATGGTAATACATTAAAAGCCTCTGAGTTTGATGCGATTATCAGTGATATTGTGGCTGGAAAATATTCAAATATTCATTTATCCAGTTTTATTACGTCTTGTGGCCATGACAATCTCTCTATCGAAGAAATTACTTACCTAACAGCAGCTATGGTCAAAACAGGAAAACGTTTACGCTGGGATCATCCGATGATTCTTGATAAACATAGCGTAGGAGGTATTCCAGGTAATCGAACAACCCCCATTGTTGTCTCTATTGTAGCGGCAGCTGGACTTATTATCCCTAAAACCTCATCGCGTTCAATTACTTCTCCTGCAGGTACAGCAGATACTATTGAAACGATGACATCAGTTAATCTATCTCTTTCAAAAATCAGGAAAACAATTGCGTTAGAAGGCGGCTGCATGGTCTGGGGCGGCACTTTAGGTTTAAGTCCCGCGGATGATATTCTTATTCGAGTTGAAAGAGTCCTAGACATTGATCCTATGGGACAAATCATAGCATCAGTGCTCTCTAAAAAAATTGCTGTTGGTGCCACCCATGTGCTTATCGATATTCCAGTAGGTCCAACCGCAAAAATTCGCTCGGACCTTGAGTATTCTAAATATCAAAACTATTTTTCATTAGTAGCTAATGCGCTTGATCTGAATGTTATTATTTTAAAAACCAATGGAAGTCAGCCACTTGGAAAAGGCATTGGCCCTGCTTTGGAAGCAAAAGATATTTTAGCAGTGTTACATAATCATAGACATGCACCTATCGATCTCAAAAACAAGGCAATTAAACTCGCTGCGATATTGATTGAGTTAGGGAAAAAAATCCCTATTAAAAAAGCCACTGAATTAGCAACACATATATTAGAAAGTGGGGCTGCATTAAAAAAATTTTTAGCCATTTGTGAAGCTCAAGGTGGTTTTAAAGAGCCCCCTACCGCGCGTTTTACACGAGATATTATTGCGTTAAAAAATGGCTTGGTCACTGAAATTGACAATAGAAATTTATCTAAAATAGCAAAATTAGCTGGGGCTCCTTATGAGCCGGCTGCAGGCATTGAGTTTTTTGCAACTATAGGCAGTTATATCGAAAAAGGGCAATTATTATACCGAATTCATGCAGAGTCTAAAGGCGCGTTAGATTATGCCTGTAACTATGCGCTGTCTTTACCTAATCTTATTAACATAAACCCTCAATAAACATCATAGATACTGATAATATTCTCGTGAAAGAAATCATTAAGCTAAGCTAGGGACATTTTAAGCGTAGACATGATCATTTTCTAAAAAATACTCATCAACAGTTAGCAATATTTTTTCCTCAAGGGCTTTTGCTCGCGCATTGGATGACACCACGCCATTAATAATAATAGAAAAAACAAAGGACTTAGAGTTAGGATTTATAATAAAGCCGGTTAAGGAGGAGACATCATGCATTGAACCGGTTTTTGCGAACACTTTTCGCTCTAATATGGTATCTTTCATGCGCAACTGCAAGGTGCCCGAAATCCCTGCCTGTGGTAGCGCGTTTAATAAAATCGGTTGAATGTATTTATTCTGATACAATTTATCCAATAAGCTAACAAACTGCTCGGCAGAAATTAAATTATAACGCGTACCCTCTCCATCGACTAAATCCATTTGTTTCATATCAAGTTGTGCATGTTCTGTTATAATTTTCCGAATAGCGAACACCCCTTCCTGATGTGAAGCGCGCCCTACCACCAAATCACCTAACGCTCTAGTCATAGAGTTTGCATAGAGATTATCTGATTTTTGCAACATATGAGTGATTAATTTAGCTAACTTAGCTGATTGAAAACGAGCTATTTCTTTAGCATCTGGCGGTGTAGCCCCTTTGATTATTTTACCTTTAAGATGAATACCTTCCGTATCTAATGATTTTTTGATAACTTGCTGTGCGAATAAAATCGGATCCGGTATAGCGAATTCTACTGTTTTTGGCTCTTTGGTCTGAGCAAGACAGCCAAAAAGTCGTAAGGTATTATTATCCAATATTTCTAAATTTAAGCTGCAGTGATTTTTTTCATCTGCGCGATTTACTGTTGTGACCTCATTAATAAAAGTTAAAGCCTTTGACTTCGATTTGGCTTTAATTTCTATTGGCAAACCCAATGTTTTTGCACTAACTAACTCATAGGTTTCCGCATTCTCATTGAGCATCGCGGCTGTATCTGGTGCTGTGTACGCCCAGCCTAAATCATCATAGGAATCTCCGCGAAGATAATAAGGAGGAGGATAACGTGTCGTATCAATCACCACATTTCCCTCAATTGTGTTGATATTGTTTTTTTTCAAATGAGACAATAGGTCGGTTAAATTACGATCTGTTAATGAAGGGGAGCCTGTAAATTTTAAATAAATATCCTGGTTCTTTTGATATAAAGTAGTAAGAAATCGAAAATCAGGTTTCAAATAATACAGTGCAGCTGCCGCGGTAAAGAGTTTGGTGCTACTTGCTGGGGTCATTAATTTATTGGCATTTCTGCTATAAATAATGTTGCCTGTTTCAACATCTTTAATCAGTATGCCAACCGTCGCACTAGGTAGCTGCTGTGCAATGAGCTCATCTATTTTTTCTGATAGTGTTTGTGAGCATGCCCATTGATTGAAAAAAACGGCTATTAAAAATCCTAAATAATTAAAATATCGCACTAGAAATCACCTTATAAGTAAATAATTAATTAAGAAACAGCCGTTTTTTCAGAGCTGCATATCTCCTCAAAGTCACTCTCTATATAAATATGATCAATAGGTTGCAATAAAGCCTGAGACAAGCACAGTATAAAAATACTTAATGGAAGAACACAGATCAAATCGAAAGGAAATTGTAATACACCTATCCCGCCAAATGTGCTTAAATAAGAAACAAGTAGCAGCGTGAGCATATAAATTACAAACCATCCCATTAATAAACCATTATCAAACGAATACTTACGATGAGAAATAAAATAAATAACAAGACCAAAAAGTAAGGCCATATCTAATTTCCAAAGAATGGAAAAACCACACCAAAGCAACATGAGATTGCAAAAATAAAAAGCAATATGGGAGCAAATTAAAGCGCCAGCCAACCTAAATGGTCTTTTTGTTTCAGGTTGTAATTTGCGCATTGCCAATAAACAGATAGGGCCAATACTATAAGAAAGAATGCTTGCTGAGGAAAGAAAAGCAACCAGTTTCTGCCATCCCTGAAAGGGGAAAAAAGACAGCAAGCCAACAACTAAATTAGCATACAAAGTAAGTGTTGGGATTTTATAACGATTTACTTTTAAAAATATCTTCGGTAGATGTGAGTTTTCTGCCATTCCATAAAGAATTCTTGAGGTCGCTGCTGTATAGACCAACGCAGTCCCTAAAGGAGAAAAAGAGGCATCGATCATTAACAATAAAGCAACAACACCTAAGCCTAATAACAATGCTAAACCAACTAAAGGTCCGCTGTCACCAGGATAAGTTAATCCAGACCAACCATGAGCCAAATATTTTTGAGGAATAGCCGCAATAAAACTTAATTGCAGCATGAAATACAAAATAAACCCTATTAAAACAGCACCCAAAATTGCAATAGGAATACTACGTTGAGGATTTTTTACTTCGCCTGCCAAAATTAGCCCATTTTGAAACCCTGTAAATGCAAAAATAACTCCGCCCTCAGAAAGAGCTGTAAAAATTTGTGCCCAGCTTTCTTTGGTCGATAAGTTGATTGAAATATTACTCATTGATGGCGATACATAGAGCAAGGATATAATCGCAATCGTCGGCAATATAAATTTTATAATGCTTGCGTATTTATTGCATTCAACAAGTAGTTTAATGCCATAAGAATTAAGTAATACGACAAAAAGCATAATACATGCTGCCGCTACATAACCATAGGATGAGAGCTGCAAAGTCACTGAATCTCCGGCTACAAGAACCGGGAAAAAATGACTCGCATATTGTAAAATAGCTTGGATTTCGATGGGCGTCATGACCACATAAGAAAGCCAAGAGGTCCATGCAAATAAAAAACCCACTTCTTTACCATGAGTAAAAGTAGGGTAATTTGACATACCCCCTGAGATAGGAAACATAGTCCCTAGCTCACATAAAGGTAGCGCAATGAACAGCATGAAAATAGCAGCAATAACCCAAGAAATCAGTGAATTGCTTCCTGCCATTTGTGCACTAATATAAGGACTAAACAACCATCCAGAACCAACCATCCCCCCTGCTGCTGCAATTAAAACATTACTAGTTGAAATATCACGTTTTAACATAGGAGGTCCCTTCTTATTAATATTGTCGGTGTCAAACACTTGGGGTACGCACCAAAGCCATTATAGTAGGTTGGGTCATGACCCAACATCGAGGCCCAGATTGACTTGTGAGCATTATTGGATCACAAAAAACCTTAACCTATGGCAATGTGGGTACACACCTATCTATAATTTCTATATATATAGTTTACCCTAACGATTCGAGAGATAAATAATTTATTCATACCCTATTTATTTTAAAATCACAAGTATTTTACACAGACCAATTATTTTTAATTTCTAGTGGGCTGCTTGCACGAGTGCAATAAAACTTGTGTTATACTAAAATTAACTTGTTTCTAATTTAGCGAATATGAAATTACTATTTGATTTTTTCCCCATACTTTTATTTTTTATCGTATTTAAATACTACGGCATCTATGCTGCTACAGCGATAGCAATGGCTGCGTCCATCAGCCAAGTAGCCTTTTATCGTTTAAAATTTCAACATTATGAAAAAATGCATTTGATAAGTTTAGCTATCATTATGGTTTTAGGCGGTGCTACACTTTTCTTTCATAATCCATGGTTTATCAAATGGAAGCCTACTGGGATTTATTGGTTATCAGCTTTAGTTTTCTTTGGTTCAAGTTTTATAGGACGAAAGCCACTGATTCAAAAAATGATGGAAGCTAATGTGACACTGCCTACTAGAATATGGCATAGACTAAACGCAGCTTGGGCGCTTTTTTTTATTTTAATGGGTGCGGTAAATATTTACGTTGCTTACCATTATGACACCAATGCCTGGGTTAATTTTAAATTATTTGGTGGTGTGGGCTTTACTTTGCTTTTTGTATTGATTCAAGCGTTTTATCTAACAAGACATATGGACGAAACCGGACTTGAAAAACAGTAGGAGCAACAATGAGACTATTGCTGGTTGAAGACGATGAACTACTAGGTGATGCTGTAAAAACAGGATTAACTCAGTTTGATTATGTAGTTGACTGGCTAAAAGATGGTGAAAGTGCGCGTTCGGCTCTAAAGTTTGAATCTTTTGAGTTAATTATTCTTGATTTAGGCCTACCTAAATTATCAGGGTTATCTTTGTTACAAAGTATTCGCCAAGACGGCAATACAACACCTGTCATTATTCTCACTGCTCGTGAATCTGTCGAAGATAGGATAAAAGGCCTAGATAGTGGTGCTGATGATTACTTAATTAAACCTTTTGATTTAAATGAACTGAGTGCACGAATCAGAGCATTAATAAGACGATCTCAAGGTCGTGCAGACTCTGTTTTACAATACAAAAACATTACTCTTGATCCCGCGGCTCATTCAGTTTTAGTGGATGACGTTTTAGTTAACGTCCCGCGACGTGAATTTGCTTTACTACAAAAACTGCTGGAAAACAGTGGCCAAGTTCTTTCTCGTGAACAACTGATGCAGAGCATGTATGGTTGGGAAGAGGATGTTGATAGCAATACACTCGAAGTACATATTCATAATTTACGTAAAAAATTAAATTCTAATTTCATTCGAACTATTAGAGGGGTAGGCTATATGGCTGAAAAAAATGACGGCACCCTTGTATCGTGAAATCGTCTATACGTAAGTTTCTACTATTTAATTTGTTACTAGCGATTACTATCACCACTACGTTAACCGCTATTGGTAACTATTATCTAGACCAAAAGGACATTCAAGATCATCTTGATACCTTAATGGCTGTTTCAGCATTATCCTATCAAGCACTATTAGGCGACGATGTCCATCAACGTCCACTCGTTAAAATTCAAGACACACTTGAAACAATCCCCCAAAAAATTGACATGCTTTATCAGAAGAAATTTTTAAATGAACGACTGCCAGAAAATTACATGGATAAATTTAATTTTCAAGTGTGGACTAATGGAGGGAAGTTACTATTACATTCCTCAACAGCGCCAAAGACTCCCCTCACCGCAGAAATTGATGGATTTAGCGATAAGAAAATATCCAACCAGGATTGGCGAGTATTCACAACCTATAATAATAAAGCAGGAATTCGTACTGTGTTGGCTGAGCGTTATGACACAAGAAATGAGCTAGGTCATCAAATTGCTCAAGACGATCTATATATCATGCTATTAACATTTCCTTTATCTGGATTATTGATCTGGATCATCATTGGACGCGGTCTGGATAGTTTAGATAAAGTAGCAGAAGAAGTCGCGAATCGAGCACCAAGTCATCTAGAACCTGTTGATTTAAAAGAAATACCAGATGAAATTAAACCAGTTATCGATGAGTTAAATAAACTGTTTTTTAGACTAAAAGAAGGTTTTGAGAGAGAGAAGCGTTTTGCAGCAGATGCAGCACACGAATTGAGAACTCCGCTTGCAGCAATTAAAACACAAGCACAGGTTGCATTACGTTCAAATGATATCGAAGAAAAAAACCAATCCCTACAAAAATTAATTGCTAGTGTTAATCGCAGCACTCACATTGTACAGCAACTGTTAATCATGAGTCGGTTAGTTCCTGAGGCTGCGCATATAGATGAAAAGGATAATGTCAATTTAAGCCGTTTAGCTCGAGAAATATTAGCCATGCTTGCTGCTTCCGCGGTAGAAAAACAAATTGATCTTGAGTTTGAAAGTGCCTCTGAACACTTAACTGTTTATGGAAACCCAACAGCTCTAGGTATTCTAATTCGCAATCTTGTCGATAATTCCATTCGTTATTGTAATGAACATGGTCACATCATGATTCGCCTTATAAAGCAAAAAAATGAGGTCGTACTAGAAGTAATTGATGATGGTCCAGGTATTCCAACCAAGCTAAAAGCTCGTGTTTTTGAACGCTTTTTCCGTGTTTATGGAAACAAAAGTCCTGGAAGTGGACTAGGGCTGGCTATTGTACAACAAATTTGTGAGTTACATAATGGACGTGTACTTCTTGAATCTCCTACTAAAGGTACCGGATTAATTGTAAAAGTATTTTTACCTCTTAAAGTCGGATAAGAGTTTAAAAAACCATCAGGGATCCTGATTTCATCGTAGTTGATCTTTTTAAATGGACTATACTTAATTATAGGAGCACCATTTATTCCTTATTATTGTTTAGGAGAATAAGATGAGCAAACATAAAAAGGATAAAATGCATCACTCTAAATCCTCTGCTGAGATTAAGAGAAAACAACGCAAAGAGAGTGATCGCGAATTGGACAAAGCGCTTGAAAGCACGTTCCCTGCAAGTGATGCAACAGCCAAATACTAATCGTTAAGATCCTCGTTGTGGTTGTTGATATCCCCGAGTGAATTAGGGTCTACAGGGCTGCCAGGGATTTTTCGAGTTTCATTAGCCCATTCCCCTAAATCGATTAACTTGCAGCGATCAGAACAGAAAGGTCTAAAAGAGTTTTCAGCATGCCAAGTGTTTTCCTTTTTACAGATAGGGCAGTTAATTTTTTTTAATTCATTCATGCGACTCCTTTTGTATTCATGTTCAGACGACATAGTATGCAATAGACGCCGCTTGTTTTTCAATATCTAAAGATTATTTGTGAAAACCATGTGTGAGCATCTAGTTATATCGCGACTCGATAGCGAAGATTAAAAACTGCTAACGTTCTTCGAGTGTTATTGGACGACAAGGGTTGAATTAATTCAACATCAGGTGTGAGTTGAGAATAAGAAGTAAGTTGCATACGATAAAAAGCCTCGACAATCCATTGATTAACCCCTTTCCTCTCTGCTAATTCAGCAACTCCACTCGCCAGTCCTAACAAGCCAAATTCCTCATGAAAAGGATGTTCTAGACCAAATCCAGAAATAAATAATTTACTAAAGATTGCCGGCTCATGCTTATTCCAATTTAATTCGATAAAAGGAATAAAACGACTTTTGAAGTTTTTTTGTAATAAAATAGAAACACCATCTCCACTCGGTCTACCAAGCTCAGGGCGGGAATCAACATGCCATAAAAACACATGATAGTTATCGGATTGAGGGTTTACAATTATATCACGGTATCCGACTTCGACAGAGGTAAAGTAATGGCCCTTAAAAACAGTTGAAAACCCCGAATCATTTACACGCCCTTCCGCATCTATAAAGCCAATTGAAGTATAAAAATGCTGGCTTAAAGAAACACCCACTACGGCTCCTAAGGCATCTGTTGGCACAGCAGTGGCTGGATGAGAGCTAAAAACATTACCTAAAAAATAAAAACGTCGGCTGCTAAAAGCATAAGTATTCATAACATTCGAAATGTTAATTTTTCCTAAACGATAACTCAATACATTTCTAATTAAACTTTGTTCCACCCATAATTCAGTGATTGCTAAATTATAAGGTATATACCCTGAAGTTGTCCTAATGATCGAATTAATCTGACTTGAAAAAAATCCTGGAGTGATTTCAGTATACGAATGAGTATCATCGACTTTGATACCAAATGTCGTTTTAGAAGCTTGCAAATTTTTAGGCATGAACCGCCCAAAAAGCTCAAAATTTCCGCCAGAAGCATTGTCGTGAGGATTTCCTGCCCCGGAATATTCAACTAATGGAATGTAATTCATTCCAAAATCAATTCCGTATTTGTTTTTCAATTCTTTGAGATGATCCTCGTATTGATTCAGGTAAGGTGTTAAGGGAGTACGTGGAATCAAGCTGTATTTTTCTTGTTGTAAGAAAGCTAAAAGCTGGTTCACATCATTGGGTGATGCATTTAATTGACTAGAAATTCCTGTATCGTTTGATGATTGAGACCAGCTGGTGATACTGGTTAGCATAGAAAACAATAAAAAATATCTGCCTATAGTGCTCCTTGTATACAATACTATTTCCCTATCATTATATTACTAAGTTACAATCTTAACTTTAGTCACTTTTGTAAAAATCGCGACAGTCGAGACTATGAGACTTTATATGATTATAAACATAGGAAAGGCTTTAATGAAACTCCTTATTAAAGGAATTAGTGACACACATAGAGTGTATTTAGAGTAATTGACTACTATGACCTAAGTGATATCATCATATAGAGTCCAAAGCACCTTGGTTTTTAAGTTAAGGAGAATACTGTGATTGACACATCCGAGATAGGAATGAAGCGAATTGCTCGTGCTCAGAAAGAGCGACTTGATATACTCACGCATTTAACAACAACTCAAATTTTTGACCCAAAAAATCCAGAACATATTGTTTTAATAAAAAAATACAATGATGACTTTGAGTTAATGCAAAATCAAATGTATTTATTTAATGGAATGAGTCTGTGCCTTTGGTTTTGGGCGGGGTCTTTTGTGACACATTTTTTTCTGCCAATCCCTGATATTAGCAGCTACCTTTTGCTGTTGGGTTTAACAGGAACAGTGTTGGCTCATTTTTGTACCACCGATTTTAGTAACCATTTGACTGAATTAAAAACGGTTTATAATTGGTGTTTAAAACATAAAGATGACCAGGGTCATTATGAATATGATGGGGTCACCTGTAATACTGAAAAGCTAAATCACCTTGAAATACAGCGGATGCTAAGCTTATTAGCGCCCTCTTGTTCAGTTGAATTTATGCAAGTATGGTCTAAAGAAACAAAAGAAGCAGAAACAAACACTGGTTTTTTAGAAATAGTGGCTGATGCCAGCCAAAAAGCATGGTCTACTTTTTTTCCTAAACCTAAATCAACCACCCCAACACCCTCAGAAAAATTAAAGAGTCTAAAGTTGGAAATAGAAGCCAATTCACTAAAGGTTAATGCATTCGATGGACTTAAAATAGCACTTCATTACTTTGCAACAAACCCTACTTTTAGAGATATAATACAAAGCAAATTTCCGGTTTTAGCCATAATTTCATCAGCAAAAGATGCGCTATCCAAAGGGCATGCCTTGTGCATATAGAGTTATCCATCTTATATCAACGCAGGCCGCGAATTTAGCGCCAACGTTGATATAAACGTTGCTATATTCATATATAAGACTTTTTTAATTTTTATGCAGATACCTTCGCTTTCTAGCTGGGTAGAACATAAAAAAAGCATTATTTAATCAAACATGCTAAAATAAGAACGATTCAAGTTTGATTTATTACATAGTAGCAGGAGTTTTTAACATGCCGAAACAACTTAAGATTATCGTTATTGGATCTAGTCACGCAAATTTCACTTTATATCCTGTTTTAAATAAAATATTTAACCAGCTTTGTAGTCAAAGAGTTCCTTGTGCATATATGAAGGAAGGTCCTTCTGATGAAACGTTGATAACAGAAATCGAATCAACGATGCGTGGATTACAACAAAATCAGATAATTAAAAAAATCGCTCCTGAAATAATACAATATTATGAAAAAGACAAACAATCAATGCGTTTCTATTTGCCAAAATCAGCATGGGCTCCCCTTGAAAAAATAGTTAAAGAAAAATTTATGCCGTTTTTAGATAAAGCTCAACAAAACCAAGGCGTCTTAAAACAGATTGTGTTAGAACTTTATAGAGAAAATGCCTATATCGAAGAGATTAAGCTCTATAATGAGTTGAAAAATCTTCAGGTGCATTTTTCCGGCCTTGATGCAGTAACTTCAATATATAATGAGCAGCTGATAGCTTCAAGCAGTAATAATGAAGCTTATCGCCATAATGAGCCAATTAGAATCAGTACTATGGTAAGTAATTTTTATCAGCATATCACGGAAAAATTTTCGAATGGTGGCATAATACTTGTTTCTACCGGAACAAATCATGCACAGCGCCTAGCTGCAAATCTATTACATCACGCTAGAACAGCCAAGCTCGACTTAGACATAAGCTTAAATTTATTTAAATTGCGCTCCTCATATGAGTTAGAATGGGAAGCGGACCATGAATATGCGCTACATCTTACAGGGACACAGGACTCGAGCGAAATAAAAGAAATTTATAAGTCGCTACCATGTACAAATATTGAGGCCAAAAATGATCGAGACGAATATAGTATTCCTGAGTTAGAATCCATTGTGAATGAATTAGCTGGACAATCAACTCAATCACCACATTTACGCTCCTCTCTATTTAGCCCATTATTGCCACATGATCAACTCGTTAACGACATTAAGGCCTGCTTAAGAAAAACCTCAGAAAAAATAAGCCCTACGTTTATGAACACTATTGAAGAAAAGAAAAACTACTCATTGGCATTACGTAATGCCTGCGCCTGGGGTAATTGTGAGTTAGTCAAATTACTAATTAGCTACAGTAAAGCATTACCCATTGATTTTAATTCAACTTCTTCAAATGGTAATACTCCATTGGCATGGTTTGAAGCTTCAAAAGCTAGCAGTGGAGATAAAAAAGAAATTATATCCATGTTAAAAAGTAGGATGGAAATACCGAGTCAGAGTCATAATAAACCAAGTTAGAAATCCACTAGAATTGACTGCATTGCACGTAACCAACAAGTTGAATTTGAGTTATGCGCAATGCAGATATATTTCTGCAGTAAATAGGCTTCTTAAGTAAAACCCGCGAGGCAGTGTTTTAACTTTATCACCCTGAGAATCATAACCATAACATAAGGACTTTCCATTGGCAGCTTTAGGCCTTACTTGAAGGTATTCACCTGATGTGGCGTCTAATTCTTCAAGATGCCCTGTGCTTATTTGAAGGGTCAAATAATTCCAATCCGACTCTAAAACAGCCTCTTGAGGCGCACTTGGTGACCATAAAAACCCGTGGCCAATTCTACGTTGCGTATAAGGAATATCAGTGTCACCCTCAATAGGAATCCAAAGAATTCGTCGTAATTTGGCATAACAGGTTGATGTTTTCCATTCTTGTTGATGAATTGTTAGCAATGGGATAGAGGTAATGAATGTCGATTCTGCGGGCTTTCCGGTCTTGGCAATAGGTAATGTCTTTAATTCAATACCAAGCTGTTGAAAATCAGGTACTGATTGATTAAATGCATTTGCCCCTAAAGACAATTCAAGCGCCTGACCTAACCACCCTTTTCTTTGGTTTGGATCAACAGGCATAGACAGGCCCAACCCCAGGCCTAATTGAGCAAAGCTTAGGCCGGCAATCTCATGGCTTCGCTCAAGTAATTCTTTCTCGTTCTTCGGTGGGTTGTTTTTTGGCAACGAACGCATCAGGTTCTTCCTTAAACTCTACAGAAATTGGTTCAATAGGTGGTTTTATATTAGCCGCTTTAAATTGTGCGGTGATAGAAAATAATACTTTTGATTTTACTTCAAACGGAGAGTGTTCTTGAACGTTAATAAAATACCGTGCTTCAAATTCAATTAATGCCGCATCAATTTTCTTCAGACAAACTTGTACAGGCGGATCAGGAACTATCTCAGGAATGATAGCTAGCACATCAAGAATTAACTGCTGAATCATCACCGGATCATCAGCACGGCTTACTTTAATCGGCACAATAAAGCGAACAATACTGTCTTGGTGTGTCCAGTTGGTAAAGGGCTTATTAAATGTTTCTGCGTTAGGAATTAATACTTCCATATTGTCCCAGGAACAAACGCGCATCGTACGAATCCCAATATGCGTTACACGGCCTTCATATTCACCTAAGGTAATTAAATCCCCTTCACGCACAGGCCTCTCTATAAGCAGCATAATGCCACCTACAATATTGCTGGCAAAATCGCGCAAACCAAAACCCATACCAACTGCGAGCCCACCAATAATCATCGACATGCCGCTGAAATCAAAACCTAGTACATGCAAAGCAACAAAGCCACCAATTAGAATCACTGCATATTGGCTAAAAACAGAAAGGCTATTACGTATACCCACGTCTTTAGTATTCACATAGAGCCAACGATAACAAAATTCACGAGTCCATTTTGATGCCCAAATAAAAACAGCAAGCAAAACAAGAAACTCAACTGTACTGGCAACGGTAATATGAATGCCAGTTAAATTAATAATGGTATATTGTGCTATTTTTTCTAAACTAGTCATGACGAATGAATTGGAATGCCAATCATATACTTGAAATAAAATTAAGGTGCTTAGTAAAAATAAAGCGATGTGTAAAATCTTATCGATTGGTTTTAAGAATACTTCTATCCATAACCAGCCATTTCGTAAAGAGGAAATCATCCATTCCGAAAATAACTCCAAGGCATCAAAAATCAATCCACGCGAGATAATGTATCCCACGATAATAAGTAATGTATTAGCTTGATAACTACTCATAGTCCAAGCCAGATTAATAAAACCTGACATCCCAATAATTGCTGTAGAAAATAAGGTGATTGGCACCAAAACGATTAATATAGAAACCGCGTTTTGCACATACCTCTTTTTGTGTGTTAATAGAGGCTCTACAAGATAACGAATAACATCCTTACTTCGCCAAGCAACAAATGCAACCGTTAACATAAACAGCATAAACAAGCGGTTGAATATATCTTGAAGCAATAATGATAAAGGCAATAAATTTCCAACCATCATTAAGGCCGTTGTCCATCCACCAAAAAGCAGCAACCATTTTAAACGATAATACAATTTGACGTCTTTACCCGATGAATCAGAAACACGCTCTAATAACACTAACCGTGCGATTAAAATAGAAATCCTAAATGTAAACCAAACTACTATTAGCTTCATAATGAGCTGGTAATTCGCAAAGGAAATCTGCGTAATATAAAATAGAGTCCAGAGCATACATGTAGCAGCAAGATAGGGAATATTTCTTTGAACTAGTATCAAAACCCCATCGTACAGATGTCCTGTCAAACGAGAGCGTTCTTTATCACCTCTTACTGAGTTTAAAAAGCGACTTAATATAAAAAAGAGCCCGGCGATTAAAGCAAAACTTCCCCATAATAATACGGCAAAAAAAGTATCTAACCATAGATAACTGTCATAAACTTTTAAACTCAAGGTATGAATGTATTTATAAAACAGCCCAGGTATTGCTGCTATTTTTTTAAGGATGATAGGCCAACTGCTAATACCGTATTCTGCCAGAGATTGTCTAGATGACATGAGTTGCTTTAACTTGGCCTGATACTCTGTCAGGTCTTTTTGAACCATCTGCTTTTGTAACGATATATCATGACTATATTGTTTAACATTTTTTTGTAAAGTGCTAAGTGATTTTTTTAAAGCGGGGCCAGTAATGACACTCGCCTCAGTAGTCAAAAAAACCTCGATTTGTTGCATGGATTTTTCTATTTTTTTATATTGGCTAAAGACACTTTTATAAATATCAGTGACTGTTTGTAAATTTTTGGTATCGGGGCTTTGCAAATAACTAATATCCGCTTTAACTGCCATTTTTTGTGCTGCTAACGCATTTAAATAATACTGAATAGCTGCTATGTTTTGATTACTAACTAATAGTCGTGCCTCATAATCTGCTTTTTTCTCCCCATAAGATGTGTTCTTTTTGTTCTTTGGGATGACGTTATTCAGATAAAGCGTGCTTAATTCGTCAGTAAACTTGGTTTTTATTAATTTAATTTGTGCTAATTTCTGTTTCAGAACAAAATGCTCATACCAAGTCGATAATTGCTTTTCCTCATCATGTAAGGCAGATTCAAACTCTTTAGCTAATATTAAATTATCATTAATTAATTCTATTGCCTGTAGATTAATTGTAATTAACGCCTCTATCTTTGCAACACGCTCAGGAATAGTAGCGCCCTCTTTTGCAATAGGTAATTGTTGTAATACCTTTAAGCGTTGATTCAGATGGTTCTGTCCCCTTTCGCTTTGCTCAAGAAAACCTTCTAAACTGGCAATTTTAATGCGAGTCATTTTAAGTACGGATGAAATTTGCTCCATCTTTGCGAGATATTCTTGCTCATTTTTAGGAGCTATTAAGTGTTTTGTCTCTTGAATTTCATTGGTTAGATGAGTTTTTTCCTGCAAGAGATACTCAGAAAAAGTAGCCATTCTTTTTGCAGGAGCAGAAGCTGCTGATACAAAAGTGGTAGAAAAAAACAGGAGGGCAAATAATAAAACAACGCTAAATAGACTCCATTCACTTCTGCAGCCTGGATTACACGTGGTGGAATCCAGGTTACGAAAGCTAATAGATTTTCTTAACAACTTATTTTGTTGGATTAGTTGGCGCAAGTCTTATTCCTAATTCAGTTAGCTGTGCACTGCCTGTTGGCGATGGCGCACTGGTTAAAAGACAGGAAGCTGTTTGAGTTTTAGGAAAAGCAATAACGTCTCTTAAGGACGTAGAGTTTGTAAGTAACATGGCCAGCCTATCAATACCAAGCGCGATTCCACCATGTGGTGGCGCTCCATATTGTAAAGCATCAAGTAAAAAGCCAAACTTTTCCTGAGCTTCTTGCTCATTAATTCCAAGTAATTTAAATACAGCTTTCTGCAAATCAGACTGATGAATACGAATGGATCCTCCACCAATTTCATAGCCGTTTATTACTATATCATAAGCTTTAGCTAAAGCGTGAGTACTATTTGCGCATAATGCATCAACAGACAACTCTTTAGGCGAAGTAAACGGATGATGCATTGCTTGTAACCTATTGTTTTGATGATCCATTTCAAACATTGGCCAATCAACCACCCACAATAACTCCCACCCTTCACGAATTAATTTTTTATCCTGTCCTAGCTTAATTCGTAACGCGCCCATGGATTCGTTGACTACATGGGTTTTATCAGCGCCAAAGAAAATTACATCCCCTGTCTGAGCATCCACACGATGAAGAATTGCTTGAACAGCCTCTTCAGACAGAAACTTAAGAATGGGGGATTGAAGGCCTTCCATTCCCATAGCCAAATCATTTACTTTGATGTAAGCAAGACCTTTGGCCCCATAAATACCAACAAAACGGCCGTAATCATCTAGATCCTTTCTACTCAGGTCACACCCATTAGGAAGTCTTAATGCAACCACGCGAGAACTATCATCATTGGCCGCCATTGAAAAAACTTTAAAATCACAAGTGGTTACTATATCAGCGACATCAATTAGTTCTAATGGATTACGCAAGTCTGGTTTATCACTGCCAAAACGCCTCATCGCCTCCGCATAAGACATGCGAGCTAATTTTTCGGGAATATCCACATTTAGAACATCTTTAAACACTTTTTTTAGCAGTCCCTCGATTAGAGTTAAAATATTCTCTTCATCGATAAACGCCATTTCAATATCAAGCTGTGTAAATTCAGGTTGCCTATCCGCACGCAAGTCTTCATCACGGAAACAACGAACGATTTGATAGTACTTATCAAACCCAGACATCATTAATAATTGTTTAAATAATTGGGGAGATTGAGGTAATGCATAAAATTCACCTGGATGCACACGAGACGGCACTAAATAATCACGAGCTCCCTCCGGAGTTGCTTTAGTTAGCATCGGTGTTTCAATATCTACAAAATCCTGTTCATTAAGGTAATTGCGAATGCAGCTATTAAGTTGATGCCTAAGTGTTAATTTGCTTTGCATCGAAGATCGCCGCAAATCGATATAACGATATTTGTAACGCAAATCCTCATTCACTACTTGAATATCATCAGGTAAAAATGGTGGTGTTGGTGATTGGTTCAATATTTCTAGCTGAGTTCCAACAACTTCAACAGTTCCAGTAGCCATGGTTTTATTTATCATGCCATCAGGTCTTCTACGTACAATACCTGTTAGGCGTACTACAAATTCAGAGCGTAATTTTTCTGCATCTGCAAAAATGGATGCATTTTCTGGTTCATATACTACTTGTAATAAACCGGAGCGATCTCTAATATCAAGAAAAATAACACCACCGTGATCTCGTCTGTTATGCACCCAACCACATACAGTGACTTCTTTTCCGAGTAATGACTCGTCGACTCCTAAACAGTAATGTGTACGCATATAAAATCGCCTATTTAATTTTTATTGATGTTTCTCAGCTAAGACTTTTGCTGCAGCTTCCTGCATGACGCCTAAAGAGATTGTGTATTTTAGTGCTGCATCGACACTCATATCCAATTCAATAACATCTTTTTTTGCAAGCATTAAAAGAAAACCTGAAGTAGGATTGGGTGTGGTAGGTATGAATACAGAAATCATTTCTTCTTTCGTTTTTTCATTTACTTCGGCACTAACCCCACCTGTTTGAAAAGCAATGCTCCATAAACCCTTTCGTGGATATTCTATCAAGACCACTTTACGAAAGGCTTCGCTATTGGTAGATAAAACAGCATTAATAACTTGTTTCACCGTCTTGTAAATTGAGCGAACCAAAGGAATTCTAGACAGGATAGAATCATTCCATGCGACTAAACGTTGTCCGAAATAGTTAGTTGCTAACACGCCTGTAATTAATAGAAGAAGCAGCGATAACAATACCCCTGCTCCTGGAATATAATGCCCAAGCAATATTTCTGGTTGGTAAGCTGTAGGAATCAAGTTATCCAATAAATCAATAATAAAACGTAAAACACCAATAGTAATAAGAATAGGTAACCAAACTACTAAGCCTGCAAGTAAATAACTTCTAAGGGCTAAAGTTTTCACTGAGTATCACCTTTTGTTGTTGTCGTGCTCGAGTCTTTTTTGGTGGTGGAGTCTACTTTTTTAACTGAGTCAGTGGATTTGTTTTTAAAATCAGTAGCATACCAGCCGGTGCCTTTCAACTGAAATCCTGCTGCAGAAATCAATTTGGTTACTGTCTCTTTCCCACAAACAGGACACTGTTTAATTGGATCGTCACTTATTTTTTGCATCAAATCAAAATGATGATGACAACTTGCACACTCATATTCATAAATTGGCATCGAAACAACTCCATTAACAACAGATAAACCGACCTTGAATTATAACGAACTCCTCAAAGATGGCAATATGTGAGAGGTTTATTCCTGAGTTACTTCATCTGGGCCTTATAAATTTCAACAAAATGAGCGCTAATTAAGCTTTGTAAGCCAGACCGGATTGGCATATGAATTGAAAATCGATCTGGATTTTCCACATCGCTCGCAAAAAAAAGGATTTTGATCCATTTTAACAATGGCTAACATCCAGTTCATTAAAAATATTTTCTAACTCTTTAGGGTGGGTTGACAATTCACTTATCACTTACGTGACGCGGCTTGTCTAGCGATGTTCCATATTTAAAGAACCACCCTATCCCCGCAAGGAATTACCTAAAAAATAGCTACGCTTTTAGGTAATCCTAGTTTATTCATCTTATTTATAATTCGGCATCGAATAGCGAGATCTGTATATTGATTTTCGGGCGTTTAAGATAATCAGTGCAATAATCCGGTCAAATTTCCGCAACTTAGGGGCAGGGATTGAATCGTGTAAAATATCTTATAGCAATCTAATGATTAAAAATCGAATAAGCCATAACTGTTACTAGTTATGGCTTATTCGACCAAGTAAATTCTTCTATGCTGAGGTACTTTGCCATATTAACCTCTAAATTAGAGACGATTATCTTCTAATTTTGGTGATCTAAATTGCAGGGATCATTATAGTTAGTTTGTCACTTATTTAAAGATATCATTGTACTTATACACGCGCTGCACATACTTGGACCATATCATTTTCAACAGTATCAATTAGTTCTTTTGATTTGGTTCTACTAAAAAATAAAATACGTCCCGTTGCAAAGTAATGCGCACCGACAGCAGCTGCATAAAATACTCCGGCACCTAAAATAAATAAAGCAATATTGCTAATAATTTTCTTAATAGCATGGTCTCGTGGATGATTAAGGAGTCGATCGTGTTGATGAAGGATTTGCAAAAATTTATCTTGGAATAGTTTATCATGTTTTGGAGTAATAGATATTTCTGTTATTAGATTTTGTGCGTGATTAACAATAAGTTCACCTTTAGATTTAGCTGATTTATCTTTAGATAGTAGTAAACGACGTCCATGTTCTTTTAATTTTGCTAAGTCGTGTAATACCTTTTCCGCTTTAGTAGTTGACCATATAGGAGTTATCTCAGCAGGTAATTTTGCAAAGTCATAACTTTCACATAAATTTAGTGCTTCCAAGGTAATTCCTTTAGTTTGTATTAGATTAGCTTTAACGAATTTAGCTACGGAAAAATCAATCATACTTAGATCGGCATTTGTTAAATCAATTTCAGAAAAATCTAATAGCGCTTTTTTAAATTCAAGCTTGCCACTAGCCAGTTCATACAACTCACCAAAACTCTGTGGATAATGAACCATCAACACTTCTAATATTGAGGCAGTATAATGCTCGGCATAGATAATCGTTTCCTTTTGTCCTATGCCACAACTCATAGTATTAAACACTATGTCATCATAGGTTCGAAGACATTCTGAAAAAAAACATTCAGCCTTCAATGAAGATAAAAAGGATATTATATTGTCACCGTTAATAAATTGGATCAATTTATTAACGGTATTTTCTAAATCAAATATCGGAACTTTCCACCTTTCAGTCTGTATGCGATCTTGCACACCATAATTAGCAAGATAGTGATAGCCTATTTTAAATTTCCGTATTTTCATGGTTTTTTCCTATGTTCTGCTAATAAATTTTTATTGATTATAATACAATGGGTTTTTCCAAAAATTTAGTCAATGATGCATCATGACAGCTAATGTACACTGCCATATGATCAGCAAGTGCCTGCACTGTCTCTATAAAAAGTTTTTTCTTGTCATAATCTAAGAAAGAATCGCATTCATCTATGATCAATAAATTGACCGTCACATTCCATGACGAAAAGAAGCGCATAAGAGAAAGAATTACTTTTTCACCTGAAGACATTATTTTATCTTTACGGCTAGTATATTCAGACTCCAAGCCAATAAACACTTCCATCCATTTCCTAACTAAATCAGGAGCGAGTAATTTGCTTAGCGATTGTATAATTATTATTTCCCATCTATAATTAATCGCGCCTAAAGGCCCACATATTTGGCTATTCATATCATCAAGGCAATCAAAAACAACTGATTCTCTTTCAATCACACGAACATTTTCTTGGGTTATCTCAGCAAGTAAACGCGACAATTTAGTATTTTTAAAATTATAATCTTTACGCTCATAACCTAAAAAAATATTCATTAATGTTGACTTCCCAGAGCCATTTCCACCTTTTATATGATACAATCCTGGTTCTAAAGATAATCTATTCGTTTCTCCATCTCGCATTACAATTTCGGAAAATAAAAATTCACAGTCTTTATTATCAATTATATCCACTGTCACTTTGGAGCTGAGACCTTGTAAAATAAGACTGGCTTGTGCAGTCAAGGTAACTAGCTGCTTTTTATTTATCCGGTTTTCAAGATAAGCATTCGATGCATTAATCATAAATTGGGAAAAACCAACCCATACAAAAAGTTGGGTTAAAGATAAATAATCATAATATACACCTAGAATGACAATAGATGTATTAAGTAAAAAAGGCAGTTCCACCAAAACTTGGGCTAATAAATCGCGATATAAATAAAAAACCACTTGCTTGCTTTTTGAAGTAAAATATTTGTTATAAACATCATCTTTCCAAGTTGCATTAGTTATCCCATGCCAGTTTTTTGATATTTCCCTGTAAGAAGAGAAATATTGCTCTACCCAATTTAGTATTTTTATTTTGCTATAGTTTGCTTCTTTCTGATATTCATCAATTTTTTTAATAAAAATATTTTTACTTAAAAAATTCAGAACAAATACAAATGATAACGCCAAGATTCCAAGGGAAAAGCCTGTATATAAAAACGCAGATATTGTCATAGCAAAAATGTAGTACATAGTTATGTTATTCGTCAGTATGGAAATTTCAAAGTCAAATAATCTCGGAAAATAATCAAAAAATAAAACATTTATATTATTTTTGTTGTTTTGATTATCACTATAAATTTTTTTTGGTATGTAATGGCTCCATTGGCGTTTTAACTCGATATTTTTATAGTACTCCACTATAAATTTTTGAAAAATATCACATAACATAACAAACACTTTCACCAAAACATATCCAATCAAAGTATACATAAGTTGGTTATGCAATGTATTTTTTTCTATAGCTAAATTAATGGCCTTTCCCTGAAGAATAAAATAAAAATACCATAGCGAGTATTTAACAAAGACGATGACCGCTGTAATTTTTTTTAACTTCGTTAACTGACTATAATTAATCACTTTTAAGAACCTTTAATAGCTCAACTATGAATGGTTCATCATCTATCCCATTGTAAGGATGGTATGCAGACCATCCAGGGGAAGGGTTGGCCTCCAAAGCGACATATCCTGAGGTAGTGTTTAAATAACTGTGTCATCTCTCATAAATTGTTATAATTTGGACACT
>JAOATK010000030.1 GCA_030158115.1 Legionella sp.
AAGTGTCCAAATTATAACAATTTATGAGAGATGACACAGTTATTTAAACACTACCCCAAGCCATCCTTTTATCGACTGAAAAGCATACATAAACCAATTGGTGGGTCTTATTTCATAACCATTCGTATAGACATATTTTGCCGAAGACAAGCTGTTCCATAAACGGGTATATTGTATTTGATTAAATTGGACAAGGAATACATCGGGATAATATTCCATAACCCCTTGAAGATTCTTAGGAATCTTATCTAATAATAGATGATTTATCTTAGACATCCATAATCCATTCTAAAGAAAATAGATAGATTATATTAGTTGATTCTTAAGGAATTATTAATATACCTTTTGTTGTTGCTGGATCGAGGAAAGAGTGGATCGCAAAATTTTTTACAAACGCTTGGTGTGGCATGAGAGCTAATGCGCATTGTTTGACGTGTAACGCTCATTTAAAATTTAATTAACTATATCATTTGTTAGTTAAAACAATTGATGACGCTGAGCGTATATTTTTAATCAATTCAGGATTAATAATATAATCATCGTTAAGCCCCATAAGGCAATACCAATGAAAACGCCAATCACAAACTGCAAAAACTTTTTCTTTTTTTTCATGGAGTAATTCCAGCAGTGCTCGATGGTGAGTTTATGATATGAGTTTCCTGATAATTTCTGCGGTATGAATGAGTATATACTCCAAAAGCAAAATAAAAGAATCCCAAGAAAAACCCTGAGATTATTCCGTAATACAACCAAGCTCTTTTACCTGTCATTTTTTATAGCACCTAATAATTGATTGGCTTTTTAATGCATTATAAAATGTAAAGCGTTTTGATTCTAGATTTCTGCATATGGTTACAAAAGAGTGCATGACACTGTGTGAAAAATAGGTGTGTTTTCATCAGTCGTAAATTAGATTTAGGAGAAAAGTATTATAATCCTTTCTGTATCTATCTTTGCTTTTTTTTAACTCTCACCGAGGGGCAGGCCTTGCTTTTGCTTCTCTATCATATGTAAACAAAAAGCACGGCCTGACCGCAATGGTGTTTTTTTTGATATTAGTTGAAAATGAGGGCATTCCCTTTACTTGTGGTAGAGCCCATTTTCATGATTTGCTTTGGGGCTGTTTACAAAATTTTCAGTTTTTTCTAAGCCACCATAATAGGTAACAATTTTCCCCAACCGCCCATCTTGTAATGCCTTTTTTTCGCTGTTAGTAAAGTGTGCTGGTTCTCCACTCTCGATTAGCTTTATTAATTTATTTGTTGCACTTAATTTTGTTTTGCGACTTTTACTGTTGAAATGATCTGAACCATTGATCTTATCTTGAATGAGGTAACTTAGTGATACAATATTTAAAAAATTAAAGTGGAAAAACCATTCATTTTCGCGTTCGTTCTTATAGCCTTGTAGGGCATCTATAACGATTCTCTTTTTTTCCTCTTCAGATATCAGCTTAATAGGCTTGGAGTGGTTGTTTTGCATTTCATTAATAAACCCTTTAAACCTATTATGTAAGGCTTGTTTCTCGGTCTTAGCACTTTTTATAGCATTACAAACAATTGCATATTTCTTAGAGGTTAGATTTCCTAGTACGGCATTAAAATCCTTGCTTTTTTTACTGAGGTCAGCGAGTTTATCTTTCATGGCATTACAAACAATTGTGCACTGAGCAGTACTTAGACTTTCTAGTACGACCTTAAGATCTTTGCTTGTTAGAATGAGATCAGCAAATTTATCTTTCATGGCATTACAAACAATTGCGCACTGAACAGTGGTTAGACTTTCTAGTACGACCTTAAAATCTTCGCTTGTTGGAATGAGCTCAGCAAGTTTATCTTTTATGGCATTACAAACTATTGCGCCTTTTTGAGGGGGAAGAGCTCCTAGTACGTCATAAAAATCTGATCTTTCTTTAATGAGATCTGCGAGTTTATCTTTTATGGCATTGCAAAAAATTGCACCCTGTTTAGGGGGTAGATACCCTAGTACCTGATAAAAATCAGATTTATCTTGAATGAAGTCAGTGAGTTTATCTTTTATGGTATTACAAAGAATTGCAAACTGTTCAGGGGTTAGATGTCTTAGTGCATCATTAAAAACCTCTTTTGTTTTAATGAGATCAGAGAGTTCATCTTTTATGGTATTACAAACAATTGCGCACTGTTCAGCGTTTAGATGCCTTATTAGGTCATAAAAATCTGATCTTTCTTTAATGAGATCAGCGAGTTTATCTTTTATGGCATTACAAACAATTGAGCATTGTTCAGGAGGTAGATTCCGTAGTACGCTATTAAAATACCCTCTTATTTGAATGAGGTTAGCGAATTTATCCTTCATGGCCTCAAAAATAATTGCGAACTGCTCAAGAGATCGATTTCCTAGTACGACATTAAAACCATGGCTTGTTTTAATGAAGTCAGAGAACTTATCTCTCATAATGTTACAAACAATGGCACACTGCTCAGGGGGTAGATGCGTTAGTACGTCATTAAAATGTCGGCTTATTTTAATGAGGTCAGAGAACTTATCTTTCATGACATTGCAAACAATTGCGCACTGCTCAGGGGGTAAATTTTCTAGTATGGCCCTAAAATCCCAGCTTGTTTGAATGAAGTCAGAGAGTTTATCTTTCCTCGCTTCAAAAATAATTGCGCGCTGCTCGGAGGTTAGATTTTCTAGTATGTCCTTAAAATCCAAGCTTGTTTGAATGAAATCAGCGAGTTTATCTTTCATGGCCTCAAAAATAATTGCGCGCTGCAGGGATGGTAGGTTTTCTAGTATCTCCTTAAAATCAAATGCTGTATGAATGAGGTTAGGGAATTTATCTTTCATGACTTCAAAAATAATTGCGCGCTGCTGGGAGGTTAAATTTTCTAGTAGGACCTTAAAATCCAAGCTTGTTTGAATGAGGTCAGGGAATTTATCTTTTATGGTATTATAAACAATACGAGTTTTCTCATTATCTAAACCCATGATTAAGGCGCTGATGTCGCGTGGACCTGGAGTCCAGCTTGGTGTTAATGCTCTTATTTCATTAGAAGTCATGGAGGGCTCATTTATTTTGCCGAGTGTTCCGATTATACTCTTAGTGTTTAATTTTATCAATCAGCTGTTTTTCCAATACTTCTTGAGAAAATTTTATAACGCATAAACAAATTTGTTTCAAATTTTTGGAGAAGTTTCAGTTAGATGTGCTGCAAGAATAGTGACAAAGTCAGACAAAAATTGATGTGCTCTAGTGGTTCCAGTGAAAATATTGCTGCAAAGTAGAGTAATATGGTGTCGATAAAGGCACCGAGGGTCAGGCCTGCTTTTTGCTTCTCTATCATATGTAAGTAGACCTGACCTCAATGATACCAAGAATCGTAAAGCAGTCCTATATGACTAATATTTAGGTAGTTAAACTTTGATGCTCTTGCCTTGGCAGTACATCCTTGAGGAATAAAATAGTTTTGAATTAATGTTACAATAGAAAAATAATAATTTTTTGATAAATCGTTACAGGATTTTACATGTCATTTCATGAAACTATTTTAAGTAAGCAAGAAAAAAATTGGATATTGGAACGTCGTGTAACAAGATTATCTGATAATAAAGAAGTTCAAATTTATCCAATGGCGGCTGAGAGGTATTTATCATCTACTTTATTTGAAAATAAAGTGGGGAGATACAATATCAAAGCGGATATTGAAGGAAAAGAGGTGTTGGTTATCCCAGGCTATGGCAATAGTGGTTTTTTATTCGCAGAAGCAGGGGCAAAATCAGTGACTGTTTATGATAAAGATCCTGTGACTATTGCCTGGGTAAAAGCATTTAAGAAATACTATCATTACAGGGAAGAGGGCGCTAGAAATGCTAGCCCTTATCCATCTGTTGGCGAAATACTAACAGCACTTACTCGGTGGTATCCTCCGCTGATTACTTTACCCTTTGGGAGATATAGAAATAGTTTATTTTGGGTTGTTAATCCTAATTTATTAAGACGGATTTATATCCATTATATGTTAGCACTCGTTCGTCAGGCGATGGAGTCTAAAATTCAAGGCAATTTTGAGTTGGAAAAAAATATACAATTTCATGCCGGCACTGTGAATAAAATTCACATGAATGATAAAAAACAGGTGTTTGATACAGTGTTTGTCCCCTATCTTTTAGGTGTTCAAAATGGAATTGAGAAAGAAAAAGACATCGTCGATTTTATGGACCAATTAACTCAATTGGTTCCAAAAGGGCATATCTTGGTGAACCCATCAAGGAGCACTAAAGAATTTTATATTGCTGGTAAACAATATTTTGTAACAACAGGTTATTCAACTATTCAATCAATTCCTGGTTTGAAGGCATATTTTATTCAAGACGACCAATATTGGTTTCGTACTCAAGGTCTTGCGGTATTTGGGCTCAACACCAATTAAGGGAGCACTAAGGTGTGAAAAAGTGGTGTGCCCGGAAGGATTCGAACCTCCGACCCTTTGGTTCGCAGCCAATTTGATCAAGATTAAAATTTAATTAACTATAACGATCTCTTCCGTGTGTGCTGTGTGTAGAACGGACTCAACTAGCGCTTTTATCGTTATTGACGCAACCCACCCAAAAAGCATCTATAATTACCATATAGCACTATATATAGACATATATTTATGGGGGTTAAAATGCTTTATTTAAACAACAAAGCGTTAAGTCTTATAGGTCTTATTGAACTATTTAAAAAAGAAGTATTGGACCTAACTGAGCCTGAATTACCAGCCCCTTCTTTACTCACCCGATTTAGAAAAAAACTCGCAAGTATTTATTTTTCAAATGAAAAAGAAGCAATTTGCAGAGAGATGATTGAAGTGGATGGACGTTTTGCGACCTATCCTGAATTAAAAGAAGTGCTAGTAGTTATGTTTGGCTTAGAAGATAAAGCAGCGATTCAAGCACAATTAAGCACCATTAGGGCTCGTGAATTTGATCCTGGATTAGTAGAAACCCAATGGGAAAGATTAAATGGTTCCTTAGGATATTTTAAAGACGAAGCACTTCTGCCTTTATTTACAGAACTTGCTCAAGCCTGTCGAGCCATGAGTGTATTAGTTGAAGAAAATCTAGCTGATGAAGACATGCCTTATATCTATGCTTATCGATTAATGGTGTTATTTGTTAGTCAAACAACTAGACCTTCTTTTGAAAATATTGCGAAAAAAACATATGCTTTATTAGAACAACAGGAACATGGACAATTTAATAAGCCTTATCATGATGTAATTTTAAATCAAATTCAGTTGCCACCAAGAAAAGCAATTGGAGATTTAGATGGATGGCTAGCGCTACTCAATAGCAAAATCAGTATTTCTTTTCTACCCTATTTTGCAATGGCGCCTCAAATAGAGGGCCAAATTAAGAACGTAACAGAACAGTATAAAGCACCAAAAGACCTAAGAGAGGCCAAAGCAATGGCCGCACGTTGTTACTACACCAGAGCGTCCGAAAAGGTAGAATTAGCAGAACTGTGTCGAGCTTACAACATCCCCGAGAATGGTGATGAGTGCTCATTTAATAAATGCCTAGACTATTTTAATAGCCTACCCAAATGGCCTATGAAAGACTCCGATAATCTACCTCATCCTGTCACTATAGGAGTTGGTGCTGCTGAAGGTTATTGTTGGGTTAAATTACCCACTGATGATTTACGCGCCTTAATTTTAGGCAGAATCACAGCTTGCTGCCAAAGCATTGGTGGACACTCAGAACAATGCGTAAAAGATGCAATTAGCTTATCTGATAATGGGCTTTATGTATTACTAAAAAGAAAAGACAAAGCGGATCATGCCAGCCAGCCTTATATTGGAAATAGAATAAACGATGCTAATTTTGAAATCGTTGGACAATCCTATGCGTGGATAAGTAAGACAGGAAATCTAACCCTAGATTCCTTAGAAAGTTCTATCGGAAGGGTTACGACAAGTGTTGCAAAAGCACTATTAACACAATTTGCAGATACGGTTCTTTCAGAGAAGCCTTCCATAAAACGCATCACATTAGGAGTAGGTGGTGGAACACCCCAAAATTTAGATTTTGCCCATACCTTTCTTTCAGAAACAATACGTTTAGGCTTTCAGTACGGTGATTCAAGTCGTCAATTTTGTGTTTCCAGACAAAAAAAAATAGCTGATGAACAATTTACTGCTTTGATGACAAAACTAAATATTAATGGAGAAGTTAAAGAAGTATTACACTATTTAAGTGATTACTTATCAGACACCAGTAATTTTGAAGCAGAGCTTACAAAATTACTAGCAGTTACTCCAGACCTTCATTGTAAATTAACACCACACTCCCTTTTTCGATTATTATCCTTCACAACAACACCAGCACTAAATGATTTGCTTCCTTTTGATTTTGATAGACTTAAAGCCTTATCAGAAGAAGATAGAAAAAAAGAATTAAGTCAGATTTCAACTGCTCGTTTGGTTTTGCAAGTGATGGGGCCGGAGCAGTTTTTAAATACACTTGATTATATCCCTTTAGCACAGCATTATGCCGCTTTTCAAGCTCATAAAGGAATATTGCATTGGGCCCGCGGTAACCTTGACTTATTGCAGGCATTACTTGACAAATATCCAGAAGAATTACGTTTTCAGGCAATTAAAGAAAAAAATGGATATGGAGACACGGTGTTGCATCAGGTTGCAATGAATCCAGAATTTTTAAAAGCCATATTAATGTCTTTATCATCAGAAGAAGCGCGCCTTGAGGCAATTAAAGAAAAAA
>JAOATK010000031.1 GCA_030158115.1 Legionella sp.
TTTATTAATGAACTCGCCCCGAAGGCGTGCTGCGTATTCTACTCATTTCAGCTTCAGTGTCAAACACTTTTTTACCTTTTTTTAAAAAAAAAATGATGGCACAGTGTTTATTGCAAATGCACCTTGGCTATTCTACGCTTTCCTACTTGAATAACATAGCTATGGCCTGAAGCTAGTATTAGAGTAGAGTCTTCTACTTTATTGCCGTCAATTTTAACAGCACCTTGCTTTAGCATCCGAATAGATTCAGAAGTACTTTGTGTTAAATTGATTTGTTTTAATAAGTTGGCTAAAGGAATTTCCTCTTGGCTAGATACAGTATGCTCTTCTATATCCCCAGGAATAATTCCCTTTTGAAACCGTTCAATAAACTCTTTATGAACCTGCTCAGCATGTGTCTTATCATGGAAACGCGTCACTATTTCTTTTGCAAACTCAATTTTAATATCTCTTGGGTTTGCACCATCTGCCGCTGATTTTTTCAACTGCTGGATTTCCTGACCTGTTTTAAAACTTAATAAATCAATGTAACGCCACATCAGCTCGTCAGATATAGACATAATTTTACCAAACATATCAGTAGCAGGTTCAGTAATACCTATATAGTTGTTTAAAGACTTAGACATTTTTTTAATGCCGTCTAATCCTTCTATTAATGGCATCATCATAATGACTTGTGGTTCAAATCCATAATGCTTTTGTAATTCACGCCCCATTAGTAAGTTAAATTTCTGATCTGTCCCTCCTAATTCGATATCTGCCTTAAGTGCTACAGAATCGTATCCTTGAAGTAATGGATATAAAAATTCATGGATTGCAATTGGTTGGCCTGTGTTATAACGTTTATTAAAGTCATCTCGTTCTAACATGCGTGCTACGGTATGAGTTGCCGCTAAGCGAATTAAATCCACCGCATTAAACTGCCCTAACCATTGTGAGTTAAAGGCAACCGTTGTTTTTTCAGGGTCTAATATTTTGAAAGCTTGTTCTTGGTATGTTTTAGCATTCTCAAGAACTATTTCTTGACTTAATGGCATACGTGCGACATTTTTGCCGGTTGGATCACCAATCATTGCAGTAAAGTCACCAATTAAAAAAGTAACATCGTGACCCAACTGCTGAAGTTGTCTTAATTTATTAAGTAATACTGTGTGTCCTAAATGGATATCAGGAGCCGTAGGATCAAAGCCTGCCTTGATTTTAAGCGGAATACCTTTTTGCAATTTTTTTTCTAATTCTTGTTGTGGAAGAACCTCTTCACAACCTCGAATTAACTCGGAATATACTGAATTTTGAACTATCATGACATCAAAACCTTTATAAATGATTGACCTATCTTCTCGCAGCGGGTATCTTAGCCCGGTTGGCAATTTCCTGCCATACCTAAATAGACGATTTAAATTAATTTGTCATAAGCGACAGAAAAAAATCAAGCAAATACATTCTTTCGGATGACAATAGATAGGCAAGCAATGGATAAAAAACCTTATACTCGAACACGACAATCTGGTAAGCCATCCAAATTATTAATGGGTTTAGCATTAGTTATTGCCCTTTCGCTCCCCTATATTCTGGTGAAAAATTTTTCACACTCAGATCATGCCCCTATTAACCGCCAAGCAGTTTTATTACCCAAATTAAAATATAAAGAGATTATAGAACAACCTAATACCACAACAATCATGGAAAAAATGCCCGCGTTAATTAATGAAGAACCCATCATTAAAAAAGATAGCGTTTCGGCTAAAACCGATAAAACAAAAATTGCGGTTAAAACAGCGGTCATAACGAAAGCAGTTACTGTCATGAAAGACAATGAATGGCAGAAAATCCGCCCTCGTTCAGGTGATTCTATGGCAGCCATATTTCATCGCCTAGGACTAACAGCACAAAATTTATACTTAGTTACTCATAATAATCCTCATGTTAAAGTACTTACTGCAATTAAGCCCAGTCAAGAACTGCAATTTTTAATTAATAAAAAGAAGCTAGAAAAATTAATTATTCCTATGAATGACATTCAAACATTGACCGTTTATAGGCAAGGGGCTATTTATAAAACAAAAATTGATTCTAAAAAAGTAACCATCCAAGAGCGCTATGTTACTGGAGTGGTTCACGGCTCTCTTTACACAACTGCTCAACATTTGGGAATTCCTAGTAAATTAGTAAGTCAAATGACAACCATTTTAAGTAAGCAAATTAATTTCGCTCATGCTGTGCGTTCCGGAGATCGATTTTCTATTGTTTATGAAGCGCAATATGTGACGGATAAAATGGTAGGGATCGGTGACATTATTGCAGTAACCTATACCAATCAGGGTAAAGTAGCACAAGCAGTGCGCCATATTAGCTCTAATGGTACTCGTGATTATTATTCACCTAAGGGAGAAAGCTTCAAAAAAGCCTTTTCACGTTATCCACTTCGATTTAGCCATATCAGCTCGACTTATACTGCATCAAGGTATCATCCCATATTGCATTATAAAAGAGCGCATAAAGGAATTGACTTAGCAGCCCCTATTGGAACCCCTATTCAATCGACTGGAGATGGCGTGATTAAATCTATTGGTCGTCATAATGGATACGGCAATATGATTGAGATCACACATGATAAAACATACAGTACTGTTTATGGTCATATGCTTAAATTTCAAAAAGGTCTTTCCAAAGGCAGTCGAGTAACACGTGGTCAAGTGATAGGCTACGTTGGACAAACAGGCCTAGCTACTGGCCCGCATTGTCATTACGAGCTGCATGTGAATAATCAACCTAGAAACCCGAGCACAACTTATTTACCTACTGCTTTATCTGTTCCTGCAAGAGAAATGGCCTCCTTTAAAGCAAGAACACGAACCTTATTTGCAAAGTTGCAATCATTTGAGAAGGCAAGCTACGCTAGTACTAATCAGAAAAAAAATAATAAAGTGGGATAGCAAGCAACTAATGGCGTCTCCTTAAAGGATTGTAATAATCGTCCATGCCCTTTGTAGCCTGGATGCAGCGAAGCGTAATCCGGGTTCCGCGGCACCGAATTCCCGGATTACGCTTCGCTGCATCCAGGCTACAAGGGCCATAAAGCCCTTAAAGAAACACCATTAATTGCAAGCTAGCAGACTACTTCTATGAAAATAAATAACGACAAATAATCACCGAAGCAATAACGCCAGCCAAATCTGCCAGCAATCCTGCCGGAATGGCGTGTCGAGTTCTAAGTATACCGATTGATCCAAAATACACGGCAACGACATAAAAAGTAGTTTCTGTACTTCCCATCATGGTAGCGGCAGTTTTAGAAATAAGGGAGTTTCCACCGTATTGATGGATTAATTCAGCCATCAAGCCTGTAGAAGCACTTCCGGAAAAAGGTCGAATTAAGGCTAAAGGCAATACTTCAGCAGGCATACCTATCGTGGCCATGAGTGGCGCCAGCAATTGCCCTGCTAAGGTGAAAAAACCAGAAGCACGTAGCATGCCAATGGCCACCATCATAGCAACAAGATAAGGTAAAATACCTAAAACCGTATCAAACCCTTGTTTGGCACCTACAATAAACGCATCAAAAACATTAACTCTCTTGATGACTGCGGCATACAAGGGAATACCTACTACAAAAATTAAAAGCATCCAATTGGATAATTGACTTGCCAATTCATTCATAAACTACCTGCCTTTGTAGTACGAAACCAGGGTAATTTTGCTAATAGTTTGACAGAGGTAATGGCCACTAAAGTGGAAAACGAAGTCGCTATTAAAGAACTAAACACCACACTGGTTGGATTAGTACTGCCATTTGCAGCAAGATAAGCAATAGCAGTAGCAGGAATTATTTGCACGCTTGAGGTGTTAATAGCTAAAAAAGTACACATGGCATTTGTGGCAATTTTTGCTTGGTCATTTAGAGTTTGCAATTCTTTCATTGCTTGCAAGCCAAAAGGTGTGGCTGCATTAGCAAGCCCTAACAAATTAGCTGAAATATTCATGGCGATAGCTCCCATGGCGGGATGCCCTACTGGAACATCAGGAAAGAGACGTCTTAAAATAGGCCGTAAAGCACGCCCAAATAATTGGATTAACCCTGACTCTGTGGCAATAGACATAATGCCTAACCATAAACACATAATCCCAACTAAACCAAGGGATATTTCAAAACCCAACTTAGCTGAATCAGTCACCGCTCGCACTACCTCATCAATACGTCCCTCAATAATCCCTACAATAATTGCTGTGAGTATCATTCCCAACCAGATTATATTCAGCATCCTTGCCCCCACACTTTAAAAGAAGGTAACATGGAGAAAATTGTTGGCTTATAGTGCAAGAGAAACCTGATGAAATACACACTTACTCCCTTAAAAAATTTGGCGTTGATAACTGGTTTTCTTGTTTGTTTTCAAAGTCATGCATTAGATTCCAATGCCACCGAAAAACAGGCTAATTCATCAATAGAAGAACTATATCATAAGCTAAACCAGATGCCGAATATTTCCATGCCCGAACGAATAGATTGGCTGAGCAAGCAATTTATTGGAGTTCCTTACGTGCTAGGTTCGCTTGGTGAAGGAGCAACTGCTCGTTATGATCAATTTCCTCTCTATAGAGTTGATGCCTTTGATTGTGATACGTATGTCAATACTGTGATTTCCTTAGCGCTGGCGAGCTCCCTTCCCACATTCCAACAATGTATTAAACACATGCGATACAATAATGGCCAAGTGTCGTATATTAATAGAGCGCATTTCACAGGCTCAGATTGGAATCAATACCATCAAAAATCAGGGTTATTTAAAGATATTACACCAACAATTAAAGATCAAAAAAATCATTCTGTAGCTAAACTTGCAACTGCTCTTATTGAGAAACCTAGTTGGTATGCTCATGCAACTACGGCTGCGATTCGATTACAACATGAAGACAAAATAAAGCAGCAAAAACGGCTTGCCGAATTAAAAACAAAAGGCTCTAAATTAAAAACCACAATAGAAACAATACCCTATTTACCTTTTACTGCCTTATTTCTGAAAAACACTCAACCCAATCTGTATTTATTTGATCAAATTCCTCATGGAGCAATCATTGAAATTGTGAGACCTAATTGGGATCTAAGAAAAGAGATCGGCACAGCATTAAGTATTTCCCACTTGGGATTTGCTATTAGGAATAAAAACCAGCTCTATTTTAGACAAGCATCATCAACCCAGGGGAAAGTAGTCGATATCCTTTTAATTGAATATTTAAAAAATGCCCAAAATAGCCCGACAATAAAAGGTATCAATGTTCAAATAATCCTCCCTACTAAAACACTAGCAAATCAATGCAAATAACCATTCAATAAGTTACTATAGTCAAAATAACTTGATACTTAAAATTTGTCGCAAAACGGATATAATTAATCCCTAGCTTCACTGCCATTAAGTTAAGTAATATTGTCTTTCCCGCGAAGGCGGGGGACGACGAATTTAGTTAATTTTCAAGTAATTAACAAAATAGCAGTGATCGGTGAGCATTTATTAAGATTTTATATAGGAATACCTAATGAATTATGGATTAACTCAAAAACTTTCATTGTCTGATAGCGAATGCCTAGTTCTTGGCATATTCTCTGATGAGAAATTAACCGATTTCGTTCAGATATTAAATAAAGAGCATCATCAGCTTATTACTAAATTATCGCAAAAAGCTACTGAAGTTGGCGATCTTATATGGCAAACAGACATTCAAGGACACAGTCTGCTTCTTGTTCAATGCGGAGAAAAAGAAAAGTTTACTCCTGCCGCTCTGAAAAAAAGAATGATAGACGTAAGCACTGCTTTAATTAAACAACGTATTAAATCAGTTACCTTATGCTTGCCTCAACTGCCCCATTATTCGGCGGATTGGCAGCTTGAGCAAATGTTGATACAAATCGATAATCAACGTTATCAATTACTAGATTTCAAAAAGAAAAACCCTAAACCTTATTTGCTAGAAAAAATTAGCTTTTATTTGCCAAACGCAACTGAGCAGGCACTAAAAACAGGCCTTGCCATTGCCAATGGGGTCGAAATGACCCGCCATCTCGCCAACATGCCATCCAACATATGCACCCCCACCTATTTAGGTGAACAAGCGATGCAACTTGCTGAGCAATTTGCATCACATATGAGCTGCCAGGTGATGGGCCCCCAGGAAATGCGTGAAATAGGGATGGAAACATTACTCGCCGTTGCTCAAGGCTCTACTCAGCCCCCAAGATTTATTGAAATACAATACAAGGGTGCAAAAGATGCGCCCCCTATTGTTCTAGTTGGCAAGGGAATTACCTTTGATTCAGGCGGCCTGTCTTTAAAGCCTGCAAATGCCATGGATGAAATGAAATATGATATGTGTGGTGCGGCCAGCGTTCTAGGCACACTGAAGGCTTGCGCTTTGTTACAACTTCCAATCAATGTTGTTGGACTTATTGCTAGTGCCGAGAATATGATCAGTGGTTCTTCCGTAAAATGTGGTGATATTGTCACCAGCATGTCAGGCCAGACTATTGAAATTATTAATACGGATGCTGAAGGTCGTTTAGTCTTAGCGGATGCACTAACCTATGCTGAGCGTTTTAATCCTAAATTTGTGTTGGATATAGCGACTCTAACAGGAGGTATTATTGTTGCTCTTGGCACAGTAGCTTCTGGTTTTATGACCAAAGACGATGGTTTGGCTGAGCTCATTGAAAATGCAGCGAAAGGGAGCAATGACAGAGTTTGGCGCATGCCTTTAGATGATGATTATCAAGATGCGATAGACAGTCCAATAGCCGATATGATTAATGCCGGCTTTGATAGAACAGCAAGCAGTGTCACTGCCGCTTGTTTCTTATCCCGTTTTACAGAAAAATACCGTTGGGCACACTTAGATATTGCAGGTACTGCATGGATTTTTGGAAAAAAATGCAATGCCACTGGCAGACCCGTTCCTTTACTCACACAATTAATTCGCCATGTCGCCAATTCGCGTTGATTTTTATTTATTAGAAAGTGATCAAGACCAAGCTCGTTGGGAGATCACTTGTCGTCTTTTAGAAAAGGCTTATCTTAAAGGGCATAGAGTGTATGTTTTTTGTAAGAATCAACAAGATGCTGAGCTGATTGATGAGCTATTATGGACGTTTAAAGAAGAGAGTTTTATCCCTCATAATTTACAAGGAGAAGGCCCTGAGCCACCGCCACCCATACAAATTGGTTATGGCAAAGAACCTCGAGGCTTTAATGATATTTTATTAAATCTGACGCCTACTGTGCCTGATTTTTATAATAAATTTAAGCGGGTAATGGAGCTAGTTATTAATGTAGAAAAAGAAAAAGAACAAAGCCGTATAAATTATAGGGAATATAGGGCTAAAGGTTGTGAGCTTAATACTCACCAGATTAAAACCTAACCTCGATGGAGCCTGGTGCTCCATCGAGGTTACTTGTCCCACAAAATAGGACATTCATTTTTTATCGAAGCTTGTAACATTCCAATTAAAGGGACTGCTCTTTTTCCTAAACCAATATCTAACTCATCATCGTCATCAGACTCTGATGAATCAGTTTTTGTTTTTGCTAATCCTCGCTGCAAACCACTTAATGCCCGAGAGAGATCTTGGGATGCAATCGCACCAGGAATAGTGCCACTATGCCCCATTAGTTTTATCAACTGCTTGGCAATATCACCAAAATAGGTAATGTCTTCATAAGCCTTGGAGTGAAACGTTACAAACATAGAAAGCTCCTTCTTTATCTGTCATAAGTTTGTATTAAATATTCCGCAACACTACGCAATCCCATCGCCTCTC
The DNA here is from genome assembly GCA_030158115.1 of Legionella sp. GTDB lineage: Bacteria > Pseudomonadota > Gammaproteobacteria > Legionellales > Legionellaceae > Legionella. Next base: position 7,808 of record JAOATK010000031.1, read on the forward strand.
CACCTTCAGGCTTACCGGGCTTATTTCCTAAATTCCAGGCCATAATATCAAAATGCATCCAAGGCACGGATTTGGTCACAAAACGCTGTAAAAATAATCCTGCGGTAATAGCACCTGCATAGGGACTATCACTGGCATTTGCTATATCTGCAATTTGCGAACGCAAGGATTCTTCATAAGGAGAAAATAAAGGCAAACGCCAAACTGGATCCGTCACTTGGGCAGATATTTTTGTCAGATCATCAGCCAAATGATCCTGATTTGTAAATAATGCCACTATTTCAGTACCCACTGACACACGGGCAGCACCCGTTAATGTGGCAAAATCAATCAATAATTCAGGTTGTTCTTCACAAGCTAAAACTAAGGCATCGGCTAGGACTAAGCGTCCTTCTGCATCTGTATTATGTATCTCAACTGTTAAACCATTTCTCATAGTTAAGACATCGCCCGGTCTAAATGCATTAGGACCTACTGAGTTTTCCACTGCAGGAACAAGCATCTGCAAGCGAATAGGCAATTTACGCGCCATAATCCATTGCGCCAAACCAATCACGTGAGCGGCACCCCCCATGTCTTTTTTCATAAAGCGCATACCAGAGGAAGGCTTTAAGTCCAAGCCGCCAGTATCAAAACAAACCCCTTTACCAACCAAAGTAACATGTGGATGTTGTTCATTCCCCCAAGTTAAAGACAATAACCTAGGTTCAGACGCAGAGGCCCGACCCACAGCATGTATGGCAGGAAAATTACTTTCTAGTAACTCATTGCCAACCCACTGTTTAAATTGAGCCCCATAATGCAGAGCCATTTGTTCGACTACCTCTGCTAATTCTTTAGGACCTAGATCATTAGTTGGTTTATTGATCAAATCACGGACTAAAAAATGAGCGTCTGCTAAGGCCAAAAGATTAGGCAACTCCTCTGGCTGAACTACTAAGCGACGGGGTTTAATCTCATTCTTTTTGTAATGCTGAAAACTGTACTGAGCTAAGGCCCAATGGATAAAATCCTCCTGCTTAACAACCCCTTGGATTTGATATGTATTAGCAGGTAAAAAAAGTGCGGCATTTGCTAGTGCCAACCCATTATTTCCAGAACCAGAACCTATATATACTTTATCGATTAATCCATCTGCATTACTAATAAGACAATAATCCCCTATTTTTCCTTTAAACTCTCTCAAGGTAAAACAATTACGCTCAACCGATGTCAAAAAATCAAGCCCCTCTTCCCATTGATTTTGAGGGATTAAATAAAGTGGAATTGCCTGATCACCGCTTGTTTCATAGAATAATTCAGCTTGCATTTTTTATTCCTTCATCTGACCACGGAAGTGCATAAGCCTAAGCCCCGTTATGCCTAAAACTAATAAATAAATTACTACTGCTGCCAAGACATGTACTGAGAGCATACCTAAGCGCATTACTGGCGAGAAACTTAACCAATACTCGACTGTTCCTGTCATATAAACCAGGTAAACACTAATCGCCATATTAGCACATAATAACTGTACAATATACTTCCACCATCCTGGCGAGGGTTGAAAGACCCCTCGCTTTATCAATAAAAATAACAATAAGCCACAATTAACATAGCCCGCTAAAGCAGAAGCAAGCGTTAGTCCTGCATGAGCCATGTAACCGATAAATAGAGCACATAAGACTGTATTGACTACCATAGAAATAACACCCACCTTAACAGGAGTCGTGATATCTTGGCGCGCATAAAAACCTGAAGCTAATACTTTAACCATCATAAAAGCTGGCACACCAGAGGCCAGCGTCATTAAACTTTTTTGCGTTTGAAGAACATCATAAGCACCAAACTTACCATAAGCAAAGCAGCAGGCAATTAAAGGCATAGAAAATAAACACAGGGCAATTGCAGCAGGAACCCCAATTAATAAAATAGAACGTAATCCCCAATCTAAGGCCTGCGAATATTGGGTATCACTCTGTTCTGCGTATCTGCGAGATAGGTGTGGTAAAATGACTGTAGCAATTGCTACACCAAAAACACCTAAGGGAAAATCAGTCAATCGATCAGTGTAATAGAGCCAAGAAACGCTTCCTACTTTTAAAAAAGATGCAAAAATACTATCAACCATTAAATTAAGTTGCCCAATTGATACCCCAAATAAAGCAGGAATCATTAACTTAAGGACTTTATTTACCCCCGGATCATTACGAACTACCTTAGGCCTTACCAATAAATTCTTCTGATATAAAAAGGGTAGCTGAAAAGTTAATTGCACAATACCAGCAGCTAAGACCCCCCAAGCAAGACCCACGATAGGTTGCGGCAAGTGAGGACATAAATAAAGAGCTGCTAAGATCATGCAAATATTTAATATCACTGGTGTAAAAGCAGGTACTGCAAAATAACCATAAGTATTAAGTACAGCACCCGACATAGCGGTTAAAGAAACCAGCATTAAAAAGGGAAAAGTAATGCGCAACATTTCGGTCGTCAAAGCCGCGCGACTCCCATCATGACTAAAGCCTGGAGCAAACAAAAAGACGATGATCGGAGATGCTACTATTCCTATAGTAGTTACCACCGTCAGAATCGCTCCCAAATAACCAGAAATTCGTGCAATAAAAACCCGCACATCATCCGAGGATCGTGTTTTTTGATATTCAGCAAGTACTGGAACAAACGCTTGAGAAAAAGCACCCTCAGCAAAGAGTCGACGCATAAAATTAGGGATACGAAATGCCACAAAAAATGCATCCATTCCCGCATCAGCCCCAAACAGACTTGCAAGAACCATATCACGCACAAAACCCACCATACGTGAAATAAACGTCATGACTGAAACAAGTGTGGTTGACCGTAATAAGCTTTGTTTTTTTGATATGATCGTATCGGTTTTAGTAGCTGACATAAATTCTATTCATTATAAAAAAGAGATCTATAATATACCTATAATAATTAAAATTACATGTTTTCTACATTCAAACTCTATTCTTCGTATTGATTAAGTTAGAATTCTATTGACAAATTCTACCTCATTGTGCAAGATCAGCATCTTTTGTACCCGTCAGATGAGTGGAGATTTTTAAGTGGCAAATATTAAATCAGCGATCAAACGTGCTCGCCAAAACGTAAAATTACGTCAACATAACGCCAGCGCGCGCTCCATGTTCCGTACTTACATTAAAAATGTATTAAAAGCTGTTGAAGCAGGCAATAAAGAAGTAGCTACTGCTGCGTATGCAAAAGCACAACCTGTGATTGATAAAGCTGCTGCAAAAGGCTTAATTCACAAAAATAAAGCTTCTCGTATTAAAAGCCGTTTAGTAGCTCGTGTTAAGGCAATGGCTGCTTAATAGCACTTTATTCCTATGGCTTGAAATAAAAAGGCCATTGTAGCCTGGTTGCTTGCAACCAGGATCTTTCTTTCTGAATTGATAGTTCATGCCTTACATCGTCCCGGTTGCAAGCAACCAGGCGACTTAAACCCAATTTATGCCTCTTTAATTAACTAACCGCACTTGCCGACTTCGCTTGATTAAGTTGATCATAGGCCTGTTTCGCAGGAACAAAATCAGGGTATTGAGTGACCAACTGTCTTAGAATTATTCGTGATAATTGCTCATCACCACGATTCCACTCATTTAATGCCTCAAGATACATTAAGTTAGCTGTCTCCCCTGATAGAATAGGCGCGCCATTTAAAACAATGGGCTCAACAAAACTTACCTTTGCCTGCGATTGAGCTTCTATGCGTTGCAATACTTGGCGTGCTTGTAAATTACCGTTTTCACTGGCCTGCCTTAGTAATTGCTGTGCTTTACTCACAGAAACTTCCCCTGCGGTGCCATCTAAATAATAAGAGCCTAATTGGTATTGAGCATAAGCATTTTGTCGTACTGCTAATTTTTCATAAAGATTTACTGCCATCTTAGGATTCTTCTCAACTCCTAATCCATAGTGATACATACGCGCTAACGCTAACATCGCTTTTTCATTCCCTTTAGCTGCAGCTTGCTGATAATATTTAAGCGCTTCAGCAAAGTCTATGCTAGTTGTCACACCTGTTTCAGAAAATAACCCTAACTGATATAAAGCATTAGCATTACCTAATTCAGCCGCTTTTTTATACCAAGATAAAGCTTGTTTTTCATCACGTGGTTGGCCTAGACCATTCAAACAAATGCTTCCTAATTGGCTCATAGCTTCAGGAATTTGCTTGTCGGCCGCATCCGTAAATAACTCTTTAGCTTTTTGATAATTAACTGGTGTGCCTTTACCGTATAAATACATTAATCCTAAATTATACATTCCCATAGGATTTCCTTTGGCTGTAGCTTGTTCATAAGCTTTAAGCGCTTGAGAGTAATTATCATCCACTGTTTCTTCAACAAACCCTAAGGCAACAAATGCTTCAGGTAATGAACCGGCTGCTTTTTGGTACCATTGTTTTGCTTGAGCATAATCAGGCTCACCATTTTGACCTACTTGATAAAACTGCCCTAGTAAATATTGAGCGGTTGAATTCCCTTGTTCTGCTGCAGCTAAATACCAACGCTGAGCATTTGCCATGTTAGGAATATCACCCAAACCCTTTTCATTCATATAAGCTAATTTTAATTGAGCATCCCTGTCGCCTTTTTCAGCTAATCCTTCATAAATTGCCCGGGCTTGTTTCATTTTTTCGGCATCTGTATTACCTGCCAAATAAAAATCGGCTAAAACAATCCCTGCATGACTATTACCTAACTCATAGGCACGAGTTAAATACGGTAAAAAATCTTGCCCTGATTTTTGTTTCAAGACTGCCATATTAAAATCAGCATAAGCAAATTTATTATTCACAGCCTGCTGAAGTTGCTCAATTCCTTTTTCTTCGTTTTTTTCAATCCCTTTACCTTCGGCTGCATAAGTCCCTAAAATAAACTGACTAACAGCACTTTGGCCCGCTTGTTGATACCATTCAACTGCTTGAGCGATATCAGGAGTTGTACCAATACCACGATCATACAGCAAACCTAATAATAAAGCGGCTTGAGCATCACCTGCTGCTGCCTGTTCTTTAGCAACAGAAAACGCTTGCTCACGTATTTGTGGATTACTGTCCATGGCATTATAAAAGGCCAAGGGTAACAACGCATTCGAAATACCCTTATCTACAGCGCCTTGATATAGTTCTCGAATCATCGCTATTTTACGTTGTTTGGCATCCATGTTTAAATTACTTTCTTGCTGAGTGGCTAATCGATCAGCTAGCTCATATTCAGCAAGGCCATCATTTCCTGCTGCGGCCAAATACAACATAGAAATTGCTTGTTCTGGATCAGCCTTAATGTAAACAACCCCATCTGGTCCTGTTTTTCCCTCTGCCAGAAGACGAGACAAAACATACTGTGATTTTTTATTACCTTTAAATGCTGCGTCAGTTAAATCACTTAAAGCCAAATCATAATCCGTTTTATCCTTAGCGCGTTGTAAATGTAAAATACCTAAATTATATTCCGCTCCTAAATGTTGTTGCTGAACAGCATTCTGATAAAAAACAATGGCTGCATCATCATTTTGTGTGACACCAATTCCGTATTGGAACATTTGCCCTATTTCAAATTGAGACTGAGCATCGCCTAGGATGGCTCGATTGTATAACTGGTAAAAAACGGAGGTATAATTGACTTGTCTTTGCCAACCTTCTGTCCATTGATCAAACACACTAGGTGGCTGTTCATTTTCTGCATAATGGGCATCCATATAAGGCGCAGGCAAATCACTATGAGATAATACAGGATTGTTTGCATTCAATATATCAGCAACCTGTTTATTCAGAGGATAGCCAGGGTAAGTCCATTGACTTATATGCGAGAGATTTTGTTTTAATAAGGCATCATAATAATTAGATATAGGCACCTCATTAGGTTGTACTAAATCAAATTGAGGTCGAAAAATAAGTTGCCGAGATATTACTTTAAGTTGTGGGGATTGATTATACGAATAATTACCCACTACCTGTGGATTAGTCCATGCACTAAATATGCCATTCATCTGATAAACAGTTTGATCTAATTTCGCAGTGGCTCCGTTACTTAACCAAAGTGCCGCATCGGCTAATACTTTGTTTTTTTCTACATTTTTTTCTGCTAGATTGGCCTTATCTGACCATTGTTTAGCTAAAACAGCATCAGCATCAACACCTATCCCTTTTTGGTATAATTCGGCTACCTGTCGCTGGGCTTCAGTCGAACCGTTTTCAGCGGCTTTTAATGTCCAAGTAAATCCTATTTTAGGATCATACACTGCACTTTTATCTTGTAAATAAAGATGCGCTAACTCAAGATAGGCCTGAGTATTATTAGAATTACCTGCTTTAGCGAACCATTGAAGTGCTTGCTCTTTTTGATTTTGCTCTAAAGCAATTTCACCTAATTGAACCATGGCAGGAGCATAGCCCTTTGCCACCGCCTGGTTTAATAAATCAGTTCCTTTAACCACATCTTTGGTAACCAGTTTGCCTGTAGCATATAAATCACCCAGCTTAGCCAATGCCTTAGGGTTACCATTTGTTGCTGCTTTATTTAACCATATTAGCCCTAATTTATTATTCTCTGAGTGTCGACTATCGATAAAATTTTCTGCTAACTCAAACTGAGCAATGGCATTTCCATTTTTTGCTGCATCAATGTAATAGTGTGTCGCTGCATCATTATTTTTTTTGACACCTATACCGTATAAATAAGCCGCAGCCATAAACATCTGCGCATTCACATCTCCAGCAGCCGCAGCCTGTTTAAACCATACCACTGCTTTTTCAGCATCTTTTTCCTGTAGTAAAGAATACTTGGACATAATTTGTACTGCGGGCAAATAGCCTTTTTGCGCTGCTTGAGTAAAATAACGCATTGCTAATTGGGTATTTTTTAATTGGCCATATCCATAAAGATAAATCTTGCCCAGATAATAATCGGCAACCGGATTCTTTCCGGTTTGAGTCATTAATGGCTCAACGGCTTTATTGTAGTTACCTAATCGATAGGCACTAAAATCATCAGCAAAAACCTGCTGACCAGCTGATGCAGCAAACAAACAGACCCAAGGTACCAGTGATTTCATGAATATTCTCCCTCTTTACATGGCAATTCAATTTTTTAAAGTTATACCCCAGGTATAATACCGTAATGCACTACCTCATTAACGGCTCCGTTTCGTGTATTGCCATCAGCTATCCAAAAATTACCCTTATTATTCATTCCAAATTTCACATTCACATATTCACATATTTTAACTGTCTCATTGCAATCAACTATTTTTCCATAAGAGGCTTTGCCATCCCCTAGGGTACAAATAAATTTCACTGTAGGCTCACCAGTCGCTAAAGCAGCCCATTGTTTAGGACCAATGGTATGATTGACACGGGTAGAATATTCGCTGTCTTCATCACGCATTTGATACAAACTAATAGTTTGAGGCAACGTATTATAAAAAAAATACAATGATTGCAAGGCGCCTTCTTTACCAGGAAATAAAGACAATACTTTAAGATGCTGTTTGTAACCTACGGGCCTGCAACCTATTGGAAATCGCGACTCCTCTTTCTCAGCCTTTTGAGCCTTAGTCAGCTCATCTGGTTTTATTGGATCCGCTTGTAGATGAGTCGATAATAATCCCAACACCGCTACCAATGAAATTGAAGTGAATTTTTTTAATTGATTCATGATACTCTCTCGCTGTCATTGATAGGTCGAACAATAACTACTGTGCCTTGAAACCCATTACGTTCACTAGATAATTCAACAAAATTCAAATTCAACCATTTTGCATCCTCTGTAAACATACGCACACACCCATGGCTTGCTCTAACCCCAGGAATATCATCAGAGCCATGTAATGCAAAACCTTTATGGAAGAACATACAATAAGGCATCTTGGCTCCCCCTTTACCGATGGGGAACACATCTGAGGTACATTTTTCATTTTCTTTACTAAACATTCTAAAAATACCGGTTAAAGTCCGGCAAGAACGGTTTGCATCCGGACATCGATCACGTCCAGAAGAGATGGGGCCCCAACGTAGTAAATTACCATCAGCATCATAAGCTCCCCACGCTAATTTATCTTGATCTACAATAATTTGTTTTTGATTTTCCATCGGAACTTTAAGGGGAAAAGGCGCTACGTCAAGCATGCTCACGAATGGGAGATTTTTTGGCACAGCAATCACCTTACCTGGCCACAACGAATTATAAGTTCTATTGATACGTTGTACGACGTCTTTTTGTACTGGATCTGGGAAAAGGTTATCCCAATTTTGCCCGGAACTTACAGTGATACAATCATATTGGGGATAGCCACATAATCCCGTACCGTAAAATCCTGCATGCGCTACGATAGTCGTAAGCATCATCCATGCAGTTAATAGTAATTTGTTCATATGGCAGCTCCCTCGTCCTTACTTATCTTAATTATTGTTACATGCAAGATTCGTGCTTAAATAGCAATTTATTTATTATCTTGTACATACAAAATAAGTTTAGTACTAATATCTCTATTTTTACCAGAAATTTGTGTTTAAAAACATAGAGAAGCGATTACGGGAGATAATTCATGGTAATTTTGATAAAAATAAACCAGATCTTGATAAAGTTCATTAAGTGCTTTCGTCCTATAATGACCTAATTGTGCTTCACGCATTAATGTAGTATACGGTTTTATCAAAGCGTCATATCCATCCTGTCTGTCCATCTTATTGTTTCTAATACTGTTTATTTGCACTATCAAATCATCTACCTGTATTTTTAATTCATCAAATTTTTCTTTATCATTAACAGTCCATTTTTCTGGCACTATTTTAGGTTTATTAACTGAGTTAAAAAGAAAATAGAGTAATATTACTCCTAGAGGAAGCAATATCATGATTCCCAGCATATAAAATGCATTAGGAGCTTGTGCGGAAGAAAGTGTTGGTATTTGTGATATCGTCCTATTAGGGACCGTTTCATTGAACTGATTTTGGGCTTGAGGAAAAAAGCTTAATTTTTCAGGTAGCTCATGTGCTTGCAACCCATTAGATATCTGCTGAGTTGAAATCCTATACATATCAGCCATCAAACCAGCCAATTCTTGCGCATGCGTAGTAATCTCTATAAAGCCAATTTTTTCTATTTTTGATTGACTCAAATGAACAATTACCTGACTAACATGGTGTTTTAGCTCTTGGTTTGTTTTTAAAAGATCCATGGATGTTGAGGGAAATTGAGCCAAATTATCTTGATTTTCAATAAACGTTTTTAATTTTTCTTCCTCCGATGTAAACCATCTTTTTAACCAAGGTAAATTTTGCTGTTGTTGGATAGCCTGATGATAAGCCTGTGTATTCTCATAAATAATCCCCCCTATATTTAAGGCAGAGACATCAACAAAATTATCCATTTTTCTAAGCAATAATACTAATTGCTCTTTAAATTGGTGCACCGTATACACTTCTCCAGCTTGTCCTAATAATTCGATAATATGAGTAATTATCTTTTGAAATTGCGACAGCTCATTTAAATCAGAAACTGCTTTTGCATACTGCTCCAAAATCAGCTCATCCGTAGTAATAAGATGCAAGTGGGGACAATCACGTAATTGCTTTGCTGTAATTTTTAAAGGAGGGGCCTGATTAATCATCATTTCACTTGAACTTTTTCCACACTCTCTAGCTGCCTGAGTAGGATAAGTTTCTAAATTATCGTATAAATTAATAGTAAAATCATAAGGATGAGGATTCACTCGTTTGTCATTCAACGCAAAATGCAATATTCTATTACGCTCCATTGAAAGTTGAGTAATCGTTTTAGAAAGCTCCCATAGTCTATCTTTTAACAACTGCGATTCAATCAAGTGGGTTAATTGTGGATGGATGTCCGTATCAATGATATTACGAAAATTAGCCAAAAATAATCGGTCTGATCCCGCTAAGGGAGAAATATTTTTTTCAATTGCACGAATGTAACGTGTAAGAAGGCTTAATTGTTCTTTAGTTTGCAAGATATTAGGATGCTGACTAATGCCCTTTAATATATTAATTATATCGCAAAATACAAAATTCATTGGCTGATTCAAATGAGCTAATTTGAGATTTTGGTTGCGTATAAGTAAATAATCTCCTGTTTTTTGCATTAAATCATAAAGCAAAGGCCATTGTAGGCGTTGACTTTCAATAGGCTGAACATGAAAATCATCTGGAGTTAATTTATGACGAGTTTGAAAGGTATTAAAAAAAAACCATGAATGCTCATATACATTGACGAGCGCTTGCAGATCATCTGCAAACCAGGAACTAGGATTAATTAAATAATCCGAGTGGATACCTGAATGAGCACGCAAATTGAGCACCCAGGTTCTAAAATTTAACTCTTCTTCAGTATATCCTGTTTCAGAATGAAACCAAAAGCGAGGTGTATCGGGCATAGGCTGATACGTGATAGGAATTCTTTTTCCTTTAGTCATGTTCTTTCCTCCTTGAAATAACAATTAATTCCAGGCTATGACTCTTTTATAGAATATGCAACTTAAATTAGATATTAGGAAAGTAAGATTGCTGTCATTAAATTAATAGATGTCGTCCTTCCTACAAAGGCGGCATTCCATCCAGAAAGCTAGAACAGTGCTAAATCTTAAATGGATCCCTACCTTCAAGGGAAGAACGGAATTGGTTAAATTAGAAATATCAAACTCCTCATGGAATGATACGCTACGTGCAGAAGACTAAGCGTTCAACACATTCTAATCATTTCCGTGAAAATACTGAAAAATACGTTTTGCCAGATGTGCGCTAATCCCTGGAACCTTAATGATTTCTTCTAGAGGGGCTTTAGCCAGATCTCTCAAACCACCAAAACGATGCAAAAGCGCTTGTCGTCGTTTTGCGCCCACCCCTTCAATCTGCTCCAAAGAGGACTCTAATCCTTTTTTCTGCCTTTTTTTACGATGCGCTGTAATGGCAAAACGGTGAGCTTCATCACGAATATGCTGCAATAAATGCAAGGCCTTAGAATCATCTGGTAAGGTGATCTCACGCTCTTCGTGTACTAAAATCAATTTTTCCCATCCGGCCTTACGCGAAGGACCTTTGGCAATGCCCAACAAGATAACACCTGAAATATTCAAAGTGGTTAATACTTTTTGAGCAACTGTAATCTGACCTTTACCCCCGTCAATAATCAATACATCAGGCAAAGATTGTGCCTCTAACAGGCGTTTAAAACGACGCGTAATAGCCTGCTCCATAGCGGCATAATCATCGCCAGGAGTAATGCCTTCAATATTAAACAGTCGGTATTCTTGAGGTGCGGGACCTTCATTATCAAAAACCACACAAGAAGCAATGGTTGCTGTCCCTTGAGTATGGCTAATATCAAAACATTCCATACGATCAATTGGTCTTTCAAGCCCTAAAAACTGCTCTAGTTCTTGAAAACGCGAACGCATCGTCGCGTGTTTTGTAACGTGCTCAGCAACAGACACACGTAAATTATTCAGCGCAAAGTCCATCCAACGTAATTTAGAACCGCGAGGATGCATTTGAATCTTACATGCTTTACCTCGTTGCAGACTCAATGCTTCCTGTAAAGAATGATGATCCGGCAAAAATTGGTTGGTGATAATTAAAGGCGGTATACGTTCAGGCCTATCCAAATAATAAAAACTAATAAATGCATCAAACGTTTGTTGCCATAAATCATCTAAGCTAAACTCTTCATCAAAGCCTTGGGTTGGCATCGTTGGAAAAAAACTATGATTAGTTAATATTTGACCCTCACGAACAGTCACACATTGAATGCAAGCAAAACCTGGGCGCACGTCAATCGCAATCGCATCAGCGTCTCCGCTTAGCTGCAACACACCCTGTTGTTCTTGTACTAAACGAAGATTTTTAATTTGATCTCGAAGTAAGGCTGCTTCTTCAAAATTTAATTCACTCACCGCCTTCTCGATCCGTTGAGCTAGCTCATCAAGAATGAATTGAGATTTTCCCTGTAAAAATCGCATCGCATCCTGTACAGATTGTCGATACTCTTCTGGACTAATATACTTGACACATGGAGCCGTGCAACGCTTAATTTGATACTGCAAACAAGGACGAGAACGCGCATTAAAATAACTATCACGACAGTTTCGAATTTTAAATATTTTTTGAATCGTAACTATGGTTTCTTTGACTGCGGTAATACTAGGATATGGACCAAAAAAATCACCTGATAAAGGTTTCTTTTTAGCACGATAGCTCTCTATACGCGGAAAATTAGGATGATTAGACAGATGGATGTAAGGATAAGATTTATCATCCCGCAAGAGCACGTTATATTTCGGTCGCAACGCCTTAATGAGATTACTTTCTAATAATAAAGCTTCTGTTTCACTTCGTGTAACGGAGATTTCTATCGAGGCAATTTGACTGACTAAAGAGCGCGTTTTAGGCCCTGTATTTTGTTTTTTAAAATAACTGGTTACCCGTTTTTTAAGGTTTGCCGCTTTACCCACATAAAGAATCGTACCTGAGGCATTTAGCATACGATAAATGCCTGGATCATTAGGTAGTTTTTTAAGAAACTGCGTTAATTCTAACGAAAGATTGTCGGTATTCATTTAATAAATATCAATCTTCTGAAACTAAATCGAAAGGACTTTCAATAATGCCATGCTTCATTGCTAAATAGGTAAGCTCCACATCATTTTTGATTCCAAGTTTTTCAAAAGTACGATACCGATACCCATTAATCGTCTTAGAACTCAGAAAAAGACGCGTACTGATATCCTGGACATTCATGCCAGTAGTAATCATTAACATCACCTGCATTTCACGTTCAGACAACAGATTAAAAGGTGAGCCTGTTACTTCTTCTAAACTATTAATTGCTACTTTTTGTGCAATTTCAGCACTTAAATATTTTTCACCTTTGGCTACTTTGCGTATTGCTGCAGCCATTTCTTCAGCCCCTGATTCTTTAGTCAGGTACCCCATGGCGCCTAATTGCAAAACACGGGTAGGGAGAACATCGGAACATATAGCAGTAACTGCAATGACTTTAACGTGTGGATTTGATTTTTTTAACCGACGGGTTACTTCCCAGCCGTCAATCCCAGGCATTTTCATGTCTAGAAGGACTACATCTGGTGTATGAAGCTTTACTAATGCTAATGCTTGCTCACCGCTTTCTGCATCGGCAACCACATGAACATCCGGCAAGTCTTCAAGTAATCGTCGAATACCCATTCGCACTAATGCATGGTCATCAACAATTAATACTTTAATCAATGAAATGCTCCTTGATTTGATGTCAATGAACAAGGAAAGTGACTTGATGTTAACAAGACTGAGCATTCATTACAATACCATTACGATTTTAAACTAACAGGCCCTAATATGAATATTAGGGTTACCTGGATCAACAGGAAAAAGAGGGGGAAGCTCCCCTAGTTCACGAGTACGTGCTAATAAAGCACCTATGTTAGATAAAACAAAATCATATAAGGCTTGGTAATCATCAATCACGAAATAAACCGGTTGTAACATATCAATTCGATAAGGCATCCGAAAAGCGGCAATTGGATCAAAGAGAATGCGTAAAGGAATGTCGCTTTCAACACTGTAAACAGTTTCGCTAATGGAAGAAAGTATTCCTCCACCATAGGCTCTAAGCCCTTGTGAGGTTTTAATTAAGCCGAACTCCACGGTATACCAAAACATACGTTGTAATAAAGGCCAATCAGCCTCAGGATAAGTTAACACTTTACAAGCATAATCATGAACAAAATCAGCATAAATAACATCAGTGAGCATGGGACAATGCCCAAAAATTTCGTGGAAAATATCAGGTTCTTTAACATAATCCAACTCTTCCTCAACTCGAATAAAAGTGGCCACTGGAAAATGTTTTTTTGCTAAAAGATCAAAAAATTCTCGTGCAGAAATTAACGCGGCCACAGGCGAAGCTTGCCAGCCTGTTTTTGCTTTTAATTTTTGGCTTAAATCAGGAAGTTGTGGAATTTTTTCTGAGGTAATTCCTAAGGTACTTAATCCGGTGATAAATTCTTGACAAGCCCGTCCTGGAATTAATTTCATTTGCCTTTCAAATAAAATACTCCACACTCTGTTTTCTTCATCAGAATAAGAAACATAACCCTGAGTGTCGGGAACATGTGCGACATAACGACTTGAAAACTGCATATTTTCTTCCTCAATCCAATCGATCTAAAAAATATTCTATATGTTAGTTATTAGGTAATCATCAAGGAAATGTCAATAAGTATTACTGATTTTCCAAATTATACGATAAAATCAAGCTCAAAATTCATTATTAGGGAACACCCAATGACTATCGCTATTTTAGCAACGGGGGATGAAATTGTTCATGGAGATACGCTCAATACGAATGGCCATAAAATTGCTCATGCACTAAGCTCTGAGGGCCTGCCTTTAGGCTTTCATCTTTCTTGCAGCGACAAAGAAAACGATATCATTAATTGCCTGAATTTTTTAACTCAGCAAAACGATATTGTGATCATTATTGGTGGACTTGGCCCTACAACGGATGATCTGACGCGTTTTGCTCTCGCCAAATTTACTCAAGCCCCTTTAATAGAGCATCAAGATGCCATAGAACATATTAAGAGTCGCCTACAACATACCCAATTGATAATGAACCAAGGCAATCTCCAACAAAGTCTTTTCCCAGAAAATGCACAGCTTTTACCTAATCCCAATGGGAGTGCTATGGGCTGCTATTTTCCCTGGAAAGATAAAATCTTTATTTTACTACCAGGTCCTCCAAAAGAGTGCCTGCCTATGTTTAATCAATATATCTTTCCTTTACTACAAAAAACTTCGCATAGTCAAAAACAAATACTCAAATGGCGTATTTTTGGCTTACCTGAAAGTGAAATAGCACAAACATTAGAGGATGCTTTGCAAAATACAGATTGTCAGACAGGTTATCGCTTGGAATCACCCTATATTGAATTTAAGGTTCGTTGTAAAAAAGAAATGGTCAAGACCATAAAAGCAATTATAGATCCTATTCTAGCTCCGCATATCATTAGCCCAGTTGATAAAAAAGCTTCTGACGTTTTGCGCGAACTTATCATCCAGTTAGATGAACCAATAACAATTATTGATGAAGCAACAGGCGGGGTATTGCAATCCTTACTAACAAAACCACAATCTTATCAACTACTGGATTTTAGCGGATTGCAGAAAAATCACCTCTCGTTTCATGCAAGTGGCTTGGAAGATTATTGGCAACAAAACCCGATAACCGGATCAACACAACTAAAAATTGTCTACCAAAACCAGCACAAAAAAGAAAGTGAGACACAAACTATTCCCTATAGAACATCCTCTGTAGTAGAGCATGCCGCAGAATGGTTAAGCTTTAGGCTCGTTCAACTCATCAATCAGCTGCATTAATGAGTAACATAATTGCTGAGTGCCTTGACCACTAATTGCAGAAACCGCGAAAAATTTCTCTTTCCATTCCAGGCCATCAACGATGGCTTGTATGCGTTCTGCTCGGGTTTCCTCATCTGGCAACATATCTATTTTATTGAGAACTAACCAACGGGGCTTTTGTAGCAATTCAGGATTATATTCTGCCAGTTCATTGATAATTGCCTTGGCTGAAGCAATAGGATCGCTGCCATCAAGTGGTGCAACATCAATGACGTGCAACAGCACGCAAGTACGTGAAAGATGTTTTAAAAAGCGATGACCTAAACCAGCGCCCGTGGAAGCACCCTCGATTAAGCCTGGGATATCCGCCATCACGAAACTTTTATGCGAAGAAACACTCACTACACCTAAACCAGGATGCAAGGTAGTAAAAGGATAATCGGCTACTTTGGCCTTTGAACTAGAGACTGCACGAATTAAAGTCGACTTTCCAGCATTAGGCAGGCCTAGCAAGCCTACGTCAGCTAAAACACGTAACTCTAAACGTAAATGCCGCTCCTCACCCAAACTACCTGGACTGGATTGGCGTGGAGAACGATTGACACTACTTTTATAACGCGTGTTGCCAAGACCATGAAATCCGCCTTGGGCAATTAATACAGGAAGACCTACTTTATTAATATCAGCGATTAACTCACCTGTATCGACATCGTATACCATGGTTCCAACGGGTACGGAAATAATTAAATCATCTCCTTTTTTACCAGAACAATTGGCACCCATGCCTTGTTGGCCGTTACCCGCTTTATAATGACGCATGTAACGAAAATCAATAAGCGTATTTAGATCGCTACTTGCTTGAAAGTAAACGGAACCGCCATCACCACCATCACCGCCATCAGGACCACCACGAGGAATAAATTTTTCACGTCTGAAGCTCACGCAACCATTACCGCCTTTACCTGCATCTACTTTAACAATCGCTTCATCAACGAATCTCATGGTTTACCTCTAACTAAAAAAAAACCCCAGTGATGGGGTTAATAAAAAACGGCATTAACACACTTAAATTTAATTATAGCCGAATTTTGCAGTATTCACGTACTAAAGCCTGACTGCCATTAAGTTAATGGATTTAACGCAGCATAATCCGAGATTACGCTGTGCTGAATACCAGACTACAAATAATTTAGTTTGCAGTTTCTACTTGTGGCTCTGCAACTATCGTTACATATTTGCGATTTTTTTCACCCTTAACGATGAATTGAACTAGGCCTTCAACCAAAGCGAATAAAGTGTGATCACGACCACAACCTACACCTGCTCCAGGATGAAAACGTGTACCACGTTGTCTTACAATAATTTCACCAGCATTAACGAATTGGCCACCATAACGCTTTACACCAAGAAACTTTGGATTCGAGTCGCGGCCGTTACGAGTACTACCACCTGCTTTCTTATGAGCCATTGCTATCCCCTATTACTTACTTATCGCAGTAATTTTAACTTGCGAATAATATTGTCTGTGCCCCATTTGTTTCATATGGTGCTTACGACGACGAAACTTGATGATTTTGATTTTTTTGTGACGACCGTGGTCAAGTACTTCTGCTGTAACTACTGCCTTAGCAACAAAAGGGGTACCACAAGTTACTTTGTCCCCATCAGCTAACATCAATACTTCTTCGAATTTAATTTCATTGCCAACATCTTCTGGCAGTAATTCGATCTTTAATACATCGCCTTCTTTCACGGTGTATTGCTTACCACCAGTTTTGATTACCGCATACATAATTATTCTCCAACTCGCCTGATTGGCTATCACAAATTCAACAAAGTCGCATATTCTATGAAATTATGACAAGGACTTCAAGTTCATTTTAAAATATTGTATACTTCGGCACCCTTTCCGAATTTTTTAATCAATTATTCGGAGTTTGATCTGGTCGCGGATCGAGGCTTAGAGCACTTTTGTTATAGAAGTAGTATAGGTTCTCAGGGATTTTTTAATTTTTGGAGTATACAATGTCAAATGTTCTTTTAGAAGCACAAACAAGAACGGATATGGGGAAAGGTGCGAGCCGCCGCCTACGTCGTCTTGAAAATAAAGTACCTGCTGTTATTTATGGCGGCGAAAAAAAACCAATGTCTATTCATTTTCTGCATAATAAAGTCATTAAAGCTTTAGAAGCAGAACGTATTTATTCCAGCGTTTTTGATATTACAGTTGATGGAAAAGTAGAGCACGTTATTTTAAAAGCAGTACAACGCCATCCTTACAAACCTTTAGTCATGCATATGGATTTACAACGCGTTTCTAAAAAAGATGTATTGGTTAAACTAATTCCTCTTCATTTTATCAATGAGCAAAAAGCTCCTGGTATTAAAGCAGGTGGAATTATTAACCACACAATGACTCAAGTTGAAGTTCGTTGCCAAGCTAAAGATTTGCCTGAATTCATCGAAGTTGATATGGCGGCAGTAGAATTAAATGAAATAGTACATTTATCTCATCTAAAACTACCTAAAAATGTTCTTCTAACTGTTGATGTAGCTGATGGTAGCCATGATTCTCCAGTTGTGAGTATTCATATGCCAAGAGTGATTGCAGAGGAAGAAGTAGTCGCAGAAGAAGTAGAAGAAACAGAAGTTCCTGCTTCAGAAGTACCAACTTCTGTTGAGAGGAATGAAGAGTAGTTTTTGCTTTTTCACTGTTGTAAAGTCAGTTGGGTTTTGAACTCAACTGACCTACATCTACAGTTCCATCTCAAGAGCTTATGATCAATGGCTATAAAACTTATCATCGGTTTACGCAATCCCGGCCAATCTTATGAGCAAACACGACATAATGTGGGTGGCTGGCTAACGTCTAGCTTAGCACAAAGACATAACGCCTCTTTTAAATTAGAAAAAAAACTACAAGCTGAGCTGGCTGAACTAAAATTAAATAATCATCCAGGCACCTTAATTTTACCTTTAACCTTCATGAACCACAGCGGTCAACCTGCTCGACTTTTTAGTCAATTTTATAAAATTCAACCCGAGGAAATTCTAGTTGTGCATGATGATCTCGATTTGCCAGCGGGACGAATTAAACTTAAAACAGGTGGCGGACACGGTGGTCATAACGGATTAAGAGATATAATAGCCCAATTGGGGAGCAATGAATTTCATCGCCTACGAATTGGCATCGGTCATCCTGGCCATAAAGACTTGGTACATCAATACGTATTAAGCAAACCTTCGGCCCAAGACCGGCAACAAATTAATGAAGCAATCGATAGAGGAATAGCTATTATTCCCTTAGTCTTAGCTGGTGATTTGGCCAAGGCAATGAATCAATTAAATATTTAACGTATCGAATTATTATAAACGAGGTATTACACATGGGATTTAAATGCGGGATCGTGGGCTTGCCCAATGTTGGTAAATCAACGTTGTTCAACGCACTGACTAAAGCAGGTATTGAAGCAGCTAACTACCCTTTTTGTACCATTGAGCCCAATGTTGGCATTGTTACCGTTCCAGATCCTCGTCTTGATGCCTTAAGTGAGATAGTCAAACCTCAACAAGTGCTGCCTACAACCATGCAATTTGTCGATATTGCCGGCATAGTCAAAGGAGCATCAAGTGGTGAAGGCTTAGGTAATAAATTTTTAGCCAATATCAGGGAAACTGATGCCATAGCCCATGTAGTGCGTTGCTTTGAAAACACAGATGTAATTCATGTTGAGGGACGAGTTAATCCCCTGAGTGATATTGAAGTCATTAATACCGAGCTTGCTTTAGCTGACATGGAGACCGTTGAAAAAGCCATATTGAAAGCTGGAAAAAATAGTCGCAGTGGTAATAAAGAAGCTGTTTTTGAAATGAAAACCCTAGAAAAAATAAAAGCCCATTTAGACGCAGGATACCCCGTAAGAACTTTAGACCTTACACCGGAAGAAAGTACTATTACTTACCGTCTTTTTCTGCTTACTGCAAAACCTGTACTTTATATTGCTAATGTCGATGACAATGGCTATGAAAATAACCCCTTACTGGATAAAGTCCTTACACTAGTAGCACAAGAGAAGGCTAGTATTGTGACCTTATGTGCCGCAACCGAGGCAGAATTAGTTGAGTTAGAAGATGATGATCGTAAAGAATTCATGGATGATTTAGGCTTAAGCGAACCTGGATTACATAAAGTGATTCGAGCCGGCTACGAACTTTTAGGGTTACAAACTTATTTTACTGCTGGAGTCAAAGAAGTCAGAGCCTGGACTATTCATAAAGGGGCTACTGCACCACAAGCAGCAGGTGTTATTCACACTGACTTTGAAAAAGGTTTTATTCGTGCAGAAGTGATTGCTTACGAGGCATTT
This sequence comes from Legionella sp., assembly GCA_030158115.1. GTDB lineage: Bacteria > Pseudomonadota > Gammaproteobacteria > Legionellales > Legionellaceae > Legionella. Next base: position 27,578 of record JAOATK010000031.1, read on the forward strand.
ATTTCATGCCGAGGCGAACAAGGCGCTAAAGAAGCTGGAAAATTACGCCTAGAAGGCAAAGAATATATTGTGTGTGATGGTGATGTAATGCATTTCCGTTTTAATGTGTAACTGCACCCTCTACTTGACAATTAGAGTGTCCGACCTTAGCATTTACTGATTATATGGTAGAGGATATACAATGACGATTGACAGTATACGCGCGGCAGTTAATGACGATTTTAATGCGGTTAATGCTTTAATTGTTAGTAAGATTGAATCACAAATTGGTTTAATTGATAAGATGTCCCATCATATGATAGACAGCGGGGGAAAAAGGCTTCGCCCCTTGCTAGTTCTCTTAACAAGTAATGCTTGTGGTTACAAAGGTACCGATCACATTGCCCTGGCTGCAATGGTTGAGTTTTTTCATACGGCAACCTTACTCCATGATGATGTAGTTGATGAATCGACCTTAAGAAGAGGACGTGACACAGCAAACAATATTTGGGGCAGTAAAGCTAGCATCTTAGTAGGTGACTATCTTTTCACCCAATCCATTCAGTTAATGGTTGCCTCAGGTAATGCAGAAATATTAAAACTTTTTGCAAACACAGCGCTTGAAATCAGTTGTGGTGAAGTCAAACAACTCTCGAATCGTCATAACCCTGCATTAACTTTTGATGAATATTTTGATGTCATTCGTTCTAAGACAGCCCTTTTGTTTGCTGCTGCGGCATGTATCGGCCCGATGATTTGCAATTTATCAAAAGAAACACAAGACGCTCTGTATGCTTATGGATTGCATTTAGGTAATGCCTTCCAACTCATTGATGATGCGCTAGATTATTGCTCTGATGCAGAAACCATTGGAAAAAATATAGGTGATGATTTGGCGGATGGGAAAGCCACTCTACCTTTAATTCATGCCCTACAACATGGTTCTGAGCTACAAAAGCAACAAATTAAAGAGAGCTTACAAAAAGGCAGCTTGGAATTTTTACCTGAAATACTAGTTGCTTTGGAAGAAACAAAATCCATTGAATACACTAAGAAAATTGCAGCGCAAGAAATTGATTCTGCGTTATCATTTCTGACTATACTCCCTAACTCATCCTACAAAACCGCCCTTATCAACTTAGCCAATTTTGCCTTAGAAAGAAGTTATTAGATACAACCAATAAGGCTTCTTTAAGGATTTCATGCCTTTGTAGCCAGGATGCAAGGGCTAGACAATTATTAAAATTCCTTAAGGAAGCACTATTATTTGCAATCAAGGCTGCTATTATTCCGAACCTCCTCCAGGAGGAAGGGAACCTCCAGGCATAGCACCGGGGCCACCACCACCACCAGGAGCGGAGCCACCACCACCAGGAGCGGAGCCACCACCACCAAGAGCAGAGCCACCACCACCAGAAGCGGAGCCACCACCAGGAGCACTAGGAGTACTAGAGGAGTCATTTGAGGACGCACTAGCTTCTGATCCAGACGACATAGAATCCATAGCCGAGCTCATTTTTTTCATCGCACCACCACCAAGCTGTTTGCCCATTTGACCTGTTGCATCTGAAGTTTTATCAGCACCAGGTTTCTGCTGCTCTTTAACCTCTCCTGCCCATCCCGCAGACTCTTGTCCTAGGCTCTCAGGATTACCACCTATCCAACGTAATACCTTATCAGGTAGGTAGGAAATCAATGTAAATGATTTTTGAACTAATATTAAATACATCGAGGTATAAGTTAATATCGAGAAGAAAAATGCATAAACTCCTGCCCAATCAGAATACCCTCCAGTGCCTGCAGGCATATCCTGAACACCCCATGTTGCTGTAGTCGTATTTTGTTCTTGAATAAAAGCCGTTGCTTGATCATAACCGGAATTTAATATCCAAACGCCCACATAGGAGAGAGCAATTGCTGAAATATAACCAATAATCATCATGGAGGGTCTTAAAAAAACATTGATGAGAATCATAACAGCTGGCTCGCCCTTACCAAAAGCTTCGTGACCTTCAGGATGGGTGATCCCCAAGGCAACGATTGGAGCAGCAACCATTGCCTCAACAACTGAAATCAACCAAGATAAAGCGCCAAAGGTAAAAATCATATAGGGCAAAATAGGAATATAATAGGCAGTTACAAACCCTATCGATGTCATCACCCCTACCCACGCAATTACCAGAGGCATTGCCAAAGAAATTACGGCAAAAATGAATATCCCAAAGATAGGAATGAGTGCGCTGGTCACTGCCATATTTAACAACATCATCCATAAATTTCCTGAGAAATTAATATATTGAACTCCCATGTTAGCCATGGCGACAATAGGATTAGCTCCAGGTTGCTGCAGCACCTGAACACCTTGTTTAAAAATGTCAGCCATACCACTTAAGGGAACCATCAAAAATGCCATAACGACTTGATCAATAATTTTACCAAAAATTAAAAGCAAGGTATTGTATACAAATAGAAAAATAACATTATAAAACAGATCTCCAAGCATTCTGCCCAAGCAAACATGGAAGAAAACAATTTTAACCTCACCGCAAGAAAAACTTTGTTGTTTTAAAGTATATAAAGAAGTATTCACAGAGAAATTAATCGTATTAGCAAAGGTAAGTGGCTTTATCCCTGGTTGACCTGGCAATTGCACCATCACCGAGTTATTTACAAATCCATATACAGTAGACGATGCTAGGCCCAATACAGGCTCACGCTTAGTACTTGGAGCCATTGAAGGCATATCAAGCGGATTATTAACAACGGTTGAACCATTAATTAACCCTACAACCTCCGAAAGCGGGGCACTGTTTCCACGAAACCAAGTGCATAATAAAGGATATTCTCCGGTACAAGAATGATTCTCTCCAAAAGGGCTTAACAAAATGTTAGGATTCGAAGTGCTTTTTTCTAATCCAGTATTTGAATCAACCATCTCAGCATTCATGGTAGAACTACCCTGAATTTGTACTAAATTAAAAAAGTAGGCTCCAGCCATCATCCAGCCTTGATCTGATGCGGCGGCAATAAATGAACGAGAATGAGCGGCATCAACAGAATTTTGCATCTGTCGTAGCAAATTAAGAGTAGGCATCATTACGCCATTGTAGTCACTTAATGCATTGAGAAATTCAGTACCATTAAAAAGAATGGCGGTGCTACCTAAGGCAGCGCCCCAAAGAAAACAACCTTTTTCATAAATAGTACATATCGTTGAATTTTGAGTATATGGCACACCAAATTGTTGTCTGGCAACGGCAGAAAACGGCGGGTTACTATTTTCATCATTGTTATTATTGTTATTTCCTGAGATGGATGGTGAGTTATTTATTATCACCCGTGCAACTGTAGCTAAATCCACGTACATTTGTTGTATTGCAATAGCACGAGACATTTGAGTTGTCTTCAACTCATCAGGATTAAGAGAAACCCCACCAATTGTAGTATTTTCACCAACAGTGGATGTCGCACTGTTAATACTGCTTGAAGAACCACTTACGTCGATGTTAGCATTTTCCATACCCATGCTTGGAGGCTTGCCAATTTCAGTCAACCCAAAATTTTTAATAGCACTATTAGTATTTTGCTCTTCCTGAGTTGTGATGATATTTGTCAACGAATTTAACTGATTCCAAGTGATTTTACCGCAAATTCCATTTAAAAAAGCATAGTTTGATGTGACATCAAAATGAGGCATTTCAACGGAATAACTACTGGCTGTTGAAACAGGAGTAGTCTCATCTTGAACGGTTACTACGTTGACACTACCTAAAAAATCAGGAACATTTGTATTACAAAAAGTTTGCATATCCGCTGAAGGAGAGCCTGCACACGGTCCTACATTATTTTGTTTGTCATTTAAATAATTCTGTCTTTGTGTTTGTAGCTGAGTTTGCAAACCTAACATACATACTTGACCTGCAAGTATATTTAATGCCCCTGTAGCAACACCTGATCCTTCGCCACCCTTTGCAACAAGAGGATTAGCTGGATTAACTTGTTGCGCCTGAATAATAACCCCACCACGATTTAAATAGCTAAGTGCTGCATTCCAGACCTTATCTGCGGCACCTACACCTTGCACTACAATCCACATGACAAAAATTTGCATCAAACAATAACCTGATGCCTTGGGGATTAATAAGGTCAACCCTATAGTGGAGCGCATAGGAATCCAAATAGAAGACCATTTTTGTCCTAACATTTGCCCTTCATGGGCAGTATTCATTGTGGAAACTATGAGGGTGTACATAATAATAATTCCACCCAGAGCCAGAACCGCAGAGTTAAATACGGCAAACATGCTCCCCATAATTTGGCTACCAGTACCTGCAAGCACCCCATCAACGATGCCAAATAAATTAGCCAGAAATACCATAGAATAGTCGCTAGGAGGAGGCGCAAAAGTCAAATAATTATCTGCTAAAGCAAGGCCAGGAAAGACAAAGAGAAGTAAAAACGTTATTATTTTATTCATTTTTTCTCCCCAAGAAATCCTTGCCGGAACCATTCATCAAAAGTACAACCTAACTTTTGATGTTTAATTTGAAAATACCAGAAATGGTAACGAAAGGCTAAAACCAATGCCATTAAAGTAACAACTAGACTCACCATCGTGGCTTTAAGAGATCCATAAAACAATTGATAACCCGAATAACCCAACACAAAGCAAGCAAAAATTAACATGATCATGCTTAACCGATACAAGGCATTTTGTTTGATCAGCAAACTGGCATCATCCAGTTTTAATTTTTTAGTAGCTTCCTTAAATGATTCCGCATCCGCAGTTATTTTAGATATAAATAACTGTTGAAAACCTCTTGTTAAATAAAGCGTATATGATTTAACACGGTCCCAATCAAACCAGACACGCACATTAAGAATACTAGCGATCAATTTAACGATTTTGGAATTGGATAGCTTTTTCATATTTTTTGCTTCTTTCATTGAGGAATAAGGTACTCTTAACTAACATAATATACTATAGTAGGAAGTAATGAATTCGTCCATTGGTTCTAACACCGTAAAAAAAGAGTAAATTATGCCTGATCTTAGCCATGAAGCATCTGCCCAATACTGGTTTGAATACATAGATCCCATGATCTATCGTGTTATTACTTTTATGGAACGTGTCGAAGATTGGACTCTTGATGGCAATCCTGAGTTTGAAGCCGCCATGGAAAAGTTAGGTAACGAGCTAGATGACCTTGAAAAAATTGATCTGGGACTTCTGGCAGAAGAGGAAAAATTTATTCGAATTGTTGGTAATATTAAATCAGGTAGAGGTCTGCGTCTCCTACAAGCAATAGATACTGCACATCCAGGTAGTGCTTCACGCGTTTTAATTCATGCAGAAGAAACCAGTATGGGCAGCTATGATTCCGCAGGAGTTTTTCTCAAACGCAACATCATCTTCGAACGACTTAGGTTATTATCTCGAGTTTTTTGTCAATATCGTCTAAAACTAGTTTTGCGCGCACTGGAAGGGGATGAATAATGCATTTTTTATCTAAATTCGTTTTGATCAATTTATTTTGTATGGCAACTTTACCTGCTCTAGCGGATGACACATCTGATTTTTCTAGCCAACAACAAGCTGCTAATTCACAAAACCTAGTAGAATACCTGGTCAATCTTGGGGGGTATTTAGGTTATAACCTCACTCAATCTCCAACAGCGAACAGCAAAGTCGTAAGCCAAAATTTACTGAGTATGACAACAACACAAGTCATACAAACCTATTTATACACTACCTCTTTAGGTGCCATTCCTGTGAATGCTTTCAGCGAAGCATTATCTCAATTTATACCTAATGAGATTGCCAGTGCTTCTTCGATTAATGACTTGGCTAATAGTGTATTTAAAATACAATCGTTTAATAGCCCGGCAGGACAGCAACAAGGTAAAATCACTGTCAGCAACTTGATTGACCAACAAACTTATCAACAAGATCCAGTAAGCCAAAATATACTCAATATTCTAGCAACACCAGATTCCAGCTACTGCATGACCTATGATGGCAGTGCGTGGACGCAGAATTGTCCTTTTTTGTATGAAGATCTTGTTTCAGCAAATGTTATCGGCAGTATACCAAGCACATACCAATATTACACTTACAGTTACAATCAACAATTTTTAAGCCAGCTCAATGGAAATTCATTAATTGCTCCTTTATTATACTCCACGCAAAATGCATCCGCTAATAGCACCTCAAGCCCCACGCCTACACAAAAAAACGCCGGATTACCCGCACAAAATCAAGCACAGCAAGCCGCGAATTTTATTCGTTATGTGTCTGGTTCCGTGACCCCTATCAAATTACCAAACCTTAAAGAATATGATATTTTATACAGCCAAGCAAACCCTGGCTCTGGGAGCAATATACCTTTGTTGCAACAAAAGCAGGCCCAAGCAACCTTAAATAATTACCTCACTACCTTACGAACTTATGCGGCTCAAACATCCGTAGGTTTAAGTAATTTATACTTTATAATGTCTAAAAGATTGCCGCAAAATCCTAGTGGTGGTAATTCATCGAACCTTTCTAGTCAGGCTGTGAGTGAGTTTAACTTGGCAACATGGAGATTATTCAATCCAGACATGACTGCAAACAAACAGTGGATAAACCAAATTGATACGGCTTCCACTGCAACGGTGCAAAAAGAGATTGTGAGTCTACTCGCGGAAATGAGCTACCAAATGTATTTAGATCGTCAAATACAAGAACGTATTTTACTCACTAACACGATTATGCTTTTGCAAAACACTCGTGCTAGTCAACCTAATGCTAGCCTACAGTCCTCACCCTCACAGTAACATAATGTCATGAAAGAACTATGAGGGTATTGGTAGCTTAGAAAAATCAGAGAAATAGAACTACCGTGCCGGTTGTGAACGCCAGGCTACGGTCTTCTTCCTGGGTCGTTTGTTGCCAACCCTTTTTCTATGGTTGCCACTACTGAATTCACGCCATGTAGTATAAAGTCCCAATCGGCTTGCCTATTGCGTGCAAATGTCTCTAAATTTCCT
>JAOATK010000032.1 GCA_030158115.1 Legionella sp.
CAGGGCAATCGCATCTAATTTTTTAACCCCAAAATCACTTTAGAGAGATAGCTTTCGTCCCATCCAGCCATAAGTCGTTTATTTTTTATACCTGCTTTGGCTGAGGTCTCTTTTTTCAAAAGGTTAAGTGCCATTTTATTAAGTAAAGATGCATTAGCTGCTGCATTTCCAAGTTTTGAACACCATGCATCTTCATTAAAACTTACATCAAGAGACCAGTGCGCACTTTCTACTTGCCAATGCTCACGAATGGCTTGTGCAATGTGGGTAATTTCCTGTGCCTTTACACTGCAAATAAAATAACGGTCTTCTATGCTGGTTTCTCCTAAAAGAGTCCGTTGTGCTCTAACCATGGCAATGCTTTCAAGGTCAGTCCATCCTTCTGAACGAAGGCCATCGGGTAAGGGTACAGCCCAATAGTCACGCTCCTCAATACGACCATGATTTTTTTCTATCGTGTGATGGTGAAATGCTTTGCTACTTAGTTGGCCTTTATGAAATGACTCAAAATACAAAGTGACATCATCGTGTAAATTTCCATGATTTCCCTTAAGTGAAAGCACATAATCTGCTTTTTTCTCTCTAATTTTAGTACAAATTTCTTTTTGACAGCCCATCGCGTCCATAGTGATGGTAGCTCCCTCAAGAGCAAGCAAATCCAACAGGAGGGGGATGGCTGTAATTTCGTTTGACTTGTCTGAAACAACTTGCTGCCCTAATATGAGCTTATTGGCACAGCACCAAACATTAACTACATGTAGCGCCCCAAGATTTTGGGTGACACTCCGTGTTGCTCTTAAGCTTTTCCCATCAATAGCCACTGTTTTTTTTAACTTCGTTGCTAGCTTTTCTACCCAATTCATAAAACAACTCATGAATTGGGTGCTATCAAGAACCGCAAATACACGGTTAAACGTGTCATGAGATGGAACATCATGCTCCATATCTAAAAACTGTTTAAACCATTCTTTACGTAATATTCCGAATCGTTCTATTGCAACCCAATCTTCCGCTCCACACAATATGCCGCAAAATGCGATAAAAATAACATTGATTAATGGGTGTTTTAGAGTGCGATTTACACGGGGATCTTTTAAATCTTTAAAATGCTGGTGAATACTGGTTTCTTTCATGATTACTACTCGCAAAAAGTAGTAATAGATCAATTAGTTAAACGTTTGTCAAGAATATTTTATCGAATTTAGATGCAATTGCCCTG
>JAOATK010000033.1:0-29431 GCA_030158115.1 Legionella sp.
TGCAGCTGCATTGCGCCCTGGTGTTCGGCTTATTCTCCACCCGGAAACCCCATTAACAACAGCACAAGCGGCTACAGCTGCATTGCGCCGTGGTGTTGGGCTTATGCTCTACTCAACAACCCCATTAGCAACAGCAGAAGTGGTTGCAGCTGCATTGCGCCCTAAGGTTGGGCTTATCCTCCACCCGGAAACCCCATTAGCAACAGCAGAAGCGGTTGCAGCTGCATTGCGCCCTGGTGTTCGGCTTATTCTCGAATCGGCAATCCCATTAGCAACAGCAGAAGCGGTTGCAGCTGCATTGCGCCCTAATGTTCGGCTTATTCTCGAATCGGCAATCCCATTAGCAACAGCAGAAGTGGTTGCAGCTGCATTGCGCCCTGGTGTTGGGCTTATTCTCGAATCGGCAATCCCATTAGCAACAGCACAAGCGGCTGTAACTATGCGCCCTGGCGAAGTGCTTAGAGTTGGCTCTACGATAGTTCATCATGAGCTAAGTGCCGTAAGTGGATTGTTAGCTTTAGGCCTTCTTAGAATAACTAGATCAGATAGGCCAGATGAGCCGGAGTCAAAGAGACCTAGAAATATTTAATAAAAAGTAGTTCTAACTATTCATGTTAGAGTTAATTACAAACCCATTTACTTTCAGCGATAATCGAGTAGACCTCCTTATCGCCGATAACAATGTGATCTGGTAAACGAGTATCTACTAATTCAAGTGCATCTTTTATACGCTTTTTTACCCTAATATCTTGGTGACCAGCATCAGACACACCAAAATTTAAACTGCTTTGGGTCGGGATATCGAAAACTATCACTGCATCCTTTGCGTTTAAAACGAGGAAATCCGTGCGTTTTGAAAAAAAATTCTGGAATGCTTTGTCTAAATCCTTTAAAGCATGCTGCAATGCCTGTGAAGGCGCCTCTTTTAGCCATACCAACTTAGGGTCGCGTTTCCAAGAGGGTAAATTAGATGCCATCGAAACGTAATTTATGAATTTATTTCCGGCCTCAAAATTTTCCTTCTGAAGCGCTAATGCTTTGTTATAGACAAAGCGACAGGAACCTGAAAAACGACACATATCGCGTTGCTGCTCACCCGTTGGCATCAGTTGGAATTTAAATGCTTGAAGTCGTTTCATGCCTCGATTGTACTTTGGGCTATGAATGATCGTAATGTATTTACAAAAGAAGTGTTAGAGGCACTAAATCCTATTTTTCATTCCGTTTGTAAGGATTTTGATGCCACATTGATTGAATTCGATGGTGAAGATGACCATGTGCACTTATTAGTGAACTACCCTCCCAAAGTGGCTATTTCAAAATTAGTCAACAGCCTCAAAGGGATATCCAGTCTATTGATTCGAAAAATGAATTATCCATGCGTTAAGCAAAAATTATGGGGTGGAGCCCTCTGGTCACCAAGCTATTTTGCAGCAAGTTGTGGTGGTGCGCCGATTGCGATAATCAGAGCTTATATAACTGCACCTGGTATTCTAGTTTTTTTGTTGTCATATTACACTCATAATATTGATTAAATATACCTCTTTATGGTCACAAAAATTATTTGTTGTGCGAACATCAACACATGGTAACCCTAATATCAATTATGCATTATTAGACTGTCAATCAGCTGCTAATCAGGTTGATTTTAAAAATACATAACGATATAATTTGATCAATTTGATTATTATAAGGTGATTTTGAGCATGGGACAAGAAAAGCAAGAAACCTCTATAAAAGAAAGTAACCCTTCAATTAAAGAAATATTAAAAGAGTGCATTTGGGAAAGGTACCCTTCTTTACAAATGACTGGTGAAGCGCCGGATCAAACCACAAGATTTTTTCAATCCCTACCCTTTATCCCTCTAATTGGATTTTTAATTTCTACTCATCGAGTTGTTCAGTTTGGCGTGGCTAGTGCAAAATTTTTACAATATCCGGTATTAGAAAAACGAGATCGTATCGGTTATGATTATACGGAGACATCAGCCAGTATTGTGCCATTCAGACATCGCTTAGTTGATCTTAATGAGACAGCGAACGATAAATTAGCTTATCAAGGATTATTAGAAGAAGACTTATCTGTGCCTTGTGATATTCTGCTCATTCGATTATTGGAATATCTCGATGATAAGACTGTTACTCTTTTGCTTGCTTCTCTTATTGCCACAGCTAAACCGGGCTCTGTTTTTTATATCGATTTTAATCAAGCACATTCACACATAACAAATAATTTATCTATCGGTGAGATTGGCCAATTCTTCAAGCCCAAAGAAAATTTTAAAATACACGTCAATTCTGTAGCCCCTGAATTAGGCGATGAAGCCCAGTTTGGGCTTACTGAACAACTTATCATAACAAAATGTAAGTAAGTCAATACAGCTCAGTTATAACTTCAGGCCTACACATGAAAAAACTGTTGACCTCTACGCTCCGCGGTTTATCCGCGGAATCAATATGTTTGTTTAATTTATAGATCCCGTGAACAAATCGCGGCACGTAGAAATAGTAACCAGATTGAATTACTTTGATTCAATTTTAATTTTCATGAGTAGACCCTGCTTCTAACTATTTACCAGGATCGGAGCCGAACCTTAGCATAATTTACCTTGTAATAGGTTTTACTCAACTAGTTATATACCTTAAGTATTGCATTTCATGGTCTATTGTTTTTCACTTGTTGAGAGCATTGTCTTCATCTAGCAAATCATTTAGTAAAGTTGCTTGCTTTGAATAAAAGAAACCATAGAGATTGGTATTAACTGGGTTTTATGCTAAAATTTAGTACAGATAGATGGATGGATTTTTTTATGATAAGCTTATTTGATAGTTTTGTTGATATTACAAAAAAGTCTTATGCTTTAACTATATTAATAGACAACACTCTTTCGAAGACTGTACTTGTTTTAGAAAACATAGATGAATGTGAAAATCGCCGAATACAATTACTCGAATTCTTACCAGAAGCCTCACTTAGCTTAACGTCAAACCAAACTTGGAATGAGGCGTTGAGTTATTATGAGCTAACCATCGAAAAAAACAAAACCCTCCAAGCAATAAACGAAGAAATTAAGATACTTAATCTGAATGCATTTGAAAAAGATGGTCGTAACATATGCCCAGAAATCCCCATTAGTTCCTCTAGTACATATTGTGTTAGTAAAGAAAAAGCGCAGACATTATTAACCAACTGTATGTCTCAAGAAAATCTCCCTCTATCTTGTAATAACTCATACCTTTGCACAGCTCATCAATTAAAGAATATTGGTATCACCCCCCCAAGAATAACTGATGATCCAGCATGCATCCCAAATATATCACTCAATCTCTTTGGAAAAACTAAATTTTCAAAAAATAAAACCATACCAAAACAAACAATAACTCAAGCTGAGCAAGAATATCTTACCTATCTGCGCGCTCTTGAAAATGAGATAGCTGCAGCATCGAAAATTGAAATAAAGGACCCTGCTCTCGTATTATCATCTGATAATCAAAAGCAACATCAATTACGAATTAAAGCGCTATATGAAGCAAATCGAGTTATAGCTGAGTTAAAAAAACAATTGCCTTTAACTGCAGACAAACAAAGATTAGAAGCAGTACCTCAAAAATATGCTCGCTCACCCAATGGTGTTCAATTAAAAGATAAAACAACACAAAAGCCATACTTAATAAATGATGATGCGCTTCTTCTTCGTTTAGCAGATATTTGTTCTCATATGGCGCAAGGGTTGCACTTTATAGCAACCAATGAGAAAACCTTTTTCTGTGAAATTTTTGATCATTCAGGCACTACTAAACAAGTGGCCTACGATACTGAGACACATAAGATAAGCATGGCACACCTTGATTCGATGGCTCATTCTTTAAAGGGAAGTGGCTGGAAAAATTGTCGAAAAGCTTTATTAATTCTTGCGAGCATTATGTTAATTGCAGCCGGTATTCTCGCTGTAGTTCCAACTGGAAGTGTCAGTTTAGCCATAGCACTTGGTGGAGTAGCTGCTCTTACAGCCGGTGCAGGTTTTTTTACTGGATGTGATACTGGATTAACTAGGGCTGTCAGAGGTGTGAAAATGAAAGGTTTGGAGAAGCCAGATGATATTACTTCCCCTGGTAATAAAGCCTGATAAAGTTAATTTATTGCCTGAGCATTAGTCAAATAAAAATCAAATCGGACTGTTTTGCCTTCAACTCTTGTGTTTGTCGGTACTAATGCTTTTATTTTTTGCGGCCATTTCACCACTACTTTTTGTTTTACTCGAGTCATAGCCAGTTGTATTAATTCTAAAGCATCTTCGTCGGGACCAATAAGTTGTTGTAATGCCTGCATGTCCTTTTTTACTAGCGCCGATTTATTTCGTTCAGGGTGCATGGGATCGATGTAGATGATGTCAGGGTAGTCAGGCTCTTGTAAGGATTTTAAAAAAGAAATTGCATTTCCTGAATGCAAGGATAAATTCATTTTTTGTTTGTCTTGTTCTTCTCGTCGAGATAAGGCATCAGCCAATAAGGCCGCCATAATAGGACTGCGCTCTAACATCAATACTTCAGCACCAAAACTAGCTAAAATAGCAGCGTCTCGTCCCCATCCAGCCGTTGCATCAATTATTTTTATGCCAACAGCAGGCTTACATGCACGCACTAAGCCTTGCTTTTTACCTTCATTCCTTCGTTTATTCCAATAAGCCGCATGAAAATCAGGTGCAAGAAGAGAAAAATTATGTATTTTTAACGCCAACTTTTCTTCAGTAACAAAAAGACAAGGATTAGCTTCTTTGTCTACTGTTAAATGGAGCTTTGTAGCAAGCTGTTCGGCTTGCTCGCGCAAATTATCCTCTTCATAACCAACGGTAGATATAGACATCATACTAGTACCCGTAGCCTCAATGTTGTAGGTTGGGTCATGACCCAACCTACTTTTTAAGTTATATTTCTTTAGCTTGATGGCAGTGACTCGTAGCCTGGATGGATCGTACTGTTCAAGATAACTGTAATAATGAAATGTCAGCCACTCCTTGCAATACGTTTTGTAAACGCGCTAAAAGCGCCAAACGATTTTTCTTCACCGCTACATCATCAACCATGACCATCACCTGATCAAAAAAAGCATCTATAGGCTCTCTTAAACTCGCTAGTAATCGTAAAACAGCGACATAATCCTCAGCTTGGTATAAAGGCTCAATGGCTTGAACTATTTTATTCAAATGCACATACAGTGCTTGTTCTGCGCCCTCTTCCAGAAATTGTTCCTTTACTGAGTCTACAGATTCTTCACTCGCGTGATTTAATAAATTAGTCACTCGCTTACAAGCAGCAGAAAGTGAGGCTGCCTCAGGCAGCTCAATAAAAATCTGTAAGGCTTTAAGGCGTTTATCCAAATCACAAAGCCAGTCATCTTGCCTTGCACGTGCCGCATGAATTAAATCCAAACTGACACCCTGATTTTGATAAAAAGATGGCAAACGCTCTAAAATAAACGGTTTTAATTCAGCAATCACTTGGGTATCAATGGATAAACCAGAACCATAATTACTGATTGTCTTTTCAATTAAGGTACTTAAATTTAAATAAGCTGGTGTAGAAATTAATAAACGAACAACTGCCAAAGCATGTCGTCTTAATTTAAAGGGATCTTTAACACCTGATGGCTTTTGACCTATAGCAAAAATACCCACCAAGGTATCCATTCTGTCAGCTAAAGATAAGGCCAAACCTAAAGCAGATCCAGGAAGATTATCCGCGGCAAAACGAGGCATGTATTGCTCATTTAAAGCATCGGCAACCGATTGCTCTTCACCATCATGCAAAGCGTAATAGGATCCCATTAACCCTTGAAGTTCAGGAAATTCACCTACCATACCAGTTAACAAATCACATTTACTCAATTCAGCAGCACGTTGCGCCTGTTGCACAGATAAACTCAATGGCTCACTTAAGTAGATCATTAGTGCTTTTACACGTTCCGCTTTATCATACAAACTGCCTAACTTCATCTGAAACACCACGTTTTTTGTGGCTGCAATATGTTGGCTTAAAGGATTTTTCTTATCTTGTCTAAAGAAAAAAGCAGCGTCACTTAAACGCGCTCTCATAACCTTTTCATTGCCTAAAATAACTTGCTGTGGGTTTGAACTATCAATATTGGCCACAGTAATAAAATGGGGTAATAAATTACCTTGTTTATCTTTTAAAGCAAAACATTTTTGATGTAACTGCATAGAGGCAATTAAGGACTCAGCAGGGACTTCGAGAAATTCTTTTTCAAAGTTAGCCATTAACGCATGAGGCCATTCAACAATAGAGGTCACTTCATCTAATAGCTCTTCCGGCATAATGGCTGTTGCCTGCACAGAAGCTGCTAATTGATTGACTTGTTTTTTAATTGTCTCTTTTCTAATCATAAAGTCCGCTAATACAAAGGCCTCTTTCATCTGTGCCACGTAATTTTTAGCTGAGCTTATCGTAATAGACTGTGGATGATGAAAGCGATGCCCTTTGCTTTGTCGCCCTGTTTGAATGCCTAACAAGTCATGGTGAAGAACCTCATCACCATAAAGCATCACTGCCCAGTGAACAGGTCTTGCAAACTCATCAACGCCAGAGCCCCAGCGCATAGGCTTTGGAATAGGTAAGCTGGCTAGGGTCTGACTGACAAGCTCGGGTATTAACTCTTTGGTTTTTTTACCAAGACTTTGGATTTCACAAACAATCCAATCACCCTTATCTGTTTCAATTCGCGTTAGTTGTTCCAACTCAACGCCACAAGACTTGGCAAACCCTAATAGCGCAGGAGTAGGTTTACCATCGTTATCATAAGCTGCAATCACCGCAGGACCACGACGAGTTATGCTTTGACTTTTTTGTTCTGATTGTAAACCTTCGATTAATACAGCAAGACGTCTTGGAGTCGCAAAGCGTTTGACCTCACCATAACTTAACTGCGCCTTATCTAAGGCTGCTAATAATTGATTGGCAAATTCATCCGCCAAAGGCCAAACAGAGCCTGAGGGTAATTCTTCACAACCTAATTCAAATATAAAATCATTGACCATCACACACCTTTTGCATAGGAAAACCTAAAGCCTCACGCGCTTCATAATAAGCTTGCGCAACGGCTCGTGATAATTGTCTTACTCGTAAAATATAACGCTGACGCTCTGTCACAGAAATTGCCTTGCGTGCGTCTAAAAGATTAAATGAATGGGACGCTTTAATGACCATTTCATAAGCTGGGAGCGGTAATTTCAAAGCAATTAATTTTTGTGCTTCACTTTCGTAATAATCGAACTGACGAAATAACTCATCTACATTGGCATGCTCAAAATTATAAGCAGACATTTCCACTTCATTTTGATGAAATACATTGCCATAAGTAACTATGCCATTTGCAGTATTACTCCAAGGCAGATCAAATAAATTATCCACACCAAGGATGTACATCGCCAAGCGCTCTAAACCATACGTTAATTCACCAGTTACTGGTTTACAAGGCAGGCCACCTGCTTGTTGGAAGTAAGTGAATTGTGACACTTCCATGCCATTTTGCCATACTTCCCAACCTAATCCCCATGCGCCCAAAGTAGGCGATTCCCAATTGTCTTCAACAAAACGAATATCATCCACTAAAGGATCTATACCTAAAGCGCGTAATGAATCTAAGTATTTCTCTTGAATATCTAAAGGCGAAGGCTTCAAAACAACCTGAAACTGGTAATAATGCTGTACGCGATTAGGATTATCACCGTAACGACCATCAGTTGGTCTTCGAGAAGGCTGTACATAAGCTGCGAACCAAGGTTCAGGACCTATGGCGCGTAAAAAAGTGGCTGGGTGAAAAGTTCCCGCACCAATTTCCATATCAAACGGTTGTAAAATGGTACAACCTTGAGCCGCCCAGTACTGCTGGAGGGTAAAGATAATATCCTGAAATGTAGTGGGTTTTGTCATGAAAATCTCAAATTAACGAAATAATGTAATTTTTTAAAAAATTTTGGGAGAGGGCTTTTATTATCCCCTCTCCCTACCCCTCATCGCCATTAAGTTGTAGGTTGGGTCATGACCCAACAATGCCTACAAGTCAAGCTGGGCCTCGACGTTGGGTCGCGACCCAACCTACTTTTTAAGCGGTATTCCCTTAACTTAATGGCGATGTCCCTAACCCTCTCCCGTTGACAGGAGAGAGCTAGAGACCGGGTAGATAGCGTATTTTCAATACAGCAGACTTAATTACCAGCCGCTTTTTTAATCATCTCTTGCAATGATTCTTCAGTTGCAGCACCAGGTATAAATGAAGGTTCTGTACCCGCTTTAAATTGACCGTTTGGCGTGGAAGCCACAATAAATGCAGGTGTTCCCATCAAATGCAGTTTTTCTGCTAACGCACGGTTTGCTGCTAAAATTTCTGCTACTTCTTTGCTGTCCATGTCGACTTTGAATTTTTTCATATCCAAACCGATAGACTTAGCCGCATCCATAATAATCTGATCATTAAGACGCTTCTCTGCATTCAGAAGCGCATGGTTCATTGCTTCATATTTGCCTTGCATTCCAGCAGCTAAAGCAGCTTTTGAAGCCAACTCAGAGCTCTTACCAAAAATTGGGAATTCTTTGTAAATGACTCTTAAATTACTGTCTTTTTTAATTAACTCGCCAATAATTGGTGACATTTTTTTGCAGTGAATGCATTGGTAGTCAAAAAATTCAACAATCGTTACATTGCCTTTTGGATTACCAGCAATCGTTGTTTTACCTTGGAACAGTTGATCTGTATTCTCTTTGATCGCAGACTGAGCCTGTTGTTGCATATTCTGTTGTTGTTTTTGTTGTAATGATTGTGATGCTTCTAATAAAACTTCTGGGTTAGCGACTAAATAATCATGTATTACTTTTTCAACATCCTTTTTTTGTGCATCAGACAGAGAAGAGGCAGTCTCATCAGCGGCCATCAAGGCAGGTGATGCTAAAGATACTGCAAGAGCTCCAGCTGTTAATAAATTTGTAAATTTCACACAATTCCCCTTATTTAATAATGATCAAACTAACTACCAAACGCCGTAGCTTTAGCGCTACGTTAGCTCCATGCCACGTTTAAAATGGATAATAACATAGGAACGCGCGTCTGGTCATCAAGAAGCCACAGCCAAATTAGCATAAGCCAAGACTAACCACTTCACCCCATGCCCAGTAAACTTCACTTGCACACGGGTATGCGCCCCTGTGCCCTCTACCGCTAAAACGATACCTTGGCCAAACTTAGCATGAGTGACATTTTGTCCCAATGGCAAGCCGACTTCCTGAGCCTGTGATGATGCCATGGATGTTTTAGCTCTGGGGGTTGATGCGGTTTGAAATCGCGCTTTAGCACGAACTTCTTCCAGAAGTTCTTGAGGTATTTCACGCAAAAAACGTGAGGGTCGATGGTATTCTTCACGACCGTATTGTCGTCTGACTTCTGCGTAAGATAAAATGAGTTTTTTCATCGCACGAGTCATCCCAACATAACATAGACGACGCTCTTCCTCTAAACGCCCAGGTTCTTCCATCGATTGTTTACCAGGAAAAACACCCTCCTCCATACCTACCAAAAACACAACTGGAAACTCAAGTCCCTTCGCTGCATGCAATGTCATTAAATGAACCGAACGCTCATATTCTTCAGCTTGCATTTCACCTGCTTCTAAAGAGGCATGCGCTAAGAAGGCATTGACTAAAGGCAGGTCTAATTCTTCGTCTTGTTCATAACGAAATTGTTTACCCGCATTAATTAACTCTTGCAAATTATCAAGACGCGATTCTGATTTATCTACTTTAACTTTACTAAAATGAGCATAAAGACCACTCATTTGGATCACTGAAGAAAGTTGTTCATCTAATTCCATTTCTTCGGTGTTACGTTGTAATTCTTCAATAAGCTCAATAAATTTCACCAGCGCTGCTCCAGCACGCTGAGGCATTTGTCCTGCTTGTAATAAGGTTTTAGAGGCATGCCATAAGGAACAAGCTTCCGCCTTCGCATAATGCCGTACATCCTCTAGTGTTTTTTCTCCAATGCCACGTGTGGGAAAATTAACCACTCGTTCAAATGCAGTATCATCATTAGGGTTCACTAACAAACGCAAATAAGCCAAAGTGTCTTTAACTTCCGCGCGATCAAAGAAACGAAGCCCCCCATAAATACGATAAGCAATGTCTGCCCGCAATAAGGCTTCCTCTAACACACGTGATTGAGCATTTGAGCGATATAAAATAGCAATTTCATCTGCGCTCGTTCCCTGATTAATCTCCATTTTAATTCGTTCACTAACAAAACGAGCCTCTTCCAACTCGTTAAATGCACTAAACAAAAGAATTTTTTCACCCGTGCTGCCATCCGTCCATAAATTTTTCCCCATGCGAGAATTATTATGCGTAATTAACGCATTTGCAGCATCCAAAATGGTTGAGGTAGAACGATAGTTTTGCTCTAAACGAATAATCTTTGTGTCTTTGAAATCTTTAGAAAATTGTTGAATATTTTCAACTTTAGCACCTCGCCAACCATAAATAGATTGATCATCATCGCCCACAGCCAAAACAGCCGCATTTTCACCGGCTAAAAGACGAATCCAGGCATATTGAATAGTATTTGTATCTTGAAACTCATCAACTAAGATGGCTTGAAAACGTTGGCGATAATGAGCCAAAATTTCCGGATTATCCCTCAATAATTCATGAGTGCGTAATAGCAGCTCTGCAAAGTCAATCACACCAGCTGTTTTACAGGCCTGTTCATAGGCTGTATAAATAGATAATAAAGTCTTGCCTGGCCCATAATGCAACACATTGACATGTTGCGGACGAATACCTTCATCCTTACGACCATTAATAAAAGATTGTGCTTGCTTCACTGGCCATTGTTCTATATCAAGATTTAAGGCGGCAATCACCCGTTTAATAACCCGAGCTTGGTCTTCTGAATCCAAAATATGGAACTGTTCTGGTAAGTTAGCTTCTTTATAGTGTCGACGTAATAAACGATGACATAAGCCATGAAATGTGCCCACCCATAATCCTAAGACAGGTGTCGTTAATATATTATTCAAGCGGGCCCGCATTTCTCCCGCTGCTTTATTTGTAAAGGTGACTGCTAAAATTCCATGAGGCGATATATTTTCTTGTTCAATCAACCAAGCAATACGACTCACCAATACCTTTGTTTTACCACTTCCAGCACCAGCAAGAACTAGCGTATTTCCGAGCAAAGAAGTAACTGCCTCCTTTTGTGGTTCATTCAATCCTTTAAGGAGTGCCGTCATACTCATAGATTTATCCCAAGAAAAAATAGAGGGCTATTGTAGCGACTCGTCACTTTTATTTAAAGAGGGATTTTAATTGACACCCTAACCTATCCAAGCGCAGAATAAGAATATTTGCTAGCTCACTCTTAAAGGATTAACATGCACTCGCTCTACCCAGCAATTAAGCCTTATACACAACATGAACTTCAGGTCAGTGACCTGCATACACTTTACGTTGAAGAAACAGGAAACCCAGAAGGAACACCTGTGATTGTATTGCACCCAGGCCCTGGGTCTTCGACTGCCGATGGTTATTTGCGACGTTTTTTTGATCCACAATATTATCGTATTATCCTGTTTGATCAACGTGGTTGCGGTCGTTCTACGCCTCACTTAGAAATACGACATAATACAACCGCTTCACTAATAGATGACATCGATGCCATTAGAGATTTCTTAGGGTTATCTGAATTTGTTTTAGCTGGTGGCGGATGGGGTTCTTTATTAGCACTCCTGTATGCACAAAAATTTCCTCAGCAAATTAAAGCACTCATGTTGCATCAAATTTTCTTAGGCAGACAAAAAGATATAGACTGGTTCTACAAGCAAGGTGCGAATTTAGTTTATCCTGATTATTGGGAAGAGTTTATCACCATTGTTCCTGAAAACATGCGAGATGCAATCCCTGAATATTATGCTAGTTGCTTGCAAGGAACGAATGAGCTTGCACGGATGAGCGCTGCAAAAAACTGGGCACTTTGGGAAGCTCATTGCAGTAGTTTACAACCCCATTTATATGTTATTGACCAATACAGCGACCCTCATTTTGCTTTAGCGCTAGCGACGTTGGGGTCTCATTTCATTACCAATCATTTTTTCATTAAAGAAAATGAAGTCATGGATAACGTCCATAAAATTAGACATATTCCAACCTACATTGTTCATGGACGTTTTGATTTAATTTCTCCTTTAGCTGGAGCGTTTGAATTGCATCAAGCAATCCCCGCCTCCAATTTAAGAATTGTCCGAGATGCTGGCCACTCTGACAGAGAATCTGGAATTATCGACGCACTGATTTATGCCAGTAAAGAAATTTCAAAACGTGGGCCAGACGCAGGTTAAATCATGACAATTTACTTAGCCTCAAAAAGCCCAAGACGTAGAGAACTACTTGAACAAATGGAAGTTCCCTTTAAAGTACTCTCTATTGATACACCAGAAATAGTTGCACCCAACGAAACTCCAGAAGATTATTCGCGGCGTGTCACACAAGAAAAGTTGCTTGCGGCATGGGATAAAGTCATTCATGACCATCTTAATCCGCTGCCTGTTTTATGCGCGGATACAGAAGTGGTCCTTGATAATACCATTTTAGGCAAACCTAAAGATGTGGCAGACGCTTTTCAAATGTTAAAACGATATTCAGGCCGCACACACCAGGTCATCACAAGTGTTGGCTTAATATACGGTAATTATCAAAAAATAGTGATGAACACCACCTATGTGACTTTCGCAAACATCCCTGATGCCGCTATTCAACATTACTTGACCAGTGAAAACTATAAAGATAAATCAGGATCTTATGGCATTCAAAGTTATATTGGACAATTTATCTCGGGTATTGAGGGCTGTTTTTATTCGGTAATGGGATTGCCATTAAATACCGTAAGAGAAATGCTACTTGATTTGCAAACATACTGTAGCCTGCATAAAGAGTAGAATAATCTGAGATCAGCAACACCAATTCCCAGATTAAACTACACTCCATCCCTCACATCGTCCTTAAATTTTCCTGGACATTTAAGACTGTCGGGTGTCGCGGGCCTAATTTTTTAATTCCTATAACTAGAGCTTTATCATAAAGAAGCCTTGCCTTATCCAATTTTTCTTCAGCCCTATATAACTCAGCAAGATTGTTCATGTAGGTAACTAACTCAGGCTGTTCTTTTCCTAAATTTTCCTCAATAATTTGTATTGCCCTTAAATACAATGGCTCTGCTTGTTTATAAAACCCCTGCTTATAATAAGTATGTGCTAAATTATTAAGACTTGCGGCTAAATCAGGGTGATTAGAGCCCAATGATTTTTCTGTTATTGTTAATGCACGCTTATATAGATCTATTGCCTGATTATATTTCTTTTGCTTTTCATAAAGTTCAGCTAAATTATTGAATGCGTAAGAAATTCTTGGACTTTCGTTAGGCATTTTTTTTGCGTTAATATCCATCGCACGTAAGTAAAATAGTTCGGCTTGTTTGTAGTTATTTCTATCGGCGTAAATGGTGGCCATATTATTCAAAGAAACAGCCACATCGGGGTGATCTGGCCCATAGGCTTTCTCCTCAATTATTAATGCCTCTTGGAATAAAGCCTTAGCCTTTTCAGTTTTTCCTTGAGCATCATAAACTTCAGCTAGATTATTTAAATCGCGACCAATAACTCCATGATTCATAGGTAGGAATTTTTTGTCAATTACTAAAGCACGTTGATAAAGTTCTTCCGCCTTTTGGTATTGGCCCTTAATTTCATATATTCTCGCTAAATTAGATAAGCCCGTCGCAAAAAAAGTGCCTTTTCTATGAGTGTTTTTATCAATGGCCAATGAACGCTCATACATTAATTTTGCTTTTCGATACTGACCTAATCCAAAATATACAGACCCCAAATTATTCAGAGGAGTTGCTAATTGATAATACATAGGACCATTGTGCTTTTTGCTAATTGCTAAAGCCCGCTTAAAAAGAGGTTCTGCTTTTTCATACAAGCCTTGATCAAGATAAAGAGTACCTAAACTATTAAACTCCATAGCTAGCTCAGGATGATTTTGCCCTAAAGTATGCTTCATCATTTCTATTTCTTGATGATACAGTTTTTCTGCTTCCGCATAACGCCCCATTGCTTGATAAGTAATTGCCAAACACTTTAGGCCACTAGCAAGATCTGCCTCATTTTCAATGGGATTTTTATTAAAAATAGCCAGCGCTCGTTTACTGAGTTCCTCTGCTTTTAGATAATTACCCTCATGCTCATATATCATGGCTAAATTAACTAACCCTACACCCCAAAGTGGATCAGTTTTTCCATATGTGTTACCTAAAGATTTTAGCGCTTTATGCGAAAATTGTTCTGCCTTTTTATAATTTTCTTGTGCCAAATAATTTTTAGATAAGCGATCAAGTGCTCCAGCAACTGCCAAACTGTTAGGACCATACATTCTCGTCCAAAATGTTAAGGCATAATAATACATCTTCTCTGCGCGCTTATAATAACCTAGATTGTAATAGGCCTTGCCTAAGTGATAACAGCTCATTGGAAGTTGTTTTATTTCAGAGCGTTTAGCTTCTGCAAAAGCCTTACGTGCGATAACAAGCGCTTTACGATAATCCCCTTGCTGCACTGTAAGCTGATATTGCTGCTGCAGCTTACTCCATTGTGTTGGCTGAGCAACGCTATCATGACTTAATATCAGAAATAAAATTAATACCCAGATCATCCACAGACTTATTTGCTCTACTTTCACATCTACCTCGTAGGTTGTTCATGGTGCTCATTATCAACAACTTGTTTTTTCTTCTGGGTTGTTGATAATGAGTTGAAAAAGCTATTTCCATTAGTTGCAATGGAAGGTATTTTTGAAGTTTCTAGCGCTTTTGGTTTTTCGAATACTTTGTCCCAAAGAAAACTAACCGCTTGTCCTGGGTAAGAAGATAGTGTAGAAAAATCATGCATGGCTTGCATTTGCCCAGCTAGCTCCATTTGGTCAGCTGCTATAAGCTGCTCTCCGATAGCCTGCAAATATTCCCCTTCTTTAATTGATTGCTGTGCCTTTTGTATTAAGGAAGTACTGTCCTTAAATAGTTTATCTACCATTTCTTGATCATAGACCAGCGTATCAAGAATTCCCAGACCTACAAAAGTCCAGCTGATTGGGCCTGCTATAGAACCCGCTGAATAACTGAGTAAAATATTAAAACCAATATCTCCTACTGTGCTCGTAATAGCTCCTTTCATCAGCTCTTTTTCATTATCTATTGATTTTAATCCCAGATTAAAAGCAAAGTTAATCATTAAACCTTTTGTGCCCAAATATGTTTTAATACTTAACTTAGAAAGTGCATCGGGAGAGGAGAGAATTTTGCGAAGCTGTTTAGTTGAATCAGAGCCAAATTGTTTGCTAAATTTACTCCAAGTCTCTTCGGAGCCCGCCTTAAATCCTTGTAGAAGAGCAGATTTGATATGTTGTTCAAGATTATGTCGAGTTTTAGGATTAATCTGCCCTTTTTTTATTTCATCCTTCATCTGTCTCAACTCTGTTTTAATCTCTTCTTGAGCTTTTGTCGACAAAACTGAAAAAGCTTTTTCAACAAGTGCTTGCCCCTCTTCTAAAGAAATCGCATCAGCCGCTTTTTCCTTATCAGCTGCTGATTTTTTTCCTTCCTCAGGATTATCTTCTGGACTATTGTCAATTTCCTCTTCTTCTTCCTCTTCCTCATCATCTCTTCTTGAGGGCAACGTACTTTCATCTCGAGAAGGATTTTGCGTTTCTGGCATTCCAAAAGCATCGGCAATTTTTTCCAAGCCAGCTTTTATGTTTTCACGACTTTTTTCGATATAATCACTATTAGTGATCGGAATATCTAAAGTTAAATGCAACTTATCATTTTTAATCACCCGACTACCATCAGCAGATTCTGTATGCAGTTGACCTACCAATTCACTTATTTCTGCCTCTGTTCCTTG
Organism: Legionella sp.; assembly: GCA_030158115.1. Classification (GTDB taxonomy): domain Bacteria; phylum Pseudomonadota; class Gammaproteobacteria; order Legionellales; family Legionellaceae; genus Legionella. The sequence goes on from JAOATK010000033.1 coordinate 16,017, forward strand.
AGCCCCGTAAATAACGGACGTATTTTCTACTTGATAATTAACACGATCAAACGTCGCTTCAGCAATAGCAATTGCTTGTTCACCTGTTTGATTGGTTGCCGTTTGTCCTACTAAGCGCTGCAAATCATTTACATTAAAACTGATACCCACACCATTATATACTTGATGATCTACTACTTGTTTAGTGACTAATTTATCAATCTGAATATGATTTTCACCTTGGGTAGTGATTTCTCCACCTTGCATAGAGGCCTCACCAATATGTACTTCATGTCCTCCAGTATTAATCCCATCAACTACATGGATGCCACTATGCTCTTTAGTAATAGCCGAACCACCTTCACCCTTATATGCAGACACCTGACCAGAAAGACTAACACTTCCTGACTCATTTTTGCTTACTGTCGTATCTTGTTTATCTATAATATCTAATTTTTGAATTTGGGCATCTAAGCTGCCAGCCTCAATACGAGCACCATCAAGTACGACATGATGCATCGCTCCGCCTTGGTAACCTAAAGTCATATTACCACCTGCCGATAGCTCTGCATTAACATAACTGGTTGCCTGTGTACTACTGTGAGAGTAGCCCAAAGAAGCATCTTGTAATTGCCCAGTAACAGAGATTCCTATACTTTGGGTTGCTGTTTTTTGGTCTACGGAAGAATGTAATTTTGCTGCTGTAGCAATAATCTCTGGGGCATTAACGGTCATGTTGCCACCAGCATGTACTCGTACGCCATTTTCTAAATCAATACCCTCACCAGCCTCAAGAGAAACATTACCGCCTCGATTAACACCACCAGCTCCCTGGGTTTGATATTTAGTGGTCGTTTTACTCTCAGTCATTGATAAGTTAATGGTAGGTGAAAATCCATTCGCCCCACCTAAACCATAACGAGAAAGTAATTCTTTACTAAAAGTTTCATTTGCTAACCCCCTCATTATACTATTTGAGGTGTTATACAAATTAACACCTAAATTTGCTGAGGAGGCTAATAATTCGGCCGTATTCGTGCTGGCTAATAAGGAGTTAAGCTTTGCCATTGTGGCATCTTCAGCGGTTACTGCATCCATCAAGCCACCACTCTTCCATGCCTGCCAGGCTCCCATACCGGGCACTGAAATACCATAACTTCGGTTTTTTTCAATGGTTTCGTGATCCAGTATGTCCACACCAAATTTAATGCGCCCATGAGCCTTCAAATCTAAGTCGCCAGCGCCAACAAAATAAGCACCGCGAGCATCAATAGAACCTTCGGTAGAATAAATACGGGTGACTCCGTTATCAATAAATAGAGTAGGCGTTGATTCTTGATTCCGGTTTAAGGTGGAGTGTTTTGATAAGCCCCAAAGCTGGCTCGTAGATTTATAGTGCTTACCTTGTGACTTCAAACTATATAACTCAACATTATCGCGAGCATTAATGGTAGTTCCACCTGGAGAAGAAAAACGAGTAGCTACCGATTTAAGTCCCCCATGCTCAGTGACCAGAATATTCTGTCCTGTTGCAGAGTGAACTACTGAATTTTTAATAGTAGTTGTGGTAGTGACTTCGCGAGTTTTTTTCCCATACCAGGTTTTTTTTTCTTTGATTTTTGAAATGTGGGTATCTTGCCGAGCTAAAAGCTCTATGCCTTGATCTCCTTCAATATAATTAATACCATTGCTTACAAAATCAGAGGCATCGGAAATAACTTTACCTCCCGCTTTGATGTAAAGACCAATTCCATCAGTTCCTGTGCCATTACCACCAGCAATTAATCCCCCATCATATTCATGGATTAAATCATAAGCACCCTTATAAGAACGAACATTACATGCATTAAGAACATTCCCCGTAGCAAGTAATTGCGTATACTCTCCTGAACGAATAACACCACCGTAATTCTCAATATTACCTGCAGTAGCCTCTAAAAAAGCATCTTTACGTCCATTAATAATACCTGCACCGCCCATTGCAGCACCCCAAGGCGAAGAGGCCATGTTAGATCCCGCAGATATATTTTTAATTTCACTAGCTTTTATAGCAACAGTATTTGCATTGACTACGCCACCTAAGTTATAAAAACCTCCGGCAGCTTGAAAATTTGCTATTTCTTCACTAAAGATATTGTGGTTATTTCGAATATTTCCCGCCGATTTTACATATAAATTCTTACTAGTAATATTGCTCAATAGGACGATATCACCAACAGTAGAAGTTAAACTAAGTGTTCTTGCTTTATTGTTATAATCGCCAGCCATAGTAATACCGCTAGCTTTTATTGTTAAATCACAATCTCGGTAAAACGGCGTATTCAAATTCATATAGTCTTCAGTTTCTAATGCAAGACTATTAGCAATGGTGTATTTATCATATTGACCCGTGCCTGAAATAAACAGTGCCCGATCAGAAAAATGCTCTATTGAATAAGTCGCATGATCCAAATCCCCTGAACCATGTAAATCAGCAGTTTTTGATTTCACATAAAAAAGATTATTATCAAGAGCTTCTTGTGGTGGACTAATATGAGTAACCCTACCTCCATGCTCATAATGATCTGTGAAGATACCCACTTCTCCCTGATATGAAAGCTGACTGTCATCAATAAATTGATTGGTAGTAATGATTGAATCTTTAAAAGTTTCTTTGCTAAGCTGACTTAATGTCATTTGCGCTAACTTAACGTCAGATTTGTCTAAGTTAAGAACCCCGTCTGATGTCAATACATCTCCTTTAAAAGATGATTTTTCAAGTTCTAATTTGCCTGATTGAAGTAGTTTTGTTTGACCAACATCTATAGCGAAACTTTTAAGCGAGGCATGGCCTGCGATTTCTGCTTTTTTACTAATAATAGAACCATTGACCAGCTGAATATCTGCTTCTTCTCCGATAATTAATTGTTCGATTTGAGGTGGTTCTTTTTCTTTATCTTCATCGGAACTTAGAGAATCACCCTCTTTAGGATCAATGGTGCGACCATGAATTTGAGTGTAATCACCACCTCTCATTTTGCCATCTAATACAACCCGTTCACTGACATGCAGCTGAAAAATATGCTGTGGTTTAAATTCTGTTTCAATTTTTTCTTTAGCGGCTTCTTTAGGCGACTCAGTGTTATTTTCCTCACTTGCAGGTGTGGTTTCTTCGCTAGAGGGCTTCTCTTCTTCGCTTGCAGATTGAGCTTGTTCACTTGCAGGTTTAGGAACATATAACTCCTCTTCTGCAGTCCGCTTACCTGCAACTATAGAACCCTTTTCTAAAGTCGCTTTATCTGCTTCAACTAAGAGCATTCCTTGGTAATTTAATTCACCACCGTGAGAAAATTCGTGTGCTTCAATAACAACCTGCGAGGTATTTAAAACAGAATCTTTATCGGTTTTAAATTTATTTGTATAGTTAAATCGAGTATTTTTTGCATCAAGAGTACCAACCAATTCAAAATTAGTCCCTGTTACCTGCATCTCAGAAAATCTGGTCTTTGCCTGTTTAGTATCAGAAAATTCATTAATTTTTGCCTGGCCATTACTTAGTGATAATTCCCCTTCTTGGCTTAAATGATTAATTGTGACATGCACATGGTTTCCTTCTAAGGTACCCGTATTTATCGTATAATCTGACTTAAAAGTAAACTCATCATAACCCTTCAGGCTACCACTATTATAAGTATAATCCGTGATAAAGCTTGCATCTCCACCACCAGACCAACCGCTATTATAAAATACTTTACTATTCACTGTATGCGACAATAAAGAAGCCTCTGCCCCCATATTCATGCTAAATAAGCTCTTTTTAGCAGTGGCATGTGCAAATACCGCCCCAAAATTAACATTAATTAACGATTCATCCGAATAATTACCTAAAAAAACACCAGCTGTTTTTGTGCCAAAATGTTTCCAGTCAACATTTGAAGCGGCTTTTTTTAAATTTCGGAAAGAATAAGTATCTGAGTTAAAAATTCCACCTGATGTTTTCGTGAAATTTTGTCCAAAATTTGAGATTTCACCAAAAGATGCATGAGTAGAGTTAAAAGCACCCCATGCTGCTGAAGCAATACCTTTAAATCGACAAACCTCCGCCATCAATTCATGACGACGCATATTACGGTATCGATCTAAACTAAAATTTTGACAGGCATCGTAAAGACTAGAAGCACTATTCACTACGCCTGGAATCATGAATCCTAAATTAATAAGATTGCTATAGCCAGGCAAGAAGGTTGTTGCGGCAATTTTCGCAACTGAAGTAAAATTACTCATTGAAAAAATATATTCAGGATCTGCTGAGAAATTAGGAAGTACTAAGCCGCCATTAAATGAAAGTAATGAGGTATTTGAATAATTATTTGCGGCAATAAGACCTAAATTAACATTATAAAACCCTGCCATCGATAAGGACTTATTCACATAGACCTCACCAGCAAGATTAAGGAAATTACTGTGTACAGTCATATTTTCAGCAGAAAATGAACCAAAATTGAGTATTTGATCATCAAATCCCAGATAAATACTATCTGCCTTAAAATCCCCGTGATTACTCAGTAGCCCACCCGTTGCCCTTAAGCTAGCCTCAAGGTTTATTGAGCCTGAATGTAAATAGTCATCTGCTTCAATAGAAAGATCTGCTTTTCCTTTCACCGTAGCACACTTAGTAATATGCAATTCACCGTGAATTTTAAGTTGAGAAGCCGCTTTTTTAGTTTGTTCTTCAGTTTCTTCGTGGGTATCTGCTAGCGTTTTATTTTGCGTTACTAAGGTCCCACGGACTACCATATCTTCAGCGATAATCGTAGAATTTCCTTCTAATATCAGAGTGGCCGGTGACCAAACAGATACTTTATCTTTCGCTGCCACAACGGAATTACTAACAAGCACTTCACCAAAACTCTGAATGTCTTTAGCACCAACCATTGAATCAGAGAATCGAGCATGTGCTTTGTTAGCAACAGAAATAAGTCCATCTACTGTCACTTTAGACATCGAGTTTGCTTCAAATGTCTCATAAATATGTAGCTCTTCTGCCGATAAAAGACTGCCACACAATTCCGTACGGCCTAACGCCATAAATTTTCGTGTGAAAATACTCGATGCATTACTAGCAATTGTTGACTCAAAAGTAATTAGCTCAGAAGTAGCTATAAGAGCACTAGTCTCCTTAAGATGAAGTTCAGAACCTTTACTTAATTGTGCTACAGGAGTCAGAATTATCGAATGATCTTTTAACTTCATCTTACTGGCTTGCATGCTTAGTTTATTTTTAATCTCGACACGGCTTGATTCAAGAGTAAGCTCAGAATTTTCTTTCCACAAAATAGAGCATTCAATAGCAGAGTCTTTGGCATTCATAGCACCTTGTGAGTGAAGTAAACCCACTCGAAAAACACTATGGCGATCTATCTCAATAATGCCTCCTGCATACTGTCTCACCTGATCTTCTGTAATAAATTTTGAGCCTATAATTTTAAAAAAAGCATGCAAATTGTGGCTCAATTTTTGCCTAGAAATACCGTAAAAGGTCGAACAGTTTAATGTGGCATGATCAAGACAAGAAAATTGCTTAGTAGTTAATGCACTTTTATTAAAAATAACCTGATCCGCTTCTTTACTGCCTTGCAAACGAAGTTTTTCTGAAAGAGAATATAAGGAATTGATTACTGCATGTTCAGATATTATTTCTAGATTTTTCGCCCTGAACCGGACATCATTGATAATCAATCCGCCCTTAAGAGTCATAATATTTCCAGACAGATGTGAATCAGTGAGCTCTATCTCTCCTTTTAATTCCATTTGAACTTCAAATGTTATTTTAGAGTGCTTAATGATGGTCTTATTTTTTATCGTTATTAAGTAATCTGTTTTCACCTCTGTGTTTTCAAAATACAAATTTCCGGATGCTTGGATAGATTGCGACACATTTAATTCGCAATCCTTTACACTCAAGTTTGCTGCTTTCAAAAATAGTAATTTATCAATCTTGACCACAGACTGATTTTTAAGATCAAAACAACCTGCATAAACATTACAAGATTCACCTTGGTAGTTGCAATCATCTAAACTAAATTCCCCCCCACAAACATTAACCGTCGGGGAGGAAAAAACAGTATTATTTAACTCCGTTACCGCTTTTTTAAAATGAATAAACTCTTGCTCAACAGTAATAAGTGATCCCTTTGTATCAAAAATGCCATGCTGATTTACAGTCTTTACTTCTAAAGTAGATTGATTGAATGCTAGCTCGCCATCATTATCTATCTCATTAGCAGACAATTTAGTATTAAAAATATGAGTCACTGAATTTTCATCAGCTAAAAAATTTTGATCAATAATAAAAAGTCCTTCTTTACTATGATCTGTATGATCGATGCGAACCTGGGTATCTCCTTGTACATGCAGATTAATAGCATGTAAGTGATTTTGACCTGATAAGCGTATAATTGACTGTGCGTCTTCCTGTCCAAAAATTAAAATACCCGCAATTAAAAAACAGTCTTTATTAACTGTTAAATCGCCCATTATTTGGCATTGAGATGCAATTAAACGTAAAGAGTTAGCAGCGATTTTAGACGTAACATTCTGTTTAAAGCACTGAGTGGAAATATCAAGCAGGCCTGAAAGTTCGAGCCCAGCCTCTTGATGAACATAAGCGGCATTAATTACTAAATGTTGAGCATGAATGGGAGCTAAAAGACCTACCCCTTGACGAACTGCCAAAAGAATTGAACCATCACATTTAACAGAGTCAGCCAACCATAAAGCTTCAGCTTCAATTGCGATAGTTGATTTACAATCCAATCTACCTTTAATAAATAAAGGCCCGTTGGCTTTAATGAAGCATTCTTTTACTTTAAGATCAGCATATAAATTAACTTGTTTATCTGTGTTAGATTGAATGATTAAACGACTATCTGTATCGAAATACCATTCTATAATTTTGACATCATTATCATAAAGCGTGCCATCTGAAAAAGAAGCTATCAGTGTATCATTAATATTGTACTCATTATTTTCATCTAGACTAATTAGAGGCGAGTCTTTTTTTTTACTATCGCAGTACTGCTCAATTGCCTTTAGACTTTTATCCCGAGGTAAAACACCAAGATCACTTATTCCCACTTGTAATACTTCAACTGCTCCCGCCATAGTCCCTATTCCTTGTTTAAAATTCAATCTCTTAAGCGTATTTCATATGATTAAGTAATCTTAAGGTCCGTTCTTCTTTTTCTTACCGATCCATCTTCGGGAATATTTTGAGGTGACATTTCGCTCTGTTGGGAGTTTGTGTTAGAAAAAAGCCCTGCATTAGCAGCTAATGCAGCTTGTGTTTTAGATGGTTGTGAGCTCATTGTGGGCGTTTTTTCAGTAGAGGATGTCTTGGGTTGTGGCTCAGACCTACCTTTGAGATCGATAATGTCAATCTGCATAAGTTCCATCTTAGAATCAATTTTTTGTTCTAAAGCTTGGAGCTCTTTTTTTAGAGTTTCGAACTCTGCCTTCTCTTTTTCAGCATTAAACGCGTTATCTTTGTTTGTAAATTTTTCTTTTACATCTTCTTGTTCAATCGTGCCAGCAAGAGCTTCCTTTTCAAACTTCCTCGCCACCTCTTCTTTTATATCACATTTAGCAGTAGCTCCCTTTGTTAACACTCCAGCAGCATAAGCCCCTGCGCTTCCTATCCCGATAGCACCCCCAATTACTATAGCGATGGGTATTGTTATTGGTAAAGCGAAAAAAAAGGCTATGCCAGCAGCAATCCCCAAACCTATAGAAATAATAGCTCCCAATCCCACTGTTTTAATTTCACTTTTCATCATTTATCCTTCATATTATTATTTTTTAATTGTTCAATAGTGTGCTAAAGCGCGTTTCCCAAGAAGTCGTTGTTTCTTTTTTGTCCTGATAATCAATTATTTTTTTGAATATCATCTCGGCGACTAACTTTACCTTTTCATGATGTTCAACCATCTCTTTGTGTGCATCTCTTATATAACCAGGTTCCTTTGCGCGATCTGAGTCAAAACCCGGATAAGAGTTCATTAACTCATAGAATGAAGCTACTGACTCCTCACTTTCCATTTTTATCCGTTCATATTTCTGCAATAATTTAGGATTGTCCGAAAATAATTGGTAGGGATTAGTTAATGGCAAGGATTGCCTTAATTTCTTATCACAAATATTTTCATGAATTTTAATAATTTCTCTTCTTTCTTGAACAACTTCTTTAATCATACGCCTATAATCATCTAGATCGTTATGCAAGCTGTCCCATATACTTGGAGGTTCAGGTTTATTCAATTTTGGAAGAAAATGATAAATTAATGCTCCAACAATTATAACCATAAAGCCAAGCACGCCCCATGCAGGAGCTAATAAATAGGCAAGCAATACAGCGGTAGCTACCGCTGTGCCAAGCAAAGCCAGCTCAGGAGCAAAAGTTGCTATTAAAACAGTCAATGCGCGCGTACTATGTAAACAAAGCAGTCCTAAATCTAAGAGTAATTTTGAAATAGCCGCTAAAGTAGCACGTGTAGCAGTGCAGGCATGCTTCCATGCAAGGGCAAAATGCAGCGTTAATAAAGAATAAATTGCCCGAGCTAGCTCTTTAATAGCCTCAATTAATAAGGTAAATCCCGAACTTAAATAATTCCATTGCATAATCAACATAGAAGAGCTGACTTCTTTCAATTGAGTATAATTAGTTAATGGAGTGAAAAAATATTTCTTTGGGGAAATTAGTAGACTGTCTTTTAAGCCTTTTAATTGCTCAATCTCAGCCGTTGTAAAATATTCGAACATCATTAAGTTCCCTTAATTTAACTTGCTCATTAAAAATCAATTTATTCCATCATGAACAATTAACTTCAGAAGTTTGCCATTAATAATCAACACTAGGTAATCTACTAAAATGAACTCGATCAAGAAATATATCGCTATCAATTAAACGAAACAGATCATATGGTAAGAGCATATTTTTTTCAATATAAAAAACAAATAGCCATGATGGCTTTTTATTGACGTCTCTATTTTTGAATTTTTGGTAAAAAAATACAAACCATGAGAGAGGCACCTAAAATAATTCATCAAGTGAATAACTCAAGATAAACCCACAAGGATCACCTCAGTTGGTTTTAAGCGCTGTAAATATTTTGCCAATAATTATCTGAATTAAAACGCTCTAATAAAAAATCAATAAATACTCTGACTTTATACGGTAGATAACGTTGACTCGGATAAGCAGCATGAATGTTAATATCTTGCTCGCAATAATTATTTAAAATACTTAATAATTCGCCAGTTTTAATCTCTTCAGTAACCATAAAACTCGATAATTTAACTAAACCAACACCAGCAATTGCAGCCTTTACCAAACCTTGATTGCTATTGATCCGTAGATTTCCAGACACGGGAATGAAAAATTTTTCTTTCTCTTTATAAAAGCGCCATTCATGCTTTTGACCAATACCTAATGAATTCCCTGGTTCCGTTTGATAAATAAGACAATTATGGTTCCTTAAATCCTCTGGAGTTTTAGGCATTCCAAATTGTTCAAAATAATTTGGAGAACCATAAATACCACTACCACGAACCGCAATTTTTCGAGATTTTAATAAAGAAGTATCGGGTAAATCATTGATGAAAATTGCCAGATCTAACCCTTTATAAATAAAATTAGCGTATTGACTTCCAAGTATTAGTTCAATTTTTATTTCCGGATATAGGAACAGAAAATCATTAATCGCAGAGATCAGATGAACCTGACCAAAGCTTTTAGGCGCGTTAATACGAAGAAGCCCCGTAAGCGTTTGGTGTTGTTCTAACACTTTATCAGCAGCATCATTTATTTCAGATTTAATTCGTTTGCAATGTTCATAAAAGAGGGCTCCGCTTTCAGTTAAAAACATAGTTCGTGTTGTTCTTTGAATCAATTGCACTCGAAGTTGATTTTCCAAACGGGTAATTCGTTTGCTGATAACAGATGGAGAGAGAAATAATTTTTTAGCCGCTGCAGCGAAACCACCCTCCTCTGCTACGCTTATAAATACCAAAGCATCACTAATTATAAAATCTGTCATGCTATCCTCCCATCTTCTATTCATGCAATTTTTGCATCAATGTAATTCTAAAACCCTACATTGTTTATTATTTTATATCAATTTACTATGTGATCAAATGGTTATTCGACTTTCACTATGAAAAAAGAAAGACCAAATGCTAATCGATAGTGGGGTTTAAAAATGGGCCTAATATTAAAACCAACTGACGAACAACTTAAGAACAACATCAATTATAAGGCGCGTTATGTTGAATTAGCCAAGCCTATGGCAGGAGCTTTAACAGTAGCTATCTATTCACTATTTGAAGAGATGGTTGATGATCATGATGTTAAAATAAAGTTGAGTAATAACATTGCCACTTTTATCTGTTGGCTATTAGGAGAGCAGATAATTCATCGTATTTGTGTTTATTTTAATTTATATACTAAACCCCATGCAAAAAATCCCTTATATCGAAATTTAAAAACCCTCTCAAGCTTAGGTTCTGCCTTAGGTACACTTTTTGCCTCCCTAAGTAGCTCTTTGCTTAAAAGAAAATTATCCTTTTCACTATATAGTATGCTGATGGGATCAGTCATTGCCTTGTATGCCTTTATCATTCGACTATTTGATGGGACGAAAGATGAGGTGAGTATTCATGCACAAATGGGCACTGAAGGTTGGTCAAAATATGCCAAAACTGCGTTTGTGTTTGGCTCATCAATTGGGCAATGTCTTGGAGGAACAATTTCTTACATACAAAATTGTGATGCTAAAACCAGCTTAAATAACATCACGATCTATAGCACAATTGCTTCTGTAATTAGTTTTGTTTCCGTGATGCTATTTGTTCCCCTTATAAATTATTTGACGCGTAAAAAAAATGACATAAAAACAAAGGGGCTATTAATTAATGAGGATCGTAATGTGTTTAATAACAATTACGTCCGCTCAGGTATAACACTAGGTGCAGCTATAGGAACTATTCTAGGCGGGCTTTTAGGATCGATAATTCTTTCGGGTCTCAGCGCCCCAGTTGCGATTGCCATTGCTACAAGTGCTTTTTCAATTATCGGTGGCATAACCATGGGGTTTTTTGGCCAAAAAATATCCGCTTTTTTTGAAAAATTTTGGGGAGTTTCACACAATACTGACAACAGCTGGTCTTATGTAACACGCAGTACTTCGTATTTTTTTAGTTGTTTAGGTATAGTTCTTACCTACGCACTATGCCCTGTAGCAGTATTAGCGCATTATGCTGTTATTGCCTCAGCGATTGCGAGTCTAATTGGATGGCTTACGGGTTTATTTATTATTTGGTTAAGTCGCAAAATAGAACCTGATGAAACAAAGACAAGAGCTACAACCTTGCCCTGGACTCAACGACTTTCAATTGGTACAACTAGAGGGGCAATTATTGGCGCTATTATTGGTTTAATTATTGGGTTTTTAGCTATTGGGCCTTTCGGCTTGATGGGATGGAGTATTCTTCTGAGTGCGATAGGCGGTGTTGTTGGTGGAATAAAAGATGTTGTTTCCGATCCTGCTTTTTACAAAATTATAAATAAAACAACTTCATCATTATTTGATATAAGCAACCAACCAAAAAATAATCTATGTCCTGTAAGTTCTAACCAAAAATGCAATCGTTATTCCTTGTTTGCTTGCGAAGAAACTATATTAGATGTTACTCAGGAAATGAACGAAACAGCTCAAACAAACAATGTATTATTGTGAAGAGAGCGTTTTTTTTAGTAGTGATGACCAGTTAAAATGGATGAACAGCTTCTCTCTCGATAATTTTACTCTCGCCCCTAAAGCTTATCATCGGACTTTCACCGATTCGTTATTGCTGATACCAAATAGCTCAAGACTTGCCCCTGATCTCTTATTACTCATGTCGCACCCCCTGCTTTAGATTTTGCTCTCTCAGCAGGATGTACGACATATTAGAGCTATATTGTGCTTATGAAAACGAACTAAAAGATAGGCTTAAATCCTGTAAAAATGATTCTTCTAATGCACAAATTAAATGCTGGAGTGTAGTTACTTCCTTACCAACAATTTCATTTGCACGCCCATCTTTAATAAATTTTTCTAATGCAATGCCTAAACTCCCTTGACCGAGAATAAAGCGCTGTGATTCTGATAACACAATATCTTTCGTCAATATCAAACGGGTTAACGCATCAATTGCATCATTTCTTTCTTTTGGGCTTGGATTATGAGCATTAAAAAATTGGCCATCAAAAACTGGAGGTTCATTTTTTTTCATATCTAAGAAAACTAATAAAGGCAGTGCGTTATGATTAGCTCTTAAGTTATTGCTTGCATATTTAAGAACTGAATCACCATTTTTTTCAATTGCTGCATGTACTATTACAGGATTATTTTTTAGCTCTTTACTGGCATATTGAAGTGCATCACCGTTTTTTTGAACTGCGGCCAACACTATCTCTGGATTATTCCAGAGCTCTTGACTTGCATATTGAAGTGCCTTGCCGTTTTGTTGAACAGCAGCGAGCACTATCGCTGGATTATTCCTGAGCTCTTGAGTTGTATATTGAAGTGCCTCACCGTTTTGTTGAGCAGCAGCAAGCACTATCTCTGGATTATTTTGAAGATCGTCACTAGCATATTCAAGTGCCCTACCAGCACGCAGAACCAAGGCCAGCACTATCGTACGATCACTCCTAAGCTCTTGACTTGCATATTGAAGTGCCGCACCGTTTTGTTGAATAGCAGAAAGTACTATCTCTGGATTATTTTGAAGCTCATGACTTGCATCCTGAAGTGCCATGCCATGTTGTTGAACAGCAGCCAGCACTATCTCTGGATTATTTTGAAGCTTTTGACTTGCATCCTGAAGTGCCATGCCATGTTGTTGAACAGCAGCCAGCACTATCTCTGGATTATTTTGAAATTGTTTACTTACATAGCTAAGTACACCACCATATTGACGAGCTGCAGCGAGCACTATCTCTGGATTATCTTGAAGCTCTTCACTAGCATATCGAAGAGCGTTTCCGTTTTGTTGAACGGCAATGAGCACCATCTCTGAATTATCTTGAAGCTCTTCACTAGCATATTGTAGTGCCGCACCGTTTTGTTGAACAGCAGCGAGCACTATCGCTGGATTATTTTGAAACTTTTCACTAGCAAATTGAAGTGCCTCACCGCTTTTTTGAACAGAAGCTATCACCATCGCTCGATTATTTCGAAGCTTTTCACTAGCATATTGAAGCGCTTTTCCATTTTGTTGAACAGCGGCCAGCACTATCTTTGGATTATTCCTAAACTCTTTGCTAACATATTGAAGTGCCTCACTGTTTTGTTGAATAGCAGTCAGCACTATCTCTGGATTATCTTGAAGCTCTTCACTAGCATATTGTAGTGCCTCAC
>JAOATK010000033.1:29531-32314 GCA_030158115.1 Legionella sp.
GGATTATCTTGAAGCTCTTCACTAGCATATTGTAGTGCCTCACCGTTTTGTTGAACAGCAGCGAGCACTATCGTTGGATTATTTTGAAGCTCTTCACTAGCATATTGTAGTGCCTCACCGTTTTGTTGAATGGCAGCGAGCACTATCTCTGGATTATCTTGAAGCTCCTTACTAGCACGTTGAAGTGCCTTACCGTTTTGTTGAACAGCAACCAGCACTATCTCTGGATTATTTTGAAGCTCTTCACTAGCATGTAGAAGTGCCTCGCCGTTTTGTTGCACAGCAACGAGCACTATCGCCGGATTATTTTGAAGCTTTTTACTTGCGTATCGAAGTGCCATACCGTTTTGCTGAACAGCGGCCAACACCATTTGAGGGTTGCTCCTGAGCTCTTGACTTACATGCTGAAGTGAATGACCATATTTCCGAACAGCAGCCAACATCATTTCAAAATTATTCCTGAGCTCTTCACTGATATCGGAAAGCATATCGGGGGATCGTTGAATTGCAGCCAACACCATTTGAGGATTACTACTGAGTTCTTCACTCGCAAATTGAAGTGCAAAGCCATCTTGTTGAATTGCACTGAATACTATTTTAGGATCATTTTTTAGTTCATCACTAACATATTCAAGGTTCAAACCATCTCGTTTTAATGCAAGCAGAGCTATCTCAGGATTATTTTTTTGCTCTTCACTAGCAAAAGAAAGTGACCGGCCGTTTTCATGAACCGCTGCTAGCACTATTTTAGGATTATTTTTTAGCCTATCACTGGCATAGAGGAGTGCACGACCATCTTGTTTAACCGCAGCCAACATTATCTCGAAATTATCCTTTAAATCATCACTAATATATTGGAATGTGTTTTCTTCCTCGTCTTCTAGAGAATCATGATCGTAGAATAAATCATAATGATCCGTCCAATCCATATTATTCATACAGCCAAGAACATAAAAAAAAGACGCTGTTAATGGCTCATCTGTATCTACATCCAAAATGTACTCATTCTCTTCTAAAATCAATTGTATTTCTTCGTATTTGCGCAGGAAAGCGGCCTTAAAAGTCTCCCCATATAAACGATTATCTCTAGGGAAATATTGTGTAAACAAAGGGCGCCAAAGAGAATCCAATTCGCTGAGCTCTTTCATATTCTTACTAACAGAGGCTATATTACATAATTCTTGCCATGTTAATCCTTGCAGCACCATAATAATTAATTCATTGGGTAAACTTTCAAACATTATCTCTTCCAAGTACAGTTTATTTTTATGCGCAATTTTAACACAGTACATGAGCAAATAATAGTCATTGGTGCTTTTTTTGTGAGCTATTTTTTAATAAGCGGCTAATTGCCACAAAGCGCATGCCCCTAATCGTAGGTACAATTCTAGTCGCCTTCAGCAGTACAGGAGGGGTAAGTGATGTATAAACAAACTAATGTATATTATGATGTACGCAATCGCAATCAGTCACAACAAAAATGGTTGATTGTGCTTTCAGCTTGAACTGGTATATCACGCAAGAAGTCAAGTATGGCTGCATTAAGAGAGAACGCAGCCCTCGCTAGATTTTTTTAACATTAATTTAATAATTTTAAGCGGCTATTTAGAGTATAGGATTAGGGCTATTAGAGCATTTATCTTGAAGAGCTTTCACAAAATCACTCACAGTATTTACTTCTTTATCTACCAGAGCATTAACAACTCCTAATTTAATAAGTTTTCGAAGCTCTTTGCCTAACCGCCCATCTCTTAATGTAGATAAGTGCACGCTTAAATCAACATTCTCTCCATTTAATGCTGACTGTAATGCCTTAACAGCATTTCTTTTTTGTGTAAAACTCTTTTGAAAAAAAGAAAAGAAACTGCTATGGAAATACTCTTTTGTTGCACCAGAAGAATCAGTTACTGCTTCTCTCCTTTTTAAATAACTATCTAGTAAAAAATCAATGCCATATTCTTTTTGTTTCTCATGATTTTTAACCGCAGCAAAATCGCTAGCAATAGACATATAATCGACACCATGCTTGGTGAGGTACTCTTCAACTTTCTCACGGTTTTCAGCAAGAGCATAGGCGAAAGCAATACTACTAGCACATGCACTATATTGAGTACGATACCTATCAACTTGCTGATGCTCGCCAACAGAGGCATAACCTAAAGCAATTAGGTTAGCGCATGCACCATGCTTAACACGATACTCATCAACTTTGCTATGATTTCTAGCCACTACATATCCATAAGCGATATCATCGACAATTTTTTTACCATACTTGAGAAAATACTCATAAATTTTGTCATGATTTTTAGCACTTGCGTAACCACTAAAAATCTGACACCAAAGATGTGTATCATAATCGACAAGATACTTTTCAACGTGAAAATTATTACCTAAAAACGCATGAGCAAAAGCAATATCGCTTTCAGATACGTGATGATTGGTTTTGTACTCTTCAAGTTTTTCAAGATTTCCAACAAAGTCATAACCTGCGGCAATAATTCTAACATCCGCATTAAGCTCAGTGAGATACCATTCAACGACATCATTATTCCCCAGGAGCACATGGGCATAAGCAATATCATTAACATCTAAAAGATACTTGGTGCAGTACTCTTCAAGTTTTTCATCATTTCTAACAAAGTCATAACTTGCAGCAATAATTCTAACATCTGCATTATGTTCAGTGAGATACTTTTCAACTTCATCATTATTTTCTAACAGCACATAAATATACGTCTCGCCAATGAAATTTCGGTAAAATCTTAAAAAAGTTCTTGCAATTT
>JAOATK010000034.1 GCA_030158115.1 Legionella sp.
TGGTAAAAGTTGCCTATGAAGTTTCTGATTGGTTTAATCAGTACCAGGTATTTGATAATACTACTGGCGCTCGTAACAATGATCTCGTTTTGCAAGGATTGACAGTGGGATTGAATTATCGTTGGTAAGGCTGGATTCTGAGGTATTGCAAAACTCCCATTAGTCGACTAAAACACAGTAAAATTAATTTTGAAAATTACAGATTAAGCGCTAGAGTAATGTGTTCTTGATTATTCGAACCTTCAGAATATGCATGGGCT
Organism: Legionella sp.; assembly: GCA_030158115.1. Taxonomy (GTDB): domain Bacteria; phylum Pseudomonadota; class Gammaproteobacteria; order Legionellales; family Legionellaceae; genus Legionella. Next base: position 261 of record JAOATK010000034.1, read on the forward strand.
TAAGCACAGACTGATGATTATTATCAATCGAGTCTGAACTTTGTTGTGCCGATTTAAAGAAAGGGCATTTAGTGATTATTTAATCAGTCCTTGGGATTAGGATAACTTATTCAATAGATTGAATAAAAAATTAAAAAAGGAAGAAAAACCATGGCTAATTATTTGATTATTGCAGCGAGTAGCGCTATTGGGCAGGCGGTAGTTAATGGTTTAATATCTCAAGGGGACACTGTATTTACTACGGCTCGAGATAACCATAAGATTCAACCTAATGCCGTGTTGGATGCGACTGATTTTGATGCGGTCAATGAGGTATTTAAAAAAGCTGGCTCGATAGATGGTGTTGTCAATTGTGCGGGTTCGTTATTATTAAAAAGTGCTCACATGACTTCTCAAGAGCAATATCAAGCCGTTATAGATGCGTCATTAACCACAGCATTTGCAACGGTTCGTGCAGCTGGAATGAATATGAAGGTTGGTGGCTCAGTGGTACTAATTTCATCAGCTGCGGCATTGGTTGGGCTTGCCAATCATGAAGCAATAGCAGCCGCAAAAGCTGGGATTATCGGACTTGCACAATCTGCAGCATCCACCTACGCTAATTTAAATTTGCGCTTTAATGTAGTAGCACCAGGAATGACTGATACCCCGCTTACCGCGGAGCTTATTTCAAATTCTCTGGCTTTGGGCGCATCGAAAGCAATGCATGCATTAGGCCGAATTGGTACCCCAGAAGATATAGCTCGCGCCATCATTTTTCTTTTAGACCCTAAAAATAACTGGATTACTGGACAAGTGTTAGCCGTCGATGGGGGGTTAAGCAGGGTGCGCCCAAAAATGAAAATGTAATAGGTAAAACATCACTTGAATAAAATAGTGTTTATCTTTTCAAAAATGCCTGTATATTGAGTTTAATAATAGTTTGAAGCGATTATCAATTGATAAAAAAAGAAATACTTATTTCAAGTCTGGGTAATACCATAGAATGGTTTGATTTTGGACTTTTTATTTTTATGGCGCCTATAATTGGCGCTAAATTTTTTCCGCAAGCATCCGCTGGCAGTGCAACCGTTGAGGCCTTGATGGTATTTGCAGCCGGTTTTCTTTGTCGACCATTAGGCGGTATTTTTTTTGGTTATTTTGGTGATACTCGTGGCCGTGCAAAAACATTAAGAATTTCTATCTTAATTATTACCATATCAACTTTTTTAGTTGGTGTTATTCCATCCTATGAAGAGGTTGGGTTAATTTCCCCAATCTTATTTATCTTGCTTCGTTTAATTCAAGGTTTATCTATTGGTGGAGAATACAGTGGAATAATAATCTACCTGGCTGAATCAGCCCCACCTAAAAAACGTGGTTTTATCACGAGTTTTGCAGCAATAGGCGCGAATTTAGGTTTTTTATTGGCGACAGTAACATTGATGCTACTTCATTTGTTTTTTAACGAAAAAGCAATTACAGATTGGGCATGGCGGTTGCCCTTTCTTTTTATAGGGTTACCAGGCTCATTAGTCATTTATTATCGTTTTAAATTATCTGAAACACCAGTTTATTCTCAGCTGCAAGAAAAGCATCTTCTTGAGCCTATTCCATTTATTGCAGCGATTAAATTTGCACCTTACCAATTACTGAAAATTTTGGGACTTACTTGCATGGGCTCAACATTTTATTATGTGTTTTTTGGGTATATGTCGACTTATTTAGAACATTATATGGGCTTTTCATTAGGGGAGGCCTTAACCATTGAAAGCTTCATGCTGGTTATAATGCTGTTTACGGTTCCTTTGGCAGGTATCTGTGGTGATTATTTTACCCGAAAAAAGATGCTGCTAATCACCTCAATAGCCATTATATTTTCGGCGTTACCCTGCTTTTATTTACTGCAATTCAAATCCATAATATTAGCCTTATTATCATTAGGGATAGCAACCATTCTAAGTTCGTTAGAACAAGGGAATACTCTAACTGCTATTGTTGAAAATTGTCCAGAGAACGTTCGTTACAGTGGCATAGCCTTCTCTTATAACTTAGGAAATGCCTTATTCGGTGGCAGTACGCCATTAATAGTTACCTTGCTGACAGAAAAATTAGGTCTTATTACACCAGCTTATTATCTAATTTTTATGGCAGGTATTACTTTGATTACGGCAACAACTTTGCTCAGTAATAATCAATTTTTAGGGCCGTTACGTAGCCTTAATGGCTGCCTTTGCAATAAGCCAACATAGAACAGAGGAATATACTTTATGCACCAAAAAATGTTGATTTTTGGTTTTGGATATACGGCTAATTTTTTAGCAAAGAAGCTAGCTGCTCTGGATTTTCATGTTGTCGGTACCTCACGAAGTCAAGAGTTTCTTGGGCAACATAATGAAAAAAGCTACGAATTAATTAACTTTAATAAGATTGATGTAGAAAAAAGCCTAAGCTCTGCTACTCATATTTTAGTAAGCACTCCTCCATCGATTGATTTGGGGGATCCCGTACTAAGACATTTTGTCGATTTAATTAAAAAATATGCGTGTCAATTTCAGTGGCTAGGTTATCTTTCTTCAACAGGTGTATATGGTGATCATCAAGGCGCGTGGGTGGATGAATCGGCTGCTTCACTATCTCTTGGCCAGCAAGCAAATGCTCGTTTAAACGCGGAAAAATCCTGGCTTTCTTTAGCACAAAAGTATCAATTACCCCTCCATATTTTTCGAATTGCGGGAATTTATGGGCCTCAAAGAAATGCCTTAATACGTATTATTCAGGGTAAAATACACACCATCTATAAAGAAAATCATTTTTTTTCACGAATTCATGTAGACGATATTGTTGCGGTTCTTCTGGCATCCATTAAAAACCCTAACCCTATGTCAATTTACAATGTTGCTGATGATGAACCGGCTCCTTCGCATGAAGTTGATGCTTATGCTGCTCATTTACTGAATATGCCTGCGCCAGAAAGAGTCCCGTTTGAACTTGCTACACTATCTTCTATGACACAAGAGTTCTATACTCATAATCGCCGTGTGAGCAATGCCAAGATAAAGCAAGAGCTCTTCGTCAAATTAATGTACCCAACCTACCGTGAAGGTTTACAAAATCTATATGATACGGAGATTATTGATGCTTAAAAAATTAATGAGCATGATCGTTTGGATTCTAGTTTTCCAAATAATGGGCTATTTTTTAGGAATGATAAGTCAAGTCAATAGTGCTACTTGGTACCAAAGTCTTTCTAAATCAAGCCTTACCCCACCAGCTTTTGTTTTCCCAATTATCTGGCCTATTCTGTACGCCATGATTGCTATGTCAGGATGGTACCTTTGGCAACATCGTCACCAGCCTCAGGCAAAGACAGCACTTGGATTTTATAGCGCTCAAATGGTTTTGAATTGGGCGTGGTCTCCGTTATTTTTTAATTTCCATCTTATTGCTGTGAGTTTTTATTGTCTTATCTTAATCACGCTACTGACTTTGATAACTATTCTTCTTACAAAAAATAAATTCAAATTCAGTAGTATGATGCTTATTCCCTATTTTATCTGGTTGATTTTTGCAAGTTATTTAAATGGTGTTCTTTGGTTGTTAAATTAATCTAGGGCATATTTAATATAAATATGCCTTTAGCTGGGGCTTTTGGATTTACTACTCATAGCCATGTTCTTGGTATTGGCCCCGCTTGTCGTTAAAGTAATTTTAAGCCTGGTTTTACTAATTCATTGATGTTTTACCTCTTGATCTGTACGCTAAGACCCTTTTCAGGGACAAAGGATTTGTTGCATGAGTTTTAGTATCTGTTGGTTTAGAAAAAGTTTAGCAGTTTTAGGTTTTTTTACCCTCTTTAGTCCGCTAGCTAGCCACACAGCAGAAGTAGCCTTACATAAAGAGCCTCTTACTCAACTGATATCAACTTCTCCTTGGCAATTTGAATTCGGGCCTCGATATTGGTATAGCAGTGCGCGATATCAAGAAACCTTATTTGATATTTCGAATACTCTTGCTTCGCGATTAACTTATGAAGATTTAAGTGCGAATTCGGCTGAAGGTTTTTGGAAATTAGCGCATCAGAATGGAATTTATTTAAAAGGATATCTCGGGGGAGGGGCTATTGGCGGGGGGCAATTGGCGGATGAGGATTTTCCTCCTGGTATTACGCCTTATTCTAGAACTATTTCACCGCAAAAAAATGGCTCACTAAGTTATTTAAGTGCTGATCTTGGGTATAACCTTTTTAATGCAGCAACTTGGCGATTAGGTGGTTATATTGGTTACCATTATTGGCAAGAGCAAGTTAATAATTTTGGATGTAGACAAGTTGCAACCGGTCCGGTATGTGTTTCTCCACTAGCCACCTCCATCGATGTATTAAATAATTCTGCAACCTGGGATTCTTTGCGATTAGGGATTAACGGGGAGTTGTACTTGGGTGACTCATGGCATTTGGAGACAGATCTTGCCTACATTCATAGCGCGCTTCAAGAAAATGATTTCCATAATTTGCGTGCTGATATTAGAGGTGTTTTAGATACGGGCACAGGCAATGGTTTTCAACTGGATGTTATTTTAAAATGGCTACTAACAGAAAGGTTAAGTCTCGGTGCTGGTGGTCGTTGGTGGTATTTAGCAACTAACGGATGGGCTCATTTTGAACAGCTTGCCGATCCTGCTCAAGCCCAGCCACTTGATGGGATACAAAGTAGATATGGTCTTTTATTAGAAGCCAGCTATCAATTTTTAGATAGACCCAATTTATCAAAAGAGAGCAGTCTTACAGAAGATTTTGACTGGAAAGGGTCCTATCTCGGTATCAATATGGGTTATGCTACAAATCCGAGCATGGTATATATTGATGCAACATCTGCGATCACACAAGCATTACAAGCGGAGGATTTTTCTACTTCCTCTTTAAATATACAAAATGCCGGCTTTCTAGCTGGCGGGCAATTAGGCTATAACTGGCAAGTGAAGCAAGTCCTTCTGGGTATCGAAGCGGATTTAGATTATGCTCAAATTGGGGGGGCTAATGCGGTAACCAGTAGTGCACCTCTAACCACGACATTGAGTTCCAATTTACGTTGGCTGAGTACTGTTCGTGGACGTATTGGAAAATTGCCTTCTCGTAACATGTTAGTTTATCTAACAACGGGACCTGCCTGGGGCGGCACAACTTTAGCTTTTGATCAACGAGATCTCACCACCAGCTGTGCATCTAGCTCCCCGTGTCTTACAACAGAAAAAAACAAAACTCAAACTGGGTGGGCAGCCGGTGGAGGTATTGAATACGCGGCAACATCGCGAATGACATTCAAAGCAGAGTATCTTTATGTGGATTTAGGCTCTTTCCGACTTAATTCCTCAACTCAGTCAACCTTAGGTCCAATAAGTTATTTGATGAGTACGAGCTATAAAGAAAATACACTGCGATTAGGTATTAATTATAAGATGAATTTCTTTTAAAAATTCAAAAAATGGGTTTGGTTTTTTGTAGGTCAAGAGTTTATAAACTCCAATCAATAGGCACACGCCCATGAGCCTCTAAAAACGCATTGGATTTGGAAAAATGGCGACAACCATAAAATCCTTGATGAGCTGAAAAAGGAGAGGGGTGTGCAGCAGTTAATACTAGGTGTTTTTTTTCATCAATTAAAACACGTTTATTTTTTGCATGGGCTCCCCATAACAAAAAAACCAATGGCTTAGGATGGTTATTTAATTTTTGAATGATATTTTCTGCAAAAATAGTCCAGCCAATTTTAGCGTGAGATTGGGGTTGGCCTTGTTCTACACTCAGGGCAGTATTAAGTAATAAAACACCTTGATTTGCCCATTTTTTTAAACAACCGTGTGTAGGAATGGATATATTTAAATCATTTTTTAATTCTTGAAAAATATTTCTTAAGGAAGGTGGTGGCTTAACACCTGGCTTGACTGAAAATGAAAGCCCGTGTGCTTGACCGGGACCATGATAGGGATCTTGCCCTAAAATGATGACTTTTACTTGATCATAAGGCGTTTCTTTGAAAGCGCTAAATAACTCATTCTCTGTGGGGTAGATGATTTTCCCTGCTTCTTTTTCATCAGCAAGAAATTGTAAAATTGATTTGAAATAAGGCTGTGTTTTTTCATTGTCTAATATATCAGCCCACGTGACTAAAGAATCTGACATAACATGCTCATGGTTTTAGTGTGGGGGCGAGCGTAGCATAGTTAAAAAATGAAATAAATTGATAATTGGTTTTGCATGAAGTATTGCTACAAAGAGAGGGAGTGTCGTGCCTGTACGCAGCTGTTATGTTCTCAAAGCATTCCTACTTAGAAAGACATCCTGTCTCCATCAACAGCTGCGCCAAACAATTACAGTATAGAGTGATTTAAGATAAAAGCATTATTTCATGCGCTCATTATGATGTAAGAGATTTCTCAATTTGTTAGGGTGAATTGGCTTATAATTAGAAGGTTAAAGAAATAGCAATCCAAAAAAGATTGGATTGCTATGATAGGCTTAAATTAAAATAGTGTATCTTGAGGAGTATAGAAAGCCTCTTATTCCATGTCTTTTCTACAACCTCTACCACAGCGAGCACCAATACAACTAGACAGCGCGCCTACAAAAAATAGACTGAAAACTATCCAGCCATTCCACGCCATATTGGTAGTAGAAGTGGTTTGCGTAGTCGCTTTTTTCATTTTATTTTTTTCAACAGATGTTGATGTGCTTTTTAATGCGCCATCATTAGAAGTTGTCATTTCAGTCATCATTGCAGAAGGATTTAAAGTATCTTCAGAAAAAGCCACATAATGACTTATAGGCATTAACAATAATGCGCTTAACATAAGCACAAGACTCCATGTGACGAATCCATAGACTACGCTACTGCCACAATGTAAATGAAGGCGGGCCATAGATCCTGCTACAAATCCCGCAGTGCTCATCGATATAATCACGCCAATGAATAAACCTACAAAGCCACCCATGGCAATTACACTGGCACCATTGGATGTAGTGCTATATACGTCAAGGCCAAAAGCCATACGAAATAGATGGAACAGAAAGCCAAGACCAATACCTACCAACGCTCCTACAAAAACAGCGGCCCAACAAAAGTGAGCGGTTCTATGCCCACAGTGCTCGTTATTCATTGCATCCATCTTCATTATTATCTCCCTTAATTAAATGTGCGACACTAGCTAGATTAGTAGTTATATACTCAGCAGAAGCCCTAGTAACTAGCTAAGAACATATTCTATAACGCTCACTCTAATCATCGCTTATTAAGTATAGCTCATTGTTCTAAAATCGTATTTTGAATGGTTAAAATTCAGATTTAACATAACCATTGTTATAATTTTTAAAAAAAACTAAAATGCTTTCTTTTTACTCGAGGTAATATGATGGTATCAGTTTTTGAATATTTGGGAAGAGGGGTATCTACTCAAACGGTAGTTCCCGAATTAGGTATATCCAACAGTACTTCTTGTTTACAATTAAAATCAAAAAAATATTTTCTTATTGGAAAAGAAGCTAAAGCAGCAGAAGGCAATAAGCTTGCCGTGACAATACAAGAAAATTTTGATTTGAATAATCAAGAGCACCGTGCTTATTTAAACGAGTGTATTGATTTGTTTCAAGAAAAATTAGTGTTACTTAAGATGCTTGATTTAAAGATAATAGCCTCAGTTATTACTGGTATTGTCGCGACTGCATTATCTTTTTTCCCTTTGGTGAGTATGTTGGGTTTAGTGGGTTGGGGTGCGGCTTTGTATCATATTCATCAACGTGCGCAGGCTTATGCTGAATATCATGAGAGCTTGGCTTTACTAGTAGGGAGTTGTAATTGGTCTTTAGGACCGGATTCAGACCAGCGCGCCAACTCAGTTGATGAATTAACTAAGGCAGCTGTTGTTCGAAAGATGATGATACAACTTTATCCGGTATTGACTAAAACACAGATAGGCCATTTGATCGCAGATGATATTCAAGGTATTTTTGTTGAAGAGCTAAATCAGTACAACCAAAAATTTCAACCAAGTTTTAAAGGCAATAAATTCTTTACTAACCCAGATGATCAAATTGCTTTAGCAAAACAAGGTGCAGAGTTTAAGCGATGCTTATATGGTTTAAATAAAGGCAGTTTTATTGATTTTCTTGATGCGCTTGCCTCAGCTTTACCTGATTTATTTCGTGCCATACGCCATGCTGGACAAGTGGCTATATTAAAATGTAAAAATTGGTGTTCCCCAGCGACAGTAGAAAAGCCAGAAGAGGAGTCTGTTCCACAAGCAGCGCCCCAATCCTAAAAATCATTTTAAAATAGGGATGTTAAGAAATGTATAATGAATATACAGGTGTGATCACTCGATTTTTATGCGATGACGAACGATTTGCTTTGTCCGAAGAAAAAGAAATGCCTCTAGTTATTGAAGCAAAAGAGGCGACTGATCCTGATTTTCTTCAGAAATTTTTGGCAAGTAATGCAATAAAACTCATTGAAGACCTCGCAAATTATGGGGCCATATTGCTCAGAGGATTTGATATCAACTCTGATGAGCAATTTGAAAAAACCATTTTAAGTATTCCGGAGTTTCATGGCATTAGTGAGGCTTTTATGTCGGAAAACGGACGTACTCACGTGGGTGAACTTAAATATGTGTTGCATACTAATTCGGTTTATAAAACAGGTGGTACTTTATATTTAGGTGGTTTTCATACGGAAAACTATTATTCTCCTGATGTGCCTGGTTATATTTGTTTTTGTTGTATAGAACCATCAGAATTTGGGGGCGAAACAGGCCTTATTAATAGCGAAAAACTTTATCGACATTTGGATGAAGGACTTAAGAAGAAGTTAGAAAAAAACGCTTTTTTTGTATCAAAATGGCTGGTTTCAGAAGTGGCTTCGCGCTATCAAATCACCACAGAAAAAGTAGAAGAACTTTGCAACCATTTTGATCTTCCACTCGTTGGTTCAGGGGAGGAGCGATTTGTCTTAATGTACAAACCGAGTGTTTTTGAACACCCATTGACTAAAGAAAAGGCCTTGCAAATTAATTTATTTGAATTACCTACATTAAATGATGAATTAAGAAAGCGTTTTATGGATGATTATCAAGGAAAAATATGGTTCTGGCATCGGTTTTTTTGGAAGTTACCCAGTTGTATTTTTAACTCGGTAGAGTCTTTAGCTGTGATATTCATTGCTTTTTTTCATTCACCAAAGAATGCGTATAAGATTTTGTGTACCAAAATAGCAGCTTTTAAAGCGTACAAAAAAAATAAGACCGCTTCCTTTAATATGGAGCGAGTTGGCAGTTGTTTTAATGAGAAAGAGATAAAGCAATTAGCTAAATTAATGAGAGCTTATTATTCTTCCTGTTTATGGAAAAAGGGAGATATTTTATTGATTGATAATCGCAAAGTGATGCATGCTGGAATGCCTGGCAAGGGGGATAGGATAATTCGGGCTATGATTGGTAATCCTATCAAGATGGGGTATTCATCTCTGGAACCTGGTTTTATTGAGAGCAAAGATAGTCTGACTGAAACTATTGGTGCTTGTATGATTGAAAAACACGTTGTGCATAAGGATAAACGCTCATGAGTTCTCTAGATAATCAAATTATTTTAATTACAGGCGCCTCTAGTGGTATTGGTGAGGCGTGTGCACGTTTGTGTGCTGAGCAAGGAGCACGTTTGATTTTATGCGCACGACGTGTTGATCGCCTAGCAGCTCTAGCCAAAGAACTCAGTCAAAAAAAGGGCAAAGAACACTATATTTTACCCCTAGATGTTCGTGATCATGAACAAGTGGCACAGCAATTAGCTTCCTTACCCGAGCAATGGCAATCCATCGATGTCTTGGTAAATAACGCAGGTTTAGCTTTAGATACTTTGCCTTTGCAGCAAGGAATTCAAGCGCACTGGGATACGATGATTGATACCAATATTAAGGGGTTACTCTATGTAAGTCGTGCCATAATTCCTGGAATGTTAGCGCGCAATCGTGGTCATATTGTCAATCTAGGTTCTATGGCTGGTCATGAATATTATCCCAATGGCAATGTTTATTCAGCAACGAAACATGCCGTACGCGCTATTTCAAAATCGATGCGATTGGATTTATTAGGAAGTCCCCTTCGTGTTACAGAAATTGCTCCAGGTGCTGTGGAAACAGAATTTAGTGAGATTCGTTGGGATGACAAGCAAAGAGCGAAAGAATTTTATCAAGATTTTGAGCCATTAATTGCTGAGAATATTGCTGATGCTATTGTCTATTGTATTACACGCCCACAAAACATGGATGTTGAGCAAATGGTTATTATGCCCACAGCACAAGCTTCTGCAAATCATTTATTCAGAGATCCTAAATAAATTCATGAGGTTGCGAAAAAAAGTAGATTTTTGAGTATTTATTTGTTTAAAAATTCCACAAAAATGGAATTCTATGGTCTATTATTAAATCATATAGGTAATGACTGAACTTACTGAACCATTAAATAGTTTCAGATAAGAGGTTGTTTTGATGAGTGGTGTGCAGGCCTATGAAGCAATAGGAAGCCTGAAGCTCGGCATAAACCTCCAATATAATTCAGTCGCGGCTCAGGATTTAGGAAGTCGTTGCCTGTATTTTAATAATTAGGGACAAACTATGAACAAAAAAATTCTCGCTTTAGTGATAATAGCCCCCATATTTTTAGTGACTGGTTGTGTTACCGAATCAGTTTACTACACTCCCGCCTACAGAACTCCTTATGTTTCTACTGTTAGCTACAGCGGTTCTCCCTATTGGAATAATGCTTATTATTATGGCTATGAAGATATTGGGAATGTGGGTTATTGGGGCATGTATGATTCTTACAATGCTTACTAAGAGTATTGAGTAGCCAGAATGAATCGTAGCGATCTGGGAATAGAGGCACTAAATTCCCAGATTACGTGGTGTTTTATCTGGCTACTTATCGGACTAAAACTTATTCCTTAGCACGTGAGACGTATTCACCTTTACGCGTATCTACTTTAATAAGCTCACCAGTTTGCACAAATAAAGGAACACGCACTACAGCACCTGTTTCTAATATGGCAGGTTTACCGCCACCACCAGAAGTATCTCCCTTTAAGCCAGGATCTGTCTCAGTAATTGCCAAAACTACGAACGTAGGCGGTAATACTTGGATGGGCTCATTATTCCAAAGCGTAACGATACAAATATCTTGTTCTTTTAGCCATTGTGCTGAATCGGCAAGCACCGTTTCATTTAATGCATATTGTTCGAAATTTTCAGGAACCATGAAGTGCCATTGCTCTCCATCATTATAAAGGTATTGCATTTCTACGTCAGCAACATCTGCAGAAGGCAAGGTTTCATTGGATTTAAGAGTTCGCTCAACTACCCTACCTGTTTTTAAATTACGAATTTTAATTCGGGTAAAGGCTTGGCCCTTTCCTGGTTTAACGAATTCACATTCAAGAATGTTGCACGGCGCATCATCAACCATGACTTTTAAGCCGTTTTTAAGATCATTGCTGCTATAAGTTGCCATTAATACTCCACAGTTGAGATTTTTCTTAGTTTTAGTTACAGTTGGCACAGTTTATCAAGTCTGTGTGATTAATGCGAGATACCTCTTTAAGTTGGCAAAAAAATTTAGCTCAAGGCTTTTCTTCGGTAACCGATTTATTAACCTATCTAAAATTACCTCTTGCTATGGGAAATTCATTTGCTGAAAAGCAATTTTCCAGTCGTATTCCTTTGAGTTTTGCAAAACGTATGGAAAAGGGTAATCCGACAGATCCTCTCTTATTGCAAATTTTAGCAACTGGCAATGAGCTCAAAGTCACTAAAGGTTATGATGCCGATCCATTGAAAGAGCGCGAAAGTAATCCCGTAAAAGGCTTGATTCATAAATATCATGGTCGGGTTTTACTTACTCTAACAGGCATTTGTGCGGTTAATTGTCGCTATTGTTTTAGGCGCCATTTTCCGTATAAAGATAATAATCCAGGTCGTAATGGATTTAAGGTGATTGGCGATTATCTGGCTAAAGATCAAAGTATTACAGAAGTTATTTTAAGTGGGGGCGATCCTCTTTTAGCCTCTGATCTGATCTTAGCTGATCTCATTGAACAATTAGAAAAAATTCCTCATATACATACACTACGTATTCATACACGCATCCCGGTAGTTTTTCCTGAACGAATAGATAAAGGATTACTTTCTGTATTGGCGAATACAAGATTGAAAAAAGTAGTTGTTTTGCACTGTAACCATGCGCAAGAATTGAATGATGATTTAGTGCACCAAGTACTGGATAATTTGCGACAAGTAGGCTGTCATTTGTTAAATCAAACCGTTCTGCTTGCAGGAATAAATGATAAGGCACAAATTTTAGCTGATTTAAGTCAAGCTTTATTTGCTCAGAATGTGATTCCTTATTATTTGCACACCTTAGATAAAGTGCAAGGAGCTGCTCATTTTGATCTACCTTTTTCCTCAGTGCAGAAGCTTTATCAGCAATTACAAAAGTTGTTGCCAGGTTATCTTGTTCCTCGCCTTGTTTGTGAAGAACCAGGGAAATTAAGCAAAACGCTACTGATTTAAGTTTTTTCATATAACCTGTTATTATTTAATCTTGGCATTTGAGAAGGCGAAAAATGAAAAAATTACCTATATTAAAACCTGGTGATTATGTTGAATTAATCGCACCAGCCTCTCGTTGTTCAGATAGCCAACTCTCTGAATTAAAAGCATTAATTGAATCTTGGGAAGTAAATTGCATTGTTAAGGAAGACATCTTTGCTAAAGATTTATTATGTGCGAATACAGATGAGATGCGTTTTCACCATTTAAAAGAGGCATTGTACAACCCAAAATCAAAAGCCATTATATGCGCTCGCGGGGGCTACGGTTCGATGCGATTACTTTCTAAATTAAGTGCTATGCATCCCCCTGAAGAGGTAAAAATATTTGTTGGAATGAGTGATACCACCTGTTTACACCTGTTTTTACAACAACAATGGAAATGGCCCACAATTCATGGTGCAGCAGCCCCTGATCGTTTTTCGCAAGAGTCTATTGCCTCTCTAAAATCAATTCTCTTTGCTGAGGCTGAACAAGTTATATTTAGGCAATTAAAACCTTTGAATGAATTTGCAAAAGAACATCGAGTGATAGATTCAAGCGTAATAGGTGGTAATCTGGCAATAGTTCAAGCAGGAATAGGAACTAATTGGCAAATAGATGGGCGAAATAAATTTATCTTACTTGAGGAAATAGGTGAACGTGCTTATCGGATAGATCGCATGTTAGAACATTTAGAACAAGCGCACATTTTTAAAGGTGCTGCGGCTATTCTATTCGGAGATATGCTAGAAGGTGAGGAACCGAATGGAATATCCTTAATTGAACCAGTATTACAACGTTTTGCAACGCACTGTGATATTCCTGTCTTACGACTCGAGGGAGTAGGTCATGGATGGACTAATTTCGCTGTTCCATGTGGAACCAATGCGCGTTTACATCTAGGCAAAGATAGTCAATTGATTTGCTCAAGATAGTGAGCATCCTAGAGAATGCTTTCATAGTTCAATTTCTTCATCTTTATAAAGCTGGATTAATTTTTCTTGAGCGCAATGAGTCCCTTGTTTCATCAGCTTGTAGGTTCCGTCGCTGTGCATCTCCCAAGTATTGCTATTGTCTTTTAAATAATTTTTAATGATTTCTTGTTTAATACGTTTTTTGCATTGCTCATCAAGAATAGGGAACATGATTTCTATACGATGGTATAAGTTGCGCTCCATCAGATCAGAGCTAGAACAAAAATAAGACTCTTCTTCGTCTTTTCGGAAATAGAACACCCGATGATGTTCTAAAAATCGACCTGCAAATGCAAGCACGCGGATATTGTCAGAAATTCCAGGCAGCCCTGGCTTTAAGCAACAGACACCACGAACGAGTAGATTAATTTTAACGCCTGCTTGTGAGGCTTTATAAAGCGCTTGAATCATGGTTTTGTCGGTTAAGCCATTCACTTTGAGCAAAATTTCGGTATCAATTTTTTCCAAAGCAGCCTCAGCGCATTGTTCTATGTAATATAGAAGCGTTTTTTGTAAGGTAAAAGGTGAATGGCTCAGTGATTTGAGTTTGACTACTTTTCCAAGTCCTGTGAGCTGTTGAAAAATAATTTGCGTATCAGAGGTAATGCTTGGCTCCGCAGTTAACAAACCTAAATCAGTGTATTTTTTGGCTGTTTGTTCATGATAGTTACCAGTACTAACATGCACATAACGTTTTAACTTGCCGTGAGTTCTACGTACTACAAGCGTCATTTTGGCATGGGTTTTGTAACCCACAACACCGTAAAGCACAAGAACTCCTGCTGTATGCAAACGATTAGCTAATTTTAAATTAGATTCTTCATCAAACCGCGCGCGTAGTTCAATCACGGCGGTGACTTCTTTTCCTGAATGAGCTGCATTAACTAACGCGTCCACCATTACTGACTCAGAATGAGTACGGTACAAAGTTTGGTTGATGGCTAGTACATTGGGATCTGCTGCAGCTTGCCTGACAAAATCAATAACGACTTCAAAACTTTGATAGGGGTGATGAAGCAAGATATCTTGCTCATCTAAAATACTAAACAAATTTCGTTCTGATTTAGGAAATTGAGGATATTGTGCGATAAATACAGGGTAATTTAAATCGGGTCTATCGATATTATTAATAGCTGCCATAAAACGTTGAATATTGACAGGCCCATCGCAATAATAAGTATCCTCATGACGTAAATGATATTTTTGAAGTAAAAAATCGGTGATTTTTTCCGGACAATTCTTTTCAATTTCAAGCCTTACCACATGACCATAATGACGAGAAAAAAGCTCTCGTTGCACGGCTTTTGCTAGATCGTCAATTTCTTCTTCTCGTAAAAATAAATCACTATTACGAGTCAAGCGAAAAGCATAACAGCCACTTATTTCCATCCCAGGAAATAGGCTGTTGACATGAGTTGTAATAATGGAAGATAAATAAACAAAAGAATGGCCATTGCCACATAATTCAGAAGGCAGATGGATAACTCTTGGGATGGAACGTGGTGCATGAACAACGGCATAATTAATGTTTCGATCAAAAGCATCTTTGCCACTTAAAGAAATAATAAAATTTAGGCTTTTATTAATAAGCTCAGGCAGAGGATGTGCTAAATCCAATGCAATAGGACTAATCACGGGTTGAATTTCATGTTTAAAATAGTGTTTTGCCCACAAATGGATGTCTTCTGTCCACTCTTCTAATTCAAGAAAGTGGATGTCTTCTTTATCTAGTGCTGGAAGTAGTTTTTTATTAAAAGTGTCATATAGCTCATCAATTAATAGGTGGATTTTCTGGCTGATTAAGCTAAAGGCTTCTTCAGGGCGTAAGCCATCAATCGTTAATTTTCCTGAGGAAAGTGCAATTTTTTCTTTAAGGCCTGCTACCCGTATTTCAAAAAATTCGTCTAAGTTACTACTACAAATACTAAGAAATCGCATACGTTCGAGCAAAGGCACCCGTTCATCATTAGCCAGTGCAAGAACTCTTTGGTTAAATGCGATCGCTGAGAACTCTCTGTTGATGTAACACTCAGGGTCATCCAATATCAAATCCACGAAAAACTCCATTTAATTGATTAGAAAAAAACAAACCCCGATAAACACAATAAAACCATAAAAAGGGGATAAATTCCAAACGGTTAAAGCAATAAAAAAGAGAAAGCAGCAAATAGCAATAGGAATAGAGAAATAAACCCCTATAATTCCTTGAGCAATAGAGTAACTTGCTGCTGCCAACAAAGCTAATGCCCCGTACTGTACTCCTATCATGATTTTGCGAGTGACTGGTCCATTATGGCTCGTAAGCCATTGATAACCTACTACGGTCATAATTAATCCTGGTAAATTAAGACAGAGAATAGCCAAGATGAGGCCTGAGAAACCTGCCGCTTTATATCCAATGAGACCCGAAAGTTTCACGGCGGTTAATCCAGGAAAAAGAAAACTTGAGCCAACCATCGCTATAAACTCTTCTTGTCCTATCCAATGTCTGTATTCAACCGCTTCGTATTCCAATAGTTTTAACATCGAATTTCCCCCACCTAAGGAGATAAGTCCAATTTTGCTAAAACTATAAATAATGGCTAATAAAGTTTTAATCATGATGGCAGAATATTTTTTAGGAAGCTGACATATTCGCAGGAAACTTGTTTCTCCAGCAAGTGTTCGGCAATACTTTCTACTATATTTAGTGATTTTCCTTCAATACAAAGACTTAAGTACACTTTATTGCACACCTCAAGACGAGCTAGTTCCAGCTTTATGGAGGGCTTTGTTGGAAATTTATAAATAAAAGCTTCTTTTTTAACCGCTACTTCTATCGCAGGAGAATTTTTTGGTAAGTCATCAAGTTTTATTTTGGTACCAAACCCCATCGCTTGGTTAGATTGTTTCAGCAGAGGTTTGTAAAAGAATTGATCTCTTCGACGTTTGATATTGCAATGGCTATCTGGCAATAAATAGTATAAGTCTTCTCTGTATTTGCATTGATAGCGAGATAAATTTAATAAAGAATCATCAATTTTGTTCAAAGTAACTATTTGATTTTCAGGCCAAAAAAAACGAATCTCCCATTTGAGAGGGTCAGATTTTTGTTCGGGGAACTTTTCAGGTAGGTCTTTTTTTTTCTGAGTTAATTCAAAATTCCACACCAGTCGTTGATTCATTGATCCCCTCTACTGCTTATGCTTTAAAAAAAGTATATACTATTATTTTTGTTCTGTAATAATAAAAAACAAGGGAAGGTATTTTTCATGGCAGTTCTATTCTTTTTCATTTATCTGGTTTTCACTCTGATTGTTCTTTATCGAGCAATGAATCCTTTGGTATGGGAGTTAGGTAGCGTCTTTTATTTAGTGATCGCAACATTTGCTATTGGTCTTCCTTGGATTGTAGGTTTTGTGCTTTGGGCTTTTATTCTCCTGGCCTTACTTATTGTATATATGGAGCCAGTACGTACTGTTATTGCTGATCGGTTATATAAAACCGCAGAAAAATCCGTTCTAAAATTATCAAAAACTGAAGAAGAAGCGCTTAATGCCGGAGATACTTGGTTAGAGCAAGACATTTTTACAGGAACACCGGATTGGGACAGGTTATCCAATGTTTCAACAGAGCTTTCTGTAGAAGAACAATCATTTCTTGATAATGAAACACAGGTTTTGTGTGAGATGCTTGATGAATGGGAAATTAGCCAAGCTCAGGATTTACCGGAAAAAGTTTGGGCTTACCTCAAAGAGAATCGATTTTTCGGTTTAGTAATTCCAAAGGCCTTTGGCGGAAAAGGTTTTTCAGCTAGAGCGCATTCTGATGTCGTATTAAAAATTGCGACGCGATCAGGTGTTGCAGCAGTTACTGTGATGGTTCCTAATTCTTTAGGCCCAGGTGAGCTTATTAACTATTATGGTACAGAAGAACAAAAAGCTTATTATTTGCCTCGTCTTGCAAAGGGTCTTGATATACCTTGCTTTGCATTGACTGAACCAGGTGCTGGAAGTGATGCGACATCTATCCAATCAGATGCCATTGTTGTTGAAAAGAAGGTAGATGGAAAATCAGTTTTAGGTTTAAACATTACTTTAGATAAGCGTTGGATTACTTTAGCTCCTGTTGCGACTTTAGTAGGGCTTGCAGTCAACGTCAAAGATCCAGATGGATTATTAAAAGAAGGCGCGGAAGGCATCACCTGTGTTTTAGTTCCACGAGAGACTAAAAACTTAGAAATTGGTAATCGTCATTTACCTGGCAATCAACCTTTTATGAATGGCACGGTACGTGGAAAAGATATTTTTGTTCCTATCACTTCAGTCATTGGCGGACAAAAGGAAATTGGGAATGGTTGGCAAATGTTGGTGGAATGCTTGTCCATTGGTCGCTCTATTTCTTTACCTGCCTTAGGAGCCGCTTCTTCAGCCGTTTCTTATTTAACTACGGGTGCATTTGCACGTCTGCGTCGCCAATTTAATGTGGAAATTGCTGAGTTTGAAGGGGTTGAAGAAAAACTTGCAGAAATAGCTGGTTTAAATTATCTCATTAACTCGACACGCTTATTAACGGTCGCAGCAGTCAATGAACACAAAAAACCATCGGTGGCATCGGCAATAACTAAATATTTTAATACAGAACTAGCACGAATCGTGGTGAATTCCGCTATGGATGTGCACGCAGGTCGCTCTGTAGTGGTTGGTCCACGTAACTATTTAACTAATTTCTATCAAGGCATTCCCATCTCTATTACAGTAGAAGGTGCGAATATTATGTCGCGTAATTTACTGATTTTTGGTCAAGGATCGATGGCTTGTCACCCTTATGTACGGGATGAATTTTACGCAATAGCAAATCAGGATAAGGTAGCCTTTAGAACCCTTATTTGGAAGCATATTCAATATTTTATGCAAAATTTTGCAAAAACAGTCTGTACGGTATGGACAGATGGCTTATTCATTCGTGTTCCTAACAATCCAATGAAAAGAGAATATCAGCGTTTAGCACGTTTAAGCTATGCTTATGCATGGCTTGCTGATCTGTCTTTAATTTATTTAGGAGGCGCTTTAAAACGTAAAGAGCGATCTTCGGCACGGCTGGCAGATGGTTTATCCTATTTATACATGGCAATGGCTGCTTTGCGGAATGCGCAGCTTAATCATGATAGTCCCGATATACAATTACATGCACAATGGGCTGTAACTTATTGTTTTTATCATGCGCAAAAATCAATGATTGCCTTGTGTGATAATTTCCCATCAAAAATGTTGGGCTTTTTAGTACGCATGATAGCCTTTCCTTTTGGACAAACAATGCGTTACCCAACGGATAAGCTAGATCATAAGCTGGCACGTCTAATGACTGAAAATAATCATTACCGTGATTATTTAAAAAGTATTATTTATTTGAGTGGGGATTCAAAGGAGCCTGTTGATAAGATGGAAAACGCGCTTCAGTTACTCATAAAAAATGATGCCTTAGCGAAAAAGATAAGTGATTTAAAGCGTGTTAAATTTGGTCAATTAAGAGGTAAATTGCAGGAAAAAGTTGAGAAAAAAGAACTTACGCAGCAGGAAATGGATGATTTACTGGCCGTGGAAGCTGCGCGTTGGGATGCTATCTTAGTTGACGAATTTACATTTGATTCCATGAAAAATAGTACTTTTGTTTCAGTAGTTGAGAAAATTAAATCACCGTTCATGTAATTTTTACTATCTTTTAACATTATTATAGTAAATCAGACATCAGCAAGCTGACGTCGATTTGCTATAATAATGTCAATGGGCCCTTTTTATAGAGAGTAAAATTATGGTCATGCTTACAACATCGTCGTCAACCAATCAATTTCCTGCAATAGCACAAATTAAAGTAGCAATGGAGTCTGCTGGCACCTCAATTGAGGCTGCTGAATATTTACAAAGTCGAATCCAGAAAATCTCAGATAGTATAAAGGCAATCAATAAGTCACCAGATTTG
Organism: Legionella sp.; assembly: GCA_030158115.1. Classification (GTDB taxonomy): domain Bacteria; phylum Pseudomonadota; class Gammaproteobacteria; order Legionellales; family Legionellaceae; genus Legionella. The sequence continues at coordinate 19,804 of JAOATK010000034.1, forward strand.
AGGGAAAAAGCAGATAATGTTTTGGCTGCAGTAGCTAAATTTACAGATTATGTGAAATTTAAGCTCTCATACAGCGATGAATCTTGGAAGGGTGAAAAAATAGCAAGCTCTGAAAAAGAAAATATTTTGAAAAACGTCGCTAGCGCTGCATTGAAAGGCATGGAAGGTAAGCTGACTAACATAAAATTAGATTATGCAGTCAGTGAAAAAGGCCATTTTATGCGCGGTTATTCTAAAGAAGGTGCTGTTCTTGATGAGGATTCTGTGAAAATCATGGATAAATTATTGAATGGATGGTTAGCTGAAAAAGGCTACGGAATGCATGACGGTTATCTTAATAAAGAGGGTAACAAAGTCAGTGCTGCTGAAGTAGAGCAGTTACTTGATGATGGAAGTATGCAACAGTACATGGATAAAAAAGGGGTTACCAATTTAAGTATGCAATCACGAGATTACCCTAACGAGCAAAAAGAAGCTGAGCTCGAACGCACTGTTGAGGCGGCAGTTGAACAGACAAATCCATCTAATTAGGAAAATAAGCTTGAGTCCAAGATTCTTGGCTCACCTAAAGATAAGCAACTAATTGCGTTTATCCAAGGAATTAGGGTGTTTTAATGAAGGGCATGGGTTACATTTCAACTAGCACCCATGCCCTTAGGAGGCTGCTCAGTCTATTTCACACATATCAGAATATACGGTTACTTTATTTTTCCCTGTTTTTTTAGATTCATACAATGCTTTGTCAGCTGTTTCAATAAGCTCATTTGGCATGTGACCATCTGTTGGATAGATGCTAATACCCAAAGAAATAGTTACAGCAGGAGGAAAATGTTCTTTAGTCATATCCTGTATTTTTTGTCGAAATTCTTCCGCGCGTTTTTTAGCTAAAATTAAAGAACAATTTAGTAATATACAAATAAATTCCTCACCACCATAGCGGCAAACTGCATCTTCAGCACGGGTTATGGACATCATGAGTTTACCTAGTTTTTCTAGAATGATGTCACCAACCTCATGACCATAGGTGTCATTTATTTTCTTAAAATCATCAAGATCGAACAGGATTATTGCCAGGGTTTGTTTTTGTCGTTTTGCATAAAATAGTTGTTTTATCAAAAACTCATCTAAAAATCGTCGATTATATAAACCAGTTAATGTATCGCGAATAGATTGATCTCGGAGTAAATTACGTAAATTAATATTTGCAATGGCTAAGGCAATCGTTTTAGATACCATATTGATGAGAAGATGATGTTCGATTACTGTAGCATGATGGTAATTTTCTATTTCTATATATAAAGAGCCCAAAATTTCGTTTTGAGCCATAACAGGTACGCAAATATAAGTGAGATTGTGCTTATGATCTTTAATATGATCACAGGGGATTCCTGGCTCTGAAAGGTTTGTTTCATGAAAAAGGCCACGTCGAATGGCCCAACACTCTTCTGGAGTAATAATGTACTCATATTTATCTGGGTTACCCCAAGTCGTGGTTCCCTCTAAATATTTATGTGACGCATCAAATAAATATAAAATACCCTTGCTGAAATCCAATATTTTGTTTGCATAGGTTGAAATGACAATAAGCATTTCATCTTGATTTTTACAAGCAATCAATGTTTCACTGAGCTCTGTTAATAGGGCTGCTTTTTTATTAATCATCTCCAAACGATATTTATCAATTTCTAATTTATTATTTGCTTCTATCAGTTCTTTTTCTTTTATTTGCAATAATTTTGTTTGTTGGGCTCGTAGGGATATATCTCGAATAATTGCGATTGCAAATCGCCCTTGTGATGTTGAGAGTGGACTTAAATTTATTTCAATAGAAAAGAGTTCGCCTTTTTTTTTCTGAGCAAATAACGCCATATTATGGCCTATAGGCTTTGCGCTTGGTGATTTGAAATAATTTTTTAGAAGCTTTAGGTATCTACTGTGGTAGGGTTGGGGAATTAAGACTTCAATTTGTTGACCTAACAACTCGTCCTTATCATACCTAAAAAGAGTTTCCAAGGCCTGATTCACATCAGTGATTAGACCGTTGTTATTAATCGTTAACATGGCATCAGGTATTGCTTTAATGATTGCAACATTTATGGCTTCAGCTATACGCAGTTGTTTATTTACTTTATCAAGATGTTTGGCATGCTCTTTGACCTCCATCTCGGAGGTCAAATTGATTACTCGGTGAAGGATATATTTCACATTATTTTTCTTATCTAATATAGGTGAGTTCTGAGTACTCCAATAACGAATTTTGCCGGGTTCATGAGATTCTTGTTGTTGTACTGCGATGATATCTGGGGCTTTATTAGTTAATGCGCGGTGAAAAGAGCCGCGTAAATGTTCAATATCTGTTGCACTTGGAACTTTGGAATTATTTGGGAATATTTCAAAAAAATTTCTTCCAATTATTTTTTGAGATTCTGTCATGGTAGCATTCAAATAAGCTTGACTCGCTCCTAGGATTTGGAGGTCGGTATTTAAAATCAGACATAAATCAGGAACCGATTCTAAAATAACTAGCGTTTCATTTTTAAAATCATGCTCATCCATTTCCATTGTTTAGTACATCCAGTTATTTGTAAGCAATTAAAAAATACTCATCTTTTAATCTATCATATTCCGCCGAAGTTCAGCAAACAATTGTCTTTCTAAATAAGCCATAAATAATTAACTTTTGAAAAGTAGGCTATAATGTACATGTTGGTTATTTCTTTTATTTAGGCAGGGACAAATATTAAATTATTCTATAATTATCAAGGTGTTATTATTCTGCATAAGCTTGTAATACCGGATAAACAAGGTCGTAAAAAAGACTGTTTATGTGCTGATTAGCCCTGTGTATGCTGGATTAGGAGCAGCACCTTGTTAAAGTGAAAATAGAATAAAAATGTAATAGCAAAGGACAATTCATGGTGTCAAAAAAATGGGTTATTCTAATCGTTGATGATGAGGGTAACACCAAGAACATTCAACGTGCACTGAAAAAAATTGATTTACAGTGTCATATCTTTTCAGCTGTTAGTATTGAGCAATCACTTCAGATTTGTATGGCTCAAAAGATTAATTGTATGCTGATTGGCCATCAATTAATGGGTGCAAGTGGTTTGGATGAGATTACTGCCTTGAATCAACAATTCCCCTTCATGGCAATTATCATGCTCGTGAGATCTGGTGATGAAATGGTTGCCATTGACGCATTAAAACATGGTGTTTCAGATTGTATTATTAAGAAAAAAGTTGATTCAATCTTGTTGGGAAAAACAATTTATAGCGCGATTGGGAAAAAAAAATTAGAGAAAAAATTAAATCATGTTACGCACTATGATTATTTAACAGACACGCCGAATAGACTTTATTTTGAGCAATTAATATCAAAAGAATTAGCGTATGCAAAACACTATCAAAAAACACTATGCTTATTTTTTATCGATATCGATCGATTTAAGACGATCAATGATGCGTTAGGCTATGAAATAGGCGATTTAGTGCTGCAACAAGTTGTTAAGCGATTTAAATCGGTACTACAAGAAAAAGATCTGCTAGCCAGATTGGGTGGCGATGAGTTTGGGATATTAACAGGTGAAATAAACCAAATCGAAGAAGCAACCTTACTTGCAAAAAAACTTTTATTCTCCCTAAAGCCTCCCTTTTTATTAAATAATGAAAAAGTTACCGTGACAGTAAGCATTGGGATTGCAATGTACCCTCAGGCTAGAGATTCAGTTTCGGAGTTGATGCGTTCAGCTGATAAGGCGATGTCCCAAGTTAAAAAAACCGGGAAAAATAATTTTATAATTTATAAATCAAATTTTGATCAGACAATAGTACGACGCTTTCATATTGAAACAGCATTACGAAATGCGATTGAAAAAAAGGAACTGTATTTACATTACCAACCTATTTACAATCTTTCTGATTTATCACTGTTTGGTGTGGAAGCATTACTTCGCTGGAATCATGATGAATTCGGTCAATTCTCAATTGATGAAATTATCTCTGTCGCTGAAGAGTCTGGTTTAATCATTTCAATAGGTGATTGGGTTATCAATGAGGCATTTCGTCAGTACAATGATTGGTCGCTGCAAGCTAATACTCAATTTAAATTGGCAATCAATATTTCTCCAGATCAGTTAGTTAATACTAATTTCGTCTCCAATCTAGAGAAAAGCATTCAAAATTATCAGATGAACCCAAATGTACTTATTTTTGAATTAACAGAGACAGATGTAATTAAGCAGATGTTCGCAACACAAAAAACGTTGGCTTCTATCACAGAAATGGGAGTACAAATTTTTGTTGATGATTTTGGCATGGGTTATTCCTCATTAAACATTATTAAAAATATCCCAATTTCAGGTATAAAAATTGATAGACACTCCATTAAAAACCTTTCAACTAGAGCGTTTGATAGAAATTTGGTTAATTCACTGTTTTTGTTGGCTAAAAATATGGGATTTGCAGTGGTCGCAGAAGGCATTGAAACAAAAGCGCAATTAGATCTTTTAAAACCACATGCAGGAGAAATGGGCCAGGGTAATTATCTTTCGGTCCCTCTATCATCAGATGAGATAGCTAAGTTGATTCTTAACATTACTCCTCTAATCACTAACTATTATTAGCAGCCAACAATCTCTCATGTGTTCCTATATCAAACCAACGTCCTTTATAGTGGCTCGCGGCCACTTTATTTTCAGATGCATACTGCCTAATTAAAGGTGTTACAGAATATCGCCCTATACTACATGCATTAAAAACTTGAGGATGATAACAACAGATCCCAGCCAAGGTATATTCGCGATTCTCATTGCTCAATAAGATGTTATTAACTAACCCAAAGTCTCCATAATGATTTAACGCTGGATTTTTATCTACCAGAATGACGTGAATGGTTTTATTATTTTCCAGTCGTAGTTGAGAAAAATCAAAGTCAGTATAAATATCTGCATTAACGGTAATAAAAGACTCATCACCCAGTAGGGGTAAAGCATTAACAATACCACCACCGGTTTCAAGGCCTCCTGGGGGTTCGGGTGAGTAACAAATCTCAACGCCCCAATTGGCCCCATTTCCTAAATATTGACAAATTTTCCCACCTAGATAAGCATGATTAATGACGATGCGATTAAATCCGGCTTTTGCTAAATTGATCACATGGTGTTCAATTAAGGGCTTGCCCTTCACCAAACAGAGTGCTTTAGGAATTGTCTCTGTAAGTGGTTTTAATCGTTCACCACGCCCAGCAGCTAAAATCATGGCAGTTTTCATGGCAAATGGACTCTGGTTTGCAATAAATGAAATAGGGGATGTAACTCTTCGTAAGTTTCTGTGCATTCAAGTACATAGTTTAAAACCAACGGTAAATCGTTAAGGTAGCCTGGCTTATTATCCCGTAAATACAAGCGACTAAATACGCCCAAGACTTTTAAATGTCTTTGTAAGCCACAAAGATCAAAGGCACGAATAAATTTATCTAATGAATAATCACGTGTTAATTTACTTTCTTTATAAAAAAATTCAGCCCATTCGAGAATTTTTTGTCGCGGCCAAGAAATATAACAATCTTTGATTAAGGATACTAAATCGTAGGAGAAAGGGCCTTTCATTGCATCTTGAAAATCAATTACGCCTAGCTCAACGTCGGTTCCTTTATTGATCAGCATTAAATTCCGTGAGTGATAATCACGATGAATAAACGTTAAAGGTTGTTTTGCTACCTCTGAAGCTATCCATTCCATGCTTTGCTGGAAAATGAGTGTTTCATTTGGGGTGAGATTCAATTTAAGATAGGCCTTGATAAACCATTCAGGACATAAATTCATTTCTTTCATCATAAAATCATAATCAAAAGAGGCTAGCATGGGATGATCAATTGGGCAGGATTGAATACGGAACAAAGTAGTGATTGCCTGATGATAATAATGATCCACACTGTCTTTGTTTAGGGCCTGTAAGAGTAAATCATCGCCTAGATCACTTAATAATAAAAAGCCTTGTTGTAAATCCATGGCAAGAATTTTAGGTGTAGAAATATGGGCTTGCTCTAGTATATTTGCAACTCGTATAAACGGTTCAAGATCCTCTTTATTTGGTGGTGCATCCATTACAACCAGAGTTATGCCATTATATTGCACACGAAAATATCTACGGAAACTGGCATCGCCCGCTAAGGGTGTTACGATCAAATCGTCTTGCTTTATCGTATCAACCAGCCACTCTTTCAGTGCGCTTTCTCTGTCATGCATGATATACTTTCCGCCATAATTTTGGTGTGTAACTACGGTCCGTTGTCAATAGACCTTATTCAGAGTTCATCATTACAAAGATTCTTCAGAGAGTCCACTTTGTCGTTGATACCCGATGAATAGTTACTTGATTTTAACTGCGTACACACGCAGTATATGTTTTTTGTGTGCATAATAAGGCATTTTATTACCTGTGAACAAGATTTTAATCAAATGGTTTTTGATGAGCTTGGTAACAAGCGCTCTCATTTTACTACTGGTGATTCATCACACCATAGCTTACTCCGCGTCATTAATCCATGAGCCAGTGCAGGCTTGCGTGGTTGCTCGTGATGTTGATTTAACAGATGCCTTAAGAGCCAAATTTGCTCAATGTTTAGGATGGGCTTCTGATCAAAGCACTCCAATTTGCTTAGGCTCCTATCAACCGCTCACTATCACGCCTCTGGCATCCCCTCAATCCATTCAGATTATGGCTGATCATGCTTCTTTTTATGAAAATAAACCATCTACTTTATCAGGACATGTAGAAATACAAGAAACTCAAAGAATAGTAAATGCACAAACCGCTTATGTGTATCGCGATCCGAAAAGCAATCAAATTACAAAAATCGAATTTTTAGATAATGTACGCTATTTAGAGCCTGATAAATTAATGATTGCACGAAAAGCTACAATTAATCCTCAAGATAAATCAGGCCAAACAGAAGACGTATTATATCGGTTTAATGTTAATAAAAGTCATAATATATTGCCTGCTTGGGGTAGAGCTAGACTAATGCAACGATTCCCCAATTCAGACTATTTATTGCAACAAGCCACTTATTCAACCTGCGCACCTCAAGATAAAGCCTGGGATTTACGCGCTAAATCAATAGCCATTGATAATAAAAAGGCCATAGGTGTAGCAAGAGATGTCACCATACGCATCCATAATTGGCCAGTTTTTTACACTCCCTATCTTAATTTCCCTACCAATAAAGACCGTAAATCTGGTTTTTTAATGCCTCTTACAGGGTATTCTAATGTAGGCGGTTTTGATTTAGGGTTACCCTATTATTGGAATATAGCACCTAATCATGATCTCACCTTAATTCCGCATATGTACAGCGAACGAGGTGTAATGCTTGGTGCTGAATACCGTTTTTTAACTGCAAATAGTCATGGTGTTCTCAGTGGAAGTTTTTTACCAGACGATGCGGCTTACCGTAATTTTTTGAATAATCACAAACAGGAATTTCCTTGGCTTAGAGATAACTCTAGCAATCGATGGTCTTTAGGTGCCTTGGAAACCACACAGTTTACTCCTGATTTAACCTTAAATCTTCAACTACACCAGGTTTCTGATGATTATTACCTCCAGGATTTCAGTACTAATTTAGCATTAATTACAGAAAGGCAATTATTGCGCCAAGCAGATTTAAGCTATTTAACAGAAAATTGGACTTTTAGAGGCATGGTTCAAAGTTATCAAACATTACATCCGGTTAATGAAATTTTAATAGCCGATCAATACGAACGTTTACCTCAATTAATGGCTCATGGGTATTATTATGATTTACCAGCTAATGCTAATTTAGATATTACAAGTCAATATGATCAATTTTCTTGGCCTGGTGGCGGGGTGTGGTCTGGCGCTCAAATCGGGATGCCTCGCGGCCCTAGAATGCATTTTAATCCGGTGCTTTCTTTACCACAGACAAAATCATGGGGATATATTACTCCTTCAGTTGAATTTGTAGAAAATTATTATGAGGTGAATAGCAGTTCGGGGCTAGGTCATTCAGATTTCAATCGTTTTATTCCACGTTATTCGGTACGCAGTGGATTATTTTTTGAGCGTAGTTTCAATTCAATGGGGGATGCTTTTACCCAAACCCTAGAACCTACTGTTTTTTATCTAAGAGTACCTTATCAAGATCAAAGTCCTATCCCTATATATGACAGTGGTAATATGATATTTAATATAGATCAATTATTTCGAACGAATCGTTTTTCAGGTTTTGATCGAATTGGGGATGCTAATCAATTATCTTATGCTCTGACAAGCCGCTGGTTGTCTGAGCGAACAGGCACAGAGCGAGCGGCTTTTTCTATTGGACAAATTAAATATTTTTCTGAGCGAAGAGTGCAACTATGTCGTAGTTTGACGGAGCCTTGTTTTGCAAACACCAATGAAATTGGTCAAGAATCTCCTTTTTTTGGATTATCCCCTATTGCTTCTCGAGCCAGTTACAAGCTTAATTCAGCCTGGAGTCTTACAGGAGACTATATATGGGACCCTGCGACTTCTTCGACTAATAATGGTGATTTGAATTTGCATTATCAACCGTCACCCAATGCTATTATTAATTTTGGATACAGTTATTTGGTGAATGGGGACCCAACTTTGGTAAGAAATAATGGAGTAGTTAATACTTCTTTGAATCAGGGTATTGTTGCTTTTTCCCTTCCTATGAGCGACAAATGGAGTTCCATTGGTGCTTATAGTTATAATATTAGTAAAGATTACAGTATGATGTCCTTATTAGGGATGCAATATGACAGCTGCTGTTGGGCGATACGCGTTATTGGTGGGCGCACATTTCAGAGTTTAAGTGCTGGGTATCAGCCTCAATATAATAATAATATTTATTTCCAAATTTTGTTAAAAGGTTTAGGCTCTGTTGCTAATAGCGATCCTAATAGTATTTTGAATACCTATATTCCAGGCTATAATGATTCCTTCCATCGCTAGATTAAATAATGGTGGAAATTAAATAAAGTTGCTTGTATTTTGATTAAAAATAACTTAGTGTCTTATTGATTTTAATCGCAAGAATACAGCTATCGCGTTACATAGCTCGGAACAAGTTAAATAAGGATTAATGCATGTATAAGAAAATAGCATTCGGTTACGTATTGTTTCTTGCTGTTGGTATCTCACAAGCACAACAGCTATTAGATAAAGTAGTTGCTGTTGTTAACAACGGTGTCATTACTTCAAGCGAGCTTGATAAAGAAGTAGCACTAACTCAAAAACAACTTTTAGCACAAAGAATACAATTGCCTCCTGAAAATGTCTTACGAAAACAAGTATTACAACATTTAATTGATGTGGATTTACAAATGCAAATGGCCAAGCAACATGGTATTGCAGTAGATGATGCTGAGCTTACTCAAGCGATTGAAAAAATTGCTGCTGCAAGTCATATTACTTTATCCCAAATGCGAGAAGAAGTGACAAAACAAGGCATAAGCTGGAATGATTATCGAGACAATATTCGAAAAGAAATGATCTTGTCCAATTTACAGCAAAAGGCAGTTGGTCAAGAGGTGGTGATTACGAGCGAACAAGTTGAACAATATTTGAAAACCGAAGGTAATACGCCTATCGATCGTACCCACTTAACGTATCATCTGCAAAATATTATCATCCCCTTAAATGATGAACCGACTCCTGAACAAGTTAATAAAGCCAAAGTTCGCGCAGAAAAATTATTATCTCAAATAAAACAAGGCGATGATTTCAGTCGGTTAGCTGTAGAACAGTCTAGTGGGGATTATGCATTAGAAGGGGGCGACTTGGGCGAAAGACATTTAGCCGAACTACCAGAGCTATTTGCCAAAGAAGTAGTGACTATGAAAGAAGGGCAAGTTGCAGGACCTTTGCGTGCAGGTAATGGTTTTCAATTAATTAAATTAGTCGCGATCGGCGGTAATAATCAACATCATGTAATTACTATGACACATGTTCGTCATATTCTGTTGAAGCCTGACGCAAGTACGCTTCCTGAGGATGCTAAAAAGCAAGTCAATAATATTTACCAGCAGCTAAAAGCGGGTAAAGATTTTGCAAAAATGGCTAAGAAATATTCTCTAGATACAAACAGTGCTATAAAAGGCGGGGATTTAGGTTGGATTACTCCTGGAGAAGTAGTTCCAGAGTTTGAAAAAACCATGGATAAACTACCGTTAAAACAAGTAAGTCAACCAGTAAAGACCCAATTTGGGTGGCATTTAATTGAGGTTTTAGAACGAAAGCAGCAAGATGATTCCGTTGCCTTTAAAAAGCAACAAGTTCGTCAATATTTACACCAACGAAAATTTGCAGAAGCTGTACAAAATTGGCAACAACATATCCGTACGGATGCTTATGTTAATGTTGTTGAAAAGGAATTGGCATGAAGCCGTTGCTCATCAGTAGCGGCGAGCCTTCTGGAATTGGCCCAGATCTTTGTCTAGCCCTTGCTAATTATGATTTTCCTCTAGTCGTTGCAGGTGATCTGGATATGCTAGAGTCTAGAGCAAAAGAATTAAATCAACCCATTAGTTTCACTGAATATAAAAATGGGCAAATGTTAGAGTTTCAAGCAGGACATTTATATGTACTTCATGTGCCTTGCTCAGCCCCAGTTCTTAGTGGCCAATTAAATGTTCAAAATGCAGCTTATGTGATTGAGTTATTAAGTTTAGCTGCTGAATTATGTAGTCGCGGAGAGTTTTCTGGATTAGTTACAGCGCCAGTTCACAAAGCAAACATTAATGCAGGAGGCTTTCCCTTCACAGGTCATACGGAGTTTTTAGCCCAATTTTATAATATAGATACTGTAGTCATGATGCTTGCATGTGCTGAAATGAAAGTAGCCTTAGTTACAACTCACCTGCCTTTACGTGAGGTGCCTAATGCGATTACTTCAGAATTAATTATCCAGGTAATTACTCAATTGCAAGATTCTTTAGTCAATGATTTTGGAATCAAAAATCCTTGTATTAAAGTAGCGGGTTTAAATCCTCATGCCGGGGAGTCAGGATATTTAGGTCGTGAAGAAATAGAAGTTATTACACCCGCATTAAATAGACTAAAAAAACAAGGTATCAACGTACAGGGTCCAATGCCTTCAGATACTATGTTTATAAAAGAACATATTAAAGATTGTGATGCATACGTTGCCATGTACCATGATCAAGGTTTACCTGTTCTTAAGTATGCTGGTTTTAATGAGGCTGTGAATGTTACCTTAGGCTTGCCCATTATTCGCACATCAGTAGATCATGGAACAGCTCTTGAATTGGCAGGGAAAAATTTACTAGACTCAGGTTCAATGATTGCCGCAGTTAATATGGCAAAAGAGATGGCCTTATCTAGGATGCAATAATGACAACAATCAGTTTAATTGCTGCAATTGATAAGGCAAGAGGGTTGGGATTTAATAATCAATTGCTTTGTCACCTACCTGCAGATCTACAACACTTTAAGACAATAACTATGGGAAAGCCTGTTATTATGGGCCGCAAGACGTTTGAATCTATTGGTAAACCCCTCCCAGGTCGTTTAAACATTGTAATAAGCCATTCTTTGTCAGAAATTCCAGGTGTAGTTATTGCTAATTCTTTAGAAGAAGCCCTGAATCATACTAAAGAATATCCAGAAATTATGATTATTGGTGGTGAACGCCTATTTAATGAAACAATTAATCAGGCAACTAGACTCTATATCACCCGAATACATCACCAATTTATTGCCGATGTATTTTTTCCAAAAATCGATGAACTAAAATGGAAGTGTATTCTTGAAAAATTTCATCCTAGCGATGAAAAGAATCAATACGATATAACTTTCTATACCTACGAAACCAAATAAATTACATTACCCATCCTAGCACACTGTAATTCACAGATAAGTCACTTAAAAAAGCCGGCCTATTGAAAAAAAAACCAAAATGACATAAAAAGAATCGATATGATGCGGTCTAAGTGATTACATAAAAACATTTTAAAAAAAGGTAAAAAAGTGTTTGACACGGAAGCTGAAATGAGTAGAATACG
>JAOATK010000035.1 GCA_030158115.1 Legionella sp.
TAGTCTTTTGGTATTAGCTTTCATGCAACAGTTGTTGGTGTATCAGAAGTCAATTACCCAACAAGAGCAAGAGCATCAACAGTTTTATCAGTTGGAAGAGGTGGCACTAAAGCTGGTTCGCACCTCCCATAATACCTCTTGTATGGCTCATAGTGATTCAGCTAATGGCACAATTCAACGACTTTTGCATAATAAGGGGTGTTTATTTAAAAATTATCGCTATTATATTGAAGAATTAGGAACGTTTCCTTGTTTGATTGTGAGTATAGATGGAAAAAAAAGAGCAACAAATCATCGACGAATTTCTATAATACAATTGATAGATGGAATACCTCATTCCTTATTGCAACTAAGATTTATTGCCACAAGCTCAGAAACCAAGTGTTCAACGATAGGGCATTCAGTCAAAACAGGCCTGAGCAGTTGGCGTTATTTTGGTTCATTAGATGATATGTTTTTATAGCCTGGATTTGGCTGCATCCAGGCTATTTGAGCTGAGGGCTTGACTCCTCGGGATCAGGCGTTGTAGTTGAGTTATTGGTTTGAGCTTTTTCTTTAGCGTCATATTTTTTTTTGTAGGAATTAAATTTGTCTGTGTCTTGTTGAAGTTTTGATTTTCCAAGATTAGAAAAAAAGTTTGTAATATTGGATACAATATCTGATAGGGCAGATAATATTTTTCTTATGATACTGTTGGGTACCATTTCTACCAATTTTGATTTCTTTGCGTTACCTAAAACCCCCTTTATATAAGTTGGTACAACCTGAAACTCCCCTCCCGCAGTTTCATATTCCTTCTTTTTTAGAGAGGCTTCAGTTTTGTTTAGTTGACTTATAGCTGAATTAATGGAGCCTATCATTATACCTGCGTCATTTAAAAGTAGTTTGTCTTGATCAAGGATAACGTCTTTTTTTGAACAATATTTTGAAAAATCCGTACCCGCATCGATATAAAGTTGATCTCGATTACGAATCGCCTCTCCCTTTTCATCAAACGTTTGGATTGTGTAAGCCTTTTCAAGGAAAAAAGAAGGCACCACATTAAAATTTGCTTCTGAACCCTGCGTGTAATAATGTTCTGCATTCTCATATCCAGTATCAACGACGTGATATAGTTCTGCTTTGAGGTTTTCAAGATGTTGACGTGATGATTTGATGTATTTTTTAATCATTGCTTCGTTATTAATAATATCTTCTTTCGTTATAGGTTCCATTGGATCAGGTTTTAAACCAAGCTTACTTGGAATTGCAATTTTTTCTTCTTTGATTTTCATGATATTAAAATCCAGTTAGTTCTACTAATGTTAAGTATAGCTAATAAAAATTAAATAAATATTAAGTCTGGATTAAATTTAGGTAGGCTAAAAAGCTATTTTTTAGTTGTAATATATCTCAAAATGTGTAAAAATAGCCCTCATTATGAAAACAAAATTACTCGTTACTACATTACTTTTCTTCTTAATTGCTTTAGGCGCATGTGCCTGGTGGTTTTGGTTCGCGCAGCCTGCTTCTATGTTCAAACAGGTTACTTTTAAGCAACTTCCAGGATGGGAGTCTGCGGAATTGAAAAAGTCATTGCTGACATTTCAGACCTCCTGTCGCGCCTTTATTAAACAAAATCCTGAAAAAATTGTCGGAACAGAGCATATAGAGCTGAAGGTTAAGGATTGGCAGCCTGCTTGTGATGCGGCTTTAGCTGTGAATCCTGTCACTGAAAAGACGGCTAAAGCGTTTTTCCATGAGTGGTTTCTTCCTGTAGAATTTTATGATAAAAAATCAGGTCCAGGACTGTTTACAGGGTATTATGTTCCCGCAATCAAGGGAAGTTACACCCAATCTAAGGAATTTAGTGTTCCTTTATATGAAACCCCTAAGGATTTGGTTACTGTTAATTTGAGTGTGTTTTTTAACGATCTAAAAAATCGTCGGATTTTTGGTCGTGTAAAGAATAACAGGTTGGTGCCTTATTATAGTCGCAAGCAAATCAATGAAGGGGCTCTTAAAGGAAAAGCGCATGTTTTAGCTTGGATAAACAGCCCTATAGATCGATTGTTTTTAGAAATTCAAGGTTCAGGAGTCATTGAGCTCGAAAACGGCCAAACACTTTCTGTCGGTTATGATGCCCAAAATGGGATGCCGTATACTGCCATTGCCGCGGTCTTAATTAGAAAAGGTGTCATGAGTCGTGATACAGCTTCTATGCAGACTATTAAACGTTATTTAACAGAACATCCAGAAGAGTTAGATGCTGTTATTAATCAAAACAAATCCTTTGTTTTTTTTCGTAAAATGGATCAAGGAGTCGCTTTAGGTACGCAAGGTGTTTCTTTAACTGCAGGCTATTCTTTAGCAGTGGATACGCAATGGATTCCTCTGGGCACACCGCTTTGGTTAAATACCACACGCCCAGATAGTCAACATCCTAATATCAGTAAGCCCATGCAGCGATTGATGATTGCTCAAGATACAGGTGGCGCGATTCGCGGTAAGATTCGTGGTGATGTATTTTGGGGTGAGGGCGATAAGGCTACCTTAATTGCCGGGCATATGAAAAATAGTGGTCATTATTGGTTGTTATTACCTCGTCAGGCAATATCCCGGCTAGAGAAAAAAGTGAGTTAGCCTAAGAAGTAGTCGTGATGCAACGAAGCTAATCAAGGATGTGTTTTTGGTAATGAGTTGTCTTTTTCATCCGGGGTAGGCGGCGCTAGTGTTGAGATCTTCTCTTCTAATTGGTTTAATTTTATCAATTTCGTAAGCGCAAAACTTGATTCCATTTGCCTGTTGTAGCTTTTTTCATCGTTGCTTTGAAACAGTTTTTCACTACGTAAAATAAAACGAAGAATCCTTATAAAGCAGCTTGCTTCTTCAGGCTTTTTAGGGGTGACCGTTTTAACACCATCAATAAAAGACTGAACTGCTAGACAATAATTATCTCTCCTTTGATTAAACAGGTTATCCTTCTCTTTAGCCGGAATATCAGTTGGAAGATTAGTTAACGGCAGATACTCATGTATTTTTTCTGCATTAGGAATAGGAATATTCTGATTTTGGGCTCCAATAAGGAGGGTTCTAAATTCCCGAATCATTTCTTCTAAATTCGCAATATCTCTATCTTGTTTTTCATTCAACATAGGATAATCTCCAAAATAAAAAACCTCAGTCCTAGGAGCTGACGACAATCTAACTTTTCAAGACCTACGTCATACATTGGCACTTTAAATTTGAATCGCTTTGAACGGCAACTCTTCTAATGATAAGGTAGCAGCTGGAAGTTACTGGATTCTATCCCGGCAGTGATAGGCTGTGCGCTATTACCTTTTAATGCCTCATCCAAGCTAATAAATTTATATCCATTCTTTTTATACATTTCAAGAACATCTTCCAAGCAGAAACTGTTTAACAAATTAGCATGAATAAGTAAAATTTGTTTGATAGGTTGTCCTTCTACTTTATGTGCTCGACGTTCTGCCGCTAAAGTTTGTTTCCATATATAAGCTAAGTAACTTTTTTTAAATTCATTAATATGTTGAGGTCTTTTGCTGTAAGGAATCTTGTAGAGTCTTGCATTAAATTCATAATCTTTACTGTCAATAGTGACTGGTGCAATGGTGTATTGATGTTGTGCTAAATAAGTTTGAACCTTTTGTTTTTTCTCACCAGTTCCTTCTGCAAGATAAGGATAGCGAAAATATTTAGGATGGGTCATCACTCGGGCCAAAACGGTGTCAGCATGTTCAATGTCTGCGATGTATTTTTCGGCACTCATTTGGTTTAATCCCTCATGGGTGTATGTGTGATTCCCTAAATTAAAGCCCTGATTTCTAAAGATTTCGAGTAAATCCCACTCATTTTTTGCCACGGCACCACCAATCACAAAACCAGTAGCAGGCACTTGATAATCAGTGAAAGCTTTGACGATTGCCATGAATCTATCTTGAGTTCTCTTTAAGCTAGAAGGGGTATTTGTTCCAGAGCCTACAAAGGGTAGATCATCAATAGTAATGGCGATTTGACGCTCTTCTTCAGCAAAGCTTGGAAGGGTAAAAGTATATAAAAATATGGCTGTAAGACTCCATCGCAATAACATGGTATCCCCTGATTTTGTTATTCTTATTTTTTAACTATAGTAGAGAATTTTAAAAAAAGTAGGGAGGTGAAATAAGCAATATGCAAAATAGTAAATTTAGTTGAAGTTATGCGCTAAAACTAACTCGCCAGAAGCGCCATCCGCAGCTGGTTTTGGCTGAATAAGTCTATAGATATCATGAGAGGGCGTTTCGGTATGATGAGAATGATTTTGATAAGTGTTTTTTAACTGATAGGCAAGATAGGCTACAGTTAAGCAAACAGCAACAGGCCAGGAAATAATAGTAGCACTAATAATAAAAGCTATTCCGCCTACATTGTATGCCAAAGTCTTCCAAAAATCGCTCTGACTTTGATCGCATTCCTTATTCAATAGTTGCAATAAGAGATGATGTTGTTCATCCTCTAAAAGAGCGCCATTTAATTGTTCTCGGTGTAGTGCGATTCGAGTTTGCTGATACTTTTTATAGTCATTAGCTGTATTATATAAAGCGTTTCCTAACATACTCACAAGAGCTATGCCTAAGAGTACCACTGGGCCACTGCATAGCAAGGTGAGAGCATAACCACAGGCTAGTATGGTTGCAGCCAGTATATTGATGGCATAATAATGAACGCTGGCTTTCCATTCATCCTCTAAAATATCCAGCTGTCTTTGAATAATGCTCTGTTCAACAGCGTTTGCTTGTTTTTTCTCTGTGGCCAGCTCATGCTTGCGTCGATTGTATTCGAGGCCTTGGTAAAGCCATTGGCCTGAGAGTAATAAGAAGTCAAATACTAGGAAAATTAAAGTAATGGGTGGTACAGCCAGCGAAGAAATATGAAACAAATTATTGTAGGTGGTTAATAAAGTCACAGTGCCCCAAACAAAATCATTTGCCATAATAAAACCACGTTCTTGAAGTTCTTGTTTTAATACTTTGGCCACAGAAAATACTGAATTTATTGCGGCTTCTAAGGTTTTTTTCATTAGCATGATGAGATTAAGAAGAAAGCGCAGAAATGAAAGGATGATTCCTAAGATGGCCGATGGCTCTCGTGATTTATTTAAAAAATTTATTCCCTCTGCAAAGGTAAATTGATGTCCAATGACTTGCTGCAGCCTTTGAATAAAATAAAAAAAAGAGCTTTTTTCCACTAGCATCAATATATTAGCGGCTAAGTTACGACTGTATCCAAACTTTGATCGATTTGAATTGATATTACCTGCATATTGAGACAGCTTAGATATGCCTTTAAAAAATAAGGGGTGTTCTTCACTGGGAATTTCATGGGTTTTTAATAAAAGAAGATGCAGTTCATTGGGAAGTCGTTGGCCTTGTTGTTTAATAAATTCAGTGATTACTTCTTTTTGTTTTTTTAATTTCTTTAATTCGGGGCTATTTTCATTGCTTTGATAATGAAACAGCATTAAATCACACAGAAAATGGAGTAAAAAAGCGATCTCAATGTTTTTTTCAAAATGGCTCTTATTTGAAATAAATAATTGGTATAAAGAAAAAAATTCAAATTTTAACTCATTTAAATCAAAATCAGCCACTTTAAAGGAAATGTGGTCAACATTCTGAAATGATCTAGTAAAAAATGCATGTTTTATGGGACCAATTTTTGTTCTACTCACTAGAATTCTCTTGAGATAAAGTGAAACACCAGCAGGGTTGAACATTATTTTATCATTAAGTTGCATTAAATCAACTGGTTACGCCTTGTATTAAATATTTTATATGGATGATGGTTTAATTTTGATCTGTTTTGGGGTTGGGTGTATAATATTTGTCAATAAAAATGAACTCAGTAATAATTCCGTAGGAGATAGCACAGCATGGCTTATTTAATTTTAGATCTCGATGAAACCGTTATAAAGCATGTGGAGTCAGAGTATCCAGTTCATCCAGATCACATTTTATCGCCTAATCCATGTCGTCTTTTTTGGCAAGGGTATAATCATATTTTTCATATTATTAACAGAGAAAAAATCTCAGCACTTATACAAAGTGCTTATACAGATCATGATGGCGTTATTATAATGACTTCCGGTGTGTGGCCTAAAGAAATCCTTGCTGAATTGACCGAAAATCTTAATCTAACGGAAGAGGTAAGTGCAAAAATGCGAGAATGTCGGTTTCATTCGGCAATAACTGATGCCATCATATTGAATAAGCATCCAATAATAGTTCAGTTGTTGCCTAAAGGAGTTCGTTTTAAAGCAATTATAGAAAAGCTTCCTGAATTACGTCATAAAAATTTTGTGATGCTGGATAATGATGCAGCGCACTTGCGTTCATTTAATAATTTTTCCAATGTAACAGCTGTATTAGCCACAACCGAGACAGCGAGTATGAAATTTTATCAAGAAGCAACGGAAGCAATGGATGCAATGAAACTTATGGAGATAGCTGACGATCAGTTTAGGAAAGAGTCTATGGATAAAAGAGATGCTTTTTTCTCTTCTGAAAGTCCCAAGGCCAAGAGAAGAGCACCATGTGCCTCGATAGAAAATTTACCTGCTACTTCTTTAGATGTTTGATAATTCATTTCGTAAGAGTTTGTGCGCCAAGCTTCGATGGGCGCACCGACCCGTTTCTATTAGATGATGCCGGAATCTAATAAGTTATTAATGTCATTTTGAACTGGCTCAACTGCTTGAGATAATGCCGTAGGTGGTTGCTTAAAAAATGTACCTTTATACCTATGGTCTGTTACGACTTGGACAACGATTGCGGGGATAATGGTGAGCGCTGCTAATAGGCCTAAAAAGCCTTTTAAAATTGGATGTAAGGCATGCCAACCTTGATGCTTTTTAAATTCTTTTTGAGCCGTAGCAAGGGTGGTTTTACAAGTTATTTTAAAAGTGTCTAAGTTATCAGTTGTTATAGGGCCTTGAAAAAGAGTGGTGACTTGAGTCGTCAAATCTTTGCTAAGTTTTTCACATCCTTTAATCTGATTAAGTTTTTCTAATAAGATGTTAAAATTTACTCTAAATTGTTCTTGCTCTGGGCTGTAAAGACTGCGGGCTTGATTTAATATGGATTGTTGCAGGATTTGCTCATCAAATTTGAGCTCTTTTTGATGTTTATACAGGTAATCTAACGCTTCGGCCTGGTCCGTTGTCCTTAGATAATACAAATAATTTGTGGCATTAACTAAATTTTGATGGGTTGCTTCAACCAGAAAAAATAAATGCTCACCCTGCTCTAAGCCCCACTTTGCATTAACCGTAAGCAACGATTCTCCCTGCGGTGTTAACTGTTCATTCGCTGTTGCTTGGTAATTATTACTTTCAGTAGAGTAATTAATCCAACCGTTTACAGTACGATCAAAATAAAGTGTTTGCCAATGTCCCGCACCATCACTTGTGCCTGTACGCAATAAATAACTTGCTTTTTTATCAAGGGTTTTAAAGGAATTTTCTAACGCAACTTTACTACAACCACTAAACCAAGTTTTCTTTTCATTATCATCACTGTATGAAAAGGCAGGCCCTAGATCAACTTGAGCATCTGAAACTGACTCCGGATAGTTAAATGTTAATTGAACCTTAAGAACTAAAGCAGCTGCGCGGCTTAACATCTCTTCGGCACAGTTTTGGTTCATCTGACGTGGGGGCATTCTAATTCCAACCTATTTTTAGATAATCGTATTATACTTTATAAAGCCTTAAGAGATACTTAAGACGTTCTTATATCGCTGGGGAAGGGAAAAAATCTTCCGCCCAGAATTCCTGTTGTTGATATAATATTCTTTGTTTGGTTTCTTTCGATAAAAAGCCTACTTCCATAATACTTGTTTGACATAACCAGGTGGTTAATTCAGATGGTTTGGTGCTCTGAAATGCTTTGGGTGTAAATAACCCGGCATTTTTACCTTTGTTTTTATCTCGTGCTGAAATGTACTGAAATATCTCTACTCCAGATTCTCGCATACAGGCACCTAATGCTTGTGTTGCCATATAAGAGGTCGCTGATGTAAGAGAGGATTCATAATTAGAGAAAGGCGATTTGTCTAAAAAGACACCCAGGTCACTTCTTACTTGCACTGAAAAAGAACTGTATTCACTAGAAATAATATGTTGAAAAGGCTCCTCAGGGCCCAGAAGATACACAAAGCGATAATAGGCAGTTTCTGACAAGGCTGTTTCTATATTGAATGAACCATAAAATATTCCTGGTTCAAAAGTTGTTCCAAATCTCGAGCCATATTTAAGAGGTGGATAGCGAAAAGGGGTTTTTAATAAATAATGTAAAGAATGAGAGTTGGCAGGGAAGAGGCTTTTGGTTGATTCAATGAGCTCCTCTAAAATGCCTTGTTCATAGACAGTATTAACTAAGCCTAAGGTTGCACTTTGTTCTTGCGATTCGACTAATCGATAAATTTTTGCCATCATTGGTTTTATCTGATCTTTCCCAGAAGCTTTTTGCCATATATCTATTTCACTACTCATATCTTTCCTCGAATAGCATCTAAATAATTTACTACTCGAGATAAACCTAAAACAGTTTTCATTGTATCTAAAGGAATGCCTTGTATGTGTCGGTTATTCGTTTTTAACCAATGCTTCATTGCTTCGATATTACCTCCATTGAGAGCAAATAATGAGCGATAAACACGGATGAGCAATAGCGACAACTCACCTTCTTTGCTTTGAGAATTAATGTCTTTATTTTTTAGGGCACGCCCTAATGTATTACGATGGACCCCGATAATTTGAGATATTTCCTCATTAGAAAGATGAAGAATGTCTTTTAAATTATTGAGCGCCACAGCTAATACATAGCTTGCACTGGGTTGTGGTTGCATGTTCATAAGATATTCCTGATTGAACCATATATTTAATTTTAGCATGTTTTGCACCAATTGATGCAACTCATTTTGCAGTTTAAGTTATTTGACAAGAATTTATACTTTTCATATGCTACTGAACCAGCTAAGAACAATAATTTTGCTATAAGTGCCCGTTAATATGGGGGAGTTCCAGTGTATGAGTGATAAATCAGAAAATAAACACCAAATTAAACCGGAGCAATCTGAATTAGGGTTATCCTCTAGTTATGATTTGCATTACAACCCTGAACGATTATTTGCTATTCCTCGTGCTGGAAAGCGTGAAGAAATTGGTATTGAAGCTAATCAATTGCCTTTTTATGGCTTTGATTGTTGGAATCATTATGAAGTGTCATGGCTCAATGAGAAGGGAAAACCCATCGTTGCAGTGGCTGAGATTATTTATGATTGTGAAACACCCTATTTAATCGAATCAAAATCATTAAAACTTTACTTTAATTCATTTAATAACACTCAATTTAAAGACAGTGAGGAAGTAAGATATACAGTAGAACAAGATTTATCTAAACGGTTGAAAGGGGATGTGCAGGTTAGAGTGCTGTCTTTAAAAGAAGAAAAACTCACCCAAATTCAATCTAAACTTAGAGGTGAATGCATCGATGATCTCGATGTGCCTTGTTCGGTGTATCTTGTTGATCCAGATTTTCTTTTTGTAGAAGAGAATAAAGTAGAAGAAATATTATACTCTGATTTATTGAAGTCTAATTGTCTGATAACCAATCAACCAGATTGGGGTAGTGTGCAAATAGAATATAAAGGCAATCAAATCAATAGAGAGGGGTTGCTGAAATATTTGGTTTCATTTCGCAATCACAATGAATTTCATGAACAATGCATCGAACGGATTTTTATAGACATTATGAATCATTGTAAGCCTGAAAAGCTTAGCGTGTATGGACGGTATACTCGACGTGGTGGTTTAGATATCAATCCTTATCGCTCCACTGAGCGGGCGAGGCCAAAAGAATTAAACTGTCGATTGGTTAGGCAATAAATCATCAGGATTAACAAGACTGCCTGTTATCACTACCAGTTTATGTCGGGATTTATCACCTCTTTTTAACGACACTTGCCTAAGGGGCACTTTAAACCATGAAGCTAGGCATGCGAGTAAAGTATCGTTTGCGCGACCGTTAACCGGTGGTGTATTTAATCGAATTTTCAGTGCATCACCGAGAAGCCCTGTTATCTCCGTGCGCTTAGCTCCTGGCTGTACGTATAGGTTAATTATAACAGTTTCCTCCCCCTGATATTTATACCACATTCAATTACCCTCAAAAGTTATTTTGGAGTGGGTTTATCGTTGTTTAAAAAATCATAAGTCAATTTAAATACGAGTTTTTGGTAAGTTAAAAAGACTTTATTAATAGCGGATGCTTGTTTAAGCATTCTATGCATCTGATAGTTTAAAGTAGCCATGTATCTGTGAGTTTCAAGAATCGTATTAATAATACCACAAAAATCTCCGCGCTTTGGGGGTATTATCTATATTGATTGGCAGGCAAAATCTTAAATAGTGTATGAGCTTAGTTAATGAGTTGCGTTATCACTATTTTAACCAAATCAGCAAATAATTGGTAACTATTTTGTTTATGAGATGTGGTTCTCCACGCCATCCCAATTTCGCGATATGCATTAGCTGGCAAAGAATGAGTAATTAAATTCGAACCAGCTAGAATCCCGCTGTCAATTGCCAGCTGAGGAAAAATAGTAACACCAAGTTCTGAAATGACCATTTGCATGAGCGTATGAAGGCTGCTTGCAAAAAATGGATTTATTTTTTTACTATTTTTTAATGCACAAGCCTGCAGTGTATGGCCCGTTAAACAGTGCTCTTTTTCTAAAAAGAAAATACATTCATCGGGCCATAAATCGACGGATTTCCCTTCAATTTTATCTAACCAAGTCTCTGGTAAAACTAATTGAAAAGGATCTTGACATAAAATCCGGGTATATAAATTTTTTGTTGGATAAGGCAAGGCCAGAATAATGATATCGATCTCACCAATTTCTAGTGAATGAATTAAATTGTCAGTCGTGTCTTCTCGGATTAATAATTTTAATTCCGGATATGTTTTATGGCAGAGCGATACTAATCGACTCATAATAAAGGGCGCAATCGTTGGGATACATCCTAAACGTAAAACACCATGCATTAATTTACCTTCATACTTCGCAAAATCCATTAACTCTTGAGCATTTTCAATAAGCGAGCGGCTCTTTTCAACAATATCCGCAGCTAAAGATGTAAAAATGAAAGTTTTATGTTCTCGCTCTAAGAGTTGAATACCTAATGTCTCTTCAAGCTGCACTATTGATGCGCTCATGGTGGATTGACTAATAAAACAAGCATCGGCGGCTTTACCAAAGTGCTGATAATCAAAAAGCGCCACTAGATATTGCAATTGTTTTAAGGTGGGGAGTTTTTTCATCGATTTTCTCGATTAATCTAATAAATTTAATTCATTTTAACTAATTATACACCATAGCTATACTGACTTGGAAATAATGACTTAATGAGGAAAAAATCATGTTAACCATAGGCCAAAAAATACCAAGCTTCAACATCATTGCGGTGAAACCAGGTTTTAATCATCCTGAGGAAAATAAGCAATCTGCTTTTGAAACTATTACAGAAAAAAGCTTCCCAACAAAATGGAAGGTGCTGTTTTTTTACCCTAAAGATTTCACGTTTGTATGTCCTACAGAAATTGTGGAATTTGCAAAATTAGCAAATGAATTTGCTGAGCGAGATGCCATTGTATTAGGTGGAAGTTTGGATAACGAATTCGTAAAGCTTGCTTGGCGTCGCGAGCACAATGACTTGCAAGGGCTAAATCAATACAGTTTTGCTGACGTCAAAGGACAATTGACAGATGGTTTTGGAATTCGCGACCACGAAAGTGGGGTCCCTTTACGAGCTACTTTTATTATTGATCCTGAAAATACGATTCAGCATGTTAGCGTGAATGGGTTACAAGTAGGTCGTAGCCCTCAAGAAGTATTACGCATTTTAGATGGTTTACAAACTGATGAACTGTGTCCATGTAACCGTCCTATAGGTGGCGAAACACTTTAGGAGATTAACAATGAAACTTGAACAAATAAAAGAAAATTTACCCGATTATGCAAAAGATATTCGTTTAAATCTTAGCAATTTATTTGGGAATATTGAATCATCTGGATTAAGTTCAACCCAATTTTACGGTAGTGCATTAGCTATTGCTTATAGTCTTAAAAATAAAACACTTATTCGTGCACTTGAATTTGAAAGCCAAAATGCAGGTTTTTCGGATTTATTTTTTGCTGCAAAAACCGCGGCAAGCTTAATGGCTATGAATAATATTTATTATCGAGCAATTCATTTAGCAGAAAATAAAGAGCTGTCTGCAATGCCTGCAAATTTGCGTATGAATGGTTTAATTCATCACGGTATAGATAAAGTCGATTTTGAGTTGTTTGCTTTGGCTGTATCAGCTATCAATGGTTGTGGATTGTGTGTTCATTCACACGTTAAACAATTATTAGAGCATTCGGTTACAAAAATTGCAATTCAGACTGTTTTACGTCTTGCTGCTATACTCAATGCATTAGTAACTGCTTACGGTTGCGCTGACAACAACCTTAATTTGGAGATTTAAAATGAAAAAACATCAAGTTATTTTAGGTATCCTATTTCTATGGGCGAGTACGAGCCAGGCAGATACGACTTCTGCGACTTTATATTCTACTCATCAGGATAATCAAAGCGTGTCGCTGGGTCGAGTTATTTTTACTGATACTCGTTACGGCTTGCTAATTCAACCTGATCTAGCGAATTTAACACCTGGTTTGCATGGGTTGCATTTGCATCAGCATCCTGACTGTGGCGATATGGGAAACCATGCTGGCGGGCATTTTGATCCACAAGAGACTAAAAGTCATCAAGGGCCTTATGGAAAAGGGCATTTAGGTGATTTACCCGCCTTGTATGTTGACATAAATGGCAAAGCAACCCTTGTAACATTAGCCCCAAGACTTCATGTGAGCGATTTGCAAGGACTAACGCTTATGATCCATGAAAATGGAGATAATTACTCAGACAATCCTCCCTTAGGTGGAGGAGGTTCGCGTATAGCTTGTGGCGTCATTTCAAATTTATAGTACTTTAGTTTTTAAATTTAATGAACTTTACAATGGTTATCTGGGATTTGCGATAACCATTGTAAATTGAGATATTGAATCTCTATTGAAAAGATAATAAGTATTTAACAATGAAAGAAGTATTGATTTTCACAAATGAGTCACGCTGGAAAAATGGAAAGAAGAGTTGTTTGATGTTGATGTTCGAACAGTAAGAAAAGACTTGAAAATGGAAAAAAGCTAAAATTCTTCTTAGTGAGCGTCGCCTTTATCAAAAAATTACAGATATTTATTCAACTAGCGTTGATTACAATAAAGTTGCACCAACTACTCGAGATTTTTTCGCTAAAGCGCAAAATAAACTGCATTATGTGATTCATGGTTGTACTGCATCTGAATTTGTGCTCGAACGTGCTGATAGCAACAAATCACATATAGGGCTCACGAGTTGGGAACATGGTCCAAACGGAAAATTCCTATGACGATGGAGGACTGGGCTACACGATTAGACAAATTTCTTGAGTTTGATGAACGTGATGTACTGCAAAATGCAGGAAAAATTTAATTGGTGTCCTAGGGCGGATTCGAACCGCCGACCTGCCCCTTAGGAGGGGGCTGCGCTATCCAGCTGTGCCACCAGGACGTAAGAGCTTATTTTACCTTTATTAGGAGTAAAAATCCACGCAAAATGGATTGAAAAGATCAGCTGTTAGCGATGGCCGTGAGTCGTAGTGGCACTGCTATGGCTGTGGATTACGCCACCAGATCCAGAGCCTGCACCACCACCATGCCCATGGGTTCCCCCACTATGTCCAGGCATTGAGCCACCATGTCCATAGATCGCACCACCATGTCCATGCGTTATTCCACCAGGGCGATAGCTGCTAGCAAAAATACTTGAGTAGTAAGGGTAACTGTTTGCAGAGTAACCAGGGCTTACACTCCAATAAGACATTCCATTACTTTTACTACAGCATATGTAAGCTAAAAAACCAACCAGTGCAATTCCCGCTAATATCGCTGGAATGAGAGGGAGGAATGCAAGAGCAGAGGATGTTGTTGCTACTACTAATGCAGTGGTTGCCATGCTGGTTTTTAGTGCGCCTACAGTTACTGCAGCAGTAAATAGGGCGGTAGCGCTCATTACAGCCAAGCATTTTAATATGAAATACGAGTTAGTGGAATCTGTATTTTTTTTTGTTTTTTGAGCCATTACTCACCTCGATTGTTTTTTTATGTGAAAAATGTAACAGATTTGTAAAGAAAAGTGAAGTGAAGTTATAATGTTGAATAACGTTCACCAAGTACACATAACATCAGCTAAGCTAAGAGGGTAGGTGATCATTTTGGAGCAGTCATGTGTAGATTAATTGCTTATTTAGGACCGCATCTGTTGTTAGAGAATGTTTTGGTTAAACCGGTCAATTCAATCGTTATGCAGAGCTTGCATTCACGTGAGTCAAGCATTCCTACGAATGGGGATGGATTTGGGGTAGGTTGGTATGCACCTGAGATTGATTTGACACCTGCTTTATTTAGATCCATTTCACCTGCTTGGAGCGATGATAATTTATTGAATTTGACCGCAAAAATAAAATCCCCCCTTTTTTTTGGACATGTACGTGCCTCTAGTGGTGGCGGTGTCACTCAGTATAACTGCCACCCATTTGTTCATGATCGGTGGATGTTAATGCATAATGGTGAGATTGCGAATTTTATGGCTGTTAAACGTCATTTGCGTCATTTGTTGGATGATGACATTTATAATTGGATTCAAGGTGAAACAGATTCAGAGCATTTATTTGCGTTGTTTTTGCAACTTGGCAAGGGTAAAGATTTAAGCCGGTTATCTGTGGTTGCTGATGTACTTGAGGCTACTTTTAGGAAAATTCTTCAGTTGATAAAAAAATACAGTCAACCTGCTCCATCTTATTTTAATATTTGTTTGACCGATGGTCGGCGGTTGTTTGTCAGTCGTTATTGCACTGATAAAAATAGGATGCCAGAAACCATGCATTACGCATTGGGTAGTCGTTTTATGGAAAAAAATCGTCAATATCATATGCTAAAAACAAATGGTAAGCCGCAGGCTCTGTTGGTTGCTTCTGAAAAATTAACTGATTTTGATGCTGAATGGCATGATGTGCCTGTGAATAAATTGATTATGATTGATGCGGATTTGAGCATTCAGGTTCGGGCTTTAGACTGATATGAGGAATTTTGGCATTTAAAAAAACATACATGGTTTCTGTGGATGAGTTCGTTGCCTGGATGAGCTGAAAGATCGGTGGTACTGAATTCCCGGATTGCGCTTTGCTTCATCCATGCTTGTTATTAAAATTGCTGTTAATCGTAGGCTGGGTTGTAAAACCCAGCATTGTATGACATTTGGAGGATTATTTGCTGGGTTTACAATCCAGCTCTACAAGAGCGTAAAGTCTTGATGTAAATGCTATTAATTGTTAAAAACTATGGGGCGTTAAAAAGGCGTCTAAGACGCCTTTTTTCAATCAGATTACTTTTATTGCTCATCTTCCCAGCTTAACGTGCCACCAGCTTGATACTCAATCACACGGGTTTCAAAGAAGTTCTTTTCTTTCTTCAAATCCATCATTTCGCTCATCCAAGGGAATGGATTTTCAGCACCTGGCCATTGCTCAGGCAAGCCAATTTGAGTTAAACGACGGTTGGCAATGAAATGTAAATATTCTTCAAACATTTCTGCATTCATTCCCAAAATACCATGCGGCATGGTGTCCTGTGCGTATTGGTATTCCATCGCAACACCGTCTTTAATTAATTGAATGATTTCTTCTTTAAATTCAGGTGTCCATAAATTTGGATTTTCAATTTTAATTTGGTTAATGACGTCAATACCAAAATTCATGTGCATGGATTCATCACGTAAAATGTATTGGAACTGCTCGGATGTTCCTACCATTTTATTACGGCGGCCCATGGATAGAATTTGTGTAAAGCCAACGTAGAAAAATATTCCTTCGAAAATCACATAAAAAGCTATCAAATCACGTAATAAACGTTGGTCATCAGTGACAGTTCCTGTATGGAATGTTTCATCACCTAAGCTTTGAGTAAAGGGTAGGGCCCAGGAGGCTTTGGTAGCTACCGAAGGAATCTCCCTATACATGTTAAATACTTCTGCTTCATCTAATCCTAAGCTTTCAATGACGTATTGATAGGCATGAGTATGAAGCGCTTCTTCAAATGCTTGTCGTAATAAATATTGTCGACATTCTGGGTTAGTAATATGTCGGTATACAGCAAGTACTAGATTGTTAGCAACTAATGAATCAGCAGTAGAAAAGAATCCTAAATTACGCTTGATAATTAAACGCTCGTCATCTGTTAGCCCATTGGGATCTTTCCAGAGCGCTACGTCAGCGCTCATATTAATTTCATTAGGCATCCAATGATTAGCGCAGGCAGTTAGATACTTGTCCCAGGCCCACTTATATTTAAAGGGAACCAACTGATTTAAATCAGCGCGGCAGTTAATGATTTTTTTATCATCCACGTGAATCCGTGCCGCACCCATTTCCAAGGCTTCATAACCGGTAGCACCAGCATGGGCCGCTTCATGTATTATATTTGTTTCTTGCATTGAAATTCCCCTAATTATTGGCACGCTTCACAGTCTGGATCCAGTATGGAACATACTTTGGGTTCTTCAGCTATAAGCTTCACCGCATTTAGTGCACCATCAGTTACTGTTGATTTTTCTGCATTAGATGCCCCTAAACTACGCAAGTAATAAGTGGTTTTTAATCCGCGTGTCCAAGCATGTGTGTACAGTTGATCCAGTTTTTTACCTGAGGGTTGAGCCATGTAAATATTGAGAGATTGAGCCTGATCTATCCATTTTTGTCGACGTGAGGCTGCATCAACTAGCCAAATGGGGTCAATTTCAAACGAAGTAGCGTAACGCTTTTTCAATTCAGCAGGAATTCGGCTGATAGGTTGTACGCTACCGTTAAAATATTTCAGATCATTAACCATCACTTCATCCCAAAGATTGAGGGCTTTTAACTCAGCAACTAAATGAAGATTGATGACCGTAAATTCACCTGACAAATTCGATTTAACATATAAGTTTTGGTACGTTGGTTCAATCGATTGAGCCACGCCGCAAATGTTAGATATGGTTGCAGTAGGTGCTATCGCCATGACGTTCGAGTTACGCATGCCTTGAGTACGAACTTTAACGCGTAAGCTTTCCCAATCCAGGCGTTGCGAACGATCTTGCTCTAAATAGTTGCTTCGTGCTTGTTGCAGCAAGTTAATAGAGTCAATTGGTAGTATGCCTTTGCTCCATAATGAACCTTCATAACTAGAGTAGCTTCCGCGTTCTTTAGCTAAATCACAAGACGCTTCAATGGCATAATAACTGATTAATTCCATTGACGAATCGGCAAATTCAACCGCTTCTTGAGATGCATAATCGATTTTTAATTCATAAAGAGCATCTTGGAAGCCCATGAGACCTAAACCAATCGGTCTATGCTTTAAGTTGGAGTTGCGTGCTTGCGGTACGGAATAATAATTAATATCAATCACGTTATCCAGCATACGAATGGCTGTAGTGATTGTGCGTTTTAATTTATCTTTATCCAGTTGCCCATTTTTGATGTGAGCGGGAAGGTTCACACTGCCCAGATTACATACTGCAATTTCTTCTTCTGAAGTATTAAGAGTAATCTCTGTGCATAAATTCGAGCTGTGTACAACACCTGCATGTTGTTGTGGTGAGCGTAAATTACAAGGATCCTTAAACGTCATCCAGGGATGCCCTGTTTCGAATAGCATAGAGAGCATTTTACGCCATAGTTTTACGGCAGATAATGTTTTTGTGTTTTGAATATAGCCTTGGCGCGCTTTTTCTTCATAATTTTTGTAAAGAGTTTCAAAGGCTTTACCGTATTGATCATGCAGCTCGGGTACTTCTTCTGGTGAGAATAAAGTCCATTCTCCGTCTTCGCGAACACGTATCATAAACAAATCTGGGATCCATAAAGCAGTATTCATATCATGAGTACGTCGTCGATCATCCCCAGTGTTTTTTCTTAATTCTAGGAATTCTTCTACGTCTTTATGCCAGCATTCCAAATAAGCACAAACAGCACCTTTACGTTTGCCACCTTGATTGACCGCTACAGCAGTTGCATCAGCTACGTTTAAGAAGGGAACAACACCTTGAGACTTGCCATTAGTGCCTTGAATATGTGCACCCATAGCACGGACAGGAGTCCAGTCATTACCTAAGCCACCCGCAAATTTAGAGAGTAGGGCATTATCCTTGATGGCACTGTAAATACCGTCTAAATGGTCTGGAACAGTCGTTAAATAGCAGCTTGATAACTGAGGGCGAACAGATCCTGAGTTAAATAAAGTGGGTGTAGATGACATGTAGTCAAAAGAAGAAATTAACTGATAAAACTCAATTGCTTTATCTTCTTTATTTTTTTCCCGCATGGCCAGCCCCATTGCTACACGCATAAAGAAGGCTTGGGGTAGTTCATAGCGTATACCCTGATCATGGATAAAATAGCGATCATATAAAGTTTGCAGACTTAAGTAAGTAAATTGCATGTCACGTTCTGGTAACAGGGCTTTACCTAGTTTATCTAAATCAAAATCAGCCATTTTTACATCAATAATACCCTGGTTAATACCATGACTAATATAGGTTTTAAAATAAGAAGGATAAAGTGCTGTCATCTCATCAAAGGTCGCATCTTCTTGAATGTTTAATTTGTTGAGCGCTTCTACACGTAAACTGTCTAATAATAAACGAGCACTGACAAAGGTGTAGTTGGGTTCTTTTTCAACTAGGGCACGCGCTGCCATAGTGAGTGCTTTATGTACGTCTTCGAATTTAGCTTGGTTATAAAGATTACGCATCGCGTCTTTGATTACGGGCTCTGGAGAAACATCGGCCAAATCACGACATGACTCATTAACAATCGTTTGGACACGATTCATGTCTAAGGGTCTTAGCTCACCATCAGGCATGGTAATTAATAAAGTTTTTTTATCAGCTACTTGCTGTTTTAATTCCGTTTGACGAGCAACTCGATGCTTTTCGCGATAAAGTACATAAGCGCGGGCAACTTTATAGTGACCACTGCGCATCAGTGCTAATTCTACTTGGTCTTGAATGTCTTCAATATGGATTGCGCCACCAGTAGGCAAACGGCGTTTGAACGTTTGCGAAATTTGACGGGTTAGCTCTTCGATCTGTTGATGAATTCGATCAGAAGTAGGTGCGGCTCCTCCCTCATCGGCAATAAATGCTTTAGTAATAGCAACTTTAATTTTTGAAGCATCATAGTTCACTATTTTACCATTACGTTTTATTGTTTTGAGTATTCCAGGAGCATTAGCTGTCAATTCCAGTTGACTTGTTAGCGGCACATCATTTACCGGATCAAGAATTGCGGACATTTTTCCTCCACGTAGTATGTTGTTATCGACAGTCAGGTCAATTTTATTCACTCTTACTCAAGATTATAGCAGAAAACCCAACATATGGGGTCTTTATTGAGCCTTAATAACAAGATAATGTGTTTTTGTAAGAGGGTCAATAGAATAATCTGGGAGTATATTGTGGATAAGTTGTGTGTATTAATTAATTTTGAGCTTTAGTTGTTTGAGCTATTAAGATTAATCGTGATATTAATCAATTGGATAAAAAGCATTAAACAATAAAATGAGTCGTGCATAACTTTGTTTACATTTTTTTTATAACAATCGCATCACTAACATTGGAGAAACTATGAACATTAAGCAAGAAAGAACCAATGTGAGCATACAACTGGCTTGAGCTTCCGCCATCCAAATTAATAGCATCAATACAGTATAAGGGTTTTGCCCTAAGTAAATGAGCTAATTTATTAGTAGACATAGGTGCATTTGTTGAAACAAGAATAATTAATTTTCCATCTGCGGTAATTCCTAAAGCAGAGCGATCAGCGTCTCCGGGTTTTAGGGAAGGGATTTGTCGTTTAATTAATAATCTAGGCCCACTTTGTATGGCAACATCAATCTCTTTGTCCTGATGGAAATGACTTTGTTTGCTAATATAAGGTTTATTATTTTTTATATAAAAAACACCCCACCAACTGATACGCTTTATAGGGTTTTCAAGTTTATTATCATTAATTCTTAAACCTAGCGGATTAAACTGATGGTCAAAAAAACCACCATTAATACTCAAAAGAGCTTTACTGTATTCAGCAAATTGATCAGCCGATGCATTTTTGAGTCCCAAGGAGTTCGCGCGCACTAATGCCAATTGATTTTGATTTAGATCGATACGAAATACATAAATGTGTGACCAAGGCGCCAATATTCCGCCTGCTAAATCCTGATATTCAATGCCCGCGCTCAATTGTTGCCAGCGTGTTCCAGAGTAGGAATAAAATGGAAGTAGCAGCGTAATTAGAAAAAAGAGTACGTAAAACAAATATGATTTGTTTGCAGGATAAACATTGGTTTGCGAAGACATGTTATTGTATCCTTATGTACATCATTCAACACCACGAGTCTCTTATGCAAATTAAAAAGCAACATAACAATAGTGAAGTACAGAAGTCAATAACTGAATTAACTTACTTGATGGATGAAGTACTTGAACTTGCCCAAAAAGAAGGGGCTACCGATGCCATGGTAGCAGTAAATAATGATCGTGGTTTTTCAGTAGATGTGCGTATGGGGGCGGTTGAAACGGTTGCTTTTAGCGAGGATAGAGGTGTTGGTTTGACAGTTTACATTGGTCAGCGCAAGGGAAGTGCAAGCAGTACGGATACTTCTTTAGAGGCGCTGCAATCTATGGTAAAAGCAGCTTGTGAGATTGCGAAAGTCAGTGCTGAAGATCCTTGTTTTGGACTGGCTGATAAAGAGTTAATGACAAAAAATCATCCTGATTTAGATTTATTTCATCCCTGGGATGTCACGCCGCAAGAGGCTATCGAGTTGGCCTTAAAATGTGAATCCTATGCATTATCCTTAAATAAAAAAATTACCAATTCAGACGGGGTGAACGTCTCTTCCTATGAGTCACATCATGGTTATGCAAATACTTATGGTGGAGCAGGATTTATTCATAGCACTCGTCATGGACTTAGTTGCTCATTGATTGCTGCTGATGGGGAGGAAATGCAAAGGGATTATGATTACACGACAGTGCGAAATGCTAAAGATATAGTCGAACCACATATTATTGCAAAAAATGCAGTGGATCGTGCCTTAAGCCGTTTAAATGCCAAACAAATTGAAACGCAAACAACACCTGTTATTTTTTCATCACGAGTATCCAGTGGGTTATTTGCAAGTTTTATTAATGCAATTAGCGGTTCTAATATTTATAGAAAAAATTCATTTTTAATGGATTCCATTGGGCAACAAGTATTCCCTGAATTTATTCATATTTACGAACAACCACATTTACTTGGTGCATTAGGTAGTTCTCCGTTTGATAGTGAGGGGGTGCCAACTCGCCGCAATATTTGGGTGGAAAATGGGCGTGTCATGCAGTATGTCTTAGGTAGTTACTCAGCGCGTAGACTAGGATTAGAAACTACTGCTAATAGTGATGGTGTGCATAATTTAACGATTGATCCTAATGCGGGTAATTTGGATGATTTGTTAAAAAGAATGGGTAGAGGATTATTAGTAACTGAATTAATGGGGCAGGGTATTAATGGAATTACTGGCGATTACTCTCGCGGAGCGAGTGGATATTGGGTAGAGGAGGGTGTTATTCAATACCCGGTTCATGAAATAACCATTGCTGGGAATTTAAAAGACATGTTCCAATCCATTCTTGCTGTAGGTAACGATATTAATCCTAACATCTCTACGCGCTGTGGCTCTGTTTTGATTGAAAAAATGCAAGTTGCTGGGAAATAAAAATAGGCACATTCCCTAGATAACGAGTAGACTGGTTGCCTAAAACTAATGGCATTTCCCTATTAGTTGGAAGGCAACCAAGTTACACGGGATTTATTCTTCTTGCTCTAAACTACGTATACGTTGTGCTTCTATGACCAATACTTTAAAGTAATCATAGGACATATAAAAATTACCTTTGTCACCTACATCACTACCCCAGGAATTACGTAAGGTTAATAAACCTTTGTATTCACGGCCTTGATCATCTACTGCTATAGCATCATCATCATAGCCGGTAATGATCATTTCATGACCGCCAAAATCAGGACGTAAATGAAGGTCACGCATGATTTCAGGGGTTAAAACCCATGAATCTTCAGTTGCATGATGTGTTCCTACAGCACCTACAGTGCCTAAGTCAAAGTCTAATAAGAGCACACCGAAGGTGACCCGGTCGTTCTCATTTAAGGCTTGTTTTACAGCATTCAGTGTTTTGGTGGTGTCAATACGGCTAGTTGCTTCAAATATATCCAATATAGAAGACCAGGCAGCATATTCTTCTATGGGTTGACTCAACTCGTGAAATTCATCTGCTGTCATTGTGGCGGAAGGATCATAATATCCAGATGAGGGGTATGCGTTTAATCCACCGCATCCAAATTGCTGTTCATCCTTTTTACTTATCACACCAAAGGTATCCATTTGGGCTAAAACCACGCGCCCCCAGGATCCATCCCAACCACTAGATGCGTAGCCATTTGCTTCTAAATAATTACCTAATTGTAATTGGCATAATTGGCTTAAATAGTCCCCTTTATTTAGGACTGCATCAATAGCTGCTGTGTTAGCAAAAGTCACACAAGTACCATAATGGCCCTGATTCAACACAGGCACATTATTCATTCCTAGATTAATCTCACGAGGAAGTTTAGGCGTTAGCGTTTCAGTTTTTGATTTATCTTGCGTCATCAATGAGCGTT
Source organism: Legionella sp. (assembly GCA_030158115.1). Lineage (GTDB taxonomy): Bacteria > Pseudomonadota > Gammaproteobacteria > Legionellales > Legionellaceae > Legionella. The sequence goes on from JAOATK010000035.1 coordinate 22,944, forward strand.
TGTTTAATGCGGCAACAGCTGATGGAGTTAATTTCATTTTCAGTAATTTAATAGAATGCGTTTTTTCTTTATTGACTGATCTGGCCTGTTCGGAATGCTTAAGATTTTGATCCAAGGTTCCAATGATTTTGATATCTTGAGCAACCAGATTCGTGCTGACTGCAGCAGATAGAAGTGCTACTTTGAGTAACTCCATGTATTATTCTCCAAGAAAAATAGCCAAATAGCGGATTTTGATTGTACTCCATGAATTTATAGAAAGTAAATGTTGTGAACCAAGAGCGCCTTTTCACTAAAACACATTAAAACTTTCTCGTAAAATAGAAACAGATAGTTTTTCTTTTTTATCCCGATCTCGTTTAAGCAATGTGTAAACGGTTAAATGAAAATCATCTGCAGAGGCATGAGCCACACTAAGATAATACACGCTTTGAAGCGTAATTTGGTTAGGCGCGATATTGAGTTTTGTCAAAAGCTCTTTAATCGTTTCCATTCGCTTAATACCATTTTTTCCACGTGCAGCAATTATTTTGTGTGCCTTTTTTTCATTCATCAAGTGACTTAAAGACATAAGTGCTTGCGCTGAAGCAGTATTAATATTTAAAGCAGTGCTTTCTGGCAATGCCGTAATGAAAGGGGCCAGCTTCTCATAGAAGTCTGCGGTAACTCCTTTAACTAGGCGAAGTTCTGAGCGACTGCTGATCAACTGATGACTTGGGTAATAAGGTGGTTTTTGGTTTAAATAATAAGATAGGTAATAATCTTTCCCTTTGCCCAGATTATAGGGTGATACCCAATCATTGATTGCAAATAATACGTTGACTCGTTGAGCACCAGGGGCTTTGGGAGCGATATGATTGACTAAATTCATGAATGGTAAGAGTAATTTTTTATTCGCTAAGTTATTTAAATTAGCTAGGGCTTGTAAATCATAGAGTTCGCCAGTCAATGTGACTGAGGGGTAAATCGTTTCCATCTTTTTAGGATAAGACATTATCTTTCCTGCTGGATTAGCTTGATTCCATTTTTTTTTCTTATTATTTAATTCTCCAAGAGCCCAAAAAGCCACTCCTTGCGAGGCAAGATAAAGTTTGTCATGAGTTAGCATGAGCTTTGTGCGGTAGATATCTACTTGTAATTTAGTGCTCATTGCTGTGGCGACTATGGCGACTAAGGTCATAATAAATAGGGCAGTTAAAAGGGCACTGCCCTGAATTAATTTAATTGGCCGCATACAATGCCCCAGGGATAATTAGGAGCAGATTAAATGATCCTAAATCTTGTGGTTTTAGATTGATTTGTATGGCTTTGGGGAGCACTTCTTTTTTTTGATTTTGAGTCAGTGCATCGGTTCGCCATTCGGGAAATACTTCTAAATTTTGATTTAAAAAGCCAAAATGACAGCCATCTAGATGATCAATGAGTAATTTATCTTGATAGGTATTTCTACTTGCTGCATCAAGGCTATTCCATGTTCTTCTAATCAATGATTTTTTTTGACATACATAGGCAACTCGCTTGAGAGTACTGCGTTTTTCTACGCTACCAGGATTAACGACTCCATCTCGAGTAAACTCAACATAATGTGATCTGCCAATAAAAACAGGGAATAGTCTTAATTCATTGCCACGTATAGCGCGCTCAACCGTTTGGCTTATATCTTGCTGCAATAGACTGATGGCCAGTTGTAAGCCGCTTAAACGCACACTTTGTTCATTAATTCGTGTTCGTGTGTTAAAGGCATAATACAAGGTGGATGAGGTAATTGTTGCAATAATAGCAAATACAGTAAGTGCTATTAGAATTTCAATTAAGGTAAATCCTTTGATTTTTTTCATGGCGCGTACCTAAATGCATACAGCTCATCTTGAAAAGGACCTGTTGGTTGAGCGCTGACTGATAGGCTAATTAGTTGCAAGGATTTTTGTGGCGTGGGCGTGATTTTTGCTCGCCAATACCAATGTTGCCCTAACATGTAGGTATTTTGTGTGGTTTCCTGATTTTGACTAGTTGATAATAAGCCTAGTTGGATCATCGCCACCCCTTGCATCGCTACCCAGTGGCTGATGGTTTTTTGTTTTAGACGATCAGTATTTTCTATATTTTGAGCCATTGCTTTAAGAAGAGCTGTTAGAGCAATGGCAATGATGGCTAGTGCTAATAGCACTTCCACTAAGGTGAAACCGGCTTGAGATTGTTTCATTTATCACCTGGTGCATGGAGTTCTAAACCACCATTGCGGTAGCCAGTCATGACAGCTATTTTATTTTCTTTGGTACTGCCAAACGTTAAGGTAAAGGGTGTCATATCGCCAGATGCATTAAAAATAATAGCAGGTGCATCCGCAGTATTGGAATTGATGATGCTTAATTTAATAGATGTATTTTTTGGAAAATAGGTCATTTTAAAGACTCCCTTATTAGACAGGGGAGTCCAATGCGAATTGTTTTGTAATCGGAGAAATTGGTATCCGCTATTATCAATTTTTAACCCTAAAGTGCTGGTTTCTAAAATTGTTTGTTGCTGGGCTAAACGAAGGGTATTGATTAAATGATCTGCAGCAAAAAAAATACGTTTGCTTTCACCAAAATTGCCAAATGCGATTAAGGCAAAACCAATGGTGATGCCTATAATCACGATGACAATCATTATTTCAATGAGGGTAAACCCTCGATTATATATACTGAGCGGTGACACAACATGAGGTTTTTTCCTTGTTTTTTTTTTAAAGCTTGACAATAGAGTTGCTATTACGCTGTGCTTTAAACGTCCAACTACAAAAAAAATAGCGGCGTCAAAAAACTTCATTTTGTGTCCGCGTGCAGTATATCATCCCAGTTACCAATTTCCGCATTAATGCCGCTACCTCCAGGTTGTCCTTCTGCACCATAAGTGAAAACGTCAACATCACCATGTTGACCAGGATTGAGGTAAAGATAATCTCTGCCCCAAGGATCTTTAGGCAATGATTTCAGATATTGCTTCCAATTATTAGGGCTTGGGTTTGCAGAAGGTTTTTCTACAAGCGCCATTAATCCTTGATCTGTGGTGGGGTAATTGCCATTATCCAGCTTATACAGATCTAGCGCATTTTGTATTGCTAATACGTCTTGTTTGGCTTTTACCTTACGTGCATCATCAGGACGTCCCATAATTTTAGGCACCACAATTGAAGCAAGAATACCTAAAATAACCACTACCACCATAATTTCAATAAGCGAAAAGCCCTTTTGTTTGTTCATTTTTACCCCTATTATTTGATAAATTTTAAGCAATTAATTGTTCCATAGAGAAAATAGGTAATAAGGTAGCCAAGACAATAAATAAAACAATAGCACCCATTAATAAAATAACCAATGGTTCTAATAAAGTTAATGAGGTGTCAATTAATCGTTTTACCTCACTGTCTAAATGATTGGCAGCGCGTTCCATCATGGAAGATAATTGTCCACTTTTTTCGCCGCTAGCAATTAAATGGATAGCCATTGGGCTAATATAGCTCGTTTCTTTAAGTGCTTCACTAATGCTACCACCTTCTCTTACTTTAATTGTTGCTGTGTCAAAGGCTTGTCGCATAACAACGTTTGTTACCAGACTGCCGGCAACTCGCATGGTTTCAAGCACACTTACTCCGGCGGCGAAAAGAATACCAAAGGTATGAATATAACGTGCCACATTAATGGTTTTAATTAAATAAGAAACAACTGGTAATTTAAGTAAGACACGATGCCAGGCGATTTTAACTTTTATATTATTTAGGCTTTTTTTAAAGGCTATTGATGCCAGAATCAAACTAGTCAACACAAATAAACCATAAGATTTTACGAAATGACTGATACTGATTAATATCTCGGTCATTTCCGGTAATTTTTGGCCACTACTGATAAATACCTCAATAATTTTGGGAACAACAAAGCTTAATAAAAAAGAAATAATAGACACTGATACAAAAATCATAATAGCCGGATAAATAAGCGCTTGTTGTATTTTTTGTTTTGTTAGTTGTTGATTCTCTGTGTAGTCAGCTAATTTTTCTAATACCACGTCGAGGTGTCCTGTTTGCTCACCTGAACCTACCGTAGCACGGTATAATTCAGGAAATGCATGAGGGTATTGGGACATGGCTTGTGCCAGACCATATCCTTCAAGCACTTTAGAGCGTACACCAATAATTAGTTCACGAACTTTATCTTTTTCAGTTTGTTCACTAACGCCACGTAGTGATTCTTCAACTGGAATTCCTGCTGCAAGTAGGGTCGCTAATTGGCGGGTGAGGAGTGCTAAATCAGCTGAGGATATTTTACCTTTGGTTCTGCCATTAGCACGTTGAGTTAATACCTGAACCTGTGTTGGAATTAGTCCTTGATCACGCAATAGCTGACGCGCATGGCGTTCTGTGTCAGCTTCCAGAATTCCTTTAGTGGTACTGCCATTTTTTTTTAGCGCTTGATATTGGAAGGCACCCATGATTTTTTTAGTTCATTTTTTCTTATAATTATAGAGTCTAATCTATTGGGTTTAATAAGTCACTTAAGGTACACTAATGCAAGATTATCCTGGAGATTGAGAATGAGTCAAAATAAGATTTTTGAGCTAATTAAAGAACATGATGCTAAATTTGTTGATCTAAGATTTACAGACATTCGTGGAAAAGAACAACATATTACAATTCCTGTTTCTTCTGTTGATGAGGATTTTATTGAAAATGGTAAAATGATAGATGGCTCCTCCTTTAAAGGATGGCAAAAGATTCATCAATCAGATTTAGCATTATTACCTGATTTTGAGACGATTAAATTAGATCCTTTCTTTCAAGATAATACGTTATTTATACGGTGTGATGTTGTTGATCCTAAAACAATGATGGGATATGAGCGCTGTCCCAGATCACTTGCCCAGCGAGCCGAAGCTTATTTACAATCTACCGGAATTGCAGACACAGTAAACTTTGGACCAGAGCCTGAGTTTTTTCTATTTGATAGCGTGCAATGGCACACCAGCATTTCAGGTTCTTTTTATAAAATTGATTCAGATGAAGCTGAATGGAATTCAGGCAAAGAAATGGAAGGGGGCAATATTGGCCATCGTCCATCATTAAAAGGGGGCTACTTCCCTGTACCGCCAGTCGATTCATCTCAGGACATTCGTTCGGCTATGTCTTTAACGCTTGAGTCTTTAGGCACTGTCGTGGAAGCACATCATCATGAAGTGGCTACCGCTAACCAATGTGAGCTTGCTACACGTTTTAACTCACTCACGAAAAAAGCAGATGAAATACAAATTTTAAAATATGTGGTTCACAATGTGGCTCATAATTACGGAAAAACAGCAACGTTTATGCCTAAGCCTCTGGTAGGCGATAACGGAAGTGGTATGCATTGTCACCAATCCTTATCTAAAGATGGGGTGAATTTATTTGCAGGCGATCACTACGCAGGACTTTCTGAAACCGCACTGTATTATATTGGTGGGATTATTAAGCATGCGCGTGCGTTAAATGCATTTACTAACCCATCAACTAATAGCTATAAACGTTTGGTTCCAGGTTTTGAAGCGCCTGTATTATTGGCTTACTCAGCAAGAAATCGTTCTGCAGCAATTCGTATTCCACATGTTAATAATCCGAAAGCGCGTCGCATCGAAGTGCGTTTCCCTGATCCCACAGCAAATCCTTATTTGGCGTTTGCTGCAATGATGATGGCAGGTTTGGATGGTATCCAAAAGAAAATTCATCCAGGTGAAGCAATGGATAAGGATCTTTATGATTTACCACCAGAGGAATTAATTGATGTTCCTACTGTTTGTTCCTCTCTTGAGCAGGCTATGGAGCATTTAAGAATGGATCATGAGTTTTTGGTTCAGGGCGATGTGTTTAGCAGAGATTTTATTAATAACTACATTAGTATGAAAGAAGATGAAATCACTAAAATTAGAAGCTTAACGCATCCATATGAGTTTGAGCTGTATTATAGTTTGTAGAGTTTTAGCCTGGATGCAGCTATGTCATCCAGGCATTTCACGTCACTGAGTTCCCTGATTGCCGCATCCACACGACGATATGTGCTTAACCTTGGCTTTTCAAAGGTTTTAAAAAACCACTCAAATTTGGTTTTTGGTTCATGCGATATTGATAAACAATATAAAACGCCATGACATTTTTCAAATAATTACGGGTTTCCTGCCAAGGCAATGTTTCAATCCATACATCCATTTCTTTTGGTGGGTGGGTTCTAATCCAATGAACTACTTGCTTAGGGCCTGCATTATAGGCTGCGGCGATTAATATAGGATGGTTACTAAAACGTTTAGACAATTGTTTTAAATAGGCTACACCGATATTGATATTTTTCTCTGAAAGAAATAATTGATTTTTATGCGTATATGAAATCTTATCTGCTTTGGAAACTACGCTAGCAGTGTAAGGCATAACCTGCATTAATCCCCGTGCTCCGACAGAAGAGGTCGCATCAGCCTTAAAGCCGCTTTCCTGGCGAATAATGGCATAAATAAATTCAGGTTGAATGGTGTATTTTTTTGCATATTGCTGAATGGCTTCTTTGTAAGCCAGAGGAAATCTTAAGACGAGCTGGTTACTTAAAGTATCATTATTACTTAGGTAGACTGATTTGCCATGCCATTTAAGAGTAGAGTCAATCCAATAAACCAAGGCACTAGCTTCATCTTTAGGAAGTTCGCTGATAAAATCATTGAGTAGTCTAGATGCAGCTAAATCATTTTTGCTCGTATATAAGGATTTTACTTCGTCTATAATGCTTTGGTAGGGTTTTAATACCTGCAAATTATAGGTGGGAATTTCATTAGCAAAGTTAGGTTTTTGCTTCAAGCGTAAACTAGCAAGAAAACCATAATATTGTCTGCTTTTTGCCAAAGGTTCATACACGGCATTTGCTTCAGCCTGTTTGCCTTGAGCTTCTAGAGAACGAGCGAGCCAATACTGCCAGCAAGGTGTATCCTTATTTTTAGCATCATTAATTAATAGAGTAACCTGCTTCCAATTTTGATGTTTTAATGCAAAGCGTATTTGCCAATCTAATAAGAGATCGTTGTAATATCGAGGTTTTACTTTAGCAAACCAAGTTAGTGTGTCCTCATTATTTCGTACGGCTTTATACAGAGCTACATGGGCTAAAAAATCTTGTTGTTGGGCCTGATTTAAGATTTTTTTAGTTTTATCTAGTTGCCAGATCTCCAATGCTTTATCCATATTGGTTGATACCATTCGTTTCAGACCATACAAATAAAATTCATCATTTAAGCCCCCAGGACTTAATTTGGTGATAGCACTTGGTTTTTGATAAACCATTTCTAATATTTTTGCTTCTTGCAGGCGGGGTGTTTTATATTGCTTTAGGAGATAGCGAGCTAGTTGAATATTTTGTTTATTCAGCGCTAGTGCTAATCGTTGCGTGATTAAATTTGGGTTGAAATGATCGTCTTTCATCATCATATCAAACAATTTATTGCAGGCTGGCGGGCGGGAATCGCCGGTGAGCCATAATGCAGTAGACTCTGCAAGGGCAGTCGCCTGATTGCCTAAATTGTATTTTGCAATTTTTTCATAACAAACTAGGTTGATGTCATTGGTTGGTTGATAATATTGAGTGTAAGCGTCCCATTTATTGGTCCTAGCTAATTCATAAAGCCATTTATCTCGTACTTTGTTAGAAAGTGGTGTTGTTCCGCTAATAAATTCAATAAATCGTGAGCTAGGTGTTGTGATAGGGATGTTTTTATATAAAGTGGTATAGGTATTAAATCGCTCCATGTATTCTTGTCCAGAAAGTGCAAGACACAGATTCGAGCCGATAAGCCCACATAATAATAGAATCAGTTTATTCATAACTCTCTTGGTAAGTATTCAATGTTAGTTAATTGGGAACGCATGGCATTTATTGTTTCTTGATAATTGTCACTGTTGAATACAGCAGAGCCTGCAACAAATTGATTGGCACCAGCACGTGCTAAGGTGGCAATATTTTTTATTGTAACTCCACCATCTACACAAATATCTAATTTTGGGTGAAGATTGCGAATGAGTGTTATTTTTTTGATGATTTCTGGAATAAGCTTTTGCCCTCCAAACCCAGGATTGACTGTCATTACTAAAACAAAATCCAGCTTATGAGCACACCAGGTGAGGCTGTCAATGGAGGTCGTTGGATTTAATACCAAGCCGGCTTCACAGCCTAAATCTTTAATGAGTTGAATGCTGCGATCCATATGGATAGTTGCATCGGGATGGATACTGATACGCTTTGCTCCTGCTTTTGCAAACGATTCAATTAGCGCATCTACAGGCTTCACCATCAAATGCACATCAATAGGTAACTGAGGGAATCGTTTCATGAGTGCTTCACAAAAAGCAGGGCCAAATGTTAAATTGGGCACGTAATGATTGTCCATCACATCAAAATGAATAAAATCTGCCCCTGCTTGCATCACTGCATCTACTTCGTCTCCAATGCGTGTCAGATCGGCGGAAAGCATGGAGGGTAGAATTTGATAGGTCATATTATGCAATGTTTAATAGAAAAGATGATATATATCATATGCTGTTCGAGGGAAACATTCTATACCCATCATTAGAGATTAAAATCTTCTAATGACCAGTGAAACCGAACCTGGAAAATTTGATCAAAATATGGGATAATATCCCTTGGTTTCTGCTTTTGTAATATTGCCTGTGATGCAAAGATTACAATACCTAATGATGCTTTTTAGGGAGAGTTATATGAGTCAAAATTGGCCTACCAAAGACAAAGACCTCCAAATGGCACGTGTTATTATGGAGCAATATGCCCATGAACGCGATAGGGACGCTTTGGGGTTGTTTGAAATTGAAGTCGATAAATTTGAAAAGCGGATGAATTTTTGTTTAGCCGGTTGGGTTGTTCTTTTGGCCAAACATTTTAACTCACAGTACGGAGCGAATCAGGGTGGTTTTATCACTCGACAAGTGATCACAAGCTGTATTACGCAGGGTCAAACCTTGCACTAACTTAAATAGCCTCAGGGCTATTTAAGTTAAGGAAATAGGTTTAATGGCAGAGGTGTATAACCTGTGAGAGGCTCTTACCAGAAAATTAAAAATCCATGAAATATTGGTTGTAATTTTTCTGATAGTCTTCGGATTTTTGATATTGCTGTAAAGCATTGTTTACTGCTTGTAATAACACAGGATTATTAATATTTACTGCAATCCCTAAACCATAACCATAGGGTAAAGAAGGGCCTAATAATTTGAACGCATCTTGTGTGTTCGACGCCCAATAAATGGCTGTTGGGTTATCCAATAAAACAGTATCAACCTCATCATTATATAATCCATTGATCTCATCATTAACGCTGGGATATAGTTTTACCACCGAATTGTTAACATTAAGGCTATTTAGCTGGTCTTGCAGTATGGAGCCACTTTCAATCCCAATGCGTTTACCTTTTAGAATGTTAAGACTAAAGTGCTCTTTTGCTAGTGTCGGCTTGGTTAAAAAACGAGAATTACTTACTAAATATGGCATACTAAAGCTGACTATTTTTGAACGATCAGGAGTTATAGTGATTGAACCGACAGCAAGATCAATTTGTTTGTTAATGATAGCATCAAAGAATTGATCAAAGCGCATGACTTGGTAGGTACAGGTGCGTTGCATCATTTTACAGATTTTATTCATCATGTCGATATCAAAACCATAGAGCTGCTGCTTAGAGCCTTGCATTACGAAAGGAGGGTTAAAGTTCTCTATGCCAATCTTTAATGAAGGTAACTCTGCTGCAAATACAATTGATGTGAAACAGATACTTACAAGAAGTGCACGACGTATAAAATTCATTTTAATTTCACAGAATAATGGTTGATTTTTATAGCTTATAACGAGAGTATAAGTTTGGGAATCAAAATTTCATGTATTTGTAAAATAATAAAAAAATTTATGTCAAACATATTAATGCAATCCAAATCTTGGTTTATTGAAAAGCATCAGGCTGAGTTAGATCATCCATTAAAGGATACCGTTAAAAAACTACTTATTGTAAGTGATTATGCTTGTAAGTATGTTCATTTATTAAAGACACTTCTAATTCAAGACGCTTGCAATAACCCCTTATCGAGAAAAGAGTATTTTAATGCATTAAACAAAGTACCTAATACCTTGCCTCCTATTACTTATGCACAAGGATTACGCCAATTTCGACATACTCACTTTTTGCGCTTGTTACTTCTTGAGCTCTCAGGTGTTATTGGTACTCAAGAGGTAATGAATGCTTGGTCTGATTGTGCGGATGCCTTGATTTTACATGCTTTGACTTACTGCAGTAAGGAGTTATCTGCTCGTTATGGCATTCCTCGTAATGCAGAGGGTAATGAGGTTTTTTTATCAACACTTGCCATGGGAAAATTAGGCGGCAGAGAGCTTAATTATTCTTCTGATATTGATCTCATTTTTGCCTACACTAGTGAAGGGAAAACGGATGGTGAGGAGAGTCTTGATAATCAACATTATTTTAGCAAAATGGTGCAGCAGTTTACCCAATTATTACAAAATGTTACTCCAGATGGTTTTGTTTTTCGTGTTGATTTAAGGTTGCGTCCAAATGGTGAAAGTGGACCCTTAGTTTCCAGTTTAGCGGCCATGGAAAATTATTATCAAGAGCAAGGAAGAGATTGGGAACGTTATGCAATGGTCAAGGCGCGCGTCATCGAGGAGTGTCTTGATGTAACACCTGCATGGTTTGAGCGTTTGATCATTCCTTTTGTTTATCGTCGGTATGTAGATTTTAGTGTCATTGAATCATTGCGCAGTATGAAGGCCATGATTGAACGTGAGGTTCATTTGAATCCGCGTTTGGATGATATTAAGCGGGGAAAAGGGGGGATTCGCGAAGTTGAATTTATTATTCAGAATTTTCAATTAATTCGTGGAGGGCGTCTTCCGCAATTGCAAAAACAAAATGCTTTGGCGGCACTTGCTGTATTAAAACAAGAAGAATTATTGCAGCATTGTGATGCCTTAAAACAGGCTTACTTATTTTTGCGTCAGCTTGAAAACGTATTACAAAGTTTAAATGATCAGCAAACACACTCTTTACCCGATGATTTGATGAAGCAAGCACAGATTCTTTTGGCAGTTGGTTATGATTCTTGGGATGATTTATTAGTTAAATTGCATCAATACCAACGCATAATTAGTTATGCCTTTCATTCGGTGCTGGGTAAAGTTGATCCTTATGAAGATGAGAAAAGAGTGTTGGTTAATCAATTAGCAAGTCTCTGGCAAGGACATGTTGAAACTAACATGGCGATTAATTTATTAGCCAGCTTAGGGTATACCAATGCTGAACATTGCTATCAAATAATTTATGCATTTCGCCATGGCCCACGATGTCGGCGCCTACCTCAAGGTGCACGTATGCGCTTAGACCGGTTCATGGTTTTGTTATTATCTGAATTAACTCAGGTCAAAAAAACCGATGAGATTTTATTACACGTTTTGCATTTATTAGAAAAAATAGTGGGACGAAGTGCTTATTTAGCCTTACTCACTGAAAATCCACAGGTGCTTACCGAGCTGCTTTTTTGGTTTGCCCATAGTCCTTTCATTACTTCTTTGCTTGTCAACCAACCTTTTTTATTGGAGGTTTTGTTAGATCAAGATCAGGATTGGCGACCAAAATCTCGGCAACAATTAGAAACTCAATTATTGGAAAAATTAGCTTATCATCCTGATGTAGAGGCTGAGGAAGAAATACTTCGCCAATTTAAATTAATTAATTGGTTAATGGCTGCTCGCGCAGAACTTTATGGAGTGTGCACTGCGGTGCGTATTGGAAAATTTTTGGCTGACGTAACCCAAGTGATAGTGTCACAGGTATTAGTTATAGCGCAAAAGCAATTGTCTTTGCGCCATCCAGAAATGGAACGAATTAATACTCGTTTCGCCATCATTGCTTATGGGAAATTAGGTAGTCGCGAGATGAATTATGCTTCGGATTTGGATTTGGTGTTTTTACACACAGCACCACCTCAAGATGAGATACTTGTAACTCGATTAACGCAAAAAATACTTCATATGTTAACGACTCGATCACAATCTGGCGTTTTATACGCAGTAGATACCAGATTGCGTCCCTCAGGTGCCGCGGGTTTGTTAGTAAGTCATTTGGATGCTTTTATTGCTTATCAAAAAAATCAAGCATGGACTTGGGAGCATCAGGCTTTATTAAAGGCACGTATTGTTGCTGGGAGCCAGGCTATCCGCCATCGTTTTTTAAGGTTAAAAAAAGAGGTCTTATTGCTGCCTAGAGAGAGGCTGATTTTGCAACAGGATATTCTAAATATGCGTGCTAAGATTGCACAACATCAAGACACTAAATTTTTAAAAAATGTTGTTAGTGGCCTATGGGATTTAGAGTTTTTAGTCCAGTTTTTGGTGATTGATTTAGGTCATGCCTCTGTCGCTCAATACACCGATACTTTGAGCCAGCTCCAATATTTATTCACGGCAACTATTTTGAATAAAGAACAGGTTAGTATTCTAAAAAAAGCATATAAACTTTATCATCATTTATTACATCATTATTTATTGCGTCCGGAAGAGGTGGATGTGGAAGGCATAAAAAAGGATGTTTTACTTGTTTCTCAACATTTCATATAGAGATAGATTCCACGCCATAAGCTTAATTTATGGCGTGGAATCCAGGCTACATGTCTTTACGTAACTGCTGCAGACGATCAATCATTACTGTCAGTGCTTCTAATTCTGTTTTGTACACATCCTCATAGGCCACGTGAAAGGTATTAAAGTCATCCTCACATTCTACATGTTCTTCCATCAATTCTGTGATGGTTTGTTTGGATAATAAATAGAAATCATTTTCGACTTCAAAACTGATAATCCATACTTCTTCGCCAATTTTTAAATCAGTCATACATTACCTTTGTAAGTTATATGATGTTCACTTCAGCATATAAATCATAATCATCGCTGTCCGTAATTTTTACTTCTACAAAAGCACCTACTTGAATACCTGGCGTAGGTGGCAAAATAACCAAGCCATCAATTTCTGGCGCATCGCTTTTACTTCGAGCAATAATTTGCTCTGAAGTGACTTCGTCAACCAAGACCGTTTGAATGGAGCCTATTTTGTTTCGTAGTTTAGCACGACTTATTTCTGCTTGTAATTGCATAAATCGGTGATAGCGTTCTTCTTTAATCTCTTCAGGAACTGGATCCGCTAACTCATTGGCTTTAGCACCCTCTACTGGAGAGTATTTAAAACAACCTACTCGATCTAACTGAGCTTCTTTTAAAAAGTCTAGAAGTTCAACAAATTCTTCTTCGGTCTCCCCTGGAAAACCAACAATAAATGTGGAACGTATTGTAATATCTGGACAAATTTCACGCCACGTCGTTATACGCTGTAAGGTGTTTTCACTACTTGCAGGGCGCTTCATTGCTTTTAAGACCCGTGTGCTGGCATGTTGTAATGGGATGTCTAAATAAGGCAGAATTAAGCCATCACGCATCAAAGGAATGATTTCATCAACATGGGGATAAGGGTAAACATAATGCAGACGAACCCAAATACCCAATTTACCTAATTGCTCACATAAATCATAAAAACGAGTATTAATGGTTTCATCTTGCCAAGTCACGGGTTGATATTTAGTATCCACTCCATAAGCACTGGTATCTTGGGAAATCACCAAAATTTCATTGACGCCTGCTTCTTTTAATTTTTTGGCTTCTGATAATACTTGCACTAAAGGATAGCTTTGTAATTTTCCACGCATGGTAGGAATAATGCAAAATGTGCATTTTTGATTGCATCCTTCCGATATTTTTAAATAAGCATAATGACGTGGGGTTAGTTTAATTCCTTGAGGTGGAACCAATTGTAGAAAAGGATCTGAGGGTGGGGGAAGATGTTGATGTACAGCATTAACTACTTCTTCATAAGCATGTGCACCACTGATATGCAATACATCCGGGCATGCCTTTTTAATTACATCAGCTTTTGCTCCTAAACAACCGGTAACAATAACACGACCATTCTCGGCCATGGCTTCTTTAATCGTATCTAATGATTCTTTAACCGCGCTATCAATAAAACCACAAGTATTAATAACCACAACACCTGCATCTTGATAGCTAGACACTAACTCATATCCTTGAGCACGCAGTTGCGTAATGATTCTCTCAGAATCTACTAGTGCCTTAGGACAGCCCAAACTAACAAAACCCACTTTATGATTCATAGAACTCTATCTGTAAAAAAAGTGTGCGAATTATACCTTTCTTAAGTCCTATTGTCGACTTAATTATTGGTGAATCCATAGCAATTTCTACTGAGGCTATGAAATTGTCGCTACGGTATGTAAAAATTCATCAGCAGATCGCTCACCAACTATTTTTAAAGCATTCAATTGGATGCCTTGAGCATTAAAAAATATAAAAGTCGGTGGAGCTACCACATCAAAATATTTTAATATGGCTTGGTTATTAGCATTATTAGAAGTCACGTCAATTTTAATCACTGTAAAATCGCTTAACGCTTGTTCTACTCGAGGATCTTTGAAGGTGGTTGCCTCCATTACTTTACAAGCAGTACACCAGTCGGCATAAAAATCGAGCATGATTCGTTTGTCTTTTGCATTTTCTATTGCATGCTTGATGCTTGCTAAAGTTTGTTTTTGTTTTCCAAATGGACTAGATAGATGAGTGATTTTTAAGGGTTGTAGTGGGTTACTTGCTCCCATGCTTGCGCCGACTAATATCAGCAAACCATAAGCAAGTAAAATAACCCCCACGCCTTGATTAAATTTATCTCGATGAGAGGTAGAGTAGGTGAGTGCGCCAGTATAAATACCAGAAAAAATGAGTAGCATTGCCCAGAGCACCATACTAAAATTAGTAGGCACGATGCGCGAGATTAAATGAATTGCCACTCCCAGAAAGATAATACCAAAGAGCGATTTCACCGCATTCATCCAGCTGCCTGTTTCAGGAAGCCATTTTCCAGCGGAAGTCCCAATCAGTAATAACGGAGTTCCCATTCCTAAACTTAAGACAAATAAAGTAAAACATCCTAGAAGAACATTCCCGGTTTGTGCAATATAGGTTAATACACCAATTAAAGGAGCTGTAACACAAGGGGAAAGGATGAGGGTAGAAAGACAGCCCATCAGCGCTGCACCAAGATAATGCCCCCCTCGCTGGCTACGACTGGTATTGCCTATTTTTGCTTGCCAAGAATCAGGTAATCTGAGCTCATAAAAGCCAAACATGGACAATGCAAGTAGAATAAAAATAAGGCTAAATACACCGATAGACCAAGGTGATTGCATACTGATTTGTAGATTCGCCCCCAATAGGGCAACCACCGCACCCACAATAGCATAAGTCACTGACATACTTAAGACATAGCTTAGCGAGAGAAAAAATGCTTTTCTAGTAGTGATTTCTTTTCCATGTCCAATAATAATTCCTGATAACACAGGAACCATAGGTAAAATACAGGGAGTAAAGGATAAAAGCAGACCTAATCCAAAAAAAGTTAATAAAATCAATGTCCAATTATTTGTTAAAAAGACTTTAGTGATGCGATCATTTTGAGGCTCGAGTGGTGTAGACGCATCTGGTGTGGATTGTTCTAGGTTTACTTGGGTTAATGCGAGCTTATCATCTATGGTTAATTGGATAGTGCGTTTTTCAGGGGCATAACAAAAACCATCGTCTGAGCAGCCCTGATAATGAAGTACCAGTAAAGTTTCTCCTGGTTTATTACCTAAAACGCCAACAGGAATTGAAAGTTGATTACGATATACTGCAAAGACATTCCCTTGTTTATCTACCTTTTTCATTGGTCTAGGAAAACGAAGTGTTCCTAGATGAATGAGACTGTCTTTTTGTGCTGTTAATTTAATTCGATCACTGTAAAGAAAATAATTAGGTTTAATTTGGAAGTTGACTGTAAATGTATTGGGATCTATTTGAGCGACGCCGGGTTTGAATACTTCAGTAGCAGGCAGAGGTTTGGCGTGGCCTATGACGGTTGTGACACAACAAATTAATATTAATAAGTATTTTTTCATTTTAAATCCATACCGTCGAAGAATTGTTTTCATTGTAGTGCTTTTACAAAGGTAAAACCAAATTTTTTTATATTAACCCTTGAAATACGATTGGGTGACCCCATATGTCAGAATTGTTAGAGTTTAATTAAATCAGGAGATATAACTTATGAAAATTCGTCCTTTACACGATCGAGTGGTAGTTCGTCGTATGGAAGAAGAGCGTACTACAGCAGGTGGTATTGTGATTCCAGATAGCGCTACTGAAAAGCCAATGCGTGGTGAAATTATCGCTGTTGGTGCGGGTAAAGCATTAGAAAACGGCGATGTTCGCGCTTTAGCAGTTAAAATGGGTGATATCGTCTTATTTGGTAAGTACTCTGGTACCGAAGTGAAAATTGATGGCAAAGAATTAGTTGTAATGCGCGAAGATGACATCATGGGTGTAATTGAGAAGTAATTGAATTGATTTATAGGAGATAAGAATGGCTAAAGAATTCCGTTTTGGCGACGAAGCTCGTCTACAAATACTTGCTGGTGTGAATATATTAGCAGATGCAGTACAAGTCACTATGGGCCCAAGTGGTCGTAATGTAGTATTAGAAAAGTCTTATGGTGCACCTACAATCACTAAAGACGGTGTTTCTGTTGCGAAAGAAATTGAGCTTGAAAACCGTTTCATGAATATGGGCGCACAAATGGTTAAAGAAGTGGCTTCTAAGACTTCTGATACCGCTGGTGATGGTACAACGACTGCTACTGTATTAGCTCGTTCAATTCTAGTTGAAGGTCATAAAGCAGTTGCTGCTGGTATGAACCCAATGGATTTAAAGCGCGGTATAGATAAAGCAGTATTAGCAGTGACTAAAAAGTTACAATCGATGTCTAAGCCTTGCAAAGACAACAAAGCTATTGCACAAGTTGGTACTATTTCTGCTAACTCTGATGAAGCAATTGGTTCTATCATTGCTGGCGCGATGGAAAAAGTAGGTAAAGAAGGTGTTATTACTGTTGAAGATGGCAATGGTTTAGAAAATGAATTATCAATTGTGGAAGGTATGCAATTTGATCGTGGTTATGTTTCTCCATACTTCATCAATAACCAACAAAACATGACTTGTGAATTAGAGCATCCATTCATTTTATTAGTGGATAAGAAAATCTCTAGTATTCGTGACATGTTATCTGTATTGGAAGGTGTAGCAAAAGCTGGTCGTCCATTATTAATCATTGCAGAAGACGTTGAAGGCGAAGCTTTAGCAACGCTAGTAGTGAATAACATGCGTGGTATTGTTAAAGTATGTGCTGTTAAAGCACCAGGCTTTGGCGATCGTCGTAAAGCTATGTTACAAGACATCGCAATTTTAACTCATGGCCAAGTTATTTCTGAAGAAATTGGCAAGAGCTTAGAAGCAGCTACTTTAGAAGACTTAGGTACTGCAAAACGCGTTGTAGTGACTAAAGAAAACACAACAATCATCGATGGCGAAGGCAAAGCAGCTGAAATTAACGACCGTATTGCTCAAATTCGTGCGCAAATCGAAGAAACTTCTTCTGATTACGATCGTGAAAAATTACAAGAGCGTGTTGCTAAATTATCTGGCGGTGTTGCTGTAATTAAAGTCGGTGCTGCGACAGAAGTAGAAATGAAAGAGAAGAAAGCTCGTGTTGAAGACGCATTGCATGCAACTCGTGCCGCTGTAGAAGAGGGTATTGTTGCTGGTGGTGGTGTTGCTTTAATTCGTGCTCAATCAGCACTGGATTCATTGAAAGGCGATAACGATGACCAAACAATGGGTATCAACATTTTACGTCGTGCTATTGAATCACCAATGCGCCAGATCGTAGCTAACGCAGGTTATGAAGCTTCAGTTGTTGTTAACAAAGTTGCTGAACACAAAGAAAACTACGGTTTTAACGCAGCTAACGGTGAATACGGTGACATGGTTGAGATGGGTATTTTGGATCCAACTAAAGTAACTCGTATGGCATTACAAAACGCAGCTTCTGTAGCAAGCTTAATGTTGACTACTGAGTGCATGGTTGCTGATTTACCTAAGAAAGACGAAGGTGCCCCTGATATGAGTGGCATGGGCGGTATGGGTGGAATGGGAGGCATGGGCGGAATGATGTAATTCCCCCTTCCTTTTCTTTAAAACCCGCTGTTATGGCGGGTTTTTTTTATTCATTATTAATGGAGTTTTTAGAGTTATTGGTCCAAACTTACTTAAGATACCTAAAAGGAGTCGGGCATGAATACAATCATTAAAAAATTAGAGATTGTTTTAGCAGATACTTATGCGTTGTATCTAAAAACACAAAATTACCACTGGCATGTTAAGGGACCGCAGTTTAAAAGCTTGCATGAATTATTTGAAATGCAATATCAAGAGCTAGCCGAGGCAGTAGATCAGGTGGCCGAGCGAATTTTAATTATGGGACATAAAGCCCCCGCTACTTTTAATGCATTTAACCAGTTAAAAACAATCAAAGACGGTGATTCGAGCTTAGATGCTAATCACATGGTGAGTGAGTTAGCCCAAGATCATAATTTATTGGTCAAGGACTTAAATAAGGCCATTAAATTAGCTCAAGAAGAGGGTGATGAAGGCAGCGTGACCTTATTGAGTGAGCGTATAGCTGCACATGAAAAAGCGCATTGGATGCTAAGCTCATCCGTTCGTATTTAATAACATGTAGGCTGGGTTTTACAACCCAGCCTACGAATTAATAGCGATAATAACGACCACCATAATAGCGGCCATTGTAATAACGATTATTGTAATAAGCGCGTTGATCCTGGTTTTTGCCGATTGCATTTCCTATTAATGCACCTGCACCGCCACCAATAACGGCACCCCAAGGACTACCGCTTACTGCATAACCTAATCCTGCGCCCGCTGCGCCACCTACTGTGGTGCCTACTTCGGTATTGGTGCATCCACCGAGCATTAAAGAGCACAAACTGACCACACACAATGTTGAAATAACTTTTTTCATAACAAACTCCATTTTGTATCATTCATTATTAATATTAGTACAACAAAAGAATTAAGTGTTAAATTATTAAACAATATCAAAAAGGGATAGGAATTTTTGAGCGGGAGATATTACTCTACCCCTTGTTTTCCAGTAGTATTAGAAGATAACTAATAAAAACAGAGGACTGTATGTTTAAAGGAAGTATAGTTGCCCTAATTACGCCCATGAAAAACGATGAAGTGGATGTTGATCGTCTGCGGGCATTGGTTGAGTTTCATCTTGAAATGGGAACTCATGGTATCGTGGCGGCAGGGACTACGGGTGAGTCAGGTACTTTATCTCATGAAGAGAAACTTCTAGTTATTAAAACAGTAGTTGAGCAAACTAAAGAGCGCATTCCAGTGATCGCAGGTACGGCAATGAATTCAACCCGCGATTGCATTAAACTCACTCAGGAAGCGATGGAATTAGGAGCACATGCGGCATTGATCATGACTCCGGCCTATATTAAACCTACTCAAGAAGGGTTGTATCAACATTATAGCCATGTGGCAGAAGCCGTGCCTATACCTATTATCCTCTATAATGTGCCAGGAAGGACTGCCTGTGATTTATTACCAGAAACCGTGGCAAGGCTTTCAAAAATTTCCAATATTGTTGGAATAAAAGAAGCCACTGGCCAAATGACGCGGTTACAACAAATTATACGCCTCTCTGAAGGATGTATTGATGTGTTTAGTGGAGATGATCCAACGGCGGCATCATGGATGCTTGCTGGTGCTAAAGGAAATATTTCAGTAACGGCCAATGTTGCTGCGAAACTGATGGCTAAATTATGTGATTGTGCCTTGGATGGTGATCAGGCTGCAAGCTTACGTTTGCACGAACAATTAATGCCTTTAAATAAATTATTGTTTATTGAAACGAATCCTATTGCTGTAAAATGGGCTGCCTATCGAATGGGATTGATTGGTGATGAAATAAGATTACCTTTGACTCCTTTATCAAAAGAGCATCATGCGGCATTAGAAAAAGTATTAAAGAGTTTGGAGTTGATTTAATTGGGGAATGTTGTGAAAAAATTAAGTTTTATTGTAGGGATAGTACTCATACTTTCTGCTTGTTCTGGACGTTATTCCAGTAATGGTGAGCAACTGTATTTAAAAAGCCGAAATGGTGAACGATTAGAAGTACCACCCCCATTAACGAGAGCAAATATTAGCGATTTTTATAATTTGCCTCCACAAAATCAGGATGCGCGCGTGAGTATTGCGCCACCGAGGTGATAAGGGTCTATTATGACAACAACATCAGAATCAGATGAGTTAGTTATTATACAGGAGTTGTCACAGCGTATTGTGGAAGCGCAACGTCAAATCAGGATTCTGGATGGCATTAAATGGGATGAGTCAGTAAAAAAGGAGTTTTTTAAATATAAAGGCGAAAGGCTTCCTGCTGTTAATAAGGAATACTATGACAATAAACCTTTGCCTTTTAATGTGCATGATAAGCAAGAAGAGTTCCGTATTATTTTGCGTGATGCACAAAATCAGCTTGGCCAATACTCCACAGTAACACGACTTATTCGCCGCCAATGTGAGGAGTACAGTCGGGCATCACAGATGCTAGCAGTTCGAGGAACACCTGCGTTTAGTGAATTAGCGATGGAATTATATGGTAGTCCTAATGATGTGTTTTATGCAGGTGGGCCGCGCATGTCTGAAATGGGCACTTTATTATTTGATGTGCTCACCGATCTCCATGTGCAACTGCAATCAGAGGCTGATGTAAAACGCTATACACCACAACAAGCCCAAGAAATTTTACAAGCTCGACTGGGTCATTTTTTTAATAAAAATCCTGGTCGAGTGACCGTGATGGTCAGTGATGGAATGATAGCCGATGCTTCTGCCGGCGCTGATAGTATTAAACTCAGCCACAAGGCGATGTTTAGTGATCGTGATTTACGATATTTAGAGGTTCATGAAGGTTGGGTACACGTGGGAACCACCTTAAATGGTGCCATGCAACCGAACTGCTTTTTCTTGTCTAAAGGTTCGCCATCAAGCAGTGTCATTCAAGAAGGTTTGGCTGTAATTACTGAAGTATTTACTTTTTCCTCTTATCCTGGACGGATATTAAAAATTACTAATCGCGTCATCGCCTTAGATAAAGTGATTCATGGGGCAAATTTCTTGGATATTTATAATTATTTCATGGAGTGTGGTTTGCCACCAGAAGATAGTTATAACCAATCTGTGCGTATATTCCGCGGTAGTACGCCAACCGGTGGACCCTTCACCAAAGATTTATCTTACGCCAAGGGTTTTATACTTATTTATAATTACATTCGTTTTGCGATAAGCCAAAGACGTGTGGATTCTATTCCTTTGCTATTTACTGGAAAGTTAATTTTGGATGATTTGCCTCTGTTAGGAGAGCTAAAGGAACGAGGTATACTAACTAGCCCCGTTTATCTTCCTCCACCATTCCAGGACTTGGCGGCATTAACTGCATGGATGAGTTTTTCATTATATTTAAATCAATTTGATTTAAATGAAATACAAAAAAACTTTCGCTTTTTATTAACCTAAGTTAATCCCCTTCTCCTGCTTGCAGAAGAGGGGATATATAGTCATTATGCTTTTAAAGCAGGAGATATTGTTTGTAATAAGGCTTTAAACACTTTGGGAGTGCCTGCAACTAAGTCGCCGTGTTTCATGAACTCATCCCCACCATGAGTATCACTAATTAAACCACCTGCTTCTCTAATCAATAAAGAACCGGCAGCAATATCCCAAGGGCGTAGCCCTAACTCCCAAAAACCATCTAAACGACCGCTAGCAACATAAGCCAAATCAAGTGCTGCAGAACCGCTTCTTCTGACTCCAGCACATTTGCCAAATAAGGCTTCAAAGGCAGGTAGGTATCGTTGACCCATGGTGATATCTCTGGATGGAAAACCAGTTCCTATGAGCGATGCACTTAGTTGAGTTTTTTTAGAAACGCGTATTCTACGATCATTTAAACGCGCACCACGACCACGACTAGCAGCAAAACACTCATGACGTAAGGGATCATAAATAACGCCATGCTCAATACGTCCTTTAATTTGCACAGCAATAGAGACTGAGAAAAAAGGAAATCCATGCATGTAGTTTGATGTTCCATCTAAGGGATCAATAATCCAAAGTGCTTCACCACTGCCTTCTTGCATTCCGCTTTCTTCTGCAAGAATATCGTGCTCTGGATAAGCCTTACGAATTGTATTAATAATCATTTGTTCAGCTTTAATATCCACTTCAGTGAAATATTCATGACTGCTTTTTGCTGTGACTTTAAGATGCTCCACCTGTTCCATGTGACGAATAATAATGTCCCCGGCTTGACGGGCCGCATTCACTGCAATATTTAAAAGTGGTTCCATGAAGTTCTCTTTGGATTTAAAAAACCTAAGATTCTACCATACTTTTTTTGTGCAAAGGTAACGATTCAAAGAAATTTAGTCCATTACCTTAGTTGAATCATTATGTACAAGCCTAGTTATGCTATCATATAGTTATATTTTGCATTAAATTAAGTCTTTTTTATGAATTTAAGTTCAATTCGAATTGTTTTAGTAGCAACATCTCATCCTGGTAATATTGGCTCCACCGCTCGGGCGATGAAAACCATGGGGTTAAACTCGCTTTATTTGGTAAGCCCTAAATCCTTTCCTGATTATAAGGCAAAAGAGATGGCAGCTGGTGCCGATGATCTATTAGATGCAGCGGTAGTAACGCAAACGCTGGATGAAGCCTTAGTGGGATGTCAATTAATTTTGGCTACTAGTGCTAGGCCCAGGGGGCTTTCTTTGCCGGGGTTAATTCCAGCTTCTGCCGCTGAATTAGTCAGTAAACAAGCCGATGCGACACAAATTGCGATTGTATTTGGGCGAGAGCATGCGGGTTTAACCAATGAAGAGCTACTAAAATGTCATTATCATATTCACATTCCAAGTGCGCCTGAATATAGCTCACTTAATTTGTCACAAGCCGTACAAATAGTAGCGTATGAACTGCGTATGAAATTATTAGCGCCTGGCGCCGAAGTAGCTATTCGTGAAGATAACTATGCGACAGCAGATGAAGTAGAACAATTTTATGACCATTTAAGAGAAGTATTTATTGAAATTAAATTTTTGAAAGAAACGAATCCAAGACGATTAATGCAGCGTGTAAGGCGCTTATTTAATCGGGTTAATTTAGAAAAAATGGAAGTGAGTATTTTGCGAGGCATGTTAAGCCAAGTACAAAAATCCTTGGAGTGGGCGGCCAAAAGAGGTGGGAGTGAACACAATAGCTAAGAGTCCTATTTATTTTGATTACATGGCCACGACACCAGTTGACCCTCGTGTTGTTGCTTGTATGATCCAATATTTAGGTCCTGACGGACATTTTGGTAATCCGTCTTCAATAACCCATGATTATGGGCGTGTTGCCTCTTTGGCTGTTGAGCATGCCAGGGTTCAGATTGCCGACTCAATCCATGCTTCAAGCCAAGAAATCGTCTTTACTTCTGGCGCTACAGAGGCAGATAATTTAGCGATTATTGGTGCTGCGCACTTTTATCAAAATAAAGGGAAGCACTTAATTACTATGAGTACGGAACATAAGGCCGTACTCGATAGTTTTAATCGTTTGGAAAAAGAGGGTTTTCAGGTCACTTATCTTGATCCGCAGCCTGATGGCTTATTGGATATAAATCAATTAGAACAAGCGCTTCGAAAAGATACTATTTTAGTCTCGATTATGCAGGTTAATAATGAAATTGGTGTCATACAAGATATTATGGCAATTGGTGAGCTCTTAAGTGACAAGGGCATTGTTTTTCATGTAGACGCCGCACAAAGTGCTGGCAGGATACCGATTGATCTTAGCCGATGTTATGTCTCTTTAATGTCTTTTTCAGCACATAAAAATTATGGGCCTAAAGGTATCGGCGCCTTATATATTCGTAAGCGCCCAAGAGTTCGTATACAGCCTCAAAGCTTTGGGGGTGGACACGAAGGAGGGGTGCGATCCGGCACTTTAGCTACCCATCAAATTGTAGGCATGGGAGAGGCTTTTGCTTTATCAGATAGTTTACGTGTTGATGAGCAGGCACGTCTTTTAGCGTATCGTCAACGCTTATGGAATGGAATTAAACACCTGCCAGGTATTCAATTAAATGGACATCTGGGGCAACGTATCGCTGGTAATTTGAATATAAGCTTTAAAGGATTAGATGGTGATTCACTCTTATTGGCTTTGAGTGATTTGGCGCTGTCGACTACTTCAGCATGTAGTTCTGCTAGCATTCAGCCTTCGTATGTTTTAAGGGCCATTGGATTGACAGAAGAATTAGCTCAAAGCTCAATTAGATTATCTTTAGGGCGATTTACTCAAGAAGAGGATATCGAGTATGCTATTACTTTAATTTGCGATCAAGTGACTCGGTTACATAAAATATCACCATGATGTATAATAAAACGGTACAAAATTATTTTTTTTCTCCCGACCATGTTGGCGTCATTGATTTAAATCAAAATTTGGCTGTTATGGTTAAAAATAACCAAAAAGGCCAGGGAGACATTGAATTTTATATGCGCTGTGACGCGCAAAAAGTAATTCAAACGGTTCGTTTTAAGACAAATGGAAATCCTTATCTTATTGCAGGCTTAGAATGGTTATGTAGGCAGATAGAGAAACAAAATATGGATCATCTGTCGCTGATTGATTATCAACGATTAATTAAAGAATTAGATATACCAATCACGCAATATCCATTAGCAGTGCGCATTATCGATGTGTTAAAAAAAACGTTAGTTTTAATGGGTAAGAACTATTAAGTTAAGCAAATGCCGCATAAAGAGTAGGTTGGGTCGAGACCCAACATCGAGGCTGGGCTTAACTCAAGGACATTGTTGGGTCGAGACCCAATACAATCAATACGAGGTATAATATGAGCATTGTAATGCACCACGCAGCAGATTCAACACCCCAAATTCAGTTTACAGAATCGGCAATAAAACATCTGATCGCTTACTTACAAAAAAATCCTGGAAATAAAGGAGTACGTTTATCCGTTAAGAAAACAGGTTGCTCTGGGTTGTCTTACGTTGTTGATTATATAGTAACCCCAACTGAAGGGGACTTAATCATGTCTTTAAGCGAAAACTATATAGTCTGTGTAGATAAGGCAAGCTATCCTTTTCTTAAAGGGATGAATGTGGATTATGTGAAACAAGGATTAAATTATAAATTTGTATTTAATAATCCAAACCAGACAGGCGCGTGTGGTTGCGGAGAAAGCTTTACAGTGGGCTAGATTGCTGTTGAAGGAGCAAAGCGCAATCCGGTAAACCCACTAGGTGGCTCAATCACTCTAATTAAGGTGCCATGCTTTGCATGGTCTTCCCGGATTGCGCTACGCTCCATCCAGGCTACTTTTGATATAAAAATGACCCAATCAACAGGTTATTTTTATTATGCTAATGCAGGTGCAGTATGCTCAATAGGTTTAATAGCGTCTATTATTACAGCACCTATTAATGCGAAAGGCTGTGTAAGTGCTATCAATAACATGCTTAGCACAGCTAGCGAAAAAGTAATGGCTGTCGCTGGGAGCAATATTGGAGATAACATAAGCTTAATAGGAATCTCAAAAAAAAGACTAACTAGCAATGCAATACAAGCATCTTCTTCATGGTTAATCCTCCATGAATAAGGCGAGAATGCGAATTTTCCTAACTTGTTATATAGATCCCCATAACTTTTATTAACGGCACTGACACACTTCATTTCAAACCTCTTAAATTAGATACCCTAAAAAACTAACGGGCATTTTATGATGATTTTTCTTTAATAGCAGTATTATTTTGGATTATTGCTAAAATAAAGAAAAAATCGTTATGTATAGTTAATCAGTCAAAAAAAGAGGCTTGCTCAATTCTTTCATTTGACCAGACAATCCAAGCTTGATTACATGATGTTGAATTAAGGCTGATTTTTAGGCGGCTCAGTGTTTTTTATCACGTCATCTATGCTTGAAATCTGTTTATTTCTGTTGGTTTCTGTAAAAAATAGAGTGGCTTTTCCTTCTTTTACGCTGGAATAAATTGCTTTAATGCCTAGAGCGATGCCTAAGGTAAATAAACCAATAAAAAAATTGGCTAGATGTCCTTTCCAGGCTTTTTTATGTATGCTCATTAAATCATCTTGACTGTGTAATCGCGCTGTAAAATGCCTTTTGAACCGCTGAAATTCATCTGGTGTTGGCAGTTTTGTTGGGTGTTTCAGTACAAAAGAATGAAGGGTCTGAGTTAGTTTTTGAGTTAAAGGAATAGTTTCTGCCCATTTATCAGCCGTTTGTTTAATGAGTGTTTGCAAGTTTTCAATTGCTTGAGGATAGGAAGAGCTTTTATATTTTTCAAGAATAACTTTTACATTTGCCGCATCAGTTTGACTGTCACTTTCTTGAATCGTATCTTGATAATTTGTGGGGATTTTTTGATCTAAATCCATTAAATCTGCCGTAATAGTATTTAGAAAGGATGCCAATTTACTTTTAGAAAATCGAACTTTCTTTTCGCTAAGAAAGCTAAGTACGAAGGCGCTGTCTCCAGATTTTTTATAAGTATCAAGTTGAGTATTTAATGCCTCTCTCAGGGAATATTGAGGATGTTCCTCTGATAATCTTGCTTGTAGTGCCTCAGTAACTTTAACGCGTTCTTGAACGCGATTTTCTAAATGTCTAGTAGTGTCTTTGGACTTTTGTAATTCTTGAGTAATTTCGGTTTTCAGCGATTCTATTGTTTTTAATTGAGTGCCTAAAAAAGGTAAATCAGTTTCATTAAATTCTAGGCCAATAGACAGCTCCTCCCAGAATTTTTCTATAGCATCTAATTTTTGCGAATACTCTTGTTGCTTTTCCATGCTTTCTTGTGGTTCATTGGTTGTAAAAATTTTAGCATTAATTTTTAATTCAGTTAAAGTAACTATTACTTTATTCAGCAATAAAGTACCCTTATCAATCATAGATTCTTGTGAGGTGGCTTGTAAATCAATTGCTTTTTTAATTCTCTCATTAGTTAATGTATCCTCAATTTTTGCGACATTAATTTTTAGTTGATTCAAGCGCTTATCTTGCTGGATGATATCAACCACGGTTTTTTTATAACGTTCAATTAATGTGTTTATTTGTTGTGGAGAGCTTGTTTCAGCAAGATAACTTATTTCAGTTAACTCATCCTTGAAAGTCGTAGCTGCCAAATTTAAGGGTTCTAAATCAATTTTCAATTTCATAACGGATATTAGTCTTTGGTAAGTGGCTTCACCCAAGTTAGAAAGTATGGCTATATTACGTTGAGAAAATGCGCTTTGTTCTGGCTTGTTTTCTAGGGCATGAATAGCGGTAACTAATTGCTTATATTTACCTTGTAGTTCAATAAGTTGTTCATATAGTTCAGCATCATGCAAAGAAAATTCATTGGTATCAGAAAACACCTGGATTTTTTGTTGATAAGCTTTAATGTCATTAATAAGTTGAAGGGTAGTTTCAAGGGTTAAACGGTCGTTTTCTAGTTGGGTTTTTTCTGTCTCAATAAGTCTTAAAATGCTTTCTTTTTCTTGTTGTTGTTGTCGCAAGCCGATTAAGGTCTCTCGTGCTTCTTCTGATTCTTTTTTATCAAAATTAGCATTTAATTGTTGTTGAATATCAGGAATTGAGTCTTTGTAAGCCTTAATCAGCTCATGTAAAGATTCGCTTTTTATTCTTTCATCTAATCCAATTTGGGCGCCTTGTACTCTCTTTTTTAATGATTCATAAGATGGGTTAGCTTCAAGGCCAATAATTGTAAGAAAGTAATCAAATGCGCTGATTTTTGGTGGTGGAGTTAATCCATTTAACTTCAAAAGATCTTTAATTTTTTTAATGGGAATTTCTTGAACAGGATTCTCTAAAATTTTTCTAATCTCATAAAATATATTAGATAAGGCTTCATGATATTGCTTAAGTTCTTCTATACCTGGATGGCGCGCTAATGATCGGGTAATGCTTTCCGTGATGTCTTGGATAAATTGCGCAGCTAATGGCTTGCTTTTTACCAGCGCATCTATATTCGGCTTAAAAGAGAGTAGCTCTAGTTTTTTTGCAGTCGCAGATAATGATTCAATTAATGAGCGGGTTTTCTTGTCTATTTCTTTCGTTTTAAGATGAATCTTGATAATGGACTTTGAAATTTCTACATGCTCATTAGTTATAATTCTTTGTCTTGCAGTTAACTCTTTTTCCAAATCGCAAAGCATTCCTTGCATTTGCTCAGGATTTGCTGAGACTAAACTCTCTAAAAACGCAGCTTCAGATTCCATTTTTTCTACATGTGATTCTAACTCATGGATTGTTTTCTCTTGCTCTATGCTTGATGTTTTGATTTGTTGTTTTAGCAGGGCCATGTTTTCTAATAGGGTTTGGCTTTGTTGCGTCTGAGCGGTTTGAACAACATTGTCTTTATCTATGGCTGCAAGCTCTGGGGGAAGAATCGCATTTTTTTTAATCGCATCCAATAAGATTTTCACGTCTTTTTTTACTTGATATAGCGTATTCAAAGAGGCTTTTTTTCCTTCAATTAGCTGTTTTATTACGGGAATATCTTTTGTTGATAGAGCCTGGTCATCTGGAGTGGTAATTTGGTTTAACATCTGTTGAAAAGCTTGATTCTGGGTATTTTGAGTTTGAATATTAGCGCTATAAGCCTCTATAGTTTCTTGTTGCCATTGTTTAGTTTGGGTTTGTATTTTTTCTTGTAGTTGTTCTTTTGTTTCTATAAGGAACTCAGTATGCTTTGCGATTTGCTCTTGTAATTCTTTTTTAATAGGAATAGCACCTTCAGATCCTGAAATTATTTCTGGGAGCGCTTTCGTACTAAAGTCATGATCTGTGGACGAGGGTTTTAGCTGGGGATGTCTTTCTAATAACTGGTTGATTTTTTGAGTAGAGTATTCTTTTGACAAGTCTTGCAATTGAGTCATTATTCTTTCGTTATCCTGAAGAAGACTGGTGTTTAGTTGTATTTTATGACTCAGTGAGTCTATTGCAAGCACAGGGTCTTGATTTTGAATTTTATCTCTATGCGTCTCTAGCATGGCAGTAATTAACTGTGATTCCACCTTAATAAATTCTTGTAAAATTTCTACGCGAGCAAGACGTTGTTTGACATCGTCAGAAGATAAATTATTTGAAAGATAATCAGTCATTTGTTCTAATAATTTTTTAGAGTACAACCCTCGCGCCAATATATAGCCTTCTTGAGCGGGAATCTCTCTTTCAGTAGTCTCAGACGCTTGGTAAAGAGTTAGTTTATAGGTGAAGGTTTCCTTGTTCTGTAGCGTTACTTTATATTTACGTCCCGTAGCAAGTACAACTGCAAAACCAACAGCGCCGCTAGAAAAATCCATTGCTAATGCCTCAGGATTAAAAAAAGGCATTAACTCCTTTATACTAGGAGGCGTAATATCTAGCAAAGAGAGAAGTAACTCGGCAATTTCAAAGGCAATGGGATGGGTAACCTTTAGTTGCTTCCTAAATTCGGTTTGCAAATTTCTTAATTGATATAAGTCAAGGCCAATAGGCAATAACTCCGTACGAGCAGGTTTTTTCTGATTATCAAAGCGAGGTAGAACATCCTCATGTACTTTTTTTACTACTTCCTCAAGGATGCCTAATAATTTTAAAGCCTCTTGCTCTGATTCGGGCTTATCAATTCCTTTTAATTTTGAATATTTTTGTTTGATTGCATCTAGATTTTTAATTAAGAGAGCAATAGCGTGCCCTAAGGGGCTTGTAGAATAAGTTATTTCTGCTGGCATATTACGTACCTTACCTGTCTAGATGACTAAAATTATATCATAATATCCATATAAAACCTTAACTGAACATTAATACTTATTCCTGCTTTCTATAAATCAATTTTGATGAGTTTTATGAGGTTAAAATATCAATAAGTGCAAATAACTACCTGAATGAATATAATAAATTAAATTAAATCTTGAAATCGCTTGGGGATATTGAGCATAAAATGTTAAGATTGTTCATCTTAATATTCCCTTAATAACTGAATATCATTAAAACAATGTTTACACTCTTTGCGATGTTTGGTATTATATAGAGCATGGTGTTTGGTGTATGCATCTACTGGCATAATTTTATATTTATTACATAGGTATTTAGGAGACTTAAATGAGCACAGACGTAATGGTGCAAGGTAACGAAGCACTTTCGCATCAAGTAATTCATGCGGTTAAAAACTATTTAAACAGTGTTAGTAATAAAGACGCTAACTTAAATTTGTACCAATTGATTGTTGAAGAAGTTGAGGCGCCTTTATTTCGTACAGTTATGGAATTAACTCGTTACAACCAATCTAAAGCAGCTCGCGTACTTGGTGTAAGTCGTGGAACTTTGCGTACTAAGCTAAAGCGTTACTTTGATGATGAATTCATTGGTACTCGTGATTTCTAATTTAATTCTATTTACTGTGGTCTTAATCGTAGCACTCTGATACTATCACTGACAGAGTTGGTTAGACAATCGCTCTTTGCTTTTAAGTAAAGGGAGGAAAGTCCGGGCTCCAAAGGGCAGAGTGCCAGGTAACGCCTGGGAGGTGTGAACCTACGGAAAGTGCCACAGAAAATATACCGCCTCTTTGAGGTAAGGGTGAAATGGTGCGGTAAGAGCGCACCGCGCGATTGGCAACAGTCGTGGCAGGGAAAACCCCACTCGGAGCAAGACCAAATAGGAATCCATGTGACTGAAAAGTCATGACGTGCGGCCCGTACGGGATTCGGGTAGGTTGCTTGAGGCATGTGGTGACGCATGTCCCAGATGAATGATTGTCCGCGACAGAACCCGGCTTATCGACCGACTCTTCAAATTTAAGCTTAAAACAGTTTTGTAGCCTGGGTGCAGCAAAGCGTAATCCGGGAATTCAGCAGCACTGAACCCGGATTACGCTTTGCTGCACCCAGGCTACAAGTACTTTTTCAATAACACATTAATTTGTTCAGGATCCCCTTGTCCTTTTGTAAGCTTCATCATCTGTCCTACAAAAAAACCTAATATTTTTTCTTTTCCTGCTCTGTATTCAGCAGTTTGCTCAGGATATTGCTTGATTAGTTTTAAAATCATTTCCTCTAAAGCGGCACTGTCGTCTGTTTTTTGATAACCTTCACGTTCTATAATGGCATTAATATCCGTATCACCAGCCCATAAATGACCAAAAATTAATTTTGCATGATTTAAGGAAATAAGATTATCGTGTAATTTATCAAGAAGTTCTGCCATCATTTGAGCGGATATTTTTGATGTTTCAAAGGTTAAATGGTGTTCATTTATTGCTGCTGCGTAGGAGCCTTTTAACCAATTAACGATCATTTTATCTGTAGCACGACTAAGCGTTTTAATGTCTTTATACATTTTATAAATAGCTGGTGCTGAAAGAATAAAATGAATATCCTCTTCTTTTAAATCGGGTTTGTTTTTTAGTTGTGCATAAATCTTTTCCGGTAAATCGGGTAGATTATTTTTAATTTCAGCAATTTGAAAACGAGTAATCTGAATTGGTAGTAAATCCGGATCAGGAAAATAACGATAATCATTTTCATTTTCTTTACTGCGCATTGAATAAGTGCTATTCGTGTCAGGATTATAAAGGCGAGTTTCTTGTATAAGTTGTTGTCCACTTTCTAGGAGATCTTGGTGTCTTGCTTGCTCAAAGGCAATTGCTTTTTCAATAAAACGGAAAGAGTTCAAATTTTTTAATTCTGTGCGGGTGCCTAAAACAGACGAGCCTTTAGGCTTTAAAGAAAGATTAACATCACAACGAAAGGAGCCTTCTTGCATGTTTCCATCACAAATCCCTAAAAATTGTAGTAACTGATGCAATGATTTTAAATACTTAATTGTCTCTTGGCTGGAATAAAGACAAGGTGTTGTCACTATTTCTAAAAGGGGTGTTCCTGCTCTATTGAGATCAATTCCACTATATCCTGGCAACACACCATGTAATGATTTACCAGCATCCTCTTCTAAATGCGCGCGTTCAATGACTACGCTCTTTTCATACCCATCCTCCATGAGAAAGTTTAATTTCCCATGACTCACAATAGGCTTTTGAAATTGACTAATTTGATATCCTTTGGGCAAATCTGGATAGAAATAGTTTTTTCGTTCAAAAACGGACTGATCATTAATATCTGCTTGGACTGCTAAGCCAAATTGAATGGCCATAATCACAGCCTCTTGGTTTAATACTGGCAAAACGCCAGGGAACCCCGCATCAATAAAGCAAGTTTGTGAATTTGCAACTGCTCCAAAGGCAGTAGCCGCTCCAGAAAACAATTTTGACTTTGTTTTCAGTTGTGCATGTACTTCAAGTCCAATTACTGTATCCCATTCCATAGCTTCCCTCTATTGAGTCGGTCTGGCCAAATGCCAGTCTGTATTTTTTTGATAATGATGTGCAACTTGAAGTAGGCGAGATTCACTAAAGTGTTTCCCCATTAATTGCAAACCAATAGGCAATCCTTGCGCAAAACCGGCGGGTATCGACATGGCAGGTAGTCCTGCAAGATTCGCCGCTACTGTAAATACATCTGCGAGATAATTTTGCACGGGGTCTTCAATTTTTTCTCCTAATTTAAAAGCACAAGTCGGTGTAGTCGGGCCAAGAATCACATCGACCGATTTGAGAGTGCTGAGTAATTCCTCTTGAATTAGTCGCCGAATTTTTTGTGCTTTTAAATAGTAGGCATCAAAAGAACCAGAAGAAAGTACATGCGTTCCTGTTAAAATTCTACGTTTTACTTCGGCTCCAAACCCTTCACTTCGTGAAGCACGGATTAGTTCGGCGAGACTGGCATTTTTAGTGCTGCGATGACCAAAACGCACCCCATCATAACGAGATAGATTAGATGATGCTTCAGCACACGCAACCACATAATAACAGGGGACCCATAAAGAGTATAACTCTAAATTCAGCGGTATAATTTCAGCACCTAAACTTTTTAAAAGAACCACGGCCTCATGAATTGCTTGCTGAATTTCTGACTCAACTTGGGGATGAAAGAAACAAGAAGGCAAGCCTACACGGAACTTAGTTAAAGGTTTATTAATCTCTGCTTCATAATTGGGGGTGGTAATGTGTACTGAGGTTGAGTCTTTGGGATCAAAGCCAACGATTGCCTGGAGTATTAATGCCAGATCCTCAGCACTTCGCGCCATTGGTCCTGCTTGATCTAAGCTTGAAGCATAAGCAATCATTCCAAACCGTGAAGCCAAGCCATAAGTAGGTTTGATTCCGCTAATACCACAAAATGCAGACGGTTGTCGTATTGAGCCACCTGTATCTGATCCTATTGCAAATGGAATTAGGCCAGCTGCTACCGCAGCAGCAGAGCCTCCAGAAGATCCACCAGGAACACGTTCTTTGTCCCAAGGATTTTTAACGGCCCCAAAGTAGCTGCTTTCATTACTAGAACCCATAGCAAACTCATCCATATTGGTTTTACCAATAAGAAGGGAGCCTTGTTCTTTTAATTTATGAGCAATCGTTGCATCAAAAGGTGCTTGAAAATTAGAGAGCATTTTTGAGGCGCAGGTGGTGTTCATTCGCTTCGTGCAGAATAAATCCTTTAAGGTCATGGGAATTCCAGTCAGTACCTTTGCATTTCCTGCTTGTAATTGTCGATCAGCTTGCTCTGCATCTAAGAGTGCTTGTTCAGGGTCTAGACTGATAAATGCATTTAACTCTCTATGTTTTTGGATTCTTGTTAAATAATACTGAGTGAGTTCCACACTAGATAAATGATGTTGATGAAGTGCTTCTGATAGTTGTTTTAAAGAAAACAGTTCCATAATTATTTGGCCTGCTCAATGACTTGGGGTACTAAATAAAGATTTTCTTCAAAAAAAGGGGCAAGTGCTTCTAATTCTGCAAGACAGTTCTCTTCAGTAACCACATCTGGTCTTAGACGCTGATGTGCCCCAATTGGATGAAATAGAGGTTCTGTTTCATGAGTATCAGTTGAGCGTAATTGATCAACAAAATTCATAATATCATTAATTTCTTGGATTAATTTAGGCGAGTGATCTAAGTCTATGTCTAGATAAGCTAAGTTCGCAAGCTCTTCTAGGTCTTTGGGGGAAATGTTCATTGTAATATCCAAAAAGTAAACCCTGTATTATATAGAAGATGGACAAAGTTACAAACTGTTTGATTTAATTGCTTTAAGAACCTCCAGATAAGAGAAAATCTTAACTGGAGGAATTTCATTAATATCCAGCGCTGGCTGCCAAATGGGAGGGGGTGTCGACGGCATTTGGTTCGCTCTGGCGTGTTGAAGGAGCTGAAAATAATGAGGCATGTGTTGATTTGCGTAAGATAGATATAGACTCATGCATGCTACGAGTAATCCGAAATTGCGATTTAGCGCTAATATAAAAAACCTCATGGCGTGAGCTTATAGTATTATTTAGTTTTTCGTCCCAATGAAGTTCGTAAGTGATCATATCAGGAATTATACTTGTATCAGAAAAAATAGGCGTAGCAGACATCTTAATTTTGTCTATTTTTTTATTTTGGAGTTTACGTTTGATAAAGAACTCTATTCCATAAAGTGTATTGTAGTTTGCAGCAGAAGTGGTTGCTACTAAATTAATTAGCGGGTTAGTGTTTTTTTCAGATTTAATATCGCGTTCATCAGCTAAAAAATGGGCAATTAAATGGTACCAATGATATAATCTATTGGCTTCAGAGCCTATGTTAATCCCATGAGCTCTAAAAACATCTGCTGCGCTCGCACCCATTATAGCCCTGCCTGATTTGTTTCTTTTGAGACCGTGCCGTTGAGCGATTTGTCCTCGTGTCGCAATGAAATGCACTGTTTGGGCTCTAGTACATTTTAGCTTAGGGAGCTTCGCACCCAGTTGTTCATTTGCAATTTCTTGAACTTCTAAAAGTCCTTTGCTTTTATCTGTGGCGCGTGGGGTTGCAGGTTTATATAAGGTTCCTGCATCCGTAGAGATGACAGGTCTTACTTTAGTTCTACCAGGGGTTGACATTGCCGGTACACGATACCCTCGGATGGGCGAACAAGGCACTAAAGGTACAACTCTTACTCCAGAGGCTTCCATCTTATTTTCTATTGAGGGGTGCTGAGTATTTTTTGGATATATGAGTAGATTAGGTCCTTTATCGTTTGAGTGAAAGTGATAACGATTTCTTTTTCTTGGTGGCTCATCATCAGCTGAAAAATCGGCGACTCTTTTAGCCTTGCGATCAGGTTGTTTTTTTGTCAATGCGCATTCTAAAGTTTCAGGTTCTATTCCTAGGATATCGCTTAGAGTAGTTATGAAATAGGAAAGTGTCACTTGGCATTTTTTATCGTCCTTAAATTTAGAAAATAATGCATTTAATTGTCTTTTTGATATTGACAGCCAATCTATATGCCTGGTTTGGAAAAAAGGGCGCTGCATAAAATCAATTAGTTCTAAAGAGCGTTCCTGTTCGCTTTTTAGAGCATCCCCAATTAAAGTTTTTGCCTCTTTATTTACACCATCAGTTTCGAACTTTTCAAGTGAAACAAATAGATCGAAAATTGACTCAGAGACAAAATTAGTATGCGCACTAAGAAGGTTTACAAAAGCAATCTTTTTATCATCATCTTTTTCTTGAAAATACGCTTTACTAAAATGAATCCACTGATCTTCATCTAAATTATCTGCAGGATTAAGTTGATCTAAGCGTTCTATAATTTTATCTATCATATTCAAATACTCACAATTTTATCATCCATGAATTGGGCATTTTTTGCCTTGTTGTTGTTTTTATTAGCTTTTTTATAATTAAAGAGCACTAAAGTCTTTTTGTGAGCTTGATGATAATGATTTGATCATAATATGGCAATATTTTTTTCAACTAAATCAAATGGGAATCATTTAACTAATTGAATTGGTTAAATAAAAATCGAAAAAAAAGATGATTTTTAGAAAATTGGAAGACTTTTAGTCAAATAAGTAATTTGTTTTTATTTTTCAATAAGATATGAGTTTGCTTGTTATTTGTACGATAGGTAGCGCTGATGTAACTTGTCTACTGATGCTTTTAATTCATCAACACCTTGATTATTGGTTATTAAATCATCAGCATGAATTTGGCGTAAAACGATGTCAGGTTGAGCTGTCAAAATAGCTAAGGCTTCCTTTTTATTGCATTTATCTCGTTTCATGACGCGTGCAATTTGCATCTTGGTAGGTGCTGTAATTAATAATATTCTGTTGATATAGGGATAGTTTTTTTTATCAATAAGTAAGGGAATTTCAACCATGCAATAGGGGGTAGTACTAGCCTCTATGCGTTTACTAATTTGCTGACGAATTAATGGGTGTAGTAAATTTTCAAGCCAATTTTTTTCAAGGGGATCAGAGAAAATAATAGTTCTAAGATTGGCTCGTTTTAGTTCTTTATTCTCATCTAAGAGAGAATGTCCATAGCGTGCAATTATTTCATAATAAGCCGGCTGATTTTTTGCTGTTAGTTCGCGGGCGATTTGATCTGCGTTGATTATCTCAATTCCAAGGTTTGAGAATAATTTGGCAACCGTACTTTTACCGCTCGCTATGCCTCCAGTTAAACCAACGCAATAGACCATTTGTTCATCTACCCATTTATGTTAGTGCAAGTCACTAAATTAACATAACATGTGTCTGGAACCGAGCTTTTTTGCTGGCAATAGGCTTTGGCTCCTAAGGCTGCATCGTATCGTTGAGAATATAGATCACTTCGCCAAGGATTCGCTTGTCTATCTAAAGCAAGACAGCTCCACATGGGTTTGATACTTACCCCTTGAATAAATTGCTCACAATTATCTGGCGTTGCTTTACAGGTCGTAGGTAATTGGCTTTGTTTTTTGCAGGCAGAAAAAGAATAATTTAATGCTACTTTTTGGTAGTCGCTCTGGGAGCTCCATTCTTTGTTAGAAGCATCATGTGTAATGCATTGCCAATAATTACCGTCAGCGGCAAATCCTTGAGCAGAAATACTAAAGAGAAGTACAAAACAAAAGCCTATCCCTTGGTTCATTTGGTTCTCCATGGCTTTTGTAGGTTGAGTCGTGACCCAACCTACTTTTTAAGTAATATTTCTTTAACTTAATGGCAGTGAGTTTACGTATAGGCTCTCTTTATAGAGTGTAGTGTGATTTCGGCTAATTTCCCAATAATTTCATTATTTGTATTTAACGGAGGTAACCAATAGAGGGTATTTCCAATGGGTCTTATTAGCGCTCCATATTCTAAGGCATGTTCATAAATTTTCGAACCGATGCGCCCTTGATCGTTATTTTCTAAATCAGCAGCCACTATGGCTCCAAGTCCACGGACATTAGTGAGCTTGCCAGAACACCTCGCTACCTCTTGCAAACAGGTGAGCATGTAATCTCCGAGAGATTGGGCATGCTTTATTATTTCCTCATCGCGCATGGTTTTTATGGTGGCCAAAGCAGCACTCACTGCGAGGGGATTTCCACTGTAGGTATGCGAATGTAAAAAAGAGTTACCACTGGAGTATTCATCATAAAATAACTCAAATATGGAACTATCAATCATCACGCAGCTTAGGGGGATTGAGCCAGAAGTTAAACCCTTAGACAAACAAATTAGATCAGGGTCAATTCCTGCATGATTTGACGCAAGCCATTCGCCTGTGCGTCCCCAACCCGTCATAATTTCGTCAGCAATCAGATAAATATTATTCGCTTTAGCCCATAGAGCTAATTTTTTTAAAAAGGCAGCACTATAACACAGCATGCCTCCTGCTCCTTGTACTAAAGGCTCGACAATAAGGGCGCAAACTTTTGCGCTTACTTGCATTAATTGAGCCTCTATTTTTTGCCAATGATCATCACAGCTCTCCCAAAGAGGATCCTCTTTTCCAGAAACATAAGGGATGTTCTCAATAAAGTGGCAGGTAACGCCAAATGATTCGTAGGGTGCTTTGTAAATACCTAAGTCGCTCACGCTCATGGCCCCTAAGGTTTCACCGTGATAACTGTTTTTCAGTGCTATAAACTGGTTTTTATCTTTAAAACCCTTAATTTGATTGGCGTGAATAGCTAATTTCATGGCTATTTCTACTGCACTAGAGCCATCACTAGCAAAGAAACTATGCTGTTTTTTGGTGATTTTAGTGAGCTCTTCTCCAAGCTCTACCAAAGAGGGATGCGTTGTATTAGCAGCAATAACATGTTCAAAACAACTAAGCTGATTGCTAATCGCATTGATTACTGCTGGATGTCCATGTCCTAAAGATTTACACCACCAGCTTGATATTCCATCAATTAAGGGACCTTTATTCGTATAAAGGTAACTGCCTTGGGCGCGATCAACCACAAGAGGGGGGCATGACTCAAAATCTTTCATCTGAGCGCAGGGGTGCCAAATATGTTTTAGATCGCGTGTGATTAATTGTTCGGTGTTGACCATTTATGAAGATTTTGGTTGACAAGAGATGGCGTCACTTTATCATGTTCATCATTATAAACAATAGGGGTACCTTGTGACTGAAGTGAAAAAGCAGTGGTCAATTTCTGAAATTACAGCCATTTACGAACAACCATTTAATGATTTATTGCATCATGCACATACCATTCATCGAGAAAATCACGAACCTAATTCACTTCAGTTTGCTACCCTATTAAGTATTAAAACGGGTGCTTGTCCTGAAGATTGTGGTTATTGTTCTCAAAGTGGGCATCATAAAACCCATGTGGAAAAAGAAAAGCTGATGTCAGTGAAAGACGTATTGAAAAGTGCTGCGGAGGCTAAAGAGGGTGGGGCTAAGCGATTTTGCATGGGAGCAGCTTGGCGTTGCCCACCTGATAAAGTCATGCCTGAATTAAAAGAAATGATCGAAGGGGTTAAAGCCTTAGGTTTAGAAACATGCATGACTTTAGGTATGCTAAATAAAGAACAGGCAACTTGTTTAAAAGAGGCAGGTTTGGATTATTATAATCATAATATCGATACCTCTCCTTCTTATTATGAAAAAGTAGTAACGACACGTCAATTTAGTGAGCGACTAGACACCATAGAAAATGTGCGTTCTGCAGGGATTAATGTGTGTTGTGGTGGTATTTTAGGTTTAGGTGAGACGCGAGAAGATCGCATTGAATTTTTATCCACTTTAGCCAACATGGAAAATCCCCCAGAAAGTGTTCCTATCAATCGTTTAATTCCAGTAGAAGGTACGCCGCTTGCTAAAGCTGAGCCTGTTGAGGGGATTGAATTAGTGCGTACTATTGCTGCTGCACGTATCTTAATGCCCAAAAGTGCCATTCGTTTAACTGCAGGACGTACGGCAATGAGTGATGAGTTGCAGTCCTTATGTTATTTTGCTGGTGCTAACTCGGTGTTTATTGGTGATGTGTTATTAACTGAAGAAAATCCACAACGAGCTAAGGATAAGGCTCTGTTTAATAAGCTGGGTTTAACTGAAATGGTTTAATGACATATGTTTGCAGATAATAAAATTCAAGGCTATCTCCACCAGCTCGAGCAGCAAGGTTTATTGCGCAATCGATTGTTATTAGAACCTGTTGAATCACCTTTGGTTCATTTTGACAGCAATGATTATTTATCATTGACTCAAGATAAACGAGTCTCTGAAGGCTATCAACGAGGTTATGCTTTATATCCCAGTGGTAGTGGTGCATCCATGTTACTCAGTGGTTATCATGCTAATCATCGCGCGGTAGAGCGGGCTTTTTCGAGGCTATTGGATGTAGATGAATGTGTTTTATTATCTTCAGGATATGCGGCAAATCTTGCAGTTACCTCCTTGTTTGCCAAGCTTAATATGCACACCTTTATTGATAAAGAAGTGCATGCTTCAGTTTATGATGGCTTGGCGATAACAAAAGGCAATTACACGCGTTATTTTCATAATGATCTAGCTGACATAGCACGTAAAATGATTACGCATCCTAAAGAGTCTGTCTTAATGACAGAAGGTATTTTTAGTATGAGTGGCCAAATAAGTCCTCTAGATAGGATAGCTGCCTTATGTCAAAAAAACCAAACTGATTTAGTAGTGGATGAAGCGCATTCCTTTGGGGTTATAGGAAAAGAGGGCATGGGAAGTGTCGCTTATCATGGGTTGACTCAAAATGAAGTGCCATTGAGAGTGATCCCATTAGGCAAGGCCTTTGCTGCTCAAGGTGCTTTAATTGCTGGGAAATCTGAATGGATTGCTTCCTTATTACAGGCCGGTCGCTCTTGTATATACTCTACGGCGATTAGCCCAGCTTTAAGTTATGGTTTATTAAATACGTTAGATATTGTAGTTAATGCAGAGGATAGGCGGTTAAAGTTAAGTCATTTAATTAATCTATTTCGCGAATTCATTAAAGAATCTCCCTTTAACTGGGCAGACTCCTATACGCCAATTCAACAATTACGATTAGGGTGTCCGCATAGAGCACTGTATTACGCGCAAGAGTTGAAAAAAAAGGGGATTAGTTGTTGGGCTATTAGGCAACCTACGGTTAGTTTAAAGGAAACAGGCCTACGGATTATTTTAAATTATAATCATACGCCAGAGCAGTTAACTGCATTATTTGCTTGTCTAGGTGCGCTTTATGAATATAAAAATCCATAGTTACGGTGCAGGTTTTCCTTTAGTATTATTCCATGGCTGGGGATTTGATAGTCAAATTTGGATGAAATTAGTGCCACATTTGGCAGAAAACTATCAGGTGATTCTGGTTGATTTACCTGGTTTTGGCCAAAGCACCATGATGAGCTGGGAATTATTTAAGCATCAATTAGTCAATCAACTCCCTAGAAAGTTCGCTGTATTAGGGTGGTCTATGGGGGGCTTGTATGCAACCCGTTTAGCTTTAGAGGAGTCAGGGCGGGTAACACACTTAGTTAATATTACCTCGTCTCCTCGCTTTTTATTAGATGATGATTGGCCTGCGGTATCTGCCGATTTATTTGAGCAATTTTATCAAAAATTATTAGATGCTCCAGAAGTTACCTTAAAGGAATTTATCGCGCTTCAGAATGTAAGCCATGATTTAGTGCTAGAACACCAGCCTTCTGAGGAGGGCTTAAAATTGGGTCTTGATATTTTGGCTCAGTGGGATTTTCGCCAACAGCTGGTGACTTTTGATAGGCCCGCCTGTTATATGTTTAGTCGCCTAGATCCCATAGTGCCTATTAAGTTAATGCAAGCAATGCAGTCTCTTTATCCAAACTTTAATTATGTTTTTTTTAAGCGAGCAGCTCATATGCCCTTTTTATCCCATATGGATTTATTTCTTGAAGAAATAAAGAGGTTTATTCAATGAAGCGATATTTTATTACGGGGACTGATACGGACTGTGGAAAAACCTATGTAACAGCCAGTTTAGCAAATTATTTTCCTCAGTCTGCAGCAATTAAACCCATAGCCAGTGGATGCATGGAAATAGATGGGCAGCTAATTAGTAGTGATGCGCAGCAATTACAAGGGCAAACGGGCTTAAGCTTAGACGTGATTAATCCTTGGAGATTTAAACAGCCAATAGCGCCTCATCTAGCTGCAAAAGAGCAGGGTAGTGAGCTATCTGCGCAAGAGTTAGCAGATTATTGTCTTAATTTGCAACTAAAAGATATTCAGCGTTTATTTATTGAAGGAGCTGGTGGTCTAATGGTTCCTTTAAATGAAAAGGAAAGTTGGATTGAATTTTTAAAAATCAGCAAAATCCCAGTTATTTTAGTTGTAGGGATGAAATTGGGCTGTATTAATCATGCATTGCTTACAGAAGCTGTATTGCAAGCCCATGACATTCAATGTGTCGGCTGGATTGCCAATTGTCTTGATGGGAATATGTTAGAGTTGGATGCGAATATAGACACCTTAAGGCATCGACTAAAAGCACCGCTATTAACTCGTATTTCCTTTGATGGAAGTATTATCGGCTTAGACAAGAGACTGTGATTTTTTACAATTTGTCTGTTTGACGTTAACATTTTTATAAAAATGGCTAACATCCTGATCGACCGTTGTCTAAGAATTAAAAACAGCAAAGTAAATTAGATTTATGCTTTTCTTTTACCGGATAAATCGCGTCAAAAAATTTTAATTCATGGCGTACTGCGCGATCAAAAACTTCCTGCATCTCTCTTTGCATTTGAGGGGAGGCCTCATCCGCAAGTTGATCAATAAATTCTTTAAGTTGGATAGTTGCTTCGACAAACTCCTTGCTAGAATAAGTTTTTATCCACTCTTGGTAGGGGTTAGCGTCTAATTGCTGAATGGATTTTAGCTTAACGCCTAATTGATAGTAAATCCAAAAACAAGGCAAGACACTGATTAATGCTATGGGGAGATCTTTTTTAGCATTTATTTTAAGAAACTCAACATAAGAGGAAATCGCTTTTCCTGGCTTATGGCTAGATTTATTTAGTAAATGCTCACTGTACTGTGCTTGCATCTCCTGCTCGCCAGAGATGATTACTATCGATAAATAGCTTAAATTTTTGGCTAATTCGGTGTTCTGCTTTCTAATTTTATGCGCTAATCCGCCGATGATATTTGCATAATGTTGAAGATAATAATCATCATCACGTAAATATTGGCCAAAACTTCGAGGATTTAATGTTCCAGAAAATAACTCCTGATTAAAGGCGTGTGTGTATATTTCTTTTAAATGGTTGTCAATTAGGGGATGGTCTAGCAAGACAGAAACAAAACTTGTTTTAGGTGGTTGTGTAGAAAATAAACGTAAAGCTAACATAGTCCACTCTTCCTTCGCTGGCATTATCCAGAGCAGGTACAAAGGGTATTTCTCAGCTAGCCCATTAATGGGTTAGCACCCCTGGCGATAAAAAAAGAACCATCTTAAAAAGAGAGCGAAAGATTGTCAAGAGATTTTGATCTACACATAATGGTATTTTGTGTTATATTAATACAATCTTTTGATGGCTTAATTCGGATAAAACAATGCACTTAAAACTTGTTTATATTGATTTTGATGGGACACTCACCGCACTAAATGGTAGCGCAACAACAGAATCAGGTTTTTATAACAGACTATTTAATGATGATAAGAAAATAAAAGATTCTGATGAACTACAGGATTTATTTACAGAATATTTTAAAGATTCCAACGATCCAATGTTGGTAACTCCAGATGGGATTAGCTATTTACAAGCCGCATTAAGTAGTCCTGATGTAAGGATTCATGTTGTTACTAGAAATCAAGGGCCATATATTCAAGCATTACTTAAATTTCAAGGGATTACAGATGAGCAGATAAGCTCCTTGATAATTATGGATTCTAAGAACGAAACACCAATATTAGCCGGTGTTTATCATGGTTTCAAATATCATCATGTTGCCAAACAAGTCGTTGATTATGCTGATGATCAAGTAGTCAGCGTGCATGTTTTTGATGATAACATAGCTGATGGTCGAGAGATGGCTAACGCTATAAAAGATACCTTACATATTGAACCTACTTTAATCAGCCAACGCTGTGGTGAGTTTAAGTGGGAAAGCTACCAAAAAAACCTGTTTTCGAATGAGCCAATACTTGAATCTCAGTGCTTAGCGCCAGCTAGTCAAAGAACTTTTTTTAAACAAAGCTCTGGGTCTTTACTTTTTAAAAGAAGAAAATCTAATATGGGAGAGCCTCTAGTTGTTGCTGCAGCAGGAATAACGAATACGTTAGAGGCAACTGGCGAAGGGGAAGACGTATTTACATCACCAATGCCTGCTCGATCATAACTACTCCCGTTACTAAGAGTAATTTTTCTATGCAAATAAAAAAAGCTCGATATTCGAGCTTTTTTTATTTGCGGAATTTATTTATTCATCAGTTAAGCGGAAATATTTAGTTCCGAAATATCTTTGTAATTTTTTTCTGATGGTTCCGCGGCTAATCCCTAGCATTTTAGCGGCTTGTAATTGGTTGCCACGACGTTTTTCCATTACTGCTTGTAATAATGGTGGCTCTACTTCAGAAAGGATCATGTCATAAAGATCATCGATGCTTTTAGTTTTATTTTCAGCGAGAAAACGAGTCACAAGGCTATAGACTAAATCTTGTAGGCCTTGGTCTTGTTTGGTAATGGATTGGGTAGTTTCAGGTGTATCAATAACATTCATCTTAACTTCCTTATTAATAATTAAATCATATATT
Organism: Legionella sp.; assembly: GCA_030158115.1. GTDB lineage: Bacteria > Pseudomonadota > Gammaproteobacteria > Legionellales > Legionellaceae > Legionella. Next base: position 67,278 of record JAOATK010000035.1, read on the forward strand.
CCAATTGCTTACATTTATTGTGAAAGCAAGATTAATTGTACATGAAGGGTAATTGATATTCTATAACTTTAAACTAAAATGATGCATTTTTTTCAAGCATTTCACTCTGGACAAGATCAAACAAAGAGCAATCAGATCTTTTTGATGACAGTGAAGCTTTTATTGCGGACAGTTGAGTAATCATTTTTTCAGGTTGAGTGCTGTCATTTAAAAAATAACTGACGTAGCGAACTAACTCATTGACGTTACAATCATATTGTAAAAACTCCGGCACTATCATCCGATTAGCTAGCAGATTACATAAACCCAAAAATTTTACTTTAATCAGTTTCATAGCTAAAAAATAGGTAAGAAAAGAAGACTTGTAAATGATGCACATTGGTTTTTCTAATAAGGCACATTCAAGTGAAGCAGTGCCTGAGGCCACGATGACAAAATCTGCGGCGGTCATGCAATCTAATGCTTGTCCTTGAATAAAAGTAATTGGTAGCTGACTATTGGAAAAATAGTGTGTTATTTTTTCCTTGTTGATTGTACCTGCAATAGGAATAACAAAATGTAATTCAGGGTGGTCTTTATGTAGGCGTTGGGCGGTATGGCTCAAGATAGGCATATGACGTTCAATTTCATTACGACGACTGCCTGGGAGCAAAGCGATAATTTTGGCTTTTAAAGGCAGGTTTAATTGACGGCGTTGTAATGCTTGATCAGTGGCTAATGGAATTTTTTCCACTAGAGGATGCCCTACAAAAGTAACTGGAACATGGGCTTGCTCGTATAAGGTTTTTTCAAAAGGTAAAATAACAGCCATTTTATCAATACATTCTTTAATCAAATGAATGCGGTTGGCTTTCCATGCCCAAATTTGTGGGCTAATGTAATAAATAATTTTAATCCCTAGTTTCTTTTTGGCATATCGTGCAAGTCTTAGGTTAAAACCAGGATAATCTACTAAAATGAGTAAGTCGGGCTTTTGTTCACAAAGGTGTTTTTTTATTTCCTTAAATGCTTTGCGAATCACTCTTAAATGGCGGATCACCTCTGTGATTCCCGTGACACCAAAGCGTGCTAAATCAGAAATAAGGACAGCACCAGCATCCTGCATATGCTGACCACCTATGCCAGTAATCTCAACATTGGAATAAGCAGCCTTCAATTGTTTAATTAAAACGGACGCATGCTGATCGCCAGATTCTTCACCTGCGATGATAACGATACGTTTAGTTTTTTGCATAATTCTCAAGTAGGTTATTATGAATAAGAGCCGTAATTTTTTCTGCTGTTTCTAATGCGGCAAGCCCATCTTCACCAGTTACTAGTGGGACACTGTTTTCTTCAATGCACTTTAAAAAGGCTTTAATTTCTTCTAGCAGCGCATCACCTTTTTCCAAATCTTTTTGTTCATGAATAATATCAGGAACACCTGGAAATAGTTCTCCTGTTCCTTTTTTAAATACAGCTAATTGTTTAGTCTGGTAATCAATGGATAAGCACGAATTTTCTTGAAATATTCTTGTCTTGCGCGATGCAGTTAAGCTAATACGGCTGGCCGTAAGATTCGCAACGCATCGATTAGCAAAAGTAATTTGGATATTAGCAACATCAATGGCTTGGGTGATGACCGGATTACCTTGAGCAAGCAAGGACACGATAGGGCTTTTTACCATATTTTGAATCAAATCAATATCATGAATCATTAAATCAAGGATGACATTAACATCTGCGCCACGTGGTGTAAAAGGTGCTAGACGCTCTGCTTCAATAAAGAGGGGAGTTTCCAAATAATCCTCTAAAGCAAGTCTTGCTGCATTAAATCGTTCCAGATGTCCGACTTGTAGTTTGACTTTATTTTTTTTTGCCAGCTGAATTAGTTCTGCTGCTTGGGCTACCGTCTCTGTCATGGGCTTTTCAAGCAACACATGAATGCCTTGTTCCAAAAAAGCTTTTGCAATTGCAAAATGGGTTTGGGTTGTTGCAGCAATACTAACAGCATCTACTTGATTAAATAAATCAGAATAATGAGTGTAGGCTTTAACCCCAAGTTCAAGTCCTACTGCTTCTGAAAGTTCTTGATTTAGATCACATACTCCAATTAATTCAGCCTGAGGAATACGCTGGTATTTTTGTGCGTGAAAACGACCTAAATAGCCAACCCCAATGACCGCACAGCGAATTTTATTCATAAAATGTTCATTTGCTAATTATTTGTGCTAATGATCGCATTTCTTAGATGATAAATCAATTTTAAATAGGTATTATTGCATTCATCTAATAAATGCGCAGGGAATAATAATGAATCAAATGGCACTGATAGCCGGAGTAGATGAAGTAGGACGAGGCCCTTTGGCTGGGGCGGTCGTGACTGCTGCTGTTATTTTGAAAGAGCCTATCGAGGGTTTGGCTGATTCTAAAAAATTAACCTCTAAAAAGCGCAAGTTATTGTCTATAGAAATAAAGCAGCGTGCTTTGGCTTTTGCCTATGGACGAGCTGAGGTACATGAAATTGATGCGCTTAATATTCATCATGCCACTTTATTAGCAATGCGCCGAGCAGTTGAAGCCTTGCCTATTAAACCCGATACAGTTTTAGTGGATGGGATGTATAAACCAGAGCTAGATATTCCTTGTCGGGCAATTATTCAAGGCGATAGTCTAATTCCTGAAATCAGTGCGGCATCCATTTTAGCTAAAGTATTGCGAGATGAGGAAATGGCGGCCTTGGATTTAATGTATCCTGGGTATGGCTTTTCAGGTCATAAAGGATATCCGACAGTAATACATAGAGAGGCATTAATTCGTTTAGGCCCTTGTGCCATTCATCGGAGAAGTTATGCTCCAGTAGCGGCATTACTCGATGTTTGAACAGATTTAAGCGCAGGTTGGGGCGCGATCAAGGGACAAAAAAACCTACCTTAAACAATTAAACAAAATTTTATGTGAGCTGATTGACATTAAAATTCCAAAACCCGCTAAAAAAGTAACCATGGCTGTGCCGCCGTAACTGACTAAGGGTAACGGAATTCCTACAACCGGCAAAATTCCCATCACCATACCAATGTTCACGAAACCTGACATAAAAAATGACATGGCAAGGCTTGCTGCAAGCAGTCGAGTGAATGTAGTCTGGGCATGCGCAGCAATATTCAAACTTCTTAAGGAAATTAAAACAATCAGTGCGATGATCGCAAAACCTCCAGCAAATCCAAACTCTTCACCACTTACTGCAAAAATAAAATCAGTAGCATGCTCTGGTAAGAAATTAAGATGCGATTGGCTGCCTTGTAACCATCCTTTACCAATTAAGCCTCCTGAACCAATAGCAATTTTAGATTGAATAATATGGTATCCAGCTCCAAGTGGATCTTGTTCAGGATCTAATAAAGTAAAAACTCGTTGTTTTTGATAATCATGCATGACATGCCAAACAACAGGAACAGCGGATCCTACTAATAAAATAAGTAGTAAAATAATTTTAAACCGAATGCCTGCTAAAAATATAACGCAAAACCCTGCGGCAGCTACCATAATGGCAGTCCCTAAATCAGGTTGCTTGGCAATTAATACCGCGGGAACACAAATAATAAGCGCCGCCACAGCAATTGCTTTTAAACTGCTAGGGTGTGATTGACGATCAAAATACCAGGCAGCCATCATGGGAACTGCAAGCTTCATTATCTCAGAGGGTTGAAAGCGAAATAGCCCCAACTCCAACCAGCGTTGAGCCCCTTTACCGATTTTTCCCATTAACATCACTGCAATGAGTAAGATTAATCCAATGCTATAAATCCAGGGAGTCCATATTTTATATTTATGCGGGGGGATAAATCCTAAAATTAGCATAATCATTGTGGCAAGAAACAGCCTCAATGATTGACGAAATATCATGCTCATATTGGCATTCGAAGCGCTGTATAAAATTAAAAGACCAAAGCTGATTAATATCAGGAGCAGGCCTAATAATGGAAAATCTAAATGCAATGCTTTCGCAGTAAAGCGATAAACGGGTTTAGTGTGCTGTCTGTTCATTGGTTTTTTTCATCGGGTGAATTTCGTAATATGTATCCAGTATTTTTCGCGCCACAGTGGCTGCAATGAAATCATTTTCTATCACGACTGCGATAGCAATTTCAGGTTGTTCTACTGGGGTAAAGGCAATAAATAATGAATTATCTCTTAGTGCTTCAGGAATATCTTCATAGCGTGCTTTTTCATACTGTCGACCACTAAATACTTGAGCGGTTCCTGTTTTCCCAGCAACAGGGTAGGGTGGGTTGCGCCCAAATCGATAGCCTGTGCCTTCATTACTAGTAAGAACGCTGTGCATTGCTTCTGCTACAACATCCCAATTGGATTCATCCTTTAGATGAATGGGGTATTCTTCAAGCGGTATATAATGTTTTAATTTACCATTGTCACTGTTGACTACTTTAGTCAATAAATGAGGTCTAAATCGTTGCCCATGCTGACTCAAGGATGCGGTAGCATTTGCCATTTGCAAAGGGGTGGCGAGCATAAAACCTTGACCAATAGAGGTAATTACAGTATCTCCAGGATACCAAGTGACACCCCTGGTTTGTTTCTTCCAACGTAAGCTAGGAACAACGCCTGAAATTTCTTCAGAGAGATCAATACCACTTAAGTGACCTAAGCCAAATTTAACCAGCATGTCCTCAATATTTGAAATCCCCATTTTACTGCCCAAAGTATAATAAAAAATATCACAAGAGACCGTAATCGAACGTTTAAAATTCATCATACCATGACCAGTTTTCTTCCAATCCCGATAGTAATGGCTGGAGTTTGATAATTTAAATTTACCAGGATCATAAATGGTTGTTGCAGGTGTAATAAATCCCTTGTCCAATCCTGCTAAACCAACAAATGGTTTAATAGTTGAGGCCGGAGGATAAACACCTCGAACTGCGCGATTAAATAAAGGTTTTTGTAGCGTATTAGATAATTTTTTATACTCTTTAGAGCTAACTCCCCTAACAAAAATATTAGGATCAAAGCTAGGTGAGCTGACCAGTGCTAAGACCTCACCATTTTTAGAGTCAATGACTACCGCGGCACCTCGTTTACCTTTAAGTGCTTCATAAGCTGCTTGTTGCAAGCGGATATCAAGGCTTAGGTAAAGTTTGACACCTGAATGCGGATTCTGTTTATTAATAACCCGCAAAACCCGGCCACTTACGTCAGTTTCTACCATTTGATATCCTACTTTACCGTGTAAAATATCCTCATAATATTTTTCAATCCCGGCTTTACCAATAAAGTTGGTTGCCCGATAATTCGTAGCATCCACTGTTTTTAGTTCGGGGATATTAATTCGGCCTACATACCCTAAAGCATGTGCCGTTACCTCACCTAAGGGATAATGGCGGATAAAGCGCGCTTTAATACTCACACCAGGAAGGTGGTATTGATTGATTGCAAAAATTGCCACTTCTTCTTGGGTTAATTTTAATTTAAGCGGAATCGACATAAAAGCACGATTTTGCTTTCTAGCTCGTTGGAAGTTTTTTATATCGTCTTCAGCAATAGAGGGAATTAATTTTTGAAGCTGAGATAGTGTGTGTTCCATATTTTTAACATGTTCAGGAATAATTTCCAGGACATAGACGGGAATATTTTCTGCTAATAAAACACCGTTTCTATCCACAATGACACCGCGAGGAGGGGCGATAGGAATAATACTCATTTGATTTTTCAAGGAAAGGGTTTGGTATTTTTTAAATTCAGAAAGTTGCAGATAAGCAAGTCTTAACGTCAGAATCAAAGATAAAATAATAATGAAAACAACGAGCAAATTAAGTCGAAACTGCTGTTGTCTGGATTCGTTATAATTTTTAAATGGTTGATTGAGACTCATTACACACAGTCAATTGATGAGAGGCTAAAAGAATGCATGGTATATTAAAATAGGTTTTTTTACTATTATTTATGATAAGGGTGGTTATTAATAATTGACCATGCTCTATACAATGTTTCTAATAAAACTATTCGCACTAAAGGATGAGGTAGAGTCAGTTTGGATAAAGACCAGCTCTCATTACACAGCTTAAGTGTTTCTTGAGAGAGTCCCTCAGGGCCACCAATTAAAAAACAAAGATGGCTAGCAGTTTGTTGTAATTGGGTTATTTTAAGTGCCAACTCTTCACTACTATAGGATTTACCACCAATCTCTAAGGCAATAAGGCGAGCACCTGTTGGTAATGCTTCTTTAATTAAAGAAGCTTCTTTTTCCATGATGCGCGTTAAATCAGAGGATTTACTGCGGCGAATTAATGGAATTTCAATCAGTTTTAACTGAATACCGTCATTAAATCGCTTGGCATAATCATGAGTGCCTTGATTGACCCAATCAGGCATTTTATTGCCTAGAGTAATAACAGTAATTTTTAGCATAATTACTCTTTAGTGCGCTCTTCCCAAAGCCCTTCAAGGTTATAAAATTGTCTGCTATCAGGTTGCATAACATGAAGAATAAAGTCACCAAAATCAATAAGAGCCCAATCACCGCTTTCTAAACCAGTACAATTTATCGCGGGTAATCCTGCTGATTTCATATCTTCCATGACTTTTTGAGCAATCGCCTTCACATGACGCGACGCGCGTCCAGAAGCAATAACCATGTAATCTGTGATGGTGGTATGTTCATGAACATCAATTACAGTAATATCTGTTGCCTGAATGTCTTCAAGTGCATGGATAAGTTTAGGTAACATTGGGTGTTGAGCTGGCATAGGTAAGTTAATCTTCTGTCAAAAAGTTTGGATGATATCAGTATTTATATTATATATAAAGGGGTTGTTGTGCTACCTCATTTAGTTTGTTGGTTTCATCTATTGATATTGTTCTTGATCCAGCACATCAAATTTCCTTGTTTATCCGATCAAAATTTACGGGTGTTAAAGACGTTTACCGCCTATTTAAAAAATGCTCACATGCTCTTTAATAAATCATGTTAGCAATAAATAAACCCCTAAGGACAAAACATGGCAAAGACACCTCCTCATGTGCTTTCTTTCACCAAAGAAGGTCTTTTAAACCACCCTAAGCTTGTTGGCACCTATACGGTATGTTTATTTTAAAGAAACTGGCTGGAATGAGAAGGCATTAGGAGATTTTCGGCGTGATTGGTTGATTAACGGAGTCTTGCTAGGAGGGCCGTCTGACAAGGAAAGTAAGTTAAAAATATTTGCAGAAATTGATAAATATTTTTTGGTGGATGATGCGGCAGAACAAAGCCCCTCATTGTTGGCCAGAGCTATGATATCAGAAGCAGTAGGACAAGGTGCATTATCACCTATCAAATACATCCAGCAGGATGGGCGTGTTATGTGACTAGACACCAAAAAGTTTGGGTTGACGATATCTTTAAACGAGTATCCATATTCGAAGTGGATCAACCTTTACCTTTACATGCCCTTTATTTTCTGCTCAATATAATGGAGCTTGCGCAGCGGCACAACGAAAACCAAGATGTGCTCAATTTTTCCCGGGTTCAGACTCGGCTGTGCCTGGTATTTCAGAAGCAATGTTGGTTGAGCTGGATTGTAGTTTGAAATTGGCTGCTTCAGATCAAACGATTTCAGATGATAGCGATGAGGAAAGAGGGTATCCATCAGTATAGAAATACACGCTGATTCTAGTGTGGTGATCGAGTATGCAAAGGTACTTTTCCTTCTGCATTATGAATCTTTATCTGTACGCGCCTCAGCAGGAAATTTTATTATCCTGATTTAGAGGCGATGTTACAGTTAGGGTTGCCATTTTACATAAGTCAGCAAAAACTTAATCACTGCAAATAAAACTAAGCAGCCCAACATCGCCATAAAAAGTATGCCTAATTGTTGAGTAAATGCCGCTGCATAAAGAGTTTTTAGTGCGGAGATATCAGTTTCTCCTGATGGAATCGCGGTTAGCGAAGCTAGTTTGCCAGATAAAAAGGCACCTATTCCCAATGAAACAAAAAATATCCCCATCATGGTGCTAACTTTATTTTTATCAGCAAGAAGAGTAATGGCTGATAAGCCTACAGGGGATAAGAGTAACTCAGCTAAAGAAAACATAAGATAGGCTGGAATAATTAAAAGGGGCGAAATGAAGGTCGCTCTATCAGTGAATGTGCTGACTAAAGCAATAACGACATAGGCCGCTGCAGTAATAAAAATGGCGACTAAGAATTTTTTACTAACGCTTAAGCCACGCTCAACTAAATTGAGATTGGGATTTTTTTTAGCTAGGAAATAACCAATAACTAGCATGCCAATACTTTGAATGGCCACATAGTAGGGGGCTGGAAATTGAATCCCACAAAAAGTGGGTTGAACTACGCGAGAAATAAATAAAGTTAGTGACGTAAATATTTGGAAATAGAAAGACCAAAAGACAGCTGAGATGATGCATAATAATCCAATCACTAAGGTCTTACGCGACTGATTAGCTTGTTCACCACTGACAGAGTATAAAATATAACCTGCAGAAAACAACACTACCAAGCCAAAGATAAGGTTGGCAAATTTTGGTGAGTTAAGAATGTAAAAAGAGATGGCCCAAAGGATCGCAATCAAGACAAAAGCAATAACAATCCTTCTAAATTGAAAAACAAAAGGATTGTAGTCTTTTATTTTATAGGTATAGATGCCAAATAGAAATACCATAATGGCAATGATCATACCCAGTGCTGCACTGGTAAAAGAAGCGGCCCATCCCATGTAGTGATTAAGAATACTTGGAACAGTGGTCCCTAGAATAATTCCTGAAGTGATCCCCATGTAAAATATGGTGAATCCACTTTCACGGCGGGGTGAATTGATTAAGTACTCATTGCCTAAAAGAGAAGAAATATTAGGTTTTAGTAAGCCAGTTCCTACCGCAATGCCTGCTAGTGCGGCGCTCAGGAGGAGTGTATTATCAATTGTAGATAAAAGACAATAACTCATAAATAACACAAAAGCACCAAGCAGAACAGCTCGCTTTTGTCCAATTAATTTATCAGCTATCCAGCCCCCTACTACAGGAGAAAGGTAGGTGAGGGCGGTAAAAGAGCCCACTAAAGCATAAATTTGTTTATCTGGCCATTTAAAGTGTAGCGCCAAATATAGGGCTAAAAGAGTTTGAACAACATAAAATCCATAACGCTCCCACATCTCAGTAGCAAAAAAAATACCGAGTGATTTAGGGTGTTTTTCTAGAGTATGTGGCACTATGTAGACCCTGTTTATTAATATGAATTTGATTATAACATAGCCTATTTGGAGATACTATACAGAATGCTTTACTTTAAGTTTTTTTGTTTAATATCAAAGCACTTAAGAAAGCAAATAATTTCCTAAGCCATCTCGAGCAAGCGTTTCTTTCGCGATCACATAGGGAGTAAAATAATTTTAATAAAAAGTAGTAACTTTTTCTAAATTGGCTGGTGTATGATGCGCTTAATATAGATTACAGGAGTAGGGTGAATGTCTGAACGTTTTGTTCTCCAACCAGGTGAATTGACTTTGCAGTCCATACAGCATGTCTTAAGTCAAAAATTATCCTGCTTTCTTGCTGAAAAGGCAGTAAAAGCAATTCATGCATCTCATGAAGTGGTGCAAAAGGTTATTCAAAATAAAAAAACTGTTTATGGAATTAATACCGGATTTGGTTCGTTAGCTAATCAAACTATTTCACCTGACAATTTAAAGCAATTGCAACGAAATATCGTTTTATCGCATGCCTGTGGTACAGGTGAGCTGCTTTCTGATGACGTGATTGCACTTATTTTATTGCTTAAAATTAATAACTTAGCCCAAGGATATTCTGGCGTTCGTCTGGAGTTAATTGAAGCACTTATTTCACTCTTTAACGCTAAAATATATCCTTGTATTCCAGCGAAAGGCTCAGTAGGTGCTTCTGGAGATTTGGTGCCATTGGCTCATTTATCTTTACCTTTATTAGGTGTTGGTGAGGTACGTTATCAAGGCAGGTTAATTAGTGCGATGGAAGGATTAAAAATTGCAGGTCTTAAGCCTATGGAGTTAGAAGCAAAAGAAGGCTTAGCTTTACTTAATGGATTGCAAGTATCTACCGCGTTAGCTATCACCGCATTGTTTACAGCTGAAAATTTATTTGAAACAGCACTCATTGCAGGTTCCCTATCCGTTGATGCAGCTTGTGGTAGTGATGTTCCTTTTGATGACAGAATTCATAAGGCTCGTGGGCATCAAGCGCAGCGTGATGTAGCAGCACGGTATCGTAATTTGTTGAAGGGAAGTCAGATTCGTGAATCTCATCTAGAGTGTGCTCGAGTTCAAGATCCCTATTCTTTGAGATGTCAGCCACAAATTATGGGGGCCGCTTTGCATCAAATTCGCTTTGTAAAATCGACATTAGAAATTGAGGCGAATGCTATTTCGGATAACCCTTTGGTATTTAGTGACGAAGGCGATATTATTTCAGGTGGTAATTTTCATGGGGAGATTGTGGCTATGGCGGCTGATAATTTAGCTTTAGCTGTGGCTGAGATAGGTGCTAATGCAGAGCGTCGTATTGCATTGCTTATTGATAAAAACTTTAGCGGGCTACCCGCATTTTTAGTAAAAGAAAGCGGTTTAAACTCAGGTTTTATGATCGCACATGTGACTGCTGCGGCTTGTGCAAGTGATAATAAGGCTTTAGCACACCCTCATTCAGTAGATAGTTTGCCCACTTCAGCGAATCAGGAGGATCATGTCTCAATGGCAACCAATGCGGCACGTAGACTTCATGAGATGAATGATAATACAGCAACTATTTTGGCGATTGAGCTTTTGGCTGCGTGTCAGGGGCTTGAGTTTCATAAACCATTACATACTTCCCCTATACTTCACCAATTTTATACTAAAGTTCGTGAAAATGTTGCGCCTTATGACTCTGATCGTTACTTTGCGCCCGATATTGCGGTGATCAAAGAGAAAGTGTTACAAGCGGAATTTATATATCATGTTAGAGGTTTCTGTGAGCATTAAAATTTATACAGATGGTGCATGCAAAGGTAATCCAGGTCCTGGTGGATGGGGTGTTTTACTGCGTTATAATGGGCAAGAGAAAACCTTCCATGGAGGCGAGCCTCACACAACGAATAACCGAATGGAATTAATGGCTGCGATTAAAGGATTAGAATCTTTAACTCGTTCCTGTGAGGTTGATTTGTATACCGATTCTCAATATTTACGCCAAGGAATGATGGATTGGCTATCTGGTTGGAAAAAAAACGGATGGCGCAACTCAAAAAAAGAACCAGTTAAAAATATTGATCTATGGAAAATATTAGATGGGCTAGCGGCTCAACATCAAATTAAATGGCATTGGGTTAAGGGGCATTCCGGGCACATAGAGAATGACTTGGTAGATGCTTTAGCCAATCAGGGTATTGAAGAGCTAAGTGAGTAGTGTAATGCGACAAATAGTACTAGATACAGAAACCACAGGTATAGGCCATGAACAAGGGCATCGTGTCATTGAGATTGGTTGTATGGAATTAATTGATCGAAAATTAACAGGAAAACATTTTCATGTTTATTTAAATCCCCAACGCTTGGTGGATGAAGGTGCTTTTCGTGTTCATGGGATTAGTAATGAATTTTTAAAAGACAAGCCACTATTTGAGGAAAAAGTATCTGAGTTTTTGCAGTTTATTGGGGGTGCGCAGCTTATTATTCATAATGCCCCCTTCGATGTGGGTTTTTTGAATTCGGAATTAAAACACGCCAATTGGAAAAAAAAATTAGGCGATTATTGTGATGTTTTTGATACCTTAGTCATGGCTCGGGAGAAATATCCAGGACAACGTAATAGTTTAGATGCCTTGTGCAAACGTTTTGGTATTGATCATTTTAATCGAGCGCTCCATGGCGCTTTGCTTGATGCTGAAATTTTAGCCTTAGTTTATTTGGCAATGACAGGTGGACAGAGTAGTTTATTTTCTGAGGTAGAAGGGGTGACTTCAGCTACGGCTAAAATTAAAACTCAAGAAACAACAGCGCTTAGATTGAAAGATCCTGTTATAGTTGCTGCCACAACGGAAGAGTTAGAAAAACATCAAGAATTCCTGAGTTTTTTAGCGCGTGAATCAGGTATTAATCATTGGGATGAACATAACCAGTAGCCTGGATTACTCTGCGATTCGTCCAGGCCACCCAATTATTGCTTCGGAAGTAAGTATTTCATTGCAAAGTCTTTGCCAATACATTCCCCTAAGCTTTTTCCCCAAATAGAGGCTGCTTGGTTATCGATTGTATCTGGGATGCTGGCAGAGAGTTGACTTTGACAATGACTGACACTAGCAGGAATTGCGGCAACACATTGATCATAATTCATGTTGATTTTAATCAGCCTTTGTTTTAAGTCATTATCCCCCATAAAACCTTTGCAAATTAAACTAGGCAGCATAGGCACAATAGTATTTAGCCATTGAGTCTTAGTCATATTGCTGGAATTGTTATTATTAAGTTCTTGAGGCGCTGATGTTGGATTATCAAGCACAGCCAACTCTTCAGCATTAGCTAGAAATGGCATCATACTGCTAGCCAATAATATGGATGCGGTGATAACTAATTGTTTTTTCATTATGAATTATCCTTAATTTTTTTCCTCTCTTATATAGTAGAACAAAAAAATTTAGTTTGCTTGAATAAAACTTGTTTTGTTTAAAATTTAAACTAGAATAAGAGTGAAAATGGAAATAAAAGGAAAAATTATGGAAATCTATCGCCCAACTTTATTCTCTTTAGCGAGTTTATTATTTACAGCCTTATTTTTTCTCCCGGCGTTTGCTTTGGGAAATACGGTAGTCGTTAACCCTAACAATCACTCATGGAAAGCTATCGATAATAATGGTCATGTGATTCGTACAGGAAGAGTCTCGGCAGGAAGAAAATATTGTCCTGACATCCATCGCGGATGTAAAACACCTTCTGGGGTTTATCGTGTGTGGAGTAAAGGCGGTCCAGGATGTCGTTCAAGCCGCTATCCGATAGGAAAGGGCGGGGCTCCGATGCCATATTGTATGTTTTTTAGCAAAAACTATGCCTTACACGGTTCATATGAGGTGCCAAACTATAATGCAAGTCATGGTTGTGTGCGCATGCCTCCAAGTGAAGCAAGTTGGTTAAGCCATAATTTTGTTGGTATCGGAACTAAAGTGATTATCAATTCCTATTGATGCTTTGAAAGGTTAAAAAAGTAGCTTGGATGCAATGACGCTTAATCCGGGAATTCGGTGCCACTGATCCCGGATTTCTCAGTGCCTTGCTCAATCCTGGCTACTTGTTACTCATCGTCATCCATGCTGAACGATGAGCCACAGCCACAAGTCGTTTTAGCATTTGGGTTTCGAATGACAAATTGTTCGCCCTGTATCCCTTGCATGTAATCAATTTCCGCATCGTGAAGGTATTGATAACTCATTGAATCAATCAGTAATTTAACAGAGGAAATACCATCTGAGCACTGTTGAACAATAATGGTATCATCTTCATTGATTTCTTCATCAAAGCTAAATCCATATTGAAATCCAGAGCAACCACCGCCACTGATAGATACGCGTAGATTAAGGTTTGGATTATTTTCTTCTTTAATTAACTCAGCTACTTTGTCCGCGGCACTCACGGAAAAACTGATCTCACTGATCGTTGGGGATATGTCTGTAGAGGGCATTTCATTCACTCCAATTTATCATCTAATAATTTGTTCAATAGTAGCACCACCAAGGCATTGGTTTTTATCATAAAAAACCACATATTGGCCCGGTGTTACCGCTCTTTGTGGGCTTGAAAACATGACATAGTGCAGATTTTGATCCATTGGAGAAATCATGCATCCTTGTTCTGTTTGTCTATATCTTGTTTTAGCATAACAGGTTAATGGTAAGTTATCTTTGCATTCTGCCAACCAGTGGATCGGGCCACAGATAAGGCCTTGTGCATAAAGCATTGGGTGTTGACTGCCTTGAGCCACATAAAGCGTGTTGTTCTCGACGTCTTTGTCCACCACATACCAAGGATCTTCGGTTGCATTATTCATGCCACCAATTCCCAAACCTTGTCGTTGTCCTAAAGTATAAAACATTAAGCCATCATGTTTTCCTAATACGGTATTATCCATATTTTTAATGTCACCTGGTCGCGCCAGAATGAATTCTTTTAGGAAGATTTTAAATCGTTTTTCACCGATAAAACAAATACCGGTGGAATCTTTTTTTGCTTGGGTCACCAAATCTAATTGTTTAGCAAATTCTCTAATTTCAGGTTTGGTGTACTCCCCAATAGGAAAGAGGGTTTTTGCTAATGCTTCTGGTGCTACCGCATGAAGAAAATAGGTTTGATCCTTATCACGATCTTTTGCTTTATATAAATATCCTATTTTCCCATTGATTTTATTTTTAGCATAATGACCAGTGGCAATAAAATCAGCACCTAAAGTCAATGCATGATTTAAAAAAGCATTAAATTTTATTTCTTTATTACATAGAACATCAGGATTAGGAGTTCTTCCCAGCTGGTATTCATTTAAAAAATGAGTAAACACGCGCTGCCAATACTCTTCTGAAAAATTCACAGTATGAAGGGGGATATTTAATTGGTTACAGACCGCTTGCGCATCAGCTAAATCTTGGGCTGCAGGACAAAATTCTTCTGTATCATCTTGTTCCCAATTTTTCATGAACAAGCCTTCAACGTCATATCCTTGCTCTTTCAGTAACCAGGCTGCAACAGAGGAATCTACTCCTCCAGACATACCAACTATAACTTTTGCTTTCATAAATTTCAGATACCGCTTATATTATGGTGATTTTTTAACTGAACACTAACTGTGCATTATCTCATAAAATCAAAAAAGATGCAGAGAAAATTTTAGGATGTAGTTATAATGCTTTATTTACAAGAACTCGCAAAACAAGGCCAACAAGCTAAAACCATCACACTGAGTGAACGTTTACCTCGTTTTATAACGGAACCGTGCCAGTTACAAGTTATTTATCAAGTTGAGATGAAAGATAATTTTTATTTAATAGCTCTCAATGTTCAAGGCAAGCTTTCTATTCAATGCCAGCGCTGTCTTGAACAATTTAACTATTCTTATGATAATCAAACAGTTGTTGCTGTTTGTCATGATGATGAAAGCGCTGAGCACTTGTTAGAACATTATGAATGTATCGTTTCAACAAGCCTACAAGTAGACTTGAGTGAATTAATTATTGATGAATTGCATCTCTATGCACCACAATTTCACCCTGAAATTAATGATTGTAATAGTGAAATAAATCAGTTTTTAAGCAATAAAAATGAATCATATTGATATTTAATTTAATTAATACTTGGATTGATGCTAAAATATCGGTAATATTCCCGCTTTATGAATGCAAATTGTTTAGGAGTAATACAATGGCCGTACAACAAAATAAAAAATCACGATCTCGTCGTGATATGCGTCGCTCACATGATGCGTTAGGCATGCCTACCTTATCTGTTGATGCAACGACAGGTGAAACACATCGTCGTCACCACATGACTGAAGATGGTTACTATCGTGGCAAGAAAATTCTTGACAAAGGTACTACTTACGAAGACAAAGAGTAATTTTTTTTGAAAAATATTACCATAGCCATCGATGCGATGGGTGGGGATCATGGCCTAAGTGTGGTGATTCCTGCCTGTGTGCGCGCAGCTAAAAATAACCCTAATTTGAAACTGATACTTGTTGGTGTTCATGACAAGATTAATGCTCATTTAAAAAAACAGGGTGTTTTATCTTCAAAGCAATTTTCGATAGTGCATGCTTCTGAAGTAGTCACTATGGATGAATTACCTTCGCATGCTCTACGAAATAAAAAAGATTCCTCTATGCGTGTGGCAATAAACCTGGTTAAAGAAGGCATGGCACAAGCTTGTGTTAGCGCTGGAAATACCGGGGCGTTAATGGCTACAGCGCGCTATGTTTTAAAAACATTACCTGGGATCGATAGACCAGCGATTGTTTCTGAGTTACCTACTATGAAGGGTAGAACTTGGGTGATGGATTTAGGTGCTAATGTCGATTCATGTGCGGAACATTTATTTCAATTCGCAGTAATGGGCTCAGCACTAATTCAAGCTGTTGCTAATAAACCTAATCCTAAAATTGCCTTGTTAAATATTGGCGTTGAAGAGATGAAAGGGAATGATCAGGTAAAACGAACTGCACACATGCTAGCAGAATGCTCTATGATGAATTATGTAGGCTATGTGGAAGGCGATCATTTTTATACAGGTGAAGTCGATTTAATCGTATGTGATGGATTTGTTGGTAATGTCGCGTTAAAAGCTAGCGAAGGTATTGCCAAATTATTTTTGAGCATATTCAAAGAATCTTTTAATCGCAGTCTATTGACCAAATTATTAGGTTTAATTGCCTATCCTGCACTAAAATCACTGAAACACCGGCTGGATCCTTCTCGTTACAACGGAGCCAGTATGTTGGGGTTAAATGGTATTGTAGTTAAAAGTCATGGTGGAGCTAACGAGTTAGGTTTTCAACATGCGATAGAACAAGCTGTTCTTGAGGTGAAAAATGATGTTATTGATTTGGTTCGTACTCAAATAAACGATTTTATCAATCAAGGGTTGCTGTTATGAAAAATGCGGTGATTAGCGGTACCGGAAGTTACACGCCTGAAAAACAATTGACTAATATTGAGTTAGAATCAATGCTTGATACAAGCGATGAATGGATTGTTTCTAGAACAGGTATCAGCAGTCGCAGCATTGCCCAAGAACATGAAACCACATCTTACATGGCTTCTAAAGCAGCAGAACAAGCTTTAATCGCTGCGGGTCTTGACGCAGATGAAATTGATTTAATCATAGTGGCTACGTGTACCCCTGATCATTTTTTCCCCGGTGTTGCTTGTCACGTACAATACGCATTAAAAATAAAAAAACCTATTCCTGCTTTTGATGTGGGTGCTGCATGCAGTGGGTTTGTTTATGTTATGGATATTGCAAAGCAATACATTGCCGCAGGTACTGCAAAACACGTATTAGTGATTGGCAGTGAAGCAATGTCTCGAGCGGTTGATTGGAATGACCGAGCCACCTGTGTTTTATTTGGGGATGGTGCCGGCGCCGTTGTTTTAAGTGCTAGTGATCGACAAGGGATTATGGGGAGTGTATTGCATGCTTCACATGATACTGAAAAATTATTAAATCTTCCTAATGCTACTTTTCGAGATGAACGCGCGTCAATCAGTATGAGTGGGAATGAAGTATTTAAATTAGCCGTTAATATTATGGGGGATGTGGTTGACGAAGTTTTAGAATTGAGTCAATTAAAACGCTCTGATATTCAATGGTTAATTCCTCATCAAGCAAACATGCGTATTATTCAGGCTATCGCCAAAAAATTAGATCTACCTATGTCACAAGTTATCGTTACTATTGGAAATCAGGGGAATACTTCCGCTGCGTCTATTCCTTTAGCGCTAGATCATTCTATCCGAAGCAATCAAGTTAAAAGAAATGAATTATTATTGATTGAATCATTTGGTGGTGGGATGACTTGGGGTGCTATGGTTATCCGTTATTAATAATTATATAAAATGAAAATACTAGGGTCTATTGACTCTATTACCCGGTTTACTAAGTTCGGAGTTATTTTGATATGGTAAAAACAGCATTTGTATTTCCTGGGCAAGGTTCTCAATCTGTCGGGATGTTAGCTGATTTTGAATTGCAATATCCTGTGATTGTGGACACGTTTGCAGAAGCGTCTGAAGCGGCAGGCTATGACTTATGGCAACTGGTACAAAAAGGCCCAGAAACTCGTCTGAACCAAACAGAGCAAACGCAAGTTGCGATGTTAACAGCAGATGTTGCTGTATATCGGCTACTCGAACAACAACATATTGCTAAACCTGAGTTTATGGCTGGTCATAGTTTGGGAGAATATCCTGCTCTGGTTTGCGCCGGTGCGGTGTCTTTAGCAGATGCTACTCGGTTAGTAGCTCATCGCGGGCAAATAATGCAAAAGGCCATACCCTTAGGTCTAGGTGCGATGGCTGCGATAGTTGGTTTAACTGATGAACAAGTTAGTCATTTATGCAAAGAAGCTACTCAAGAAAATGAGGTGGTGACACCTGCTAATTACAATGCAATTGGCCAAGTTGTTGTTGCAGGTCATACTCCAGCAATTGAACGGGTGATAATCTTAGCTGAGGAAGCAGGCGCACGTTTAGCGAAAATTATTCCGGTCAGTGTTCCTTGTCATTGCCCATTATTAGCTGAAGCGGCAGATACCTATGCTGAGTATTTAGCACAAATCGACTTTAAAAAACCCAGTATTAAAGTAGTTAGCAATGTTGATTTAAGTATTTATGAATCTGGACAACAGATAAAAGAAAGGCTAAAAAAACAATTATACAGTCCTGTGCGTTGGGTCGAAACAATACAGTTGTTTAAAAATAGTGGCGTCGAACTTATTTTAGAATGCGGTCCTGGCAAAGTATTGAGTGGTTTGATTAAGCGAATAGATAGATCATTAAGTGCTATTAGTGTGTACGATACCATTAGCCTAGATGACGTCATAGAAAAGCTCACTTAATTTATATAAAGGAACATCAATGATAAATTTAGAAGGCAAGATTGCATTAGTAACAGGAGCAAGTCGTGGTATAGGTCAGGCTATTGCTCTTAAATTAGCACAGCAAGGCGCTTTTGTTTATGGTACAGCCACCACAGAAAAAGGTGCTGAATTAATCAATGAGTATTTTAAACAAGAAAATTTACCTGGAAAGGGCCTTGTTCTTGATGTCACTAATGCTGAGCAAATCGAAGCAGTGCTGGGTGATTTGTCTGAAAAAGATCAATCTCCATCTATCTTAGTGAACAATGCTGGTATTACTGCTGATAATTTATTACTCCGTATGGATGATGATGAATGGTTCAAAGTCATTGAAACAAACTTGAATTCTATATACAGAATGTCTAAAATATGCATAAAATCCATGTTTAGAGCACGTTGGGGACGCATTATTTCTATAGGATCTGTTGTCGGCTCTAGTGGAAATTCAGGTCAAGTTAATTACACTGCAGCAAAAGCGGGTGTGATAGGTTTTACCAAATCATTGGCCCAAGAAATTGGCAGTAGAGGCATTACTGTGAATGTAGTAGCACCAGGTTTTATCGATACCGATATGACTACTGGCTTGCCAGATATGGTGAAAGATGAGATGTTAAAAAGGATTCCTTTGCGCAAACTTGGGCAACCGGAAGACATTGCAAATGCAGTTGCATATCTAGCATCAGATGAGGCTAAATATGTTACAGGTACAACACTTCATGTGAATGGCGGCATGTACATGGATTAAATACACTTGCGTTCTGTGTATAAATGAATAAACTATACCGCCAATGTTTTTAAAAAAAGTTTCTATCAACCGAAAGAGGAAAATCAAGTTATGAGTACTGTTGAAGATCGTGTACGCAAAATTGTTGTTGAACAATTAGGCGTTAAAGAAGAAGAGCTAAAAAATGATGCATCATTTGTTGATGATCTAGGCGCTGATTCTTTAGATACTGTGGAACTAGTTATGGCTCTTGAAGAAGAATTTGAAACAGAAATTCCTGATGAAAAAGCTGAAAAAATCACCACGGTTCAAGAAGCGATTGATTATATTGAATCTAATTTAGATAAAGAAGAAGCTTAATTCTTCGAGGAGTATTCATTGAATAATCGACGTGTAGTAGTTACCGGCATGGGTATGGTTACTCCTGTTGGGCTTAATGTAAAAGAATCTTGGCAAAATATATTAGCCGGCGTTAGTGGCGTGACAGTAGTAGACGATTTTGATACTACAGAATACAGCACACGAATCTGGGCTAAAGTTAAGAATTTTAACATTGAAGACTACGTGCCGATTAAAGATGCTCGAAAGATGGATGTATTTACCCAATACGGTATTGCCGCAGCGGATGAGGCGATACTGGATTCGGGTTTGAAAATTGATGAAACTACAGCAGATCGCGTTGGTGTTGCTGTTGCTGCGGGTATTGGTGGTATTCAAACAATTACTAATAATCAAGATAAATTGATGGCCGGTGGCCCACGCAAAGTTTCTCCATTTTTTATTCCGGCAGGCATTATTAATATGGTTGCTGGACAAATCTCAATTCGTCATAATCTAAAAGGCCCTAATATTGCTGTAGTGACAGCTTGTACTACTGGGACTCACAACATCGGTCTTGCCGGTCGAATGATTGCCTATGGAGACGCCGATGTCATGGTCTGTGGTGGGGCAGAAATGACCTTAACACCATTATGCCTGGCTGGGTTTTCTGCTGTACGTTCCTTATCCAAACGCAATGATGAACCTGAAAAGGCATCAAGACCATTTGATAAAGACAGAGATGGTTTTGTGATGGGTGAAGGAGCTGGTGTGCTAGTGCTTGAAGAGTATGAACACGCGAAAGCTCGTGGTGCAAAAATTTATGCAGAGCTAGCTGGTTTTGGTATGTCTGGTGATGCCTATCATATTACCGCACCTGACGAAGATGCTGATGGCGCAACGCGTGCCATGTTAGCAGCCATTAATGATGCGCACATTAATCCAGATCAAATCGATTATATTAATGCGCATGGTACGTCTACCTATTTAAATGACATGAATGAAACAAAAGCAATCAAACGTATTTTCAAAGAGCACGCGTATGATTTAGCTGTCAGCTCTACCAAATCTATGACCGGCCATTTATTAGGTGCGGCTGGTGCAGTAGAGGCTATATTTAGTATCCTAGCAATTAGAGACCAGATTGCCCCACCTACGATTAATTTGGATAATCCAGATGAAGGGTGTGACTTGAACTACGTTGCTCACAAGGCGCAAAAAAGAAAGATTGACTATGTTCTAAGTAATTCATTAGGTTTTGGTGGAACTAATGGTAGCTTAGTCTTTAAGCGAATCTAAATGACCTCTTCAAGACCTAAAAAATTAATCCTGACCACAGCGATGATTTTTTTTGTGTCTTTATCTTTTTTATTTTGGAGCTTTTATAGTTTAGTGGCAACACCACTGATACCCCTAGAAGCTTCTTCAGTTATTGTTCATTTGCATCAAAATACTTCTGCATTTCAATTGGTGCAAACATTAAAAGACAAAAATTTAATTAAAGCTCAAAAACCTTTGCTCATAATGCTCCGTATTAAAGGTTTATCGCAACGTTTAAAAGCGGGTGTATATGAAGTAAAGCCTGGCGAAACAGCCATGAGCTTATTTAATCGAATTGTTGACGGTGATGTGGTAACACAAAACTTTACCATTATTGCCGGGACCACACAGCAAAAGATAACTCAAGATTTAATGAATGCTCCGTATTTAGATTATCAACCTACTGATTGGAATCTGATTCAAGAAAGTCATGCTAATGCAGAAGGGCTCTTATTGGCGGATACTTACCAATATCAGGGGGGGAGCAGTAGTCAAAAATTATTAGAAAGCGCGCATCGTAATTTAATGAGTTGTTTGGACTCCTACTGGTCGAACCGGGCGCCTAATTTACCTTATAAAAACCCTTATGAGTTACTTATTGCCGCATCTATCATTGAAAAAGAGTCTGCTGTGCCTCAAGAAAGGCAATTAATTTCTGGCGTTTTAATTAATCGCTTAAATAAAAAAATGCCCTTACAGATGGATCCTACCGTGATTTATGGTCTAGGGGCTGCTTATAAAGGTAAGCTATCACACCAAGACATGCAAGTTGATTCGCCTTATAACTCCTATCGTTATCAAGGGTTACCTCCAACTCCTATCGCGATGGTCAGTAAAGAGGCTTTAGATGCCGCATCTCATCCACAAATATCGAATTATTTATATTTTGTAGCTAAAGGCGATGGTACCCATCAATTTTCTGAAACATACTTGCAACAAAGGCAAGCTATTAATCAATACCAACACAAGGGCTCCTAATGCCAGGCAAAACTGGGAAGTTAATTGTTATTGAGGGATTAGAAGGGGCAGGAAAATCCACTGCTCTAAATACGGTGCTTGAGTGTTTGAATCAGTCAAAAATTAATACGCTAATGACACGAGAGCCAGGTGGTACCGTAATCGGAGAGGAGCTTCGCCATCTGATAAAGAATCCCGAGTATAAAGCGAGCTTAGATGATAAAACAGAGCTCTTACTATTGTATGCTGCAAGAATACAACTTTTAGAAGAGGTCATTAAGCCTGCTCTGCAACAAGGAGTATGGGTTGTGGCTGATCGATTTGAGTTATCAACAATGGCTTATCAAGGAGGAGGGCGAGGACTTGATCAGGATATGATTCAAAAGCTGTCTGCCTTTTCTTTGAATGGATTTAAACCTGACTTGACCTTATACCTAGATATCAGCCCTGAAGAAGGCATGAACAGAGTGAGATTAAGAGGTGCTTTTGATCGAATTGAACTGCAATCCCTTGATTTTTTTCATCGTGTACATGAGAGCTATAGGTATCACGTGCAGAAAAATCCTAATGCGGTGATTATCGATGCCAGTCTTCCTCTACAAGAAGTGCAGTCTAAAATTCAAAAAATAATACAACAATTTATTGAGTGTTGTGCATGAACCATTATCCAGAGCAATGGCAGACCCTACAATCAGCATGGACACAAAAGCGCACCCATCAATCCATGTTATTTATTGGTGCCTTAGATTGCGCACTGATGGAGCTCGTTACTGAATGGATGCATTTGGTTTTTTGCAAAAGCCATGAAAGCAAACCATGCCATGAATGCATTGATTGTCACATGGTGGCACGCAAAGAACACCCTGATATTGAATGGATTAAGCCTGAAAAAAGTGGTGGCTCCATTAAAATTGATCAAATCAGAGAATTACAAAGTCGCTCCTATTTGACGCCTCAGCGTGCATCACAACGTCTTATAGTTATTGAGTCTGCTGATCGAATGAATACCGCTGCCGCTAATGCCTTATTAAAGATTCTTGAGGAGCCAGCACCCCACACCTTATTTTTACTTTTGGCCCAGCAAATTAGCACAGTATTACCTACAGTACTAAGCCGCTGCCAGGTATTACGTTTTTCCTCAGCGACTGATGTATCTGCTATGAATCTTCTAAAAATAGGGGAGCAATATGCAACAGACTCAGAACAGGCACTTATTTTAAATCAGGCAGAAACGATTTTAGAGGGTTTAATTGCAGTACTTGAAAAGCGTGAGCATCCTTGTGCCCTAGTTACTCAGTGGTCTAAATTAAATCTTAGTGTTTTATTGTGGTTTTTTTATTTGGTATACGCGCAAGTATATGTGATGCAAATCAACAAAACACTTAGTACAGATATTGCTATGAATCAATTAGGCAAATTGGCAACTCTACTTAATCCTATGATGATCTTTTCTCAAATTGATAAGATAAACGCACTGCAAAGAAAATTAAGTCATAATATGAATGTTAATCAGGCCTTGGCATTAGAAAATTTATTGTTTGATTTAAATCAAGACTACGTTTAATAATAGAGGGTTTTTATGTTAGTTGATTCACATTGTCATTTGAATTTGTTAGATTTGGCTGATTTTAATCAGGACATGAATAATGTACTCATACAAGCAAAAGAAAATGGCGTACAACATTTTTTATCTGTTTGTGTAGAGTTATGTGATTACCCTAAATTAGAAAAAATCGCATCGGATTATCCTAATATCAGCATTTCAGTAGGGGTACATCCCGATACTGAAATGGATTATCCAGTTACTTCGCAAATGTTAATTGATTTAGCGGCTAATCCTGCTTGTATTGCTATTGGAGAAACCGGACTTGATTATTACCGTACTCATACGGAAGAAGCTCAGGAAGTGCAGCGTTTGCGCTTTCGTGAGCATATCAAAGCCTCTATTGCCACTTCAAAACCTTTAATTATTCATACACGACAAGCAGCCGAAGATACCATTGCATTAATGGCTGCAGAAAATGCTCAACAAATTGGTGGTGTTATGCACTGCTTTACTGAAAGTTTAGAGGTTGCCTACCAAGCGATAGATTTGAATTTTTACATTTCACTTTCAGGTATTTTAACCTTTAAAAATGCGACAGCTCTTCAAGAGGTGGCTCGTAAACTTCCTTTAGATAGAATTCTCATAGAAACTGATTCACCTTATCTAGCACCTGTTCCTTTTCGTGGTAAGCAGAATCACCCAGCTTTAGTCAAACATGTTGCCCAGGCCTTAGCAGAGCTTCGTGGTATGAGTTATAAAGAAATAGCTGCAATCACTACCCAAAACTTTTATAATTGTTTTAAATTATAGTGGCTTGCAACAAATAGCACCTACTTAAAGCGTAGTCCTCTCCCGTCAACAGGAGAGGGTATTAAAACGAGTTAATTGCCTTAAGTAAGTATCATTTGCAAGGTTACTTTTTAATGGAAAAGACGCATGACTCTATACATAGGCTTAATGTCAGGGACTAGCATGGATGGAATTGATGCGGCTCTTGTGGATGTGACGACCAATGAACTGCTTTGCGGGATTACTAAAAAATACAGTGATGATATCAAAGAACGCATTGATCGCTTGCTTGCAAGCCCAAAGGTAAGTTTAGCATCCCTCTGTCAGCTAAATACTTTGATTGGGCGTGAATTTGCTGCTGCAGCTAACGAACTTTTACATCAAGTAAAACGATCTTCTGCGGAGATTTGTGCCATAGGAAGTCACGGTCAAACTGTTTGTCATAATACAAATGATGCTATTCCATATACCTTGCAATTGGGTTGTGGTCACACGATTTCTTCTTTAACAAACATGACAGTTGTTGCCGATTTTCGTACTCGTGATTTGGTGAATGGAGGACAAGGTGCTCCTTTTGCACCACTTTACCATGAGGAATTATTTCGTCATAAAACACATCCTGTGGCGATAGTTAATATTGGAGGCATTTCCAATATTAGTTTTATAGATGTGAATGAACCGACAAAAGGTTGGGATGTTGGTCCTGGAAATTGTTTGATGGATGCATGGATTTTTAAGCATTACAAAAAAGCTTATGATGCAGAGGGCGCATGGGCAAAGCAAGGAAACATCATTGAACCGTTATTAACACAATTACTCAATGATCCTGCTATCTTGCTGCCAGCTCCAAAGAGCTTTGGAAAAGAATATTTTTCGTTGACGTGGTTGGAGTCCTACTTAAAGCCACACTACAATTCGACAGATGTGCAAACAACCTTACTGGCGCTCACCGCGAAGACCATTGCCACTACAATTATTCATGAAAAAAAAGAAGTTAAAGAACTCTATTTATGTGGTGGAGGAGCCCATAACCTTGCTTTAAAGGAAATTCTTATTGATTTATTGCCCCAAATTGCTGTAAAAAGTAGTGCTGAAATAGGTGTGGATCCTGATTATTTGGAAGCGATGATGTTTGCCTGGTTGGCTGCACAAACCTTGAATGATAAGAGGGTGGATTTGACTGCTATTACGGGATCCAAAGAGCCAGTAATTTTAGGCGCTATATACCCTCACTTTAACTTAAAATGATTGACAAACTAATTTAGGATAAGCTTAAATGGGAAATTCACAAGGGAGTGACTACAAATTGAGCCATTATTGTACTGAAACAACAAACCCCGATACACGTGGTAGCCTTTCTACTGCTTACTTTATATTTTTTCTTGCAGCCTCTTTTTATCTCTATGAATTCATTCTTCAAGTAGCTCCTAGCGTGATGGCTGAGTCAATGATGCAAACTTTTGGTGTGTCAGGAGAAGGTTTTGGTGTTATTTCTGCTTTTTATTTTTATGCTTATGCACCAGCTCAACTGCCAGCAGGCGTTTTGTACGATCGTTACGGTCCACGAAAATTAATGACTGTTGCGATTATTCTGTGTGCCCTGGGCTCTGCTTTTTTTGCGTCTACTGATAGTATTTTGACGGCTTGTATTGGTAGATTCCTCATAGGGATTGGTTCTGCTTTTTCTTTTATTGGGGTTTTAGTTTTAGTATCTCGTTGGTTCCCTCCCTATTATTTTGCAATTTTGGCCGGAGTGGCACAGTTAATGAGTTCGGTTGGTGCCATGTTTGGTGAAATGCCTTTAGCCTATTTAATTCAACACGTAGGTTGGCGCAATGCGAGCTTTATTTTATCATTGGTTGGCTTTATCTTAGCTGGTTTTTTCTGGGTGTATATTCGCGATTACCCTCATCAACAAAATCAAACCAAGCCGCAACATTATCTTCGTGATGAATGGAAACGACTTATAGCGGTATGTAAACACGCACATACATGGATTATAGGCGGCTATGCTTTTGCTATTTGGACTCCAATTGCTGTATTTGCTGCGTTATGGGGCGTGCCTTACTTGCAAGAAAAATTTCAAATTAGTGTGGTTGTAGCTTCTGGCCTATGCAGCATGATTTGGATTGGTATTGGAATTGGTAGTCCTTTATTGGGGTGGCTAAGTGATAAAATTGAAAGCCGGCGTATTGCTTTAATTATTAGTGCGGCCTTAGGTTTATTTGCTACCTTAATATTGCTTTATATGCCAGGTTTAACTTACGGATGGGCGCCTCTTATTTTATTAATCTTAGGTTTAGGTGCTGGTGGTCAAACAGTGAGTTTTGCTGTGGTAAAGGAAAATAACTCACCAGAATTAGTAGGTACTGCTTCGGGATTTAATAATCTTTCAGTATTAATTGGCGGCGCTATTTTCCAACCTTTAGTAGGCTATATTTTGCAACATCATACCAGTGGATGGCATGTTGTTAATGGCGTGCATATTTATGACGTCAATAGCTATCAAACAGCCTTATTGGTTATGCCATTATGCTTTCTAGCGGCTTTAATTATTTCTGCATTTGCAATTAAAGAGTCTCATCCTGCAAGGGTCATAGCGTAGTTAAATAGATAGGTTGGGTACGACCCAGCCTACTCTTTACTTTTAATCCAAAGAGCCAATCCCACAAACAGAAAGAAGAGCGCCTGAACTGCATTGCAATATAATCCAAAATAGAGGTTATTGTGAGTCTGATAAAATAGATTCCCGACTTCTGTTCCTAACGCGCCGATAATCATCACACTCAAGCTAATTAAGGCAGAAGCAGTTCCTTTACTCACTGATGTAACAAACAGACAAAATCGATTTAAAGGCGCATTAATGATGCTCAAAGCAAAAAAATAAATAATGATTCCAGGAATTAAATGGATGTACTTGTTTCCAAATAAATAGGGAAGCAGTGACATCAAAATAGCTCCGACAAACATGATAAAACACCCTATAAAAAGAATGTGGTTCATTTCGTATTTGTAGGTTAATCGATGCAAAAACCAATTACCAAAAATTGTAGCGCCAAATACAGGAATTTGCCAAAGACCATATTCAATTACTGTTAACTTTGCTTCGGCAATGAGCATTAAAGGAGCTAGTGCTATCCACGCCAAACAAGGGATACCAACAGTTCCTATTGCCAAAATACTGCATAAAAACACTTTGTTTTTCAGCAATTCCAGATAATTTTTTAAAATGGTATTAGCAGAAAATTTGCTTTTTGGAATGATTTCACCATTTGTTTTTCTTTGCCCTATAGGTTCGGGCATATAGCGCCATAATCCCCAACAAGTGACAAGGGCACCTAGTGCAATGGTTACAAAAATATAACGCCATGAGGTGTAGTGAATGACAATAGCGCCCAAAAGAGGCCCTAGTAAGGGCGCAAGAATAGCCGCATTGGACATAATCGCAATCAAACGAATAGCATCCATTTCCTCAAAAATTTCTTGGATTGTAGCGTAGCCAATAACGCCAATAAAACATAAACCCATTCCTTGAAAGAAACGAGCTATTAAAAATTGATCCATTGAGTTTGAGCAAGCAATCAAAATGGTAAAAAGAAAAAACAAACAGGACCCAAGTAACATCATGGGACGTCTGCCATAACTGTCCGATATGGGGCCTAATATAATTTGTAAGCTTGCTCCGCCAAGCATGTAGATAGTAAGGGAGGTAGCAACCACTGATTCAGAGGCATTAAATGATTTCACAACCTGTAGCATCCCGGGCATGATCATGTCGTTAGCAATGTAGGTTAAAAATTCATACATTACTAAAAAGAAGGCAAAGATCATGGCCTGTTTTTTAGTGATAGGGATCAGTGGGTTGGACATAGTGTAAGACCTAGGTTATTAATGTTTAATGTAGCCACGAACTGTGGCCTGGATGAAGCGAAGCCCCTGCGTTGATCCGGGAGTGCGCTTCGCTTCATCCAGGCTAACTTTTCTATTATATTGTATAGTTCATTACTGTGGTTATTGCGAGTTAATTTGATGAGGACCTTTTATAATTTAACGCATATGATTTAAAAATTCTTGTAAATGACTTTTTTCTTTTTCGGAACACAAGTAATTTTTTAACTGTTCCAGTGAAAGCGTATATTCTTCCTGGGTAATCAGGCCACGTATTAATTCAAAACGTAAATACACGCAATAGGTATTTAAGACATCCGTTTCACAATAATCACGAATATTTTTTATTTGGCCTGCCAAGTAGTTTTCCCATACTTTGGAGCCACTCATTCCCATTTTTCCAGGAAAACCTAGCATTGTAGAAATATCATCTAAGGGTGCAAATGCCTTATTTTGGTATCCTGCAATAACGTCCATGAGATCCAAATGACGCGCATGAAAGCGACTTAAATAATTATTCCAACGAAAATTTTGTTGATTTTCTCCTGATTCCCAGTAAGTAGGGGCTGCAATACCATGTAATAAAGCTCGATAGTGTAAAACAGGTAGATCAAATCCACTCCCATTCCAGCTCACTAAGGTAGGGGTGTGTTTATCAATTCCTGCGAAAAAACGTGTAATTAATTCCTTTTCATCAGAAGACTCATCGCCAAGAGACCATACTTTTATCTGTGAACCATGACTTAATACTAAAGAAATGGCACAAATTTTTTGTTGGTAATGCGGAAGAAAATCATTGCCAACCTTTGCTCGTCTTAACGCAAATAAGGCTTGAGCGGTATCCTCATCAGATAATCCTTGTAAATCGTATAAAGTGCGTCCTGATTCAATATCAGGAATAGTTTCTATATCAAATACAAGAACAGTCATGGTAACTACTTAGTTTTAATGAGGAATTATGAAAGTCTAACATGGGCTAAGATCAAATTGTAGCACTTGATAAAGTGCAAGCGTAACCAAGTATTGGGAAACACTACCCCCTGATTGTGTATGTACTTTATCAAGACTACATTTACGTAGATTGCACCTGTTAAATTTGTTAGAATATTGTTTTACTTATTGATTGCTCTTATGAATTTCAAATTACGCGCTATCATTTTTGTTCTATGTATTTTATCGCTTAATGCCTGCGTGAGTCCGCCGCCGCCTTCTGATTTAAATAACGTATGCAATATTTTTAGACAATACCCAAGTTGGTATAAACATGCCAAAGATGTGGAGAGACGGTGGAGGGTGCCAGTTCCAGTACAAATGGCGATTATTCATCAAGAGTCAAAATTTGATGCGCATGCGCGGCCGCCGCGAACTAAATTATTTTTCGTGATTCCCTGGAAAAGGCCTACCACTGCTACTGGATATGCTCAAGCATTGCATGGAACATGGAAAGAGTATAAACAAAGTAATGGTGGTTTATTATCGTCTCGTCATAGTTTCGCGGATGGGGTCGACTTTATTGGTTGGTACGCTAATATAGCGCACAGAAGGGCGGGTATTAACCGATCAGATGCCTATCCTCTCTACTTAGCATATCATGAGGGTGTGGGCGGTTATCAACGCAAAACTTATTTAAGAAAAGCATGGCTAATGCCAGTTGCTCGCAAAGTAGAAGCTCGTTCACAGCTTTATGCGACGCAATTAAATTCATGTAAGCCTTAGTTAGTGAAGCTACGGATTATTTATAAAATATAATTGAATTTGTCATTAAGGAGTTTTTGGATGCGATTAATGCTTTTGGGTGGGCCGGGTGCAGGAAAAGGAACCCAGGCTTTGCGATTAATTGAACGTTATAAAATACCACAAATTTCGACCGGTGATATGTTACGAGCTGCTATTGCACAAGGAACCCCTTTAGGTTTAAGTGCTAAGAAAATTATGGAAGCAGGTGGGTTGGTTTCTGATGATATTATTATTGGTTTGGTTAAAGAACGTTTAAAAAACAGTGATTGTGACAATGGTTTTTTATTTGATGGTTTTCCTAGAACCTTGGTTCAGGCAGATGCGTTAAAAGAAGCAGGGGTTTATTTAGATCATGTCATTGAAATTTCAGTCGATGATAATGAAATCATTAAACGCATTAGTGGACGAAGGACTCATCAACCTTCAGGTCGTGTTTATCATATTGTGAATCAACCACCTAAACAAGAAGGGCTTGATGATCTAACTGGTGAGCCACTAATTCAGCGCGAAGATGATAAAGAAGAAACCGTAAAAAAACGATTGGAAGTGTATCGAGATCAAACAGCCCCTTTGATTAATTACTATAAATCATGGTCTGAGAGTGGGGATGCCAAAGCGCCTGGATTTCATCGTGTTTCAGGCACAGGTAATGTAGATGATGTATTTCATGAAATTATCAATTCACTTGAACATTAAGGATAAGATATGCTCAGTCAAAATATAACAAGTGCTGAATTTGAATCACTAACTAATGAAAATAACATAGTATTTGTTGATTTTTGGGCTGATTGGTGTGCCCCTTGTAAACAGTTTTCAAAAATTTACGAGCAAGTGGCTGAACAGTTTCCTAATATAAAATTTGCAAAAGTTAATATTGAGGCCGAGCAAGAATTAGCTGATTTTTTTGAAATACGTTCCATTCCTCATCTGATGGTATTTAAGGAAGGCATTGCTATTTATTCCAATGCAGGGAGCATGCCTGCTTCCACGTTAAATGAATTAGTGGAGCAGGCTTTGGCTGCAGATGTTACTGCAATAAAGGCTCAGCTGGAGCAAGAGGATAAGCAATAGGTATATACCCAGGCTATTATTTAATACGTAGCCTGATTGCTTGCAACCAGGGGGTTCTCCAAATGAGAATGTGTGTCGCAACTCTCCTGGTTGCAAGCAGTCATGCCACCCATGATGGTTTGTTCGAGGTAGTGCTCTAATTCTTTTTTGCTAGCTGCATCCATGACCAAATCTAGTTTGGTGCGACGCTTGAGTATATCATCACTGCTTTGTGCCCATTCCTCTGCAATTAAATAATCTACTTCCACTTGGTATAAACCGTAGCCGAATTTTTTCCCTAAAGATTTTTCATTGCTACAATTCATTAAAAATTTTTCCATACAGGTTCCATAAGTTTGTAAATATCGCTGGAGCACTTCAGGGTTCAACCAGTGATATTTTTCTTTTGCATGAGATGTATACTGTTTAAAATCCATCTGTTCAAAAGAGGCGCCTGGTAGAGAGCTTACTGCGGTAATGGATTCATGCATATGGGGAAAAACAGGTGCTAATTGACCAACGACGTCTTCTGCTAATTGGCGATAGGTCGTAATTTTCCCACCATAGATAGTCACTATTGGGGCTGGTGCTTGATTAAATTCATAATAATAATCACGACTTAGCGATTTAGCTTCTTTTCCTTCGTTGGCCAGCAGCGCTCGAATACCACTCCAAGTATAAAGAATGTCTTCTTCGCTTAAATTAGTTTTAAAATATTGATTGACTAAATGTACTAAATAACAGGTTTCCTCAGCACTAATATGAATATTTTCTAAAGGTGCTGTTATCGGGATATCTGTTGTTCCTATCATACTAAATCCATGATAAGGAATAACAAAAATAACTCGATTATCTTGGTGCTGCAAAAGGTATGCGTGATCACCTTTGTAAAGTTGGGGCACTATAATATGGCTTCCCTTAACTAGGCTAACTGCTTGCTGCTTTGTGATATGAGTTAGTTTTTCTATCGATTTAACCCAAGGTCCTGCCGCATTAATAAGGGATTTAGCATAAAGTATTTCTATTGCTCCCATTGGGGATTGAGTTTTTATTTCCCATAGGTCATTAATAATTTGGGTTTCTATTACGCGCGTGCGGGTTCTAATGCTTGCACCATGATTTTTGGCTTGGATAGCATTGGCAAGAGTAAGACGCGCGTCATCTGTCATGGCGTCATAAAACAAGAAACCTTGATCTAAATTGTTTTTTAAAGGAGCAAAGTATTCGCTTTTCTTTTTTCTATTAATACCTTGAGATGTAGGTAAACGATTTTTCCCACTTAAGTGATCATAGATGAACAAGCCTAAACGTAAAAACCAAGCAGGGCGCATATGCTTTTGATAGGGTAATACTAATGCTTGTGGGTGAACCAAATGAGGTGCTAAATCCAGTAGTCTTTGTCTCTCGGTGATGGCTTTTTTTACCATGCCAAATTCAAAGTTCTCTAAATATCTCAAGCCTCCATGAATAAGCTTTGTGCTACTAGATGAGGTTTTTGATGCTAAATCATCCTGCTCCAAAAGAACAACAGATAAACCTCTTAACGCGGCATCCGCAGCACAACCGCAACCATTAATGCCGCCGCCAATAACAGCAACGTCAAAAACTGTATCCATGTTCTGATCTCCATATCATAAAAACACGTTTAACTTAATTACATAACTACATCACATTTCTTGTTTTTTCACCAGTATATAATTGACGTGGTCGGCCAATTCTTGATTTGCTGGCAACCATTTCCATCCAGTGACTCATCCAGCCTACAGTGCGTGCTAAGGCGAAAATGACGGTAAACATATTCGTTGGTATTCCTATCGCGCTTAATGTTAAACCCGAATAAAAATCAACGTTTGGATAGAGTTTTTTCTCAATGAAATAATCATCTTCAAGTGCAATACGCTCTAATTCCATTGCTAGTTTGAATAAAGGTGCATCTTTTGCGCCAACAGCTTCTAGAACATCATAACAGGTTTGACGCATTACTTTTGCTCTTGGATCATAGCTCTTGTATACACGATGACCAAAGCCCATTAAGCGGAAAGGGTCATTCTTATCTTTAGCTCGTTTAATAAAATGATCAATACGGCTTATGTCACCAATTTCTTTGAGCATATTTAGACAGGCTTCATTCGCACCACCATGTGCGGGCCCCCATAAAGCACCAATACCTGCTGAAATACAAGCAAATGGATTAGCACCTGTTGAACCAGCAAGACGCACAGTAGAAGTCGACGCATTTTGTTCGTGGTCTGCGTGCAGAATGAAAATAGTATCCATGGCTTTTACTAAAACAGGATCAGGTGTTGTATCTTCTGAAGGCACACCAAACATCATATGTAAAAAGTTTTCAGCATAAGACATTTTGTTTTGTGGGTACATGTAAGGCATACCAATTGAATATTTATAACTCATGGCTGCCAACGTAGGCATTTTAGCAACTAGACGAATTGCTGAAATAAAGCGATCTTGTGCATTATTTAAATCCATCGTATCGTGATAAAACGCAGATAAAGCACCCACGATGCCTACCATAATAGCCATAGGATGTGCATCACGACGAAAACCGTTTAGGAATTGATACATTTGTTGATGTACCATGGTATGGTTGTTAATTAAATTAACGAAATCTTTCTTTTCAGTTTGATTAGGTAGTTCGCCATTTAATAAAAGATAACTAACATCCAAAAAATCTTTTTTTTCTGCTAATTGCTCAATAGGATAGCCGCGATATAACAGGATGCCATTATCACCATCGATGTAAGTAATTTTAGATTCACAAGAAGCCGTTGATAAAAAGCCTTGATCAAAAGTAAAAACACCACTTGAACCCAGTTGGGTAATATCAATTACATCATTACCTAAAGTAGGTGTATAAATAGGTAATTCTAGAGGTTCTTGCCCTTCAATGCTGAGTTTGGCTAATTTATTGCTCATCGCTTCTCCTAATGCTAGGCATCTGGTTTTCTGTTTGTGGGCGAACTATATCGAAAATGAGTACTTGCAGTCAATTATAATTAATAGCACAAAGAAGCAGATTGGGCAAAGCTTCACGTGCTTCTCAATACTTATCAGAACTTTGTTGAGCGCGCCACGCTTTGCCCAGCCTACATTAGATTCATCCAGGATTACGGAGTTGCACGTGATTTCTTTAGGGAAAATATCAATTAATAGTTGAGCAGCAATTTAATTACATTGTACTGTATGATATGCTCTAACACAGAATTTATCATAAGGATACGTCCAAATCATGGTTTATCTAGCCAAAGAAGTGTTGCCCGTTAATATCGAAGATGAATTAAAGCAATCCTACCTGGATTATGCTATGAGCGTTATTGTGGGTCGGGCTTTACCTGACGTTCGTGACGGACTGAAACCAGTTCACCGCCGTGTGCTTTTTGCAATGAGTGAATTGGGTAATGACTGGAATAAACCCTATAAAAAATCAGCTCGTGTGGTAGGGGATGTCATCGGTAAATACCATCCACATGGTGATACTGCTGTTTACGATACCATTGTACGTATGGCACAACCTTTCTCGATGCGCTACATGTTAGTTGATGGGCAGGGTAACTTTGGTTCTGTGGATGGTGATTCTCCTGCAGCAATGCGTTATACCGAAGTAAGAATGTCTAAAATAGCTCATGCTTTGTTAGCTGATTTAGATAAGGAAACTGTTGATTTTAGTCCTAACTATGATGAAACCGAATTTGCACCGGTGGTCCTTCCTTCCCGAACACCTAACTTACTAATTAATGGTTCTTCAGGGATTGCTGTAGGTATGGCAACCAATATACCGCCACATAATTTGACGGAAGTAATTAATGCTTGTATCGCGTTAGTCGACAATCCAGAGTTAGATCTGGAAGAAATTATGGGGATCATTCCTGGGCCAGATTTTCCCACCGCAGCGATTATTAATGGGCGCGCGGGGATAATCCAAGGGTACCGAACAGGTAAAGGGCGCGTGGTTATCCGTGCACGTACTGAAATTGAAACAGATAAAGACACTAATCGCCAAGCCATTATTATTCATGAACTTCCTTACCAGGTGAATAAAGCCCGTCTGATTGAACGTATTGCTGAATTAGTAAGAGATAAAAAAATCGAAGGCATTTCTGGTCTTCGTGATGAATCAGATAAACAGGGTATGCGTGTTGTGATTGAGCTTAAGCGCAATGAAGCCGCAGAAGTTATTTTAAATAATTTATATGCTCATACTCAAATGCAGAATGTGTTTGGTATTAATATGGTGGCGCTGGTTGATGGCCAGCCACGCACTTTAAACTTAAAGCAGATTCTTGAGTACTTTATTAAGCACCGTCGAGAGGTGGTCACCCGAAGAACTATATTTGAATTAAAGAAAGCGAGAAGCCGTGCTCATTTACTAGAAGGTCTAGGGATTGCTCTAGCCAATATTGATGAGATGATTGCTTTAATTAAACAATCACCAACACCACAAGATGCTAAAGATGCCTTATTGGCGAAATTATGGCAGCCTGGTCTAGTAAAAGCCATGTTAGAAGGCGCTGGAGCGGATGCTTGCAGGCCTGATGATTTAAGTGCTGAATTCGGCTTATGTGTTGATGGATATAAATTATCTGTTGCCCAAGCACAGGCAATTCTTGAATTAAGATTACATCGCTTAACTGCTTTAGAGCAAGATAAAATCCTGGGCGAATTTCAAGAGCTACTTGCCCTTATCAAAGAGTTATTAGCTATTTTGGCCTCACCTGAGCGCTTAATGCAAATCATTCGCGACGAATTTCTTGAGATTAAAACCCAGTTTGGCGATGAGCGCCGTACTGAAATTATGGAATCGCAAGAAGATTTAACGATAGAAGATTTAATTACCGAAGAAAATGTTGTCGTGACTTTGTCCCATCAAGGTTACGTGAAATATCAACCGATTACTTCGTATCAAGCGCAACACCGTGGTGGAAAAGGTAAATCAGCAACGAATGTTAAAGACGAAGATTTTGTCGCGCGCTTAGTCATTGCAAATACGCATGATACTTTGCTTTGCTTCTCTAACCATGGAAAATTATACTGGTTAAAGGCATATCAACTTCCATTGGCTAGTCGTATATCTCGTGGCAGACCAATTATTAACATACTGCCTTTAGCTGAAGGTGAAGAAATTAATGCGATGCTGCCAGTTAGAGAGTATCAAGAAGGTTTTTATGTGTTCATGGCCACACGAAAAGGAACGGTGAAAAAGGTGCCATTAAATGCCTTTAGTAGACCACGTTCTAATGGAATTATTGCGGTTGATTTAGATGAGGAAGATCGTTTAGTAGGCGTTGATATTACAGATGGCACAAAAGACATTATGTTATTTACCGATGCAGGAAAAGTCATTCGTTTCGATGAGTCTAAAGTACGTCCTACAGGCCGAACTGCACGTGGTGTTCGTGGTATTCGTATTACAGAAGATCAAGCAGTTATTTCCTTGGTCATCGCGCATCCTGAAGGCACTATTTTAACTGCCACAGAAAATGGTTATGGAAAACGTACAGAGATTGATGAATACCGAGTTTCAGGACGAGGTGGTCAAGGGGTTATTTCTATTCAAGTCACTGAACGTAACGGCAAGGTGGTGCGCTCGGCCCAAGTGACTGATAACGATGAAGCAATGCTCATTACTGATAAGGGAACTTTAGTTCGTTTTAGAGTTAATGAATTGTCTATTATCGGCAGAAATACCCAAGGTGTCCGTCTGATTAATGTCAGCTCTGGTGAGTTAGTCGTTGGAATGCAAAAAATTGAAGATTTGGGTGAAGTAGATACTGACATAGAAGATATTACTGCAGACGATGTTGATGCAAACCCTGAATTAAAAATCGAAGACACTAGTGATGACAACCAGGACTTATAATTTTGGTGCCGGTCCGGCAATGCTTCCTGAGCCTGTTCTTAAAGCAGCTCAGGAGGAGTTGCTTAACTGGCATGATTTGGGAATGTCAGTTCTTGAAGTCGGGCATCGAACGCCGGAATTTGTATCTCTTTTAAACCATGCAGAACAGACTCTTAGAGATCTTTTGGGCATACCGAGTAATTACCAGATTTTATTTTTAGGGGGAGCAGCTCGCACCCAATTTGCGATGATTCCCATGAATTTTTTACATTCCGAGACGCAGGCTGGTTATCTGGATACGGGAATCTGGTCCCATATGGCTTTGCTGGAAGCGCAGCGTTTAAAAAAAGCTTACTGTATTGCTAGTGATGAAAAAAATCATTACAAATCAATACCTGATTCTAAAAGTTGGAAAATCCAAGAAAATACGTCTTATGTTTACTATACGCCGAATGAAACAGTAAATGGCGTTAGATTTCCTTATGTTCCTAAAGTAAAAGGGATTCCTTTAGTCGCTGACATGACCTCTTGTTTACTGAGTGAGCCTGTAGATGTCAGAGATTATGGTTTGATTTTTGCAGGAGCACAGAAAAATATCGCGAATGCTGGACTTACAATAGTTATTATTCGCGATGACTTGCTAGCAGAAACCCCTAATCCTCCTGTGCCCACGATGTTGGATTACAAAATTCAAGTAGAAAACCACTCCCTCTACGCGACTCCCCCTGTATTTAATTGCTACTTAGCTGCAAAAATGTTTGATTGGATAAAAGCATGCGGTGGAGTGGATGCGATGTTTAAAATGAACTGTGAAAAAGCAGCTAAATTATACCAATACTTAGATGGCAGCGATTTCTATACCACCGCAGTGAATCCAGAGGTTCGTTCAATAATGAATGTCTGCTTCTCACTAAAAAACAAAGATCTTGAAGAGCAATTTCTTCAACAAGCTTTAAATAACGGGCTAAGTGCTTTAAGAGGTCATCGATTTGTTGGGGGGTTGCGCGCTAGTTTATATAATGCAATGCCTATGGCTGGAGTAGATGCTTTAATTCGCTTTATGTCGCAATTTGCGCGGGAAAATAGTCGTTGAGTACACACCATTTCATCAGTAAGCCATCACACGCTCTTCGAGGGGAAATTACTGTTCCAGGGGATAAGTCAATTTCACACCGTTCTATTATATTTAGCGCTCTTGCCAAAGGAATGACGGTGATTAATGGTTTTCTTGATGGTGAAGACTGTCTTGCAACCATACGCGCATTCCAAGCGATGGGGGTCAAGATAGAAGGGCCTAATAAACAACGAGTCGTTATTTATGGTGTTGGGAAACATGGCCTAAGAAACCCTAATCAGGTGATTGACTGCGGAAACTCTGGAACTAGTATGCGTTTGTTGGCAGGGCTTTTAGCGGCACAAAATTTTGATAGTGAATTAACTGGTGATGAAAGCCTTTTAAAAAGGCCGATGCGCCGTGTCAGTCAACCACTGACCCTGATGGGCGCAGATATTTCTACTACAGAGGGCCAACCACCTATTCGCATTAAAGGTGGGAAAAAACTTAAGGGCATTCATTACCTAATGCCGGAAGTCAGCGCTCAAGTTAAATCCTGTATTTTATTGGCTGGCCTTTATGCTGAAGGTGAAACATCTATCACTGAAACAGGAATTAGTCGTAATCATACAGAGCTCATGCTAGGGAGTTTTTCGTACCCTGTTCAACAGACTGAGCAAACAATCACAATTGACTCTTGTAGTGAATGTCATGCTACAGAAAT
Source organism: Legionella sp. (assembly GCA_030158115.1). GTDB lineage: Bacteria > Pseudomonadota > Gammaproteobacteria > Legionellales > Legionellaceae > Legionella. Next base: position 105,863 of record JAOATK010000035.1, read on the forward strand.
TTTTATACCAGGGGATATTTCCTCTGCTGCTTTTTTTATCGTAGCAGCAACAATTATTCCAGACTCTGATATACTTATTCATAACGTTGGCGTTAATGTCACACGAACAGGAATAATACATATTTTGCAAGAAATGGGCGCCGACATTGTTCTTTTAAATCAGCGACTACAAGGCAAAGAGTGGGTGGCTGATTTGCAAGTTAAATATGCGCCTTTGACTGGAATCAACATTAATCCAGCTTGGGTACCACTTGCAATAGATGAATTTCCAATTATTTTTATAGCTGCTGCATGTGCACAAGGAAAAACAATACTTCATGGAGCAAGTGAGCTTCGTTTTAAAGAAAGTGATCGCATTGCTGTGATGGTGGATGGATTAAAACAGTTGGGTATTCATGCTCAAGCTTTAGATGATGGGGCTATAATTGAGGGTGGAATGATACAGGGTGGGTCGGTTGATAGTTCAGGTGATCATCGGATTGCCATGTCCTTTGCAATAGCTGGGGCAGTAGCGACTGGGCCAGTAGTGATAAAAAACTGTCTGAATGTTGCGACTTCCTTTCCTTCATTTATTGAGACAGCCAGAGCATTGCAACTACAAATTGAGGATTTAACTGAGAATGTATGATGAAAATATCCCAGTAATTACGCTGGATGGACCCAGTGGAACTGGTAAAGGAACATTATGCCATTTACTTGCGAAGCACCTTCGTTGGAATATGCTGGATAGTGGGGCTATATACCGAGTTTTGGCTTATGCTGCCAGAAAAAATAAAATAGAACTTCATGATGTATCTCGATTAGTGGAGTTAGCTTTGAATCTTGATTTAAGCTTTAAATCTTCGGATGATAATGGCTCTCAAGCTATTTTAGATAATGAAGACATTAGTGAACTTATTCGTACAGAACAATGTGGTCAAGATGCTTCGCAAATAGCAGTTATTCCAGAGGTTAGACAAGCTTTACTTGAACGTCAACGCCATTTTGCACAAGCTCCAGGGCTTGTTACTGATGGGCGCGATATGGGTACAGTTGTTTTCCCCAAAGCTTTTTTAAAGATATTTTTAGATGCTAATGAAGAAGAAAGGGCAAATAGACGTTATTTACAGTTGAAACATAAAGGAATTAATGTTAGCCTCGCGCAGGTTGTAGAAGAATTGGCTAAACGTGATACAAGGGATACTGCACGTACTCATGCGCCGTTAAGATCTGCGGCAGATGCAGTGCAAATTGATACAACCGGTTTAACTGTTATGCAAGTGTTTGAGATTGTACGTGAGTTAATTCACAAGCGTTTGGGTAATATTTAAAATTTTTTTGGGGAAAGGTGGGTGGAACCCATGCTTTCATTTTTTTTTACTAAAGAGTTTATTAACATGTCTGAAAGTTTCAAAGAACTATTTGAGCAAAGTATTGCCGGCGCTCAATTTTATCCTGGTGCTATTATTTCTGCCAAAGTTATTGGTATTGATAGTGATTTTGTCATTCTAAATGCAGGCCTGAAATCTGAAGGGATTGTAGCTATAGAAGAATTTTACGACAAAGATGGCGCATTGGAAATTAGCTTAGGTGATACTGTCGAGGTCGCATTAGATTCAGTTGAAGATGGCCACGGTGAAACGCTACTTTCAAGAGAAAAAGCCAAACGTCAAGAAGCTTGGCGTAAATTATCTAAATCTCATGAAAATAATGAGACAGTTACTGGTCTTATTTCTGGTAAAGTCAAAGGTGGCTTCACTGTTGAAATTGGTACCATTCGTGCGTTCTTACCAGGTTCATTAGTTGATGTTAGACCTGTGAGAGATCCTTCTTACCTTGAAGGTAAAGAGTTGGAATTCAAGGTCATTAAAATGGACTTGAAACGCAATAATATTGTTGTGTCACGACGTGCAGTTGTTGAAGAAGAAAGTAGTGCTGATAGACAAGCTCTACTGGAATCATTGCATGACGGTCAAGAACTTAACGGTATCGTTAAAAATCTTACTGATTACGGTGCGTTCATTGACTTGGGCGGCATAGATGGTTTATTACATATCACTGATATTTCTTGGAAACGTGTTAAGCACCCAAGCGAATTACTATCAGTTGGTCAAGATGTAAGAGTTAAAGTATTAAGCTTTGATAGTGAAAGAAACCGTGTTTCTTTAGGCATGAAGCAACTAGGAAATGATCCTTGGGTTGATCTAGTTGAAAGATATCCGCTGCATAAGAGATTACAAGGTAAAGTAACTAATATCACAGATTACGGCTGTTTCGTTGAAATTGAAGAAGGCGTTGAAGGCCTTGTTCATATGTCTGAAATGGATTGGACTAACAAAAACGTTCACCCAAGCAAAGTGGTTTCTATGGGCGATGTAGTTGATGTAATGGTTCTTGAAATAGATGAAGAAAGACGTCGTATTTCTTTAGGTATGAAGCAATGTGTTGGTAATCCTTGGCAACAATTTGCAGCTGTTCACAGCAAAAACCAAAAAGTAAGTGGTAAGATTCGTTCTATTACTGATTTTGGTATATTCATTGGCTTGGATGGTGAAATTGATGGCTTGGTTCACTTGTCAGATATTTCTTGGACTGTTGCTGGCGAAGAAGCTGTCAAACAATTTAAGAAAGGCCAAGAGTTAGAAGCTATTATTCTTGCTATTGATCCTGAGCGTGAGCGTATTTCTTTAGGTCTGAAACAACTTGAAGGGGATAACTTTACAAGTTTTGTTGACGAGTACACTAAAGGCGCAATCGTGAAAGGGACAGTAACAGCAGTAGATGCTAAAACAGTTACTTTAGCCTTAGCTGATGATATTACTGGCACTATTCGTGCTAGCGAGCTGTCTGATGAGCGTGTTGATGATGCCACTACTCTTGTTAAAGAGGGTGATGTAATCGAAGCGAAAATCACAAATGTAGATCGTAAAAACCGTTCAATCACTCTTTCAGTAAAAGCGAAAGATGCACAAGATGAAGCGGACGCCATTAAAAAGTACTCTAGAACTGAGGGTGCTGCTACAACAACTTTAGGCGACTTGCTTAAAGAAAAAATGGCAAGCAAAGAAGGCGAATAACCTTTCTTGCTAAGTAATCAATTAAAAAAAGCGTAGAGTAATCTACGCTTTTTTGTTATGTTAGCTACGATCACCATTTTATATTAAAGTATCTTCCTTCCTTGCAACGAGGACACTTTAATATAAAATGGTGTCGTTTGAAGTATAATCATAAGGAATAATTGATGCGCATTATAATGCTAATTAGTTACATATTACTTATTGTTATTGGTGTTAGTTTTGCAGCTTTAAATGCTTCTTCTGTGAGTGTGAATTTTTATTTTTCAACTGTTTCAATGCCCATTTCGGTTTTGATTACCATTACCCTTGGTCTGGGAATTTTAGTAGGTTTTATTTTTTTTATTGCTCGGTATTGGCGCTTAAAGTCAGAATGCAATAAAATAAAAAATCAATTAAAACTGACTGAGCGGGAAATTAAAAATTTGCGATCAATTCCTTTGCAGGATCAGCATTGATAGGATTCAACGTAGTTAGAGGGAGGTATTAAATGATTGATTTGTGGCCACTTTTATTGCCTGCTGCTGCAGGATCAGGCTGGTGGATGGCAAACCGTAACAAGCCAAAGACAGATCAAGGCATTTATAATCGCCTATCTCGTGAATATGTTGTTGGTCTTAATTATTTGTTAAACGAACAATCCGATAAAGCTGTTGATATTTTTATTAAATTATTGGAAGTAGATAGCGATACGGTAGAAACTCATCTGGCTTTAGGAAGTTTATTTAGACGCAGGGGAGAGGTCGATAGAGCTATTCGTATACATCAAAATTTAATTGCAAGACCTCAGTTAAGTGTTCTACAAAGAAAAGAAGCCTTAATGGCGTTAGGCCAAGATTATATGAGCGCGGGAGTATTTGATCGCGCCGAACGAATTTTTTTAGAAGTGGTTGAATTGGGTGGCTCCAAAGAAACTAGTAGTTTGCATGGATTATTAGCCATCTATCAACAGGAAAAGGCTTGGGAAAAAGCCCTGGATATTATTAAAAAATTAGAAATTTCCACAGGGATTAGTTTACATACTCAAGCGGCTCATTATTATTGTGAAATGGCTAATCAAGCCCTTAAAGAAAACGCTATGGATAGGGCGGTTTATTGTATTAAACAGGCCATTAATATGGATTCACAATCTGTTCGTGCCAGCTTAATGCATGCTAATCTTGAAATGAAAGAGGGACGTTATAAGCAGGCAATTCGTTCTTTAAAACGTGTGCGCGAACAAGATGCGGATTTTTTAACTGAAATTATAGAGCCTTTGGTGTATTGTCATAAAGAGTTAGGTGAAATGGATGAGTGTATTACCTATTTAAAGCAAACTTTAGCAGAGCATCCCAAGGCATCAGTCATTTTTGTTATTGCTGATTACATGCGTCAAGATAAAAATGTGGATGTTGCTATTGATTTTGTCGCAGATAATTTAAGTAAACATCCATCAATACGCGGTTTAAATCAGTTGATTTATTGGCACCTTGAATCTGCTCACGGCAAGGTACGTGATAAGCTGCAAATGTTATATGATATAACAAGCAAATTTTTAGACAATAAACCGGTTTATCGATGTGGTCACTGTGGGTTTGGTGGTAAACACTTACATTGGCATTGTCCTAGTTGTAAAAACTGGGGAAGAATGAAGCCTGTACATGGCTTAGAAGGATCTTAAATAGAAATTAACGTTTTTATATAATGAGAGAACTAATGCAATTTATCGATTTAAAAAAACAATACTCTTTAATTGAAAATGATATTTTAACGGGTATAAGAAATGTATTGAATCATGGCCAATATATTATGGGCCCTGAAATCACGCAATTGGAAAAACAATTAGCAGATTTTGTGGGTGTTAAACATGCCATAGTAAATGCCAGTGGAACCGATGCTCTATTAATGGCTTTAATGGCCTTAGAAATTCAGCCTGGTGATGAGGTGATTACGACACCATTTAGTTTCTTTGCCACGGCAGAAGTAATTAGCCTTTGCCATGCCATACCGGTTTTTGTAGATATCGATCCTTTAACTTACAATCTGGATCCTAACCAATTAGAAGCAGCAATTACCAAAAAAACAAAAGCAATTATCCCGGTAGGGTTATATGGGCAATGTGCAGATCACGATGCAATTAATGCAATTGCAGAGAAATACGGTATCCCAGTAGTTGAGGATGCGGCACAAAGCTTTGGTGCAACATATAAAGGAACCAATTCTTGCGCTTTATCTACCATTGGCTGTACTAGCTTTTTCCCTTCAAAACCTTTGGGTGGTTATGGTGATTCAGGGGCATGTTTTACTAACGATGATGAGTTAGCTAAAAAATTATTGGAAATTCGTATTCATGGACAAAATGCGCGTTATTGTCATAGTAGGATTGGTATCAATGGGCGTATGGACACTATTCAAGCGGCCATTTTAATTGAAAAAATGAAACTTTTTCCTAATGAAATTATATTACGTCAAAAAGTTGCTAAGCATTATGATGAGTTACTTTCTTCTCGGGTTAAAACACCGGTTATACAAAGTCATAATACAAGTGTGTATGCTCAATATACCATTGAGGTAAGTGATCGCGAACATGTTCAAAAATCAATGCACGAATTAGGGATTCCTACAGCAGTTCATTACCCAGTTCCTTTGCATCAACAAGCAGCGATGGCTTATTTAGGTTACTCCAAAGGTGATTTTCCTCATGCTGAAAAAGCTAGTCAAAGTGTGATTAGTTTACCAATGCATCCTTATTTACAAAAAGAAGAGCAAGTGAAAGTCGCAGAAGCAGTTAAGCATGCTTTAGATGAGGTAATGGCTTAAATGCCTTCTCAATTAATTGTGGCATTAGATTTTAATGATGAGCAGGAAGCTTTTCGTCTAGTACAGAAGCTAGATCCCAAAAATTGCGTGTTAAAAGTCGGCAGTGAGCTTTTTACGCTTTTTGGGACTCGCTTTGTCACCCAATTAATTAATCAACAATTTAAAGTTTTTTTAGATTTAAAGTTTCATGATATTCCCAATACTGTAGCGCATGCTTGTAAAGCGGCAGCTGATCTTGGTGTTTGGATGGTGAATGTGCATGCATTAGGCGGGATGAGGATGATGCATGCAGCGAGAGAGGCTTTAGAATCCTATGGTTCTAACAGACCACTTTTAATTGCGGTAACTGTTTTAACTAGTTTTGATCAATTTGATTTAAACGCCTTGGGGATTAACGTCCCATTGATAGAGCAAGTTAAAAAATTAGCTTTTTTAACTAAAGAGTCAGGCTTGGATGGCGTTGTTAGTTCCGCTCATGAAGTACAATCAATTAAACAGATTTGCGGTTCACAATTTATTACGGTAACTCCAGGAATTCGCTTATCAACGGATGCAAAAAATGATCAAACTCGTATTATGACGCCTAAAGAGGCGATTGATGCAGGCAGTGATTATTTAGTGATAGGTCGTCCTATCACGCAAGCAGTAAATCCCGCAGAAGTGGTGGCGCAGATTTTGGCAAGTATTCAGAATCGGGGGGCTTTGTGCCGCTAATTATTGCTCAGTGGCACGGAATCCTTTTTTTTAGGACTTTTTTATGTACAGCAATCTAAGTCTTTATTATCTTAATCAACTAGGAATTAGGCCTTGGATAAAAAGAACAGAGGTTTTAGAAGATAGGCTTAAATTATTTGTCTTTTCTCCATCAAATTTAAGCATCAAAGCAACTATTTTATTAAATCAAATGATAAAATATATTCATCTGGATTCGAATGAGTTAATACTAATTCCTATTCAAGACAGTGCCTCGCTATCAGATTATAGACATCAAATTGATCAAAAAAACCCATTAGCTGTTTTAGTTATAGGAATAAATCCTTCACAATTAAATTTAAATTGTCCCATGGTCTTGTGTGATTCCCCTGATGATCTTTTACAGCATCCAACTCACAAGAAAAAAGTATTCCAAGAACTTTCTTATCTTAATCAAATAATTGTTTCATGAAAATGAAAGGATTCACATTCCTTGAGTTATTAATCACACTGAGTGTTGTTCTTATCTTGTCAATAATAGGCATAACTTCGTATTCTTCTTTAAGACAAAAAAACGAACTGCAAGTCATAGAAGATGAATTAAAAACAGTAATCCATTATGCAAAAATTCAATCCATTATTTTAGATAAATCAGTTTCACTTTCTCCGTCTAGTTCCTCATTAAATTGGGCTAAAGGAATTAAGCTCTCTGCTTTAAATAAAAAGACAGGGGAGTTAAAGTTACTTTATCAATGGCAATGGCAGCATCCTCGCTGGCATATTACTTGGAGAGGAGTTCATTCTTCGAATAGTTTGAATTTTTCTAAGCACCTTACCCACGCTATTAGTAATGGACAATTTATTGTTGTGAACTTAGATACCCACCAAAAAGTGATTATGATTTTAAATCGACTCGGGCGAATAAGAGTAAATAATAGCTTGTCCCAGAGCTTTTAATTTTGTAAGATCTTTTTGAAATTATCTTCTATTTAATGCGAATACATGCCCATTAATACATCTCTTATTCCTTACCTAACAGCCGAATGCTCCAAGCAATTTTTAGAGTGGATAACTTATCAAGAGCCCTTGACCGATAAACTCCACAAAATAAAAGGTGAAGCAACACTTAAGCTTTTATCTCAAGAGTGGAAAAAGACAGATGAGTGGAGTCATAACCTTCTTGAAATTCATGATGAATTTGTTTTTCAGCGTGAAATTATGATGAAAAGTCATGGGGTAGTTTATTGGTATGCTCGAAGTATTATCCCGCAAGGATGCTATGATCTAGATCCTTCTTTTTTCGACCGCCTAAAGCAAGAATCAATAAAATATTTAATCTTCAACAATGAGCAGGTGGCTCGAATTAATTTTACTACTTATGCTGTAGATTCTCACTCGCTGGAGTTAAGTTGGGTAAAAAAATACATTAAAACTATAGAGGGAATCCTTTGGGTACGAATTTCCGAGTTTTCTTTTCAAAAGGCTGCTTCGTTTTATTTAATAGAAATTATGCTGCCTGAATTAGGAGAGATTACCTGATGAAGTGGAGGGCGTATTGGCAATTAATGCGGTTTGATAAACCTATAGGAATTTTATTACTCTGGTTTCCTACCGCTTGGGCCTTGTGGTTGGCCAATAAAGGGGCGCCGTCTTTTAGGTTATTTTTATTATTTCTAAGTGGTACTGTAATCATGCGTGCAGCAGGTTGTGTGATGAATGATCTGGCTGATCGAGATATTGATAAATATGTGACTCGAACTCAAAAGCGTCCTATAACTGCAGGTGAAGTTAGTTTAACTGAGGCAGGAGGCTTATTGTTACTGCTCCTTACAGCGGCCTTTTTGATCTTAATTAATTTACCGTGGAATTGTATTTATCTTGGATTTGTTGCTTTGTTTATTTCATTTCTTTATCCCTTTTGTAAACGCTTTTTTAACACCCCACAGTTAGTCCTTGGATTAGCATTTTCTATGGGTATTCCTATGGCTTATCTGGCCTCTGGTGTTTCGCTCAATAGAGAATGTGCCTTATTGTTTTTAATTAATTTTTTCTGGATTGTTTCCTATGACACCATGTATGCAATGACTGATAAAGCGGATGATTTGCGTATTGGTGTAAAGTCCACTGCGATTTATTTTGCAAGTTATGACCGATTAATTATTGGTGTGCTACAAGGCTTATTGCATGGGCTATGGTTGTATTGGGCTCAGGGGTTGTTTTATTTTTTTTGGTTAGCCGCAGGATGTGTTTTGTTTTATCAACAAGTCTTAATCAATCAGAGAGAGCCTGAAAAATGTTTTAAGGCATTTCGTATCAGCGCTTATTATGGTGCATTGATGTGGTTTGGAATTATTGTATCCTTGTCGCCTTGATTTCTCAGTACGATGCATAATTAAGAGATTTCTGAGCCATAATAAATTTAGCCTATCCTTTTGCAGATTGGCACAGAGCGTCAGGAACGGCTAGAAAAGTAAAAATTGATGGGAATAGAATTGGTTACGTTTTCGTTAACTCATCTAATAAGCTACTTGCCCCAATGCGAAACCAGGATTTGTCTATCGACTGATTCAACATCAATTCTGCAAGCCGTGCATAATGATACGCTTGGAGAGGAGTTTTAACGCCTCCAGACACTTTTAGACCACAGTTAGTGCCAGAGTCCTTTAACGCACTTAAAATAGCAAATACAGCGCTTAATGAGGCCCCTTGAGGAGTTTTTCCTGTAGACGTTTTAATAAAGTCACAACCCTCACCGCTAAGTTGTTTACTGACTTCATAAACAGATTGCATTTGTGAAAAGGCGCCAGTTTCTAAAATTATTTTCAAGGTTAAATTATAATTTTTACAAGACCTTATTATAGCGCGACAACGATGAAGGGCTTCTTGTTCTTTGCCATCAAGATAGAGCTGATAAGGAAGTACATAGTCTATTTCATTAACGCCTAATTCAAGCGCTTTATCTATGGCATTGAGTGAGTTTAACAAATCCTCATTACCTTGAGGAAAATTAATCACGGTGACGCGATTCAATGTTGGAAATAAAGAAAGATGCTGACTATAGACACAAACCGCCGCCACTTTATTAAGCTGGGCCTTGTCGTTTAATTCGGACAGTGATTCTATAGATGCATTTTCATCTAATAAGGTAAGGTCTATGGAGTGTATTAATTGCTCAGCAGTGACTAAGGGTTTACTCTCACTGCTGAGCAATTGTTCTAAAGTTTTATTCAAATGGGCTTCTAAACTCACTTAAGTCCCGCAATATATTGTTTAATGAGTAAATTTAATTTGTTAGCCGCACTTTGTGCCGTTGCTACCACTGAATCATGGTTGTGAGCCGTCGCAGCAAGCCCTGTAGCAAAGTTGGTAATGGTTGCAATCACTGCAACATGCATTCCACAATGATTAGCTACTAATACTTCTGGTACTGTAGACATGCCTACGGCATCTGCGCCCCAAATTTTAAAAGCTCTAATTTCTGCAGCTGTTTCATAATGAGGGCCCAGTACAGAAATATAAACACCTTCTGGAAGATTAATGGAATTTTTAGCAGCAATGGCTAATAAATCCTGGCGCATTTTTTTATCGTAGGCGTTATCAATAGGGTAAAATCTAGGACCAAATTCATCATCATTAGCACCAATCAATGGGTTACTAGGTTGCATGTTAATGTGATCAGAAATCAACATAAGCTCTCCAGGTCCTACGTCTTCCCTCAAAGAACCAGACGCATTGGTTGCAATAAAATAGTCACAACCTAAAAGCTTTAATGTGCGTACATAGGTTTTCACCGTGTCGTAATTTTCTAGGCCTTCATAAGTATGCGCACGACCTTGCAAACAAACGACACCCACACCATTTGAGTATCCTAAGATTAAATTACCACCATGTCCATGTACCGTAATTTTTGGAAAACCAGGCAGCTCTTCGTAGCTTATAGACACAGCATCTTGTAATTCATCGGCAAATTGGCCTAATCCAGAACCTAAAACAACAGCTACAGAAGGTTTAAATGAAGGGTATAATTTTTTAATATAATCTGCAGCTAAATGCGGGTAGCTCTGTTTTAGGGCAGTATTCATGGTGCTATTATCCTATTTGGGTTGAAAGTCAAAATCAAAAGCTAAGGGCAGGAGGTCATTAATAGTGACGCTGCGTAATATAGTCTCTTTGTTGCATAAATGGATTGTGGTATCTGGAGTTGAAAATTCATGAATTCTTTGACGACATGCGCCACATGGTGAGCATAATTCATTTGTCCCGGCCAAGACCACCATGCTTTTAATGCGCCGCTCTCCTGAGGAAACCATGCTAGCAATTGCGGATGTTTCTGCGCAGAGAGTTAAGCCATAAGAGCTGTTTTCAACATTGATTCCTGTATATAAATTGTCTTTATCGGTGCAAATACAGCAGGCAACAGTAAATTGAGAATAAGGTGCGTAAGCATAGCGGAGGGCATTATGTGATTTCGAAATCATTTTCGCGATTATTGGATCCATTAACATACCATGATCTTAGAATTGAAAGGGCTCAATTATACTGAAGTACCTGCTAAAAGACCACTTGAATCTGCGTCAAGTTGGCTGCTTGGATTTTCTTCAGCTAAATCAGTTTCTAACCCCCGCTTGGTCGTTATCGGTTGTAATTCCATTGAATCAAAAAGGCGTTTGCTGTGGTGTGGATCCAATTCGGCTTTATGCTCTTCTTGATAGGCAGCGCCTAATCCGTCTAATACTGTAGCGCTACTTGAATTAGCGTTAAATTTCTTATGATTTCCAATATAAGAATCTAGCCAAAAGTCTAATGCTAATGCCCCTAATCCCACATAGATAAGTAAGGAAAAAAGAGTAATAGGCAAGGCTAGAAAAGGTAATGCAATCATTAAGATACAAGAAACTGCAGCAACTAAAGTAATCGATGTTGCCGTGGCAGCATAACCTACGTAAGCTTTTTGGCGAGTTAAAGAAAAATTCTCATCATGGGCTGGTGGATTTTTATATTTGTGAAGCTCTCCGATAACCCAAATGATATTTCCTAGTAAAAAGAAACAGGCAGCAAGGGGCAGCAAGGGAGTAAAAAAAACTGCTCCAATACTAATTACAGCGCCAATAAATCCAACAAAGGATGAGAGCAAAAATTGTTCTTTAATTTTTGCAAAACCATACCACTTTTCCTTATGTTTTTTATACTCAGGTTGAAAATAGCTAGAAAAAAACCAGGCAGCATAGCCCAGCATATAAAGGCCTAAAGAAAAGAATCTAAAGACAGCAGATGCTATGGGAACAGGAATATATTGAAGTTTAGACAGCATGAAACCCGAGAAAAAAAAACCACCGCTCGCATTGTTTAATATTTGCTCAGCTTTCTTGTTCATGATCTCTCCAATCGCCGAAAACAAGCAGATTGTATCTTAATTATTCAAGAATGTCTAGGGAATTATTTTATCATGACTTGCTTGGGAAAGTATATTAAGGATAATCTTTACTAAAAAACCGCCTCCTGAGCTATTATGCGCGCTAATTTTTCCTCCATGCAAGTGAATAGCACGAGATGCAATAGCTAATCCTAAACCATAACCCCCTGTTTTTTTCTCTCTTGAGGTATCGACACGATAAAAGGGATTAAATATTTTTCCTAATTGATCTTCCGGAACACCAGGCCCTTGATCACGTATCTCAATATGGATATTTTGTTTTAATTCATCATAGTGCAATGAAACAATAATCGGCTCAGTAGCCGGTGAGTAGTGTAGGGCATTACGAACAATATTTTCTACTGCACGATGAATTAGGCGACGATCCATTAATACATGACACGGAGCCATAACACCTGCTTTTATCCGATTTGGGTTGCCACTTTCATAATTGGCATCCTTAATAATCTCCATTAATAAAGCAGGGAGATCGATTTCAGTGAGATGCAAATCAGCGGTTGATTTATCCAGATGAGCAAAATCTAGAATTTCTCTGATGAGTTCATTTAATCTTACGCATTCAAGCTCCATGCGTTTAAATTCTGCATCAGCTTTATGCTCTGTTTTATTACGGCCTAGCTCGATAGCAATTTGTAGCCGAGCGAGTGGCGAGCGTAATTCGTGAGAAATATCTTGTAAGAGGCGCTCCTTGGAATTGATTAGTGTTTCTAGTCGTTCTGCCATCCTGTCAAATTCATCGCTCAACTGAGCAATTTCATCATTGTAATGACCTCTTAAATGGCCTACTCGTGTATTTAATTTTCCCTTAGCAATGGATTGTGCCGCGATGCCTAGCGAGCGTAAGGGTCTTGTTAGGTACAAAGAAAGCAAGTAACAAATTAGTCCACTAATAAAAGCGGCTAAGATAAGTCGAATGGTAAGGCCTGCCCAAGGAATTCCAACAAAATAAGAAATGGGTTTTTCACTGACCGCAACCAGTCGGTAAAATGTTCCGGAAGTAGATAAAATTTCATGGCTGACAATTAATTTCCCTGATTTTAAAATACCTTCACTTAGTTGATCTTTAAGAAGATTTTCAGCCACTTTTTTTACATTTTCAGGCGCTGCTTGAGTTCCAACAATTTCGCCTGTACTTGAGAGTAAATATAGAGTCATGTGACGTGAAATACCAATTTTTTTTAACCATTTTAATAAGGCTGCATGTTGACCTGATTCAAAGGTTGCTACGGCCGCATTGGCATAACTATCCATAAATTGTTGTTCTTGTGCGGGTAGTGAAGATTTTTGGGCTACATGGCTAATAACCCAGGCTGTGGTAATAATAATAAATAGAGTGGCCAGCCAAAATGAGATAAAAATTTTCCAATATAAACTACGCATTAAATAGATACCCAAAGCCTCTGATCGTTTTAACTATTGGTTCACCTTGGAGATTGTCACCTAGCTTATTTCTGAGGTTACTAATATGTACATCAATGCTTCGATCATAGGCTGTGTATTTTCTACCTAAAGCATATTCAGTTAGCTCTTCTTTAGAAAAAGCTTGTCCAGGTGATTTAATGAGCATTTCTAAAATATTAAATTCTGCATTGGTTAGTTCCAGATACAGACCATTCATTGTGACAAGACGTTTAGAGCAATCGACGATGATATTATGTTCTTCGATCACAGGGCGTGCTGCTGGAATTTTTTGGGTACGTCGCAAAATAGCGCGTAACCGAGCAATTAATTCTCTTGGATTACAGGGCTTAGGCAAGTAATCATCGGCACCAATTTCAAGCCCAACGATCCGGTCAATGTCTCCACCACGTGCAGTTAACATGAGTACCGGGGTTTGAAGGTGCTCTCTAATGGCTTTTAATACTTCAAAACCATTCAGTTTTGGGAGCATAACATCAAGAATAATGGCTTCAAAAGCTTGATTTAAAGCTTTTTTGATACCCGTTTCACTATCATGAACGCATACAGCATGGAAACCTTCAGATTCAAGATATTGTGCTAGTAAATCAGTCAGCTCTGTATCATCATCTATTATAAGGATATCGCCATTCATAGGGTGCCTTTGGTTTAAGCGCTTTTTTCAATGCACTCTAGTAATTTAATTCTACGAGCATCAGCATTAATAATCTTAAATTCAAAATCACCAATAGTAATGCTTTCTCCTCGAGTGGGTAAATACCCAAAGCGATTCATTACAATGCCACCGATAGTGTCATAGATCTCATCACTAAAATTCGTTTTGAGTTGTTCATTAAATTCATCAATAGGCGTCTGAGCTTTAACAATATAGTGGCCATTATCATGCGTTTTGATGTAGGCGTCTTCATCGATATCAAACTCATCTTCAATATCACCAATAATTTGCTCTATGATGTCTTCAATCGTAACAAATCCAGATACTTCCCCATACTCATCAACGACGATGGCCATGTGATTTCTATTACTACGAAACTCACTTAGCAAACTGTCAAGGCGCCTGCTTTCAGGAACAAAGGTAACTGGACGACAGATATCCAATAAATCAAAGGAATCAGTATGCTCACTTTGGCAACTAAGTAAATTTTTAGCATGCAAGATGCCGACTACTTCATCACCATTTGCATCAGTGACAGGAAATCTAGAATGACCTGTTTGGGTGACTGTTTTAATAATATTTTGGAACTCATCCTGCTGCTTAATGCATACCATTTGATTTTTGGGTAACATGATATCTCGTACACGCATTTTTGAGAAAGCAAGAGCCCCTTCAATCATCGCTAGTGTTTCGGAGTTAATTAGCGATCGTATTTGCGCATCCCTTAATAAATTAACGAGATCCTCTTCATTTTTTGGTTCACTTTGTAAAAAATGTTTTAAACGTCCAAACCAAGAAATACTTTCTTCCACTTTATTCAAGTTGATTATCCTCTGCGTCATAAGGATTAGCATATCCTAATTCTGCTAATAATTTAATCTCAATAGCTTGCATTACTGCCGTATCATCATCCTTAATATGATCATAGCCTAATAAATGCAATATTCCATGTATCAAGATTAAGGTCCAATGTGCTTTTAGTGTTTTATTTAACTCATTGCTTTCAGCCAGTAATATGGCAGGGCAAATAATAATATCACCTAAAAATGGACACTCCAATTGGATCTCAGCAGGTAAATTACTAGGAAAGGCTAAAACATTCGTAGGTTTATTTTTCTTTCTATAAGTATGATTTAAATAGGTGATTTCTTCAGGGCTGACAAAACGCACTGTTAACTCGGCTGCTTTTTGATAATCGAGTAATACGCGAATACCCAAGCGAGTTATTTCATCTTCAGTAAGAGCCAAAGGCTCATCAAGTGTATTTTGAATGTCAATATAATAGGTCATGTTAACTTATGTCTGTTTTCCTGGGGATTCATGATCATCGCAATCAACGATTTTAGATACCAGTGGGTGCCCTATTGCTTTTTTAAAGCTGAGCAAATAAGCAAGAATAGTGCAGAAGTTATAAGTTCTGCAAGTCTTAGAGCGTAAGTTTTACTAATTTCTTATTTTGGTATCCAATATTACCATCTTCTTGATGTGATTGGATGGTGGTTTTTTTTCCAAAACGGGAAATTATTAAAACTAACACCCTTATGCTACAATTGCGTTTTTAACATGAATCTAAAACTCATGATTGATCTTCATTGCCATAGTTATTTTTCTGACGGGACCCTAAGCCCAGAAGAATTAATACAAAAAGCATTGCACCAACAAATAAACTGCTTGTCGCTGACTGATCATGATACCGTGGATGCATATCCCCGATTACTTGAGGCGGCAGCACCTACTTCAATTCAAATAATTAATGGTATCGAACTGAGCACGCGCTGGAAAAAATATGATCTCCATATTCTAGGTTATCAAATTAAACATACTGAAAAGTTATTAGCTCTAATCCAACAGCAAGCACAGAGTCGTATTGACCGTGCAAAACAAATTGGTGAGGCATTGGCATTAATTGGAATAAAAGATGCCTATGAGAAAGCTTGTGTTTTAGCAGGGCATGAACGAACTGCTCGTCCTCATTTTGCCAAGCTTATTGTCAATGAAGGAAAAGCTCGTGACGTCCAAGCAGCCTTTAGACAATTTTTAGTTCGTGGGCGTGGAGCCTATATTCCTACACCATGGATTAGCGTACAAGAAGCGGTAGAAGGGATTACCAATTCAGGTGGTCAAGCTGTAATTGCGCATCCCCTGAAATACGGATTGACGCGATCTAAATTGCATGAGTTAATTAATGAATTTAAAGAAGCTGGTGGTGTAGGAATTGAAGTTGTTTCAGGAGAGATGACAGTTTCTGAAATAAACGAAATGGCGGCAACAAGTATGCGATTTAATTTACTCGCCTCATCCGGATCGGATTTTCATAGTGATAGGATGTCTCGCGTAAATCTTGGTCGTCAGAAACAACTACCATTAAACTGTGTGCCTATTTGGCAAGAATGGAACATTTGACAGGGGACTTTATGAGTCAGTTTTTTGCGTTACATCCTGATAATCCACAATCCCGTTTACTAAGAAAGGCAGTTTCAATCATTGAGGATGGGGGTTTAATCGTTTATCCTACTGACTCCGGCTATGCTTTAGGATGTAGCTTGGGTAACAAATCTGCGTTGGAGCGGATAAGACGATTAAGACAGCTCGATAAACATCACAACATGACCTTGGTTTGTCGTGATTTGTCAGAATTGGGTACTTATGCACGTGTGCCAAATACAATCTTTAGGTTATTAAAGGCGCGTACTCCTGGTGCTTATACCTTTATTCTAAATGCAACGCAGGAAGTGCCGCGTTTGATGCTGCATTCTAAGAAAAAAACATTAGGGCTTCGTGTGCCCGATAATGTCATTACTTTGTCTTTATTGGAGTGTTTAGATGCTCCATTAATGAGTAGTACGTTGATTTTGCCAGGTGCTAAAGCACCGTTGAGTGAACCTGAGGCGATTAAAGACTTATTAGGTAATCAAATCGATTTAATTATAGATGGTGGCAATTGTGGGCACGAGCCTACAACTGTCGTTGATTTAACTGGAGACTACCCCATCATCTTAAGAGAGGGCAAAGGGGATCCGGAGCCTTTTAGGTAGGTTGGGTCGTGACCCAACCTACAACCATTATTTACACATATTAATCATAATAAAGAGGATATTGATGTCAGCATTATTTACTTCCAATAAACGAGTTGTTTCTGGTATGCGTGTCAGTGGAAGGTTACACCTTGGGCATTATCATGGTGTAATAAAAAATTGGATTAAATTACAACATCAATATGATTGTTTCTTTTTTGCAGCTGATTGGCATGGGTTAACTACCCAGTACGGCGAAACCGGACAGATGGAAAAAAATCTCTGGGATATGTTTATTGATTGGTTGGCTTGTGGTGTAAATCCTGGGTTATCACGCCTTTTTATTCAGTCTTGGGTTCCTGAACATGCAGAATTGCATTTGCTTTTATCCATGATCACTCCTTTAGGGTGGTTGGAGCGAGTACCGACCTTTAAAGATCAACAAGAAAAATTGAAAGAGAAAGACTTAGCTACCTATGGGTTTTTAGGTTATCCCTTATTGCAAAGTGCGGATGTTTTATTGTATCACGCAGATTATGTGCCTGTTGGCGAAGATCAAGTAGCTCATATTGAGTTAACACGAGAAGTAGCTAGACGCTTTAATCATATTTATGGAAAAGAGGCTAATTTTGAAGAATTAGCTGCAGAAGCGCTTAAAAAAATGGGTAAAAAGAACGGTAAAATTTACAGTGAATTGCGTCGACAATTTCAAGAAAGTGGTATCCATGAGTCTATTAAAACAGCTCAAGCTCTTTTAGAAGATCAGCCTAATTTATCTATTGGTGACAAGGAGCGGTTGTTAGGCTACCTAGAAGGAAGTGGTAAAATATTTCTCACAGAGCCACAACCTTTGCTTTCAGAAACCTCGAAAATGCCCGGTACCGATGGACAGAAAATGTCTAAATCATACCATAATACGATTATGTTACGAGATGAACCCGCACAGGTAGAAAAAAAGATATTAACCATGCCAACTGATCCAGCTCGGATTAAACGCAGTGATCCTGGTGAGCCTGAGAAATGTCCTGTTTGGAAACTGCATAAAATATACTCTAATAATGAAGTAAAAGATTGGGTTCAGAAAGGATGCCGTACGGCTGGAATTGGTTGTGTTGATTGTAAAAGACCAGTTATTGATGCCATTAATAAGGAATTACAGCCAATCCAAAAATCAATTACAGATTATGAAGCTGATTTAGGTTCTGTAAAGCGTATTGTATCAGAAGGTAGTGAGGCTGCCAGAGAAGAAGCTAGCAAAACAATGAATATGGTTAGAGAAGTAATGGGAATAGATTATTAATGGATAATGAATTATCAAGTCAATCTGAGGTAAGAGCTTTTGTTGACGGCAAAGAATATACTCTGATACCTGATGATTTATTTATTCCACCAGATGCGTTAGAAGTATTGCTAGATTCCTTTAGTGGTCCTTTGGATCTGCTTTTATATCTGATACGCAAACAAAATATTGATATATTAAATATCCCTATTGTTAGCATTACTCGACAATATTTACAGTACATTCAAATAATGGAATGTCGGCGATTAGAATTGGCTGCTGATTATTTGTTGATGGCTGCTATGCTAGCTGAAATAAAATCACGCCTGCTTTTACCAGTTTCTCCCCAGAGTGAAGAAGAGGAAGAAGATCCTCGGATGACTTTAGTGCGAAGATTACAAGCGTATGAGCAAATAAGGCAAGCAGCAGGGTTATTAGATGCCCTACCAAGACGGGATAGAGATACTTTTTTAATTCAGCTTGATACACCAGAAATAGACACTGTAACATGTCATCCTGAAGTTGATTTAAGCGAATTAATTGAGGCAATGAAGTGTTTACTGCAGAGAGAAGACCATGTTGCGCATCATGAAATTTCACGAGAAACCATGTCAGTTCGTGAGCGTATGAGTGCTATTTTATTGCAATTGCATGAAAATAAAGTGATAGAATTTAAGCAATTATTTACCTTAGCTGAAGGTCGTATGGGGTTGGTGGTTTCTTTATTAGCACTACTTGAGTTAGCTAGACAATCACTCATTATTATTACTCAACAAGAAGCTTTTTCTTCAATCCATCTACAGGCTGCTTAACATGGATGAAAATGAATTAAAATTGGTTATTGAGGCGTTGCTATTAAGTGCTGATGAACCCTTGTCATTAGACAAGCTACAAGAAATATTTGAAGACTGGCAACGTCCCTCAAAAGCGCAATTACTTCACGTAATATCCTCTTTAAAAGAGGATTATTTATTTCGTTCTTTTGAGCTACTTCAAGTTGCCTCAGGTTTTTCGATCCAGACAAAAAAGCAATACAGTCAATGGGTCTCTCGGTTACAAGTTGAAAAACCAACTAAGTATTCTCGTGCTTTACTTGAAACTTTGGCTATAATTGCTTATAAGCAACCTGTGACTCGAGCGGATATAGAAGAGTTGCGTGGGGTAACAGTTAGTAGTCATATAATGAAAACCTTATTGGAACGTGAATGGATTCGAATTGCAGGGTATAAGGATGTAGCGGGAAAACCTGCGGTGTACATAACAACAAAAGAATTTTTAAATTATTTTAACCTAAAAAATTTAAATGAGCTTCCATCTTTACCCGAAGTGTTGGAAACATTGGCTTTAAATAATCTTAATGAAGAGCGTGTGAATGAGCAGTGAAAGGTTACAAAAAATATTGAGTCAAGCAGGTTTAGGCTCGCGTCGTGAAATGGAAAGATGGATAGAAAGTGGTTGGGTTCAAGTCAATGGCAAGCCTGTAAAGCTAGGCGATTCGGCTACTGGCGATGATAAAATTACGGTGAAGGGAAAACTCATCGCAAATCCATTAAAAATAAAGCAGAACACGAGAATTTTGCTTTATCATAAGCCAGTTGGTGAAATTTCAAGCCGACATGATCCTAAATTTGAAAAAACAGTTTTTGATCATTTACCACATTTAAAAAATGGACGCTGGGTACAAGTAGGGCGGCTAGATTTAAATACTTCGGGTTTATTAATTTTCACGACGAATGGCGAATTAGCTAATCAATTAATGCATCCAAAGTACGGGTTGGAACGCGAATATGCGGTAAGAGTACGGGGTGAAGTAACTCCAGAAATGTTAACCAATTTACAAAAGGGCGTTGAGTTAGAAGATGGCCCGGCGAAATTCACTCGTATAGATTTTCGAGGCGGAGATGGCTCTAATACTTGGTATCATGTCACTTTAAATGAAGGTCGTAATCGAGAAGTAAGACGCTTGTGGGAATCTCAAGGATTAGAAGTAAGTCGTTTAATACGTGTGCGTTATGGCATGATTTCAATGCCAAGGTATTTAACACGATGTCAGACGTATGAGTTATCACCCAAGGAAGTAACAGAATTTCTTGCTTCATTACCACCATCCTAGCTTGGATGGGTCGCATAGCCATCAAGTTAAGCTGATTTTTATCAATAGTAGCCTGGATGCAGCAAAGCGTAATCCGGAAAACCCGCGAAGCGGTTCAATCACTCTAATGAAGGTGCCATGCCTTGCATGGTCTTCCCGGATTACGCTTTGCTGCATCCAGGCTACAAGGACGTCGACGTTGGCAGGATTAACTTAATGGCTTAAACGACCTATGTATTTAAGCCGTATAACGCTGATCATTAAATGGCTTAAGTGACTCAGCAATCTGTTGATAGAGCTCTGGAAGCCAACGAGGTTGAGCAAAGGTTGAAGTGGAAGGTTTTTTATGGCGCATGTCGTTGGGTGCGATAATAATTTGCATATGATCTAGTCCAACACGACGAGCTAAGATAAATAATTGATCAATAGCTAAATCCCCAACAGCTAAACAGCCCACGGATAAATTTTTTCCATGAATAAAAATGTTATTTCCTAAATTGCCTCTTCCATCTTGATAACCTTTTTGTCGATCATAGTTATTAGGATAGTTAATCATCATCGATAAATGCATGCTGCTAAAAGGATTAAAATTAACAAGGCGATAAATTCCTTCTGGAATTTGCTTGTCATTTTCTCTTAATTTAGGCCCAAGGCGTCCGCTAAATCCTGTTAAAGGGTAATTGTGAATATGCTTCCACTTCTGGTCAGGATTTTTTGCCCAGAGTTCTACTTTTCGTTCTGCCTTAAAAGCAAGAAGTGCTACATCGCGAGGAGGGTAACTAACGCCTGCTTTTGAAAAAAAGGTTTTAAGTTGAGGCTCTACTCTCAAGCCATAGCGTTTTATAGCATGATCAATGGCTTGGTCCCAATTTAGTTTAGGCGCCATCGAATAAGTATGCAGGCTCAAGAGCATCATACCAAAAGTAAGAAATCGCTTCATATAAATACTAAAATAATAAATTATAGGCATGGTATCAAATAACAACCCTGATAACAATTCAAAAATTTATATAGTTATATCAGTATTTTATGTTGATAGCTAGAGGATGAAGTTGTAATCCAGGCTCCTTTTTAGTGGGACAAAGAAGTATGTTTTTCCATCTCCGAAAAAGCGGGAAGGAAAAAATTTAACTTAATAGCAATAAGCTAGCACTTAATTTTTTTTAATTAGTAAAATATAGGGTTGTGTGGGGTAAGTTGTTCTTTTGATGATTGTTTCAGGTAGAGTTATTTTTCTAAGCTCGAAAAGGTTTTGAGAAGGGGCAAGATATAATATAGGATCGATTAAGTTAGGAAAATAACCAGGTTCTTTTGAGTGTTTATGATTTTTTGGAGCACTCGGATGAATGCTTCCTATCCATAAAGGCTTATTAGATTCAGTTAAATTATAATTAGACTCCCATATACGTAACTCTAAAATTAACTTAGAACGAATATCTTTATAGGTCATGATTAATGTGGGAACTTTATTATTGTATAATTGGGGCAATAAAGACAGCTTCACTTCATTAGATCGCCTGCTAATACGCATTAATAAGGTATTAAAAAAAGACTCGCTTTGAGATTCCCAGCCTCGAGCTTGCAGATCTTCTTCTAATAACTGCAGATTTCCTGAGTATTCAATATTAAGTAAACTGGTTCTTTTTCCAATGCGATTAAGCCTGTAAACAGGTAAGATAGGTTTATTTTGATTCCACCAATTTGCTTCACTGAGAGAAAATTCTTTGTGGTAGGGCGTGTGGTTATAAGATAATTTATGAAAATTAACATAACAAGCTAATATTGAAGGTAAAATAATGCCTAGGAATAGCGAGGCAATAAGTGATACCCCATGTTTAATCTTTTTTGCTTCCTTATCATTTTTTCTATAGGTCAGATAAAAAATCAGGCCAATAAACGCGCCAGCAAAATAGGAGGCAAGTACATCAGCCAGCCAATAATCACCTAAATAAATAGCGCCAAAACCACTTAGACCCAAAGCTGTTATTAGGACGGTTCTTAAGATATTGGTAAACAACAAATAGCCGTTATTAATATAAAATAGGATAAATCCATAAACGGCAGTTGCAACCATTAAGTTGACTGCCGGAAAGGACGAACCATCCATTAAAACTAATAACCCTGGTGGTCGGGGGCTATCTACATAATAAGAAAGCAAAAAAGCCACAAAACTACTCAAAATAATTAAACCGCTTAAATACAAAATGGCTCTAGAATTTTTGTAATAAATAAACCAAGCACAAGAAATAATAAAAAGGCAGCTTATAGTGAGTGTAGAAGTTAATTGTGTGCAAAAAATAAAAAATGCTTCCAAAATAACTGTATGGAAACTTTGAATAAATAAATGGGTGGGAATATTTGCACTATTTAGCCATTCCCCTTGAATAACGAAGCCTAACACAGTGATAAAACAGAAGAAACACAGTAAGGAAATGAAGGCAAGCAAAGCGGTTGTGTCGTGCGTTTCCTCTTTGGGTGGTGTAATAAAGTCATATAATAACCTGCCTGACGAAGAGTTTTTCAATTTTAGCCAGATAGGATGAAGATGACGTTTTAAGAGGGAGTTTAATACATTAAGAAGCCATTTGAGCATGATACCCAAAACCCAAATGACAGCAAGTAATATTAATATTAAGACAAAAAGATGAGTCGCTCTTTCTGGTGATAAATCATGGCTAGCAGTGCCAATAAGCACACCAGGCATAACATATAAAAGAGACCAGCCTATAGCAGATAGTATATTTGCTATCAAAAAACTCCACTGGGGCATACGTAGTATTCCCGCAATGATTGGGGTAATAGATCGTAAAGGACCAATAAATCGTCCGATTAAAACACTTTTTCCACCATGTAAGGCAAAAAAATCTTTCCCGTATTGAAGCCAATGTGGGTATTTTTTAAAGGGCCAAATATCAATTAAACGCTCACTGTAGATATACCCTATGGCATAACTGAGGCTATCGCCTGCAACTGCTCCGAGAATTGCAGCTAACAAAGTTAGATTGACAGGCATAATGCCCGAACCGGCAAGTATTCCTATTGCGGTCATTGTCACGCTACCAGGAACAATACTTCCAATAATGGCTAGTGATTCTGATAAGGAAATAAGAAATGTGATGAGCAAAGCCCAATTGGGATTGTTTTGTAACCAATTAGTCAGTGGCTGTACATATTCAGCAAACAAACTCATAGCATCTCATTGATTAAAGTGGTCTAGGACATGTTGCATTAGCTGTTGATTGACATCACTTAATAAAATAGCAGGATCAAAATGACTTATTTGAGTCATCTCCATTTTGGAAAATCCACAAGGATTTATGCCAAGAAAAGGTTTTAAATCCATATCAACATTTAGTGCAATACCATGATAAGTACAGCCATTCTTAACTCTTAAGCCAATTGATGCGATTTTTTTTTCTTTTACATAAACTCCAGGAGCACCGCATTGAATCGATCCTGTAATATGATACTGTGTCAAAACAGATAATAAAATTTGCTCTAATTGAGATACTAGGGCTCTTATTCCTAAATTTCGTCGATTGATATCCATTAGCAGGTAGGCAACTAATTGACCTGGGCCGTGATAAGTAACTTGGCCACCACGATCCGATTGAATAACAGGTATTGAGGCGGGATTTAATATATGCTCAGGTTTTCCTGCCTGCCCCTGGGTATAAACAGGAAAATGTTCTAATAACCAGAGTTCATCTTCTGTTTGCTCATTACGATTAAGAGTAAACTCTTTCATCTGAAGCCAAACATCTTGGTAGGGTTGAATACCGAGCTGTCTAATATTCATTAGAGAACCATTTTTATGTCAGGGTGCTTTGTTACATCTTGATAAAAAGCATCAAGCATTTTTTGATCTTGAGCATAAACAGTGACAGTAATTGCCAAGTAGTTATTTCCTTGACTCAATTTATGCGTTATTTTTTCTTGCTCAATATCAGGAAAATGTTTGAGCGTAATTTCTCTAATTTCTTTGAGAAATGTTGGGGAATTACTCCCCATAACTTTTATTGGAAAATGGCAAGGAAATTCAATTAAGGTTTTTTTTGTCATTTTGAGTAAACCTTATTAGCTAAACCAGCGTTTAAATGCTAAACGTACAGAGTCTTTTGCGCGAGTGAGAAATCCACCATCTTCTACCTCTTGCAAGGCATAAACAGGACGAGTAGATATCACGTTATTATCAAATTGCACGACTAGCTCACCAATCTTGTCACCTTTTTTAATAGGAGCTTCTAGGTAAGAAGGAACCTTAGTTGAAATGCTAAGACGTTGATATTGACCGGTTGGGATGGTGATGAATTGATCATCATTTAAGCCGATAGAGATCTTATCTACAGCGCCCTTATAAAGAGGGAGCTCAGCAATGGATTGTCCTGATTTATAGAGTTGGTGGGTTTCAAAAAATCTAAAGCCATAATTTAATAATTTTTCACTGTCATCCGCACGAGTTGAATCATTAGGTTCTCCTAGTACAACTGCTAATAAACGCATATTCTCACGTTTTGCAGAGGATACAAGGCAAAATCCGGCGTCATTTGTATGACCTGTTTTTAATCCATCAACTTGATTATTGCGCCATAACAGACGATTTCTATTGGGTTGTCTGATGCCATTAAAAGTAAACCATTTTTGTTTGTACCAACCATAATATTGTGGGAAGTCAATAATCAAGCCTCTGCCAAGAATCGCTAAATCTTTTGCTGTTGTATATAAAGCAGGATCAGGTAAACCTGTGCTGTCTGTGAAATGACTGTTTTTCATCCCTAAATTTTGAGCTTGCTGATTCATAATATCGGTAAAAGAGTTTTCAGTTCCACCTACATGTTCGGCCATCGCAACGCAAGCATCATTTCCTGAATCGACAATAATACCTTTTAATAAGTCTTCAACAGGTACTTCTTGGCCTTCCTTAACAAACATGCGTGAGCCACCAATTTTCCAGGCATCACGACTTACACGTACCTTGTCAGTCAAATGAATTTGATCATTATGAAGTGCGCTTGAGATCACATATAAGGTCATCATTTTGGTTAAACTAGCAGGAGGAAGACGATCCTCGCTATTTTTTTCAGCAATAATTTTCCCGCTGTTTACATCAATCAAGATATAAGCTTTTGCACTAAGAGTTGGTGCAGATGGAGTAACAAGTGGTTTAGCTGTTACGGTGGGAGATGGTCTTTCCAAATCCGCAGTTGGACGTGTTCTTTCTAGCTCAGTTGCTGAAGTAGTCTCAGCAAAAGTATTTGTAGTTTGAATAAATAAAGTTATAAGAAACAATGTTGTCATTAAAATAGACGTTGAGCGTGTCATGTTTTTATCCGAGATAGTTACAAAATGAAACTATCTTATCACAGCCTTGCCAGGCAACCAATTGAGAGAGGAAAAATATTCAATTATTTTAAGCTAGACAGGCAAAAAAATAATAAATCGAAAAAAGGGAAAAATGCAGATTGTTTTTAATTTTAATTTAAAGCCTATTTCCTAGCCACCAAATGTTTTTTCTAGCAAATTGAATACTTATTCCAGAAACAAACAAGAATGCTCACCAAAATGACGCATTAGTTTGCATACTTCAATAGTAAGTACCCACGGGTCCAGGTGAGAACCGTCTCATTAGCTGCGTTGCTGGTATCCAGAACACCCGTGAAAATAGCAGTACTACCCGTAAAAAGACCTGAAACTCCAAATAAATAGCTGAACATGAAGTTCCCATTAGGACAAACATTTTGTGCTATAGGGTTGTTTGCTACAGTCCCACTGCAATAAGTCTGAAGATGTGCCTGAAAGTCTGCTGAATCAAAACCGGTTTTCGGAAAATAGCCCACGTCTCTTGGTGTGTAGAAGAAATTATCAATCCCTACAAATGGCGAGTTGCTGGTTTCTAAAGCAGTTTTAAATGAGGACATGGTCGCTATCGATCCCTCATTGAACGTGCCATAATTATTTCTCTCTAGCGAAGTCACTTGATTTACGATCTTGTCGTATAAGGCAGAACAGGAAGTCATGTTATAATCTGGTAATCCGACAAGCAGAAGAGAATCAATAGTAACAGTGGTCCATGGTGTATTTAAGTAGTCAGCATTGGTTGGAAATGGATAGACTGAAAATACCTGGTTGCTTGGGTATAGTTGAATACCACTTTTTTCTTTCGTATTATTCGACGTCGCACTGCTTGCATAGCATACAACTCCGCCATTATTATTGTTGTAGTCAAAAGATTTGACATACTTGCGGGCATCATCACCACCCAATCCTAAGAATGTCTTACTGTATACATTAAAGGCATAACCATTAAGTGCAACTCGGTAAACGTTACCTGCATCGCTCGGAGGGGTGTCGGTTGGAAAGGCTATTTGCATTGAAGAACCACCCACCTCAAAGTCGCCAACAGGAGGTTGAACCGATTGACTGACAGTAGTATTTCCGCCGAAACTATTGTAGTAATAGTCATTGAGATTAGTCCAGGTCCAGACTCCTTCTTCACTATTGCCATTGATTGTTTTAAATTCACCAACGCCATATCCCCATTGGGCAACGTAAGTCTTCATCTGATTATAATATTCAAGAATCTGTGCTGTTGTTTTGCTTCCGCCATTTCGCTCATCTTCTGTGCGCATTCCTGCTGTGGCAAATAACTCAATCTTTACTTGTGACTGCGTCAGATTCAAACCCGGATTATTATTATTTAGGACAGCAATTGCCTCATCAAGTTGGATTAACAATGGCTGAATCACACAAGGTTCAACATCGAGTTGACTCAAGTTGATGTACCTTGGGCAATTGGGTGGCAATGGCTGATCCAAATCAATAGATCCATTGTCATTGAGAAAGTCATTGATCCCGTCATCATCATTTTCGAAGGTATCAATTTTATCAATAATGGGGTAACCCCCATTTCCTGGGATCACCTTGAAAAAAGAGAGGCGAGTCCCACTGCTACCAGCATCAACTATAGCTGTATAGACAGGATTTTCTGATATCACATTCAAAGGGAAATTGGTCCCTGCACAACAAGTTGTACATCCGCCTAAACAAGCAAAAAGATGATGCTGGGGATTTGGATCGTTAGCATTTATAGGACCTGTTACACTTAGTTCCAGGGTACAATTAGCCTTGGAGGCGAGCTGAAATGTAGTACCACAAAGGTCTGGATACGCTCCATCAACCGTCACCTGAGTCGTATTTGGAGGAAGATATTTAATATAATTTCCCGTATGAGAGCTGCCAGTAGTGTTGGTGACCGTATATAGTGCTTTTACACTCCCTCCAATCGTCACATGAGTTGGTAATGATGTGCCTGCTTTCGGAACAATACTAAATACAGTCGTATAACCACTTGTGCTACTTATACTCAACACAGAGAAAATTAAAAATTGTATCATCCATTTAAATTTTGTGTTCATCTTAGTCCTTTGCCCACGGAATAAACGTGAGTTGTGCGAGAATTTGATTCGTATACAGGTGTGATTGTTTTAGCTTGTTTGAAATAGGTATTGCATCTAATTGAGCGCTACCTGTAGTGGTTGATCCTAAATCAGTAAAACGGTAACCAACCCCCACTCGGAATGATTTAGTTAGGCTTACATCAATTCCAGGACCGACTGCGTAGGTGAAGTTAGTTTGCGTGTGGTTAGAAAATGCTGGAGTGAACTCTAGAAAAGGGGGCACATTGGTTTGATAATGGGATGTTTTATCGGAGACTACTCCTATACCAGCCATCAAAAAAGGTTGAATTTTTTCTTTAACAATCCAGTATAATTTGCCTTCAGCCAATAATTGCTGGCTTTGTGTTTGGTATCGATAGCTATATGTATTATTAGAAGCTGCGTCAGCGCCCTGAGTTAAAGTGCCATTAGTTGAAATAGTATTGGGTTGTTGATAATAGCCTAACCCAGCAATCAATCCCCATAATGAAGAACGCTGGACTTCAGAGCCTATAAAACCACCCAACAGCATATTTGTTTTTGAACCGTTCGATTTGTAGTTGTAGCTACAAAGATCTAATGGTGCAAACGATTGAGACTGCCCTAGTTGTGAAATAGACGCACCGGCAGTCAGTGTGAAGATCGGTTGTACTTTGTCTAACTTAGTTGACCTGTTGGAGGTGACGAATGTTCCTGCAAGTGATGAGTTGATACACAGTAGTGAAATAAAAAAAGATAATAAACCATGGTTGATACTTAGTCCTTTAAGCATATATTTTTACTCAGTTTTTTTGTTCATTGAGTGGCAATGAGCAACAAGACATTGTATCTGGATTTGAAATGTATTAACAACAGTTTTAATAGTAAAGAAGCGCCATAATACAAGCATTTATTGTTAACGTATTTTTTTGCATAAAAGTCTTTTAATAAAGCTTTAGATGGTGTGTTTTATTTTTTATGAGTTTTCTGGAAATTAGGGTGTGTTTTGGAGGGCTCTGCGGGTGATTCAAAGTGCCCCACAAATGCTTATCATATTTAATGAGTTACAAAAGTTATTTGGCGGAGAGACAGGGATTCGAACCCTGGGAAGGTTGCCCTTCAACGGTTTTCAAGACCGCCGCATTCGACCGCTCTGCCATCTCTCCGACAGGCAGGAATACTAACTTAACGTTCATGCTTTTGCAAATATTTTTTTAATTGTCTTATAAATTAAATAATCATTAAGAATACTCGCAAATTAGAGCGTCCTAGGTATAATGTTCAAAAATTCCTTGCTGCTTTAGGCAGATATTTATAGATATAACATAGGTGTAGGTTATGAAACGAATTCAAATCTTGTGTATCGTCTTTCTGATTTTTTCTTTATCTTCTTGTAAGACTTGGTGGGGTAAGGATGATGAGGATAAAAATCCCTTTAAAGGGATGACTGCTGAGCAGTTGCATGCAGACTCTCAAAAAGCATTACATAAAAAGGAATATGCTAGTGCCATTAAACGACTTGAAGCAATGGAAACCATGTATCCGTTTAGTGATTACACAGAAAGTTCACAAATGGATTTGATTTATGCCTATTATAAAAATGAAGATTATCCATCGGCTTCAGCAACAGCTGAGCGTTTTATCCATCTTTACCCCCGTGCTAAAAATGTGGATTATGCGTATTACATGAGAGGTTTGGCTGATTTTCAACAAACACGTGGCGTTTTTGCTAAAATATTGCCAATGGATGAGTCTTCCAGGGATCCTGGTACCCAGGTACAAGCTTACTCAGATTTTGCTGTGTTAATTGAGCGATTTCCTGACAGTAAATATAAGGCTAACGCTTTGCAGCGCATGATTTATTTGCGTAACATGTTTGCGCAGCAGGAGTTGAATGTTTCTCAATTTTATTTTAAGCGCAAAATGTATGTGGCAGCTATTGAGCGCGCTAGCTACCTTGTGAAAAATTACCCTCAAGCCCCAAGTGTTCAGCAGGCTTTGGCGATTATGTATGAATCTAATAAGGCGCTGGGCTTTAATAAAGCTGCTGAAGAGGTAAGAACAGTTTATGCTGCTACTTACCATACAACTAGTATGGTTCGTGCTCGTATTTAAATTGTCTCACATGAACTTAGAAATACTCTAGTAGTGCAGGGAACTAATATCATTCATTTTAGGAGTATTGTCTTTCCCGCGAAGGCGGGAATCTATAGACCCTCAACTTAATAGCAGTGAGGGCATAAGGGCATGGACGATTAACAAGGCTGCGCAATTAAGCGACAGCCTCTTCTAAGACAGGTTCTTTTGCTTTAAGCACGGCCAATAGATCATTAGTCAACTCACGTAATTCACCAGCCATTAAAGTCAGGGCTGCATCACGCTGTTGGTATTCCTCATCGAGTTGTTTAATTTCATTAAAATCATCAAGTAAGAAATCAAGGCTTTTCAGCTTTTTAAATGTGAAATCATGAGTAAGAGTAAATTGAATTCTTTCTTTCCATATTAAAGAAATTTCAGAAGCTACCATACCTTGTGATAGGAGAGTTAGAACTTCTTCAGCAGGTAACTCATAACCTTTACAATGAATTCGTTTTTTTTCATCGTCGAGAGAGAAAAGAACACAATCTGATGCTAATTGAAAGTGCTCAGGGAGCGTTTCTGGAGAGTGAATCCATTCGGCAAAACGTAGTGCTAAATTTTCAGCAAAAGGAAGGGGATTGATGGTAATTCCAGCAACGGATTTCCTAAGTTGCGCAGTGAGCTGAGATGCTTGTGTATTGCTTGACGAATTCACTAAGAGTCTTTTGTTAGAACTATCTAAAATAGCCAATAATCTTTTTTGAACGCAAAAGGATTTAGGGAGTAATTCAAACTCAATGTCTTCAGCCATTTGAGCTTTTTCAGCTCGCTTAACACTACGACCATGTTGTGTTTCTAAATTATTGATTCGTTCAGCTAGCATTTTATTGATCACACCACGTGGCAATAGTCGTTCTTCTTTGCCCATACATACAAGAGACGCGCCAGCAACTTCTTGAACTAGTTCGTCAGTAAAAACAGGAGTCCAGCCATAGATAAAACGAGCATGGGAGGGACAAGGTTTTAGAATGTCCTCAGCTAAAGCCGCAGTTAAATCGCTGTTTTCTTCCAGCTCATATTGATAGATTAATACGTTGTTAAACCACATGAAAAAACACTCCTATAAAATATAATAAGTACCGATAGCAATAGTTCTATTGTACGGCAATTTATAAAATTCGATATTTAAATTAGCAGAATAGTTGCGAATTAAAAAAGCAAATAAACGCTCTTGCCAGAAAAATGTTAACGATCTTTTGGTTTTCGACGCCATTATATTAGGTATTTCCACCATATAGGTCGCGCGGTCGATATTTAATTTAAACGGTAGAATATCTTTATTACTTGCTCGCTCTAGGGCTCGAGGGATAGATATAGTTTCCATAAAGCCATAATGCAGGGTTAAATTATATACTTTCTCATCAAGATAGGTTACCTCATAACGTTGGCTATAATGGACATAAGGCCTGTTATTTACTACATAATTCACTATGAGTACGTGTTCAGGGACTGAGCGGCTTAATTTTAAAAAATGCAGAAAACTACCACCACTTTTATCATAAACATCGGTAATAAAGACAGCTGTTAAGTCATTTAATTGATTCAAGCTTTTGTATTGTAATTGTTTTAATATTTTAGAAATATCTTCCTTATTCATGTAGAAATTTTCACGTAAATATTCAAGTCCAAATCGCCAGGTGTACATAGTCGTTGCCAAAACCAAGGCTAATGTTACAGGAACCCAACCACCAGTTAAGAATTTATGGGAATTGGAACTAAGAAAAGCAATATCTATAGAAATAAGCAGTCCAAATAGAAGGGTGGTTTTCAACTTTGACCATTTCCAAATAGAAATAGCCGTGTATGCCACCATGAAATCAATCAGTAACATATACGCATTGACTGCAATGCCATAGGCATGAGCAAGGTTATCTGATGTTTTGAAATGTAAAGTAAACATGATGGTGCCGAGAAATAGAATAAAATTAATCTGTGGAACATAGATTTGTCCAAAATGCTCTTTAGAGGTTTGTACAATAGGTATACGTGGACATAAGCCTAATAAGACGGCTTGTTTTGTTAAAGAAAAGGTTGCGGAAATAACAGCCTGTGAAGCAATGATTGTGGCAATCGTTGCTAGGATGATCAATGGGATATAAAACCAATCCGGTGCTATCATATAGAAAGGATTACTAATAGCTTCTGGATGTAATAATAAATTAGCACCTTGGCCAAAATAGTTTAAAAGAAGGCAAGGTAAAACCAATATAAACCAGCTTGCACGTATCGGATTTTTTCCGAAATGGCCTATATCTGCATAAAGCGCTTCTCCACCAGTGACCACAAGAAAAATGCCTCCTAACAATAAAAAACCTTTATAGCCAGTCTCATGCAATAAGGTAAGAGCATAATAAGGATTAATCGCTTTTAGAACCATTGGCGCTGCGATTATTTGAGTTAAACCAAGAATTGCAATAGTAGTGAACCAGATAACCAGCAAAGGTCCAAAAAGATAACCTATATGGGTAGTTCCCTTGGACTGCAGCATGAAAAGAAATACTAAAATAATACATGCTGTGGGTAAAATATAAGGAGTTAATGCGGGCGAAAGGGTTCCCAACCCTTCTACAGCACTAATTACAGAGATTGAAGGGGTTAGCATGCCATCCCCTATGAGAAGTCCTGCACCGAAAATAGCAAAGATGTAGAATAGGGGGACATGGGGTGCGTTGTTATGCTTTAGTAATGCTAAAAGTGCTAAAATTCCTCCTTCACCATCATTATCAGCACGAAAAATCATGATTAGATATTTAAAGGAAATGATAATGATTAAACACCAGAAAATAAGAGATAAGACTCCCAGTATATGGAGTGGATCAACAGACAAACCATACATGGTTATTTTTAAAGCATACAAGGGGCTTGTGCCAATATCACCAAATACAATACCTAATGCACCTAGTGCTAGTCCATAGGAGAATTTATCTGACTTTTCCATAAAATGCATCGCCTTGGTTTATGATTCAAGAAGGATTGTTGGGTTAAAGCAGTTTACCAAAAAGCATTAATTGCTAAAACATAGGTTGTAAAATAAGTGGTGTTTTTTCCGGCAACAGGAAACCAGACACCACCAATTACCCCTAATTTTTCTGAAAAATTATATTCTATTGCAGGAATCAGCGCATATTCATAAAATTCATCAGCAAGAAAATTTGATCCACTGTTAGTATCGTTTAAAATACCATTAAATCGAATAGCTTGCCCTTCTATAAAATAGCCTTCCATGACAGCCACCCAATTTTGAGTGAGTGTGTATTCAAAAGCAAG
This sequence comes from Legionella sp., assembly GCA_030158115.1. Classification (GTDB taxonomy): domain Bacteria; phylum Pseudomonadota; class Gammaproteobacteria; order Legionellales; family Legionellaceae; genus Legionella. Next base: position 139,122 of record JAOATK010000035.1, read on the forward strand.
TCCAACAATGTCTTGATCCCCAGGATTTAGAACATCCCTCGTATTATCTGTTCCACCAAAGACATTTAAACCTCTCACCTCCACTGAGGATGAGGTGAGGCGAGATAAATTTAAACGAGATCGTAGATAATGAGAATTATAAATTTCTATTAAATGTTCAATATTGAAGGCAAATAGAGTGCGATAGCCGCCTACTCCTGTGGCATCGGCTCCAGCAAGAGCTGGGTTTAACTGATCAAATTTACCTGTAGGGATTGTTTCTTGAAGGTAGAAACGAATATCAGGCAACCAATGAGCTTTATTTTGCTCAACAAGCTGGAAACCAAAACCAATGGATGTATCTGCTAATCGATTATAGCTTTTACCATCCACCTGATTAAAGACGTAAGGCAGGTTAACTTGCACATCAAGCCATTCAGTATAGCCATGAGAAAAAAAGGGGCTTATAAGTACGGTTTGAAAGAGAGGGGTGCTGTTAACTTTCCCTGAGCCATTATATCGTCCAGGAGTGTTGATATCAAAGTTATAAACTTCAAGGTTCGTCTGACCCTTTTTTAAATTATGCCCTGTAGTAGTAAAGATAGGACCTGTAAACCAGGGTTCGGCATAACTCATGGGAATATATAGTGTAATACAAAGAAAAAAAAGTGAGGTTCTTAAATAATGTAGCATTATATCCCTATCTGAATTTTATTTCTGAACATTTTTAGGTTAAAGTGTGCTCTGAAAATACTTTTTCGAATTGTATGTATTGCAGGACCTTCATTCTTTGTGTAGATTAGCCGATTTTTGTCTTTTGGGAAATAGAAAATGAATGCAAAAATTACTTTACTCGCAGCAAAACAAAACACCATATTACGCGGCCATCCCTGGATTTTCCCTAAAGCAATTGCGCGCACTTCTGGAAAATTGATAACAGGTAATCTAGTTGATATTCATAATGCGGATGATGCGCTTATAGGGGTAGGTGTTTATAATGAGCATTCGTTATATCGAGTACGAGTCTTAGCACTCACTCATGAGCAGATAGATAAAAGTAGTTTTTATTCGCTTATTACGCATCGTTTAAAACAAGCAAATCAGGTGCGGCTGTGTTTGAATTTGCCAAATGAACAAACTACGGCATATCGTTTTTTTAATAGTGAAGCAGATGGACTATCAGGATTAACTATCGATAGGTTCAATCAGGTATGCGCTGTGGCAAGCTCAGCCTACTGGGTTGAATTAAATAAAGAAGTGATCATGCAAGCACTCCATGAATTATTTCCTGCAGATCAAATCATCTGGCTACCTCAAAGCAAACCTTTAGGACAGGATGGTTGGAAGCAAATTAACTTGCAAGAACTTCATCAAAATACGCAAGTTCTTGAAGGAGGGGTAATTTATCAAGTTGAGTTTGCTCACGCACAAAAAACAGGGCTCTTTATTGATCAGCGAGAAAATCATCAGCGAATTGCCCATTTATCTAAAGGAAAAAAGATCTTAGATCTTTATAGCTATACCGGTGGGTTTGCATTGCATGCGGCAAAAGCTGGTGCACTGCAGGTGACAGCCGTAGATAGTTCAGACCATGCTATTGCACAAGCAAAAAGAAACGCAGAATTAAATCATTTGACTAATATCGAGTTTATTGAAGCGGATGCCCGAGATTATTTAGCAAAAGCTGGGGAGTACGACATTGTTGTTTTAGATCCACCAAAGTTAGCACCTTCACAACAGCATATACAGCGTGCTAAAAATTATTATCGTTTTTTACATCGAGAAGTATTCAAGCATATGAAACCGGGTTCATTATTAATGACATGTAATTGCTCTTCGGCTTTAACCTCGCAAGAATTCTCTTCTTTAGTTAGCGCTCAAGCTGGAGCGATAGGAAAGCAGGCACGTGTTTTAGGTATCTATGGTCCAGCAAGTTGTCATCCTACCTTAGCTTCTTTTCCTGAGGGAAATTATTTGACTGCGGTTTTATTAGCGGTAGTTTAGGATAGGTGTCAAGTCAAGCAGCTTAAATTCGATTGGTAGGGTGAGCTGCTTTGCTTGATGGCTATGGCAGTATGCCATAGCTTGCTTGGTAGGTTTCTAGCTTTTTTACTTGCTCTTCATCGCCATGAGCTTTCAAATAATCAATTAAATCAAATAAATTGATAATGCTATAAACATCAATTCCTTGAGCTTTAATTTCAGCTAAAGTGGATATATTGGTTAAGCCCCGTTCACATCGGTCTAATGCGATAATCACGCCTGTTAAATTACCACCGTTTTCTTTAATTAATTCTTGCGCTTCTCTAAAGGCAGTACCTGCAGTAATCACATCATCAATAATAAGGGTCTTTCCAGTTAATGGAGCACCAATCAACTGGCCTCCTTCACCATGATCTTTAATTTCTTTGCGATTAAATGTCACGGTTGTATTTTGACCTAACTCTGATAAAGCAACCGCTGTAGTAGTAGCAAGTGGCAATCCTTTGTATGCAGGACCAAATAGATGGTCAAATTGAACCTGATTTTCTATGAGTGTTTGTGCATAAAATTGACCTAACTGGCGCAATGCATCTCCTTGATAAAATAATCCAGCATTAAAAAAATACGGGCTTATTCGTCCTGACTTTAAAGTAAACTCCCCAAATTTTAATACTTGGCAGTCAAGCGCTAATTTTATAAAAGATGATTTTGTATGATTCATAGTGTATTTCCATTACCAAAAAAAAATTTAATTATGTCAAATGATGAAAAAAATCCTTAACAATCAATAAAAAACTGATATGCTAATCTGACTGAACGTAATTTTTCGTACAGAGAGAAATGCTTATTATAGCGCAATTGCTTTATTTGTGAGTGAATTTTTTTCCATGAATGAGCTTTGTGACAATAAGCATCTATAACCAGTTAAAAAGTAAAAAGTTGATAGGACAAAGGGGATATTTAATGTCACAAAGAGAAAATGGCCATGTAAAATGGTTTAATGAAAAAAAAGGATTTGGATTTATTATTAATCAGCAAGGCGATGATATTTTTGTGCATTACAAAGACATACAAGGTGATGGATTTAAGACATTGCATGAGAATGATCCTGTGACTTTTGTGCTTGATAAAGGACCTAAAGGATTAAAAGCACAAGATGTTGCCGTTGCTTCTGAGTAGCATGCAATTCTTCTGTCGTAGCCCGGATTATGATGTGAGCCATCTGGGCCGCGACTTCATTTAAGCCAATCACGCACTGGTAAAAACGTCGTATAAAGAGTTGATTCTGCGCTATCTTTTTCAGGATGCCAGTTATATTCCCAAGATACTTCAGGAGGTAATGACATGAGAATGGACTCTGTTCTTCCACCTGATTGTAAGCCAAATAGAGTGCCGCGATCGTAAACCAAATTAAACTCGACATACCGACCACGTCTGTAAAGTTGAAAGCTTTTTTCTTTAGGTCCGTAAGGGTGTGCTTTACGGCGAGATACAATCGGTGCATACGCTTTAATGAAATGATCACCTATGCTTTGTGTCAGAGCAAAACTATGAGAAAAACTTATTTCGTTATAATCGTCAAAAAATAGCCCCCCGATTCCACGAGCCTCGTTTCTATGCTTAATAAAAAAATAATCATCACACCATTTTTTGAATTTTGTGTGGGTGGATGTTCCAAAGGGCTGGCATGAGTCGAACGCAGTTTGATGCCAATGTTTACAATCCTCTTCAAAACCATAATAAGGAGTTAAATCAAAACCTCCGCCAAACCACCATACTGGCGCCGCGCCTTCTTTTTCAGCAATGAAAAAACGAACATTCGCATGGGAGGTAGGAACATAAGGATTATGAGGATGGATTACCAGAGACACACCTAGAGCGCTAAATTTTCTTCCTGCTAATTCTGGACGATGTGCACTAGCTGAGGCAGGGAGCTCCTCACCTGATACATATGAAAAATTAACACCAGCCTTTTCAAAAACCTTTCCTTGGCTAAGCACTCGAGTAATTCCCCCTCCACCAGCAGGTCTTTCCCACGCATCTTCAATAAACAAAGCCTCGCCATCTAACTCTTCAAGTGCTGCACAAATATTATTTTGTAGCTTAAGCAAATAGGCTTTGACTAATTCTATGGCTTGTTCTGGAAGAGGATAATTATTTGACATAAGAGGCACTCAAATTTATATTAGATAGGGATTAATATCCGGGCTATTTTCTCATTTATTGAGACTTGGTACAATGGATTTTTAGGGAATATACCAGGTCAATAAGGAGCAATAAATGGTGGCAAATTCAATTAATGGAGCTATAACTTCAAATTCTGCTACTAAAAGCTTAGGACAGCAAGATTTTTTACGCCTAATGGTGGCACAAATTCAGCACCAGGATCCAACCTCATTTCAAGTAAACAATGAGGGTGTGAATCAAATGCAAGAATCGATGCAACAGATGGCTAATTCGTTGCAATCAAATCAGGCATTACAGGCTTCGGCTTTAGTAGGACGAAAAGTCATGATCCCTAATGATCAGCTTACATTAGATAATGCAGGTGATCCTCAAATATCAATTGATATTCCTTCAGATCCTAGCATTTTGTTTGCATCAATTTATAGCGAATCAGGCAAGCTTCTAAAAAGGATTTCTTTAGCCCACGCGAAGCCCGGATTATTTCATTTTTCTTGGGATGGTACTAATGAGGATTGTAAACGTTTGGCAGATGGCACCTACAAACTGGAAGTAAGAGGAGTTTTTGGTGGAGAGGAATCAACACTTAAAACGATGACCTTTGCCAATGTAGATAGTGTGAGCTTTAGACCCAACGAAGAAGGTTTAACGCTAAATGTAGCAGGTATTGGTCCGGTAGCGTTCAACCAGGTAAGACAAATCACTGTATAAATGCATCCTTTAAAAAATACGTTTCAGTTGAACAAAGTTTTAATAATTATGCGTCTTTGATTAAAGGTACAGGACGTTATCAATCTATCATGGTAATGAATTAAATCATGCATTGCGGCGATGTGGTTTGTAACAAAATTTAAGTAGGGCTAGGTATATCTCTTCCTAGTTTTTTTCTCTACAATAAGTTTTTAACCCAAATTAAAGCAATTATGTATAAACCATTGGCCTTGTTTATTGGCTTACGCTATACGCGTTCAAGAAAGAAAAATCAATTTGTTTCATTTATCTCTTTAAGTTCTATGCTGGGCATCGGCGTAGGCGTCATGGTTCTTATTACGGTTTTATCCGTAATGAATGGTTTTGATGAGCAAATTCATAATCGTTTTTTTGGTATGGCTCCAGAAATTACAGTGAGTGGCCCCAATGATCGATTAAGCGACTGGACTTATCTGGCTAAAAAAATTCAAACTATTCCTGAAATTAAAGCACTTGCACCTTATGTCGGTGGACAGGGTTTATTAGTCCATGAAGGGCAAGTTCTGCCTATTGTTTTAACTGGAGTTTTGCCTGAAAAAGAAGAGCAAATAACCCACCTAAAAGATAAATTGATTGGCGGTAATATTGCTAATTTAAATCATTTTGGCATTGTTTTGGGCAAGAGTCTTGCAGATAGCTTGGGTGTTATGATGGGTGATAAAGTGACCATTATGATACCACAAGCTACGGTAACTCCAGCAGGTATGGTTCCACGTTTTAAACGGTTTACTGTGGTGGGTGTATTTACTGCAGGGACTGGGTTTAATTTTGATACAAAACTTGCCTTTATTAATATTACAGATGCGCAAAAATTATTACAATTAGGTGATGATGTAACCGGCATCAAAATGAAAATAAATAATGTCTATCAGGCACCAGAAATCTCTGATCGTTTAGCTGATTTATTGGGTGAAGAATATCAGGTAGGTAATTGGACCCAACAATATGGGGCATTTTTCCAGGCAGTTAAAATGGAAAAAACCATGATGTTTATGATCCTTTTGCTGATTATTGCTGTAGCCGCTTTTAATTTAGTCTCTTCTTTGGTAATGGTGGTTAATGACAAGCAAGCAGAAATCGCTATTTTAAGAACTATCGGTGCGAAACCCTCTACCATTTTAGCCACATTTATTGTTCAAGGCATGATGGTTGGAATTGCAGGCACAGTCATAGGTTTGATTGGTGGAATAGTGTTGGCAAAAAATGCAACGACCATTGTGAATTGTTTGCAAAGTTGGCTTCATGTGAAAGTGCTCTCTTCCAGTATTTATTTTGTCGATTATTTGCCCTCTAAAATTATGTTTGATGATCTATGGAAAGTGTGTGTTATGGCCTTGTTAATGAGTTTCATTGCAACCATTTATCCTGCTTGGCGGGCTTCAAAAACGGTCATCGCGGAGGCTTTGCATTATGAGTGATGTTATTCTTAGTTGTAATAAATTATCTAAATTTTACAATGATGGGGCTTCTAAAATCACTGTCTTAAATGGCATTGATCTCTCAATTGCTAAAGGTGAGCGCTTAGCTATTATTGGTCCTTCAGGGTCAGGTAAAAGTACTTTATTGCATTTGCTTGGGGGTTTAGATAAACCGACCAGCGGAGAGGTCTGCATTAAAAATGTGAATTGGCAAAAAATAGGAGAAAAGCAGCGTTGTCAGTTGCGCAATCAAGGCTTGGGATTTATTTATCAATTCCATCATTTATTACCAGAGTTTACAGCACTGGAAAATGTTAGCATGCCATTATTATTAGCAGATGCATCTGCTAAAGAGGCAGAGATTGAAGCTAGCAAGATGCTAAATGATGTGGGACTTAAGGCAAGAGTCGATCATAAGCCTGCACAACTCTCAGGAGGAGAGCGTCAACGAGTAGCCATAGCCCGTGCACTAGTTCATCAACCTTATTGTGTTTTAGCGGATGAACCAACAGGAAATTTGGATCAAGCAACTGCAGCTAAGGTGTTTGATTTAATGTTAGATTTAAATAAAAAATTCAATACAGCCTTAGTGATCGTGACCCATGACCAACAACTTGCGAAGCGTATGGATAGAGTGCTCACTTTGGGAGAGGGAGTTTTATCAGAAGGTTTTTAATTCAAAAGCAAAGGGGCGTGAGTTGGCCAAGTTAAAACTAGTTATTAAAACGGACGCGGCAGTTCTTATGATAGGGCAGGATATCTATTCTTTACGCGCTTCCTCAAAAACAGATGCAGATGATGCAGATGATGTGTATGTTAATAACGATTCTAACTGTTCAGATGATGAATCTATAAATGATAGTTTTCAGCCGATGGACTGTTCAGATGATGGGGTTGCCAGTCCTGATGTCACGGACATGGACTGTTCAGAAGATGTGGTTTTGAGTGATGATTCTGAGTCTAGTGATAATTCAGAGGATGAGATCCTGAGTGACAGTTCCGAGGAGTCATGTAATGACCTGAGGTTTTTTGCTGTAAAGAAGACTTATTCAAAAATTAATGACCAGGATTTTGCGCCACGAAAGTCAGGCTACGGTACACTGCCATTAATTTAACATCACATCTACCTCTGCGGGAGGTAGATGTGATGATAGTTCTTTCTTTAGCAAAAAATTAATAATCAGCATGGCCTGGTGTACGTGGGAATGGAATAACATCCCGTACGTTAGCTAGTCCCGTCACATAACTGACTAACCGCTCAAACCCTAGACCAAATCCTGCATGCGGCACAGTGCCATAGCGACGCAGATCGCGATACCATTGATAACTGTCTACATTGAGATTACATTCTTCAATTCGTCTATCTAAAACATCTAGGCGCTCTTCACGTTGGCTTCCACCAATAATTTCGCCAATTCCTGGGGCTAAAACATCCATTGCTGCGACTGTTTTACCGTCTTCGTTAAGGCGCATGTAAAATCCTTTAATTTCTTGCGGGTAATTAGTTAATATCACAGGCTTTTTGCAATGAACTTCTGCTAGATAACGTTCGTGTTCAGATTGTAAGTCTAACCCCCAACTGACAGGGAATTCAAAGGGGTGTTTACATTGTTCTAAGATTTTAATGGCATCGGTATAAGTCATCACCTCAAAGTCTGTTTGAGCGATATGCTCAAGACGCTCAAGACAGCCTGGTGCCACAAACTCATTAAAAAACGCCATGTCATCAGGGCGCTCATCGAGAACAGCCTTGCATAAATAGCGGAGCATTTTTTGGCTAAGATCGCAAATATCATTTAACGTGGCAAATGCTATTTCAGGTTCAATCATCCAAAATTCAGCCAGATGACGGCTGGTGTTTGAATTTTCTGCACGGAAGGTCGGACCAAAGGTATAGACTTTTGACATTGCCATGCAATAGGCTTCTAGATTTAATTGGCCAGAAACAGTCAGAAAGGTTTCTTTCCCAAAAAAATCTTTGCTGTAATCAATTTGTCCTAGAGCATTTTTAGGTGTGTTCAACATATCTAAAGTAGAAACACGGAACATTTCACCAGCCCCTTCGCAATCACTGGCAGTAATAATAGGTGTGTGTATCCAAAAATAACCTTGTTCATGAAAAAAGCGATGAACCGCTTGGGATAAACAATGACGAATACGTGTTACGGCACTGATGGTATTAGTGCGTGGGCGTAAATGAGCGACTTCCCGTAAATATTCGAGGGTATGGCGTTTTGCTTGAATAGGATAAGTGTCAGGATTTTCTACCCAACCAACGACTTTAATCTCTGCCGCTTGAATTTCAAAAGACTGACCTTTACCCTGTGATGCGACTAATTTTCCGCTGGCAATTAGTGAGCAACCGGCATTGAGTTTGGTGATTTCATCATGGTAATTAGCCAAACTATCAGTGGCTACAATTTGAATTGGGGCAAAGCATGAGCCATCATGAAGATTGATAAACGATAAGCCTGATTTAGAGTCACGACGAGTTTTTACCCAACCGCGTACAGTAACGTGCTTATCGACATCGACCAGACCATCTAAACATTGCTTGATGGTAAAAACTTCGCTCATTTTTTACTCCTATGGATACCTTTGATTAATAGTGCGATGATACACTAAATCAAATAACTGAGGGAGCATTATGATGCAAAGAGTGTTGTTCATAGTCTTATTTTTTTGTGTTGGTTTGCTTGAAGCAGCTGATACAGTTTTAAAATTATACAGACCTTATGGTGAGGTTAATCAGCAAGTTGCTCCTGTGGTTAAAAATACGTTGTTGGGTCGTTGTTTAACCCAGTCTCATCTTATTCTTCGTGAAGACGCTTGGCGTTGTGAGGTTGAGGGGAAAACTTATGATCCATGCTTTGTTAAGGCGGGACCCAATCGAAAAGAAGCCTTATGCCCTCAATCACCTTGGGTCGGTGACAGTCTATTGATTCAAGTTGATACACCCTTAAATAATGAACGCAACCAAACATTAGATATGGCAAAAGCGTATCCTTGGGGTGTTGAATTGTCTCGTGGTGAACGATGTTTAGCAATTTATTCCACAGATCTTTATGATGAAATGCCAATAAGATATCGTTGTAACGATAAAAATTATTTAGTAGGGCATTTGCAGCGGTGTAAAAATGTCTGGACTATGCTTGAAAAAACACCTGGTGGTATAGAGACTGTTGAGCTCAAAAAAGCTTGGTTTTGAGTAATTGATCGAGCTACGTTTACGGTGCGAGCGCTTATTAATGTGGACGTTGTTTTACCGAAAGTATTAACGCGCTTAACTTCATGGCAGTGAGGCTACTCCTGGTTGGGAGCCGCTTGTTGGAATTCATCCAGATTTAAACAATGAGCATTAATTTCATTAATAAGTGGGTAATCATCCATAGGAAAATTAAAACGTGTGGCATTGAATACTTGCGGTATTAGGCAAATATCGGCTAAAGTGACGCTGTGACCAAAGCAGAAGGGTTCACTTCGTTTTATTGTTTCTAAGCGGGCTTCAAACGCATCAAACTCTGTTTTCAACCAATGATAGTACCATTCTTGTACTTGGGCTTCATTCGCATGAAATTGTTCTTTCAAACGGTTTAATACCCTTAAGTTATTTAAAGGATGCATGTCGCAAGCAATAATTAACGAGAGCGAGCGTATGGTGGCTTTATCAAAAGGGGATTGAGGCAATAAGGCAGGTTTGGGGACTATATCTTCTAAATAATCAATAATTGCTAATGATTGACTGATAATCTGACCTTTAATTTCTAGGCAAGGAACTAATCCTTGAGGATTTATCTGGTGGTATTCAGGGCTATTTTGCTCACCACCATTATTTACTAAATGCACATTGATTTTTTCATAAGCAATACCTTTTAAATTCAGTGCAATGCGTACGCGATAACAAGCTGTCGAGCGAAAGTAATCATATAGCTTCATGACTGTCCTTTACTGTTTGTTCTATGGCACCAAAAAGACTTTTTCCTTGCAGGTTGTGCATTTCAATTCGAAGAGTATCGCCAAAATGCATAAAGGGTGTTTGTGCATGTCCTTGCTCAATTATTTCTAACATTCTTTTTTCAGCAATACACGAAGAACCTTTACTGCGATCAACATTAGATACAGTGCCAGAACCAATAATCGTTCCAGCACTTAATGCTCTTGTTTTGGCTGCATGTTCAATCAGTTCAGGAAAGGAAAAGGTCATGTCCATGCCCGCGTTAGGTTGACCAAATAGCTCTGCATTTAAATAACTACATAAAGGCAAGTGAAGACGTTTTCCATCCCAACTTTGCTCTAATTCATCAGGTGTTATAGCCACGGGGGAAAAACTGCTGGAAGGCTTTGATTGAAAAAATCCAAATCCTTTTGCTAGCTCTTCAGGGATTAAATTGCGTAAGGATACGTCATTCACCAGCATTAATAATTTAATATGTTGCTCTGCTTTTTTCTGATGAGTACCCATAGGCACATCGTCAGTAATGATGGCCACTTCTGCTTCAAAATCTATGCCATAGGCTTCGCTTGCTGCAAGAATAGGATCTCTTGGACCAAGAAAAGTGTCTGAACCTCCTTGATACATAAGTGGGTTAGTCCAGAAATCAGCAGGCATTTCGGCACCACGTGCTCTACGAACTAATTCAACATGATTAACATAAGCACTACCATCAATCCATTGATAAGCTCGGGGAAGGGGAGAGGTACATTGTTTGGGATCAAAAACAAAGATATTGTCTATCTTTTCTTCGTTTAATTGTGTGTAAATGTTTTGTAATTTTGGGGCCAGTGTTTGCCAGTGATCTAGGGCATGTTGTAAGTTGGGTGCAATTTGTGCAACACACACAGCATGACTCAGTGTTTTATTAACCACACAAAGGGTCCCATCGCGTGAAGTAGCTGATTTTAAGGTGGCTAATTTCATAGTGATCCTTAATTGGCTTTTAATGTACCGCGTTTAATTTGGTCTCTTTCAATCGCCTCAAATAACGCTTGGAAATTACCCTCACCAAATCCTTCATTACCTTTACGCTGAATCAGTTCAAAAAAAACAGGACCAAATATATTCTCTGTGAAGATTTGCAATAACAATCCTGAGTTAGGATCTATTTCGCCATCCATTAATATTTTTTCTGCACGAAGGTGCTGTTCTGATTCTTGGTGCCAGGGCAGACGAGAACGTAACATGTCGTAATAGGTTTCTGGAACATCAAGAAATTTTACGCCTTGATTTCTTAATGTATGTACCGAGTGATAAATATTGTCAGTGGTTAGGGCAATATGTTGGATGCCTTCGCCTTTATAGTCATGCAAAAATTCTTCTATTTGTGATTGGTCATCTTTGGATTCATTTAAGGGGATTTTAATTTTACCGCAAGGACTGCCTAAAGCTCGACTGATTAGACCAGTCATTTTTCCTTTAATATTAAAGTAACGAATTTGTTGAAAATTAAAAATAGAGGCATAAAATTGCGCCCATTTGTCCATATTACCACGGAAGACATTATGAGTAAGATGATCGATAGCAAGCAGTCCATTTCCTGGAACTGTTGCTGTTAAGGGCTTATCCCAATAGTTACTAAACGGTTGATTTTTATCATCAACAAAATAAATAACACTGCCACCGATGGCTTGAATGGCAGGCAAGCCATGATAAGCATGTTGGCAATCTTCAAAAGCAAGCGCCCCATTTTTAATGGCATGTTTAAAAGCCTTTTCAGCATTTTGTACCTTAAATCCCATGGCGCAAGCGCCTGCACCATGAGTCATGCTATGCTTTTCAGGTTGGTTATTTGTAGCTGCATTGACTATAAAATGGATATTGCCTTGTTGGTATAAAGTAATGTCTTGTTCTTGATGCGATGCGACCGCTTGAAACCCCATATCAGAAAATTGTTGATGTAGGTGCTTTTTATTAGGGCCGGAAAATTCTAAAAACGCAAAGCCATCTAATCCACAGGGGTTGTCATTTGTTTGCATATTTCACTCCTTTGATATGTAGCAACCTATGATCGGCTAAACCAATTTCTATAATAAGGTGCCATGCTTTGCATGGTTTTCCTGGATTACACCATGCTTCATGCAGGCTATAGTTTTTGCACTAAAAATAACCCATCTGCAATAGGCAATAAACTAACAAATACACGCGGATCATGTTTAATCAAATCATTTAATTTTCTAATTTCCCTTGTCTGTCCACGTGTTTCATTTTCATCAATTACTTTACCATACCAGAGCATGTCATCAATTGCGATTACTCCTCGTGGGTGAATTAATTTTAATGCCATTTCATAATATTTAGGGTAGCTTGTTTTATCTGCATCAATAAAAATAAAATCAAATTTTTCTTCCCAACCTTCCTTAATTAAAGCATCTAATGAATCTAATGCGCGACCAAGGCGTAATTCAATTTTATGATCTTGTTTTGCCTCTTTCCAAAAAGCGTGTGCTTTACTGGTCCATTCGGCACTAATATCACAAGTGATTAGCTTACCGTCATCAGGGAGGGCTAGAGACATAGCTAATGCACTGTATCCGGTGTATGTTCCTAATTCCAGGACATTTTTAGCATTAAGCATGCGGATAAGAAACTGCATGAATTGGGCTTGTTCGGGGGAGACCTGCATGCTAGCCAATTGCATGGGAGCAGTCTCTTTGCGCAAACCTTCCAGGGCAGGGTGCTCACGCAAAGACTTATCCAGCATATACTCATACAACTCAGGAGTCATTGTTGGATGTTTGATCATTTATCTACCTAGGCTAATTTTTCTTGAGCTAGCGCATCAGCTATTTCATTAGGAGGTAAATTCTCTTTAGCAGCCCTAAGGAATATCTCTGTTAAATGCGTATAAATAGTGTCAATTTGTACCGCTACTTCATTTTCATGGGTTTGCAGGTACTTCGATGCAGCAAAAATTAACCCACCCGCATTAATGACATAATCTGGAGCAAATAAGATACCTTTTTCATGCAATATATTGCCATGATAGGTATGAGCTAATTGGTTGTTTGCAGCACCTGCGATAATGGTGGTTTGTAATTGAGGAATTGTGATGTCATTAAGAATGGCACCTAAAGCACAAGGAGCAAAGACATCACAGGGTACCTTATGAATTTCTTCTGTACTGACAGGTTTTGCACCTAACTCTTTTACCGCTTGTTCAACAGCAGCGGGAGAAATATCAGCAACAGTTAACGTAGCACCTAATTCGTGTAAATGTTGTGCTAACAGATATCCCACATGACCTAATCCTTGAATAGCAACATGAATGCCTTTAAGGTGTTCTTTTCCTAATTTAAAAGCAACCGCTGCTTGAATTCCGCGAAGAATCCCTTTTGCGGTAGAAGGAGAAGGATCTCCATTATATTTTGATAAGCTTGCAACATAAGGCGTGTGTTCGTTAATAATATCCATGTCAGTTAATAACGTGCCGCTATCTAAGGCTGTGATGTAGCGACCATTTAGTTCATTAACAAACTTTCCAAATTGATGCATGTATTGTGTGCGATCAAAAGCGCCCTTGGGTTTGATAATGACAGATTTACCACCACCGAGAGGCAGATTGACTGATGCTGCTTTAAAGCTCATTCCACGAGCCAAGCGCATCGCGTCTTGAAGTGCTGCTGTGGTGCTTGGGTATTCAATAAAACGACAACCACCTAAAGCAGGACCTAACTTAGTATTATGGATAGCAATAATTGCTTTCATGCCTGTTTCAGGATCAACCTTAAAGTGCAAATCACCAAAGCCATGAGATAAGGCGTAATCAAGGAAATCACCTTCAGATACTGATGGATTTTCGTGGATTTTATTAAGAATAGACATCATGCATAGGCTCCTCTTGCAAATATTTTTTTAAGAAGTTATAGACCTTTTTATTCATTAAATCAATGATAATTTAGTGTGGTTGTATTTATCAGAACTCGTGTTAATTAAAATGCTTACCCAAACTATTCAAGCCCTAATAATAAAGCATGATTTACCTAAGGCGATGTATAAGGTCAGCCTTTACCAGAGTTTAAAACAGTGATTTATGGAGTTAAGACAGATGAGCAGGGAAAAGATTTCTGAATGACAGCATTCAAACAATTAGTGTAAACTGGCTTTAGAAGTTTGAGATTAAGCAGGGGAATCAATTTGTTGGCTATAGAAAAAATTATTGGTCATCGGGGAGCGGCAGCTTATGCTCCAGAAAATACACTGGCTGCTTTTAATAAGGCATTAGCAATAGGGTGTCGTTTTATAGAGTTTGATGTGATGTGTAGTGCGGATGGTGAGCCTTATGTTTTTCATGACGATAAGTTAAAAAGAACAACAAATGGTCGGGGAGAAATAGGTTTAGTTGAATCGACTTATCTCCAATCATTAGATGCGGGTTCCTGGTTTTCCCGTCAATTTAAAGGGGAGCACATCCCTCATTTTAAAGAGGTTATAGAGTGGCTTACTCTTTCTCGTGTTCAAGCCAATATTGAAATTAAACCTTATCCAGGAACCGATGAGCAAACCGCTATTACAGTCCTTACTCATATAAATCGTTATTGGCCACAAGATAAAGACCTCCCATTAGTGTCTAGTTTTTCTTGGGAGGCTTTATTAATGTGTCGCAGTCTTTCACCAGAAATGCCATTAGGTTTGTTGTTGGATAAGTGGGATAAAGAGTGGTTAAAAAAAGCAAAGCAGCTTAACTGTTTATCCATTCATTTTAATCGTAAAGTGCTTACTGCTGATCGAGTGCAAGAAGTTAAGGATAAAGGTTATTTGGTTTGCGCTTATACCGTGAATCGTAAACGCCAGGCGAATAAACTATTTAAATGGGGAGTTGATGCAGTGTTTAGTGATTATCCTGATTTATTAGCATGAATAAATTAACTTGCGCCTTGTTATTATTTTTTACCTTCTCACTACAGGCAAAACCTGTGGAGTTGGTGCTATGGCATGCTATGGCTGGGCAGTTAGGTGAGGAGGTCAAGTTACTTGCAGATGATTTTAATCGAAGTCAAAGTGCCTACCTTATCAAGCCAGTCTATAAGGGCAATTATGTTGAAACTTTAACTAGTTTTGCTGCTGCATTTAGAGCGCATCAACCTCCGGCGATAGTCCAAATTTTTGAAGTGGGTACGGCTTTAATGAGCTCACCTCCTGGAGTTATTAAGCCACTTGCTGAGTTGATGCAAGAGCAGGGAATTGCTTTGCCTCAAGGTGACTTTATTCCATCAGTAAGAGAGTTTTACAGTAGCAGGGGTCAGCTGATGGCCTTACCCTTTAATCTATCAACACCCATTTTATACTACAACTTAGATATGCTTGCTAAAATAGGTTACACCCCGGCTAATTTTCCACGTACCTGGGATGAGATGGAGGTGCTGGCTGAAAAAGCAAAAAAAGCCGGTTATGAATGTACTTATACTACCGCTTATCCTGGATGGGTGCTTTTTGAATCTTTTTTAGCAATTCATGGTTTGGCATTAACGCAAGATAATCCCCTGCATGCAGTGTTTAATACGCCTCAGTTGGCGCATCATTTTGAGCGCTTAAAGCATTGGCATTCACAACATTATTTTCGTTATGCTGGTCGAGTTGATGATGCTACTATTTTGTTTACAAGTGGCGTGTGCCCCTTATTTAGCCAATCTTCCGGAGCATATAATAGTTTGTCTGCCTTGGTTCCTTTTCACCTAGGGGTAGCTAGCATGCCTTTAGATACTCATGCTAGCAAAGTGCGCTATGCTAACGTAGCGGGTGGGGCTGCGCTATGGGCTGTGGCCGGTCAAACTAAAAAGCAATATAAAGGCATTGCACAATTTTTTGCCTTTATCGCTCAACCTAAGATACAGCAGCGCTGGCATGAGAATACAGGGTATTTGCCCTTAGGATTTACAGGTGTTTATAGTCATATTTTGACAGTAAGCCACCATCCGAATTTATTAATAGCCCAAGCTGATTTAAAAGGGCGTGCAGTGAAAAAGCCATTAAAATATCGGGGACCTCAAAATCAGATTCGCAGCATTAATGATGAGGTACTAGAAGCAATGTTTGCAGGTTTAATGACACCGGCACAAGCTTTGGAAGAGGCGGTATTAAGGGTAGAACATGTGTTGCTTCGCTTTAATAGAAACACCCAATTAAATCCTTAAAAGAAAGTGAGTACTTACATGTTAATTCTCTTATCACCGGCAAAAAAACTCTTAAAAAGCACAACCCCTTATTTAGGCAAAACATCGCAGCCGTTATTTACCAATAAAACAAATAAGTTAGTAAAACTAATGCAATCTAAATCAGTTCACGAGATTGCTACTTTAATGGATTTATCCCCTGATCTTGCTTCGCTTAATTTTGAGCGATACCAACAGTTTGATAAGCAACAGGCTTATCCGGCACTCTTTTTATTTCAAGGGGATGTTTATCAAGGTTTGCAAGCCAATACTTTGCAGCCCAGTGCAATTGATTATGCTCAATCTCATTTGCGAATATTGTCGGGTCTTTATGGTCTTTTAAACCCTTTGGATAGCATTCAGCCATACCGGTTGGAAATGGGGGTTCGTTTGGAAAATCCTTGTGGTAAAAATTTATATAACTTTTGGCAAGAGACAATTACTCAAGCTTTGAATGACGAGTTAGCAGGGCAAAAAAATCCGATGCTGATTAATTTAGCATCAACCGAATATTTTAAATCAATTGATGAAAAGAAAATAAATTACCCAATTAAGACGATTAATTTTTATGAAAAAAAGAATGATCAATTTAAAATGATTGGAATCTATGCGAAAAAAGCACGAGGAGTCATGGCGCGATTTTTAATAGAGCATCAAATCGATAACATAGAGCAAGTAAAAGCATTTAACTTGCTAGGCTACACTTATAATCCAAACACATCTTCTGATCATCATTTGGATTTTATTCGTGACTGATTTTTTATGGAATTTATCCAGTCGTGTTCACCCGTTAAATCATTTTCCTCATCATGAGGTTTCTTGCTATGTTAAAAGAGATGATGAATTAGGTTGTGGTATTAGCGGATCTAAATTACGTAAATATTCCAGTATTATGCCTTTTCTTTTAGAAACTGGAGTGCGTCATTTAGTTATTATTGCAGGTCCAAACTCTAATAATCTACTCGCAGCATTGCAATTAGCAAGAGAATTTAGTTTAAAAGTAACGGCATTTCTTATTAAACCATGGAAATTGGAACTCAGGGGTAACTATCAATTAAGTCGTCTTTTCATTCAAGAACAAGAAATTGTTTGGGTTGCTCGTGAAGACTGGTCAGGGGTGAATGAATTAGCTCAAAATTATTGTAATAATTTGCATGAATCTGGATTTGTATTACATGAAGGTGCAAGCGTTACTGTAGCCAGCAATGGTGCAAAGAGTATCGCAAAAGATATTCTTAAGAATGAGCAGGTTTTAGGTCTTCATTTCCAACATATTTTTGTTGATGCAGGGACTGGTTTTTCTGCAGCAGCTTTAATAAAAGGGTTATCAGAGTTAAATCATCAAGCCAAAATCCATGTTCTTTTATTAGCAGATGAAGACTATGTATTTAAAAATAAATTAACCTTATGGTTTGGTAACGAACTGGAAAATTATAGATGTTTTTATCCCACGACGGCTAAGTCTTTTGGTTCTTTAAATCAGACAATTAAAAATGAAATCATACGGTTAGCACGAGAAGAGGGAATTTTAGCTGATCCTATTTATGCTGCAAAATTGTTTTATGAAGCAAGGCGTTGTATTGAAAAGGAGCAATTAAAAGGCAATATATTAATTATTCACTCTGGTGGTACGTTAACTATGCCAAATTTTAATTTACTAAGTAGCTAGGCTACTTTTATCTCTTGAAATTTAAAAAACAACCCATATATGTAAATTCATTACGAACAATACGTTATAGGAGACTAGACAATGCCAGGTAAACAACAAACCATGGGATTTCAAACAGAAGTAAAGCAAATGCTGCATTTGGTAGTGCATTCACTTTATAGTAATAAAGAAATTTTTCTTAGAGAATTAATTTCCAACGCCTCGGATGCCTTAGATAAATTAAGATTTTTAGCATTGGCAGATGGTACTTTATTCGAAAATGACCCTGACTTAAAAATAAGCATTCAAATTAATGAAAAACTCAAAACGATTACTATTGCTGACAATGGTATTGGAATGAGTTGGGATGAAGCCGTTGCTAATTTAGGAACGATTGCTAAATCAGGTACTAAAGAATTCATGAGCCAATTAACCGGTGAGAGTGCAAAAGACTCTCAATTGATTGGACAATTTGGCGTAGGTTTTTATTCAGCATTTATTGTGGCCGATAAAGTAACTGTTAAAAGTCGTCGTGCTGGTTTAAAACCCGAGGAGGCCATTGTTTGGACTTCAAAAGGTGATGGCGAATTCACTATTGGTTATGAACCTAAAGCCACTCGTGGCACAGAAATTATCTTACATCTTAAAACAGAGGAAGATGAGTTTTTAAGTGATTGGCGTATTCGTAGCATCATTAGTAAATATTCAGATCACATCTGCTGGCCGATAGTCATGCAAAAAAAAGCTGAAGAGGGTAAAGAGTCCACAGAATTAGAAACAGTAAATAAAGCAACTGCTTTATGGACTATGCAAAAATCTGAAATTACAGATGAAGAATATAAATTACTTTATAAGCATATCTCTCATGATTTCCAAGATCCTTTAGTGTGGTCACATAATCATGTAGAGGGAAAAAATGATTATATTTCCTTGCTTTATATTCCTGCACATGCCCCTTATGATTTATTTCAACATGAAAGCAAGCACGGTTTAAAATTGTATGTCAAACGTGTGTTTATTATGGACGACGCCACGCAATTTTTACCGCGTTATTTGCGTTTTGTAAAAGGTATTGTGGATGCGAGCGATTTGCCATTGAACGTATCACGTGAAATTTTACAAGATAATAAACAGGTGGAAAGTATTCGCGCTGCATGTACTAAACGAATTTTATCTTTGCTTGAAAAAATGAACACCCAGGATAAAGAAACCTATCAAAAGTTTTGGAACGAATTTGGCTTGGTGTTAAAAGAAGGTCCAGTAGAAGATTTTGCTAATAAAGAAGCGATTGCTAAATTATTACGCTTTGCGACGACCAAGACTAATTCAGAAACACAAGATGTTACCTTTGATGACTACGTTAGTCGTATGAAAGAAGGGCAGGATAAGATTTATTACATTACTGCCTCAAGCTTTAATGCAGCCAAGCACAGCCCTCATTTAGAAATCTTTAATAAGAAAGGAATAGAGGTTTTATTACTTAGTGATAAAATTGATGAGTGGTTAGTAGGCTACATGAGCGAATATGAAGGCAAAAAGCTGCAATCTATTTCTAAAGGTAAAGTAGAGTTAGGCGATGAATCGTCTGATGAGCAAATTAAAGAGCAGGAAAAAACGTTAGAACCTGTATTGGCACATATTCGCAAAGTTTTAGATGCGCGAATTAAGGACGTAGTACTTACAAATCGCTTAACAGATTCTCCTGCTTGTGTTGTTGCTGATGAGCAAGATATGAATATGGAAATGCAGCGTATTTTGCAAGCAGCAGGACAACAAGTACCAATCAGTAAGCCAGTATTTGAAATCAATCCTGAGCATGTTTTAATTAAGCGCTTACATGATATTCAAGATGATGTTCAATTTGAGTTATGGATCACGGTATTGTTTGAACAAGCGGTGTTAGCAGAAGGTGGACAATTAGATAATCCTGCTGATTTTATTAATCGTGTAAATCAATTATTAGCGGCTTCCTAGCAGTTGTAGCTTGAATGCAGCAGAGCGTAACCCGGGATCAGTGGCACTGAATTCCCGGGTTACGCTCTGCTGCATTCAGGCTACAAAACATTCAATTATTTGATGTATGGGTGTATAATAAAGCTATATCTATCCTATTAGGTTCTATTCATGAGTTGGCTAAAAAAATTATTACCATCAAGAATCAATACAGACACCTCACAAAAAAAAGGCGTGCCTGAAGGTTTATGGCTTAAATGTTTAGGTTGCAACGAGGTGCTTTATAGTACGGAGCTCACCAAAAACTTAATGGTTTGTCCTTCTTGTAATTTTCATCATCGTATTTCTGCACGAGTTAGAATTGAACAGTTTCTTGATGCCGAAGGGCAGGAAGAAATTGCAGCCTCTTTAGAACCACACGATCGACTCAAATTTAGAGACTCCAAGAAGTATAAAGACAGAATATCCCAAGCGCAAAAAGCAACAGGTGAAAAAGAAGCTTTAATCGTAATGAAGGGATCTTTAAAGCAGCAACCTGTTGTAGTCAGTGCGTTTGAATTCAGTTTTATGGGCGGCTCCATGGGTGCGACCGTAGGTGAAAAATTTGTTCGTGCTATCGCTGCAGCCACCGAAGAAAAAATACCTTACATTTGTTTTACTGCCAGTGGTGGTGCTCGAATGCAAGAGGGTTTGTTTTCTTTGATGCAGATGGCAAAAACTTCCGCGGCCTTAGCCAAATTTGCAGAATCTGGGCTGCCTTTTATTGTGGTATTAACTGATCCTACCATGGGTGGCGTATCTGCAAGTTTTGGCAGTCTTGGTGATGTGATTATTGCTGAGCCTAATGCATTAATTGGTTTTGCAGGGCCTCGTGTTATTGAACAAACAGTAAGACAAACTTTGCCTGAGGGATTTCAAAGAAGTGAGTTTTTATTAGAGCATGGTCACATTGATATGATTCTTGAACGCAAAGATCTTCGTGAAGTGATTGCAGAGTTAATTTCTAAGCTCAGTTATGGGGGTTAGTTTGTTAAGATCTTATGAGCACTGGAGTTTAACTGAGTGGTTGTCTGATCTGGAAACTAGAAATATTCAAGAAATACAGCTTGGTTTAACACGAATCAAAACCGTGGCAAAAACACTACAGCTGCAAGCGCTGCCTAGTCGAGTGATTACGGTGGCAGGCACTAATGGTAAAGGCTCTACCGTAACAGCACTAGAGTCCATTTATCACACTGCAGGGTATAAAGTAGGCACTTATACTTCTCCTCATCTTATTGAGTTTAATGAACGTATTCGAATTAACTTAATTCCCATAAGTGATGAGGACTTATGTCGCGCTTTTTGTATTATAGAAAGCGCACGAGGCGACACAGTGCTTACTTATTTTGAGATGACTACGTTAGCTGCGTTATGGCATTTTAAAGCAAATCACTTGGATATTGTTATTCTCGAAGTAGGCTTAGGTGGACGTCTTGATGCCACCAATATCATTGACTCTGATGTCTCAATTATTACAACCATTGATTTTGATCACCAAGATTTTTTAGGCGATACCTTAGAGGACATTGGCTATGAAAAGGCAGGTATTCTTCGTCCAGGTAAGCCATTTATTTATGCAGATGTTAACCCACCATCTACGATATTAAAACAGGCTGAACAAAAGTCAGTGAAGGCATATCTTTTTAACCAAGCGTTTTCTTTTGAAGAGCGAGAGGCGGATTGGAGTCTTCAATGTGGCTCTTGGCAAATTGATCATTTACCCAAACCTTTAATACAACTTAAATCAGCAGCTGCAGCAATTATTGCGAGTACTCTATTAAAATATTGTTTGCCTGTATCCGATGAGTCTGTCAAAAAGGCGATGCATTCTTTGTTTATCCCAGGTCGTTTGCAACTGCAAGCCGGCGAGATAAGCATTTTATATGATGTATCTCATAACCCTCAGTCAGTTCGATTGTTAGCAACTACATTGAATCAATTAGATAAAAAAAGAAAAGTGCATGCGGTCTTTTCAGCATTAAAAGATAAAAATATTTTTGGTATGATTGAACCATTGAAGAATCATGTTGATTATTGGTATCCTGCACTATTAGATGTAAAACGTGCTGCAAGTGAAAGTGTATTGCTTGCCCAATTTCAAGATGCAGAAATTTGTGTAAAAATTTGTTATAATAGCCCACTAAGTGCCTTTGATGCGGCACTAAATCAAGCTCAACCAGGTGATTTAATTGTTGTTTATGGGTCATTTTTTACTGTGGGGCATATCATGGCTACTCAGTCTAATAGGAGATTCAATGAAATTAGTAATAAATGAGAAATTAAAACATCGTTTGGTCGGTGTATCGGTTATTTTATCCTTGGGAGCTATATTTCTTCCTGCTATGATGAAAAAATCAAGTCAAAGTTTAGAGCATAATTTTAGCGTGAATGTGCAACTTCCACCAAAGCCTACAGCACCTAATGTTGCAGTGACTGATGAAGAAGAAATGTTTAAAACAATTAAAGTAGCTAGAGTTGTCGATATTACTCCGTCAGAAGATAACAAGACTGAAGATAAAGAGGTTATTGCTTCTGCTGCAGTAGATGCAGTGGGAACTTCTGTTGCTCAATTGGATTCACCAGCAGATTCTAACGTTATGCCTCTTGAGATGGCATTAAATGAAGCAAGTACCACAGCAGTTAAAAAAGAAATCACTGTGGCAGCGAAAAAACCTGCTCAAGCAGTCGTTGTGGCAAAAAGACCGGTAGTAAAAAAACCTGTGCTTGCCAAAGCAGTTAAAAAATCATTCGTTAGAAAAGACATTTATGCATTACAACTCGCCTCTTTTACCAAATTAGCCAATGCACAGGCTTTAGTGAGTAAATTACAAAGCAAAGGACATAAGGCAAACTATACGAGTATTGCGAGCAAAAATGGGATGATTTATAAGGTTTATGTGGGTCACTCTCCCATCAAAAATGATGTTATCAAGTTAAGAGTGCAATTAGCTAGTTCAATGCAATTAACTGGATTCGTAGTTAATGCTGGAGTGAGCTAATTATGCAATTGGAATGGATAGATTTAATTATTTTAGGAGTGATTGGTTTATCTGCTCTTACTGGTTTATTTCGAGGGGTTATTAAAGAGGTTATTGCTTTAGTTGTATGGATATTAGCAATTTGGATGGGGTATACCTATTCGGCCAAATTAACCCCTTGGTTACATCATTACATCCAAGATCCAACTATTTGCACGGCTGTTGCTTTTGTTATTATTCTTTTTGGTGTGTTATTGGCAGGTGGTATTGTCAATGCCATTTTAAGTTTTATGCTAAAAAGCACAGGATTAAGCGGGATGGATAAGATTTTAGGAATGGTCTTTGGTTTTGCCAGAGGTGTTTTTATCGTGTCTTTAATTTTAGCCACGATAAAAATGACATCATTACCTTATGAGCAATATACTAAAAGCTCAAAAATTTGCGCACAATTTACGCCAGTAGTTAATTGGATTTCAGGATATTTCCCCACCTTTATTGATAAGGTCAAATCAACCAAGACCTTGGCCAGCATTATCGACACAGTTCCTGCCGAGGCCTAACCTTGTTAGGAAGTCGCTTCGCTTAACGCCAACCTACGTAAGAGATTGAGGGTGATTATCAATCAATGTAGGTTGGCGTTAAGCGCAGCGAAACCCAACAACTGAGCGAAGCGACCCCATTACTATTTCTTA
>JAOATK010000036.1 GCA_030158115.1 Legionella sp.
GGTTTTATTTCTAGATAACTTCTTTGTACATGACACGTTTTTTTGTCATGTACAGAGAGATAACTTGTTGAAATGATGATTTTTTTCTATATAGTGGTATTTTGTAAAGATTTACCACGTAGTAGAAGTGGCCTGGATACGGCAGAGCGTAATCCGGGATCAGTGGCATGGAATTCCCGGATTACGTTCTGCTGCGTCCAGGCTACAAGGGTGTAAAATGCTTAAGTAAGCGCCATTAGTTGCTCGCAATTATACAAATGGTGTACTTACCTTGAAAAAACCTGGTTGCAAGCAACCAGGTTACTTGTTAAATAAACCAACAGGTGATTGAATGACAGAAAATGCAATACCAGAGAGTTTGATTGCGCGATTGAAAGATTTAGCCTCCCTTCTTCGTATCTCCCATTGGACTAAATCAGTTTTTGTCATGTTAGGGTTTTGCTATACCCCCGCTGTAGGCTATTTTATACCCGCCTTATTGGCCTCAATTGCATTTTGTTTGATATCGAGTGCTGTTTATATTTATAACGACATTGAAGATCGTAGCGAAGATAGTTTACACCCACATAAAAAAAATAGACCTTTAGTGAGTGAAAGGGTTTCCGTATTCGAAGCTGTTTTTATGTTGTTTGTATTGCTAATAGTTGGCCTAAGTCTTGGTTGGTTAATTTCTAAGAGTTTAGCCTTTATTTTATGTGCTTATTTGATAGTTAACATCGCGTATAATCATGTTTTTAAACTATTGCCAGTATTTGATGTACTCTGTATTGCTGCAGGATTTATGTTGAGGGTATTGGCCGGGACTATTGGAATTGGTTTACCTATTTCTGTCTGGCTAACTATTGCGGCTACTTTATTAAGTCTTTTTATCGCATTAAATAAGCGTCGCTTAGAAATGCGCTTAGGATTAAAGCACGCTACGCGTGAGGTGCTCAAAAAATATAATCCTGCTTTGTTGCATTGGTTTATCATAAGCACAGGTCTGGCAACATTCATCACGTATATTTTTTATATTATCTATGTTCAAGATGAATCATTCTATTTTATGTTAACAGTTCCTTTTGCGGCTATTGCCTTGTGGCGATTTGGATGGCTTGCCAGACAGGATATGGACAATGATGATCCGGTGATTATTTTTCTAAACGATCAATTATCACGACTTAATCTTTGGTGTTTTATTGTCCTCACATTTATGGCCTTAACTCAATGAAAGGGCAGTTTCGCTGGTATGATGGTATTTTTTTAATAGTATTTTTTTATCTTTTTATATTGCAAATCCAGGCTATTTGGCCATTTACTATTGACGACATGTATATCTCCCTGCGATATGCTAAGCATTGGGCCTCTGGTGCAGGTTTGGTTTGGAATGTACATCAGGTACCTGTTGAGGGATATTCCAATTTTAGTTTTGTTGCTTTGGGTGCCTTATCTCTTTTATTAAAAATTAACCCCGTAGTTATTTTGAAGGGGGCTGGGATATGCGGTCTTTTTTTTACCTGTTACTTTAGTTATTTAATCACGCGTTTTTGGTTTGGAAAAAGGATATCTCTTTTACCATGTCTTGGTTTGCTATTTTACAAAGGCCAGATTATTTGGGCTACTAGTGGCTTAGAAACAACTGTTTATGAGGCACTTATTTGTGGCGGTGTGTACTTTTGTTTTAAAGGAATGGGATATTGTTTCGCGCCTCATCCGCCAGGAAAACCTCAGAATAAACCATTCCTATTGGCTGGATTATTATTTGCCGTAGCGAGCTTCACTCGACCCGAAGCACCATTTTTGATGGGACTTTTTTTTCTTCTGATCTGTTGGGAGGGAGTAACAAGAGCAGATTCACGCTATTGGCGTGGTGTTAGTCAGTTTATTCTGGCATTTTTCATTTGTTATTTGCCCTATTTTGGATGGCGTTTTTATTATTTTGGTTATCTATTTCCTAATTCGGTTTATTGTAAAGGATGGACTGATGACTTAGGTCATTTTTTAGATATTAGCTACCTTAAATTAGTATGGCCTCTTGCTCTGTTAGCTTTTCCAGCATGTCTTAGAGCAAAAGATAAACGTCATTATTTTTTATGGTTACCGAGCCTTGCTTATTTAATCATGTTATCAGAGGCCGATCCTATTGTAGCTTTTGATAATCGACTTTTTTTACCTGCATTTGTCTTGTTATTACCTTTAGTATTACAAGGTATTGATGTGATTATTTTGTGGTATATGAAAAGAAAAGAGGATAAATTATTGGTTCTTTTTTTTATTCTTACTTTTTTCTTCTTTATTCCTAGCATGACCTTAGGTGATTATCGTTATTTTAGTCAGGACCCTGTCAAAGGCGAACAACTACGTCGTGCTGTTTTGGATTGGTTATTTATTCATGCCTCACCAAAAGAAAGTGTTGTACTTAGCGACAGTGGGATGATTCCTTATTACAGTGATTTAAACTTTATTGACTCATACTGTTTGAATAATTTATCCATGGCCCATTCCTTAGCAAAGCAGCGTTATGAACACTTTTGTCAGGAAATTTTAGTGGAGCAACCTAATACCTTCATTTTGACCTCTCTAGTTCAGCACGGAAGAATTATTTATACACCAAGCGATGTCTGTTTAAAAAAACGACTAGATAAACAAAAAAATTATAAATTAATTCAAGTGGTTAGGAGTGAGAGTAAGCATTCTTTTTATCGTTATGAGTTATATCGTCACTCAGATGAATAATAGGATAGGTGGAGCACAAAGTAGCTCCAACGCTATAATTAAGATGCCTGGTTTACTGGCTACTAGTAGTGAAACTAGATTATTTTTAGAATTTTACCGAGAGTAAAATTTTTGGTGTGATCATCAGCAACATAGTGTAGTATCTCTTCCTAAAAATGGACTGAGTACAGTATGTTGCAAAAATTAATGTTATTTTTTAGAAAAGTTTTTTTTAAATTACCCGTTATATTATTTGATGTCATTGCTGTGCCAGTAGCTTGGTATACTGCTTATTGGTTGCGATATAACATGCATCCTTTTCCTAAAATCCTAGCCTCCTCTTATTCCTTTTGGGCTTTATCCTTTTTAGTGCTTGTCCAAACTACTTGTTATTATTATTTTAAAACGTACCGAGGAGTATGGCGTTTCTTTTCTTTAAATGATGTTGTTCGCATTTTAAAAGCATCACTTAGTGCAACTCTCTTGGTGATTCCTGTTTTTTATCTCACATCTATATTAAATAACCTGCCGCGATCTGTTTTTCCTTTGTATTGTCTTATATTAACTACCGTTCTTTGTGGTGGACGTTTCACAATGCGGTTGTATGCAGATAGACAATCAAGAGGGAGTTATCCTATAAAAACCAAACGCGTACTTATTGTTGGTGCAGGATTAGCTGGCGAGGGTTTAGTGCGGGATTTAAAGCGTAACAATACTTATCAGCCGGTGGGTTTTGTTGATGATAATCTTAGCAAGCGTGGATTAGAAGTTCATGGGGTTCGTGTTTTAGGCACTATTGCGCAAATTGCAGATAGAGTTAGTCAGTATTCCATTGATCTGATTTTTATTGCGATGCCTTCGGCTGGTTCTGCTGTAATGAGACGTGTTGTCACGGCTTGTGAACAAAGTGGCGTTCCTTTTAGGACTTTACCTAGTTTGTCTGCTCTAGCAGCTGGAAGAGTGGAAGTTAATGCACTGCGTCCCGTCCATATTGAAGATCTTTTAGGTCGAGATCAGGTTTATTTAGAATGGGATAAGTTAAACGCTGGGATTGCTGGGAAAAGGGTACTTGTCACTGGTGGCGGTGGCTCTATTGGTTCTGAGTTATGTCGACAAATTATGATGCTTAACCCGGCACGTTTGGCTATTGTAGACAGTTGTGAATTTAATTTGTATCAAATTGAGCAAGAGATAAGTGAGAAATTTCCTGAAATTCCTCTTGAGCTTAACTTGGTGAGTGTCACCGATAAGACTGCTATTGATTTTTTATTTGCTAAATTTTTACCAGAAATAGTATTTCATGCAGCCGCTTATAAACATGTTCCTTTACTGCAAGATCAAGTTCGTGTAGCGGTTTTGAATAATGTGGTGGGAACACAGGTTGTCGCTAAAACTAGCGTGGCTTACGGTGTGGAAAAATTTGTTTTAATCTCTACGGATAAGGCGGTTAATCCTACTAATATTATGGGGACTACCAAGCGTGTCGCAGAAATTTTTTGTCAAAACTTAGATCAGCGAGTAGAGACTCAATTTATTACTGTACGATTTGGGAATGTTTTGGGTTCTGCAGGCAGTGTTGTTCCTTTATTTCAAAAGCAGTTAAGAAATGGTGGTCCAATCAAGGTAACGCATCCAGACATGCAGCGTTATTTTATGACGATTCCAGAAGCATGTCAGTTAATTTTACAAGCAATGGTTAATGGGCATGGTGGGGAAATTTTTGTATTAGATATGGGTGAGCCTGTTAAAATCAGTTATTTGGCTGAGCAAATGATTCGTTTAGCAGGCAAGGAGCCTGGTAGAGATATTCATATTGAATATACTGGGTTGAGACCTGGTGAGAAATTATTTGAAGAGTTATTTCATGAGTCAGAACAACTGACCTCAACTGAGCATGAAAAGCTGTTTAAAGCTAGGTTTCGTGAAATAGATTGGGATCAATTGACGCAAACAATGAGTTTGTTAAATCTTGCTTGTGACGAGAACCAAACCCAAGAGTTATTTGTTTTACTGAAGAGTTTAGTTCCTGAATTAAGCGCTACGGATTTATCACTAGTTTAACAGTACCATCCCTTTTCCCACATACGGATGAGTGTAAAAAGGGTGCTGTAGCGCCGCTCATCCGATCCTACGTGACACCATCTCCCCTCGCGGGGAGATGGAATAATAGAGCACTGCTACCCACCACCAAATGGGGTTTTACTAAAGGGTGATGGATTGAATGTTCTTTTTGTTTTGCAGTCTAAAGAGTTTTCCATAGGTGTTAAAGGATGAGAGGCTATTTCTTTAGGACTGGGATTGAATTTATAAGGATTAGCTCCAAATCGGGCCATATGCTGTAATAAAGAGACCATTGTGGTTTGTGGTAAAGGCGCCATGGAAGGTATTTGGCTGAGCCCTAATAAGGTACATGATTTTTTCAAAAACGCTTTAATTTCTTCTGCATTTTTAGGTTGTGTTTTATCTATTTGTGTAAATAAAAGCTGAGAAGACAGTGAAGGTGTTTTAAAAATATCCTGATTTTTTTTAAAAAAATCAGTCACTGGTGGTGTTGGCTTTGGAAGCTTTAATGTTTCAGCATTTGCACGAGAAGCTTGAACTAAGGTCATTTGCGTGCGAATCATTTTAAGTTGTAATTGATTTTCACCTATTTTGCTTTCGGTATCCTCAATTCGTGAATCTTGAAATTCCATTTCTAATTTGCGTGTGTGCTGTACTGCTTTTTTTACGCTCATTATTTCATGACTCATACCATCAAAATCGGATTTTGCTTGTACTTTTTCCCCAGAATTTAAATCGCTTAATTTTTTATCTAGATCAATAAGGTAATATTGCCCATGTTCTTTAACTAGTTGTTTAGTTTGGGCGAGTTGTTTAGGAAAAACAAAGGATGAGTCTTTATGAGAGGTAGTGATTTTTCCTTCATCATCAAGAAAAATCGTTTGTTTCTCTTGATCTTCTTCATGCCTAGATTTTATATCATGCAAACTAGCTATTTGTAGGTTTAGCGCATTTTGCTGATGGATTAATGTACGTGCTTCATCTTCTTTTCCTTGATCTAATAGAGCGAGTATTTGATCTGTTTGCGTAAAAAGATCTTTTTCTAAGTCAGAAATTTTCTGTCTCAGTTCTTCTCTATTTAAACTATCGTAATCTTGTGATGCTTTGTCAAAACTTGCTAGGCTTTCATCATAAACGCTGTGTTTTTTGTTAATGATTTCTTTTTGGTGAATTAAATGACTTAGTTCTTCTTTAAGCTGTTTATCGTTTTGACTCAAGGTGTCATAGACTTTGTTATATTCTTTAAAAGCCTTATCGTAATCAGCAAGGACATCAGCTAGGATTTCGCTTGCGGAAGGAGGCGAGGATTTTTGTGAAGAGATTGCGTCTTTAGCATGCTCTTTTAAAAAGTGTTCATTTTGTACTTCAATGAATTCTCTTAATTTTTCGGCAGCATGACCCTTTTTTTCAATTAGCCACAAAAATAGTAATGCTTTAAGTCTGCTTTTTCGGATTGCTTCTTGATCTAACTCAAATTGACGTTGATCCTCAATAGCCTGTTCTTCTGCTATGCGATCAGAGAGTTCACCCTTAATTGTATCTCCTGCCGGTGTACGCAAAAAATTTTTTAAATCATCAGGATTTTTAAAACCAAAGCGACCAATATTTATAGTAAAGCTAGACTCATTAAAAGGGGGGGTAAATTTTAATAGACTCGCTTTATCAGCAACAGCAGAATCCAGCCAATCTTGTGAGTGTGTCTTGTCATTTCCCATGAATATATCCTGATTGCCACAATTAAGTTAATTATATACAAAATTGATTAATAAAACATCAATTTTAGCTTGAATTTATTTTTAAATTGATTTTATTTCGTTTTAATTTTTTTTTATCAGTTTGACGAGGAAGATAGGTGGATATTTTTATGCGCCACTGATAAAATGTTTCAAAAGTATACAGGAATATTGAATGGCTAGTTATTGTGGTTACATCGCGTTGGTTGGTAGACCTAATGTAGGGAAATCAACACTTCTTAATTCTATTTTAGAACAAAAAGTTAGTATTACATCTAAAAAGCCGCAGACGACTCGGCACAGTATTTTAGGTATTCGTACGCTGAATGATTATCAATTTGTGTACGTCGATACGCCCGGTATCCATCAGGGAAATAAAAAAGCGATGAATCGCATGATGAATAAAACAGCGATGAGTGTACTGCGTGATGTGGATGTAGTGGCTTTTGTAGTAGATGGTACTCATTGGGAAGAAGAGGATGAATATGTTTTAGGTTTAATTAAACAATCTAAGGTTCCTTGTATTTTGGTTATTAATAAAGTGGATAAAATTGATAACAAAACACAATTGCTTCCTTGGATAGAGCAAATAAATCAACGACATGA
This sequence comes from Legionella sp., assembly GCA_030158115.1. Taxonomy (GTDB): domain Bacteria; phylum Pseudomonadota; class Gammaproteobacteria; order Legionellales; family Legionellaceae; genus Legionella. The sequence continues at coordinate 7,095 of JAOATK010000036.1, forward strand.
CTTTGAGGCAATAATTCCTTTATCTGCAAAAACAGGCCTCCAAGTTGAAGAATTACAGGCAAAATTGCAAACTTATTTACCTGAAGGCCCCCATTTATTTCCGGATGACCAATTAACTGACCGCTCCACTAAATTTTTATGTGCTGAATTATTGCGAGAAAAAATCTTTCGTTTTTGTGGTCAGGAATTACCATACGCAGTTACAGTGGATATTGAATCCTTTAAAGACGAAGGAGCCTTAGTGCGAATTCATGCGCTGATTTTGGTAGAAAAAGAAAATCATAAGCGAATGATTATCGGTGATAAAGGACAAAAATTAAAAGAAATGGCAACCAGTGCCCGATTAGACATGGAAAAATTGTTAGGCAAAAAAGTCTTTTTACAATGCTGGTGTAAAGTTAAATCAGGCTGGGCTGATGATGAGCGTATGCTGAAACAATTAGGTTATGACCACTAAAACAATAAAAGCATGGCTTTTACATAAACAATGGTCTGGTGATACCAGTGCCCGAGTGAGTTTTTTTACCCGCGAGTATGGGTTAATTCACTGTCTTTGCAAAGGGGGGCGTACCCCTAAAAAACAAGCGCTTTTACAAGCATTCACGCCATTATGGCTGAGTTTTGAAGAGCGCTATGATAGGTTTTATAGCAAATCGATAGAAAGTCTTTCTCCCTCATTGTCTCTTGAAGGTCATTCACTATTCGCAAGTTTATATCTGAATGAAATCCTTTATTATGTTTTAAAACCTAACTCTCCTGAGCCCATAGTGTTTGATGCTTATTTATTTACCTTAAAAAGTTTAGCCGCAACCACGGATAGATTAGTGCTGGAATCTTTATTAAGACGTTTCGAATGGACTTTATTAACAGCTTGTGGTTATGCCTTTTCATTAACCCATGAAGCAAGGTCTCAAATACCGATTGTCGCCGATCAGTCTTATCAATTTATTGCAGGTGAAGGGTTTGTTTTCCATAACAAAGGAATTCTAGGCGCACATCTTTTGGCTTTAGCAGAAGATAATTTGGAAGAAACGCTCTATCTTAAGTTGGCAAAAATGATTTTTCGACAAGCAATTGATCATTTGTTAGGCGGTCGAGAAATTAAATCCCGCACTTTATATGTCACTTTACCCTCTTAAATGAAACAAAAATCGCCTAAGGTGCGATTATCCTGTACATGAAGACTCAATGGCGTTTAAAATGCGTTCCTTAATATTTTCTTAAGAATAATATTGTACATTAGCATCGAAAATAAACCATTATTTAGGAAGAATTATGCCATTTTTTGACCGTCCTATTGCCAATTGTGGAGAGATGGTGGACAAGCATAACGAAGCTTGTAACCAAATTATAACTACTATGCGGGAATTGCCAGTCAATGAGTTTAGCTATTATATTGCTCTGTTGATATCGGCTATTAAAAATGAGAATAAACCAGAGCAATATCAAGAGTTACTCGATAAGTCTCTTGTTCTGGTCAACGCACTTTCTAATTTTTACAAAAAACCCGAGAAAGAAAAAAATCTAGAAGAACTTAATAAAGCTGTTAGTGAGCTTATCGATGCATCAAAAACAAAGACTACTAGCTATCAGATAAAAAAAATCATCTTAGCAATATGTTCATCAATTACCTGCGTGCTAGTCGGTGCTTTAGGGGCTGTAGTTGGTTTATCTTCAGGGTTTTTATTTAATTACACTATTATTGGTAATTTTCGAGGCGCAGGTCTTGGGTTCGTGATTGGTACTGCTCTTGGTGCTTACGTAGGCTGGCGTATTCCTGAGGCTGCGTTTAAGAGTGCTTTTGAAAGAAAGCTTGAGATTTGCATTCACCATATCAACAAGCTCAGTAACGAGCTGTCCAATAGAGAGCTTAAAGAAAACAAGCTCGGCCTCATTGAGACGGATTTTTCAGAAAAAGGGTCTGAAGGAGCACCTGAGCTGAGTGATGATGAGAAATTAGCAAATGCTGAAAAAGCTTATGAAGTCTTTTCGCAAGGTATGCCGGGCAATACCGCCTTATACATTGAGAACACCAAACTCAAGGTAAAAAAAGACCTGATTACGAAGTATTTTACAGAAAAAAGGCCTGAAGGAGCGCCTGAGCTGAGTGATGATGAGAAATTAGCAAAAGCTGAAAAAGCTGAAAAGGATTATGATGCCTTTTTGCTCGGCGACACAACCTTTCAAGTCTGTACAACGACGGCTCGCTTTATTGATAAAAGCTTAAAAGGTAATCTCGGCCACCATGCCCTGATTCGCTATAAGATCAATGGAATAGAAGCGCGAGCAACACCGATAGAATTCGGCTCTCCCAGTAAAGCACCTAATTTTGTGGATCAAAGTGAGAAACCACGAAAAGTAAAGGGACAAAAACTTGTTGATATGCTAGTGCTTCATTCTATTCTCCAAGAAACCCATCCCTACAAAAGGGATTTTATGTTAAATCATTATGATCTTGGTAGTAATGATTGTCTGACTTATGTTAATAAAATATTGATTGGTACCGATCAGGCACCCACTCAAATGAAACGTTTTAATCGCGAAGTGGATAAATTGCCTGGTATATATTGTGTGTCTAATATTGTTGGTTTTTTTAGTCATACCAGGCAAGATGAAATTGACTCATATCGTAAATTTGCATATCCAGGAGTAGATCTTCCTACGAATCTTCATCGCTGGGAAGACAGGTCCCCTATTTGGGCTAAGGAAAAGAATAAGAAAGGAGAGGAGGAGCTAGTGCAAGTGCAGTGGCGTGAGTGGTGGGATGATGAGCCTCAAGATAATGAAAACACAACCCCCACATTAAGTCGTAGTTAAGACCTAACCCCACTGCTATTAATTTAAGGATTTGTGTAGGTTGGGTCACGACCCAACAATACTCCTGAGTCAAGCCTGGACTCGATGTTGGGTCATGACCCAACCTACTTTTAAGGTGTTTTTTCTTAAGTTAATGGCGGGGGGCAAGTTACCAATAACCGTATGAAGATTATGAAGTGTCGTCTTATCTGTCATCATATTATCACCAACCCCCCCATTTTTTCTGGGCCATTCTAAGTGATAAACGGGTTCATCTAAAATTCTTGCTTGAGTTTAGGTAAGCAGGAACATTATACTCTTAATTTTTATTATATATGGTAGAGAATGAGCAAGCTGATACTATTAGGCGTAAATATTGATCACGTGGCTACATTACGCCAAGCACGAGGAACTCGTTATCCTGATCCCGTGCAAGCAGCCATCGATGCAGAAGACGCTGGTGCAGACGGGATTACTCTGCATATGCGTGAAGATTTACGCCATATTCAGGCACGTGATGTGCGTCTAATCAAGCAAGTCTTACAGACCCGCATGAACCTAGAATTAGCCGTTACAGAGGCCATGCTTGATTTTGCGGAAGAAATTTCACCCGAACACACTTGTTTAGTTCCAGAAAAACGTGAAGAATTAACTACAGAGGGTGGATTAGATGTTCTTACTCATCAGAAGTCGGTTGAACGCGCGGTACGGCGTTTGCAAAAGATGGGAAGTGAAGTTTCTTTATTTATCGATCCCGATATGAAGCAAATCAAAGCGGCTGCAGAAATTGGTGCGCCAGCCATTGAGTTGCATACAGGTTGTTATGCTGATGCTACACTGGTAGAGGAACAGCAACATGAATTAGAGCGGATTAAACATGCAGCAACGTATGCAGCTAGTTTAAATCTGATTGTGAATGCAGGTCATGGGTTAAATTACCATAATGTGCAACCCATAGCGGCAATTAAAGAATTATTGGAACTTAACATAGGCCATGCGATTATTGCTCGTGCTTTATCTTGCGGTATGAAAGAGGCAGTAAGACACATGCGTCAATTAATGCTAGAAGCGAGACTTTATGTCAATGACTGATGCCATTGTTATTCGTATTACAGGGGATTCTGGTGATGGTGTTCAGCTTGTTGGTGAACAGCTAACCATTAGCGCAGCGCTTACGGGGCGTGATGTGCGCACCTTACCCGATTTTCCCGCGGAAATTCGCGCACCTGCAGGTACTGTGGCAGGTGTTTCTGGTTTTCAGTTAGCGATGGCTGAACAGGCCATTTTTACAGCAGGCGAGTCTTTAGATGTCTTAGTAGCTCTCAATCCGGCTGCTTTAAAAAATTCATTACAGCATTTGAATCAAGGCGGATTACTGATTATCAATGAGGATAGTTACCAAGAAAAAGATTGGCAAAAAGCCGGTATGGATAAAAGTTTTCTGGATGATTGTGCCGAACACTATCAAATCGTCTCCTTTCCTCTGATTACACAAACATTGCAAGCAGTAGCTTCAGAAAATTTAACTAAACCTCAGGCGTCAAAAACAAAGAATTTTTATGTTTTAGGATTAGTGCTGTGGTTATTTGATTTACCTACTAAGGCTTGCGAAGCATTTATTAGTAAAAAATTTAAAGCCAATCCTGTGATTGCCAAAGCCAATGAATTGGCTTTATTAGCCGGTTATAATTACGCCATGACCCTAGAGTTGGCTCGTCGTGATTACATGTTAGGTGAAGTCAATCGGCAAGCGGGAGAGTACCGTCAAATTACGGGAGTGGAAGCAGTAGGGTTGGCACTAGCCACCTTAACTACGCATACACAAACTACGATGTTGGTATCGGGTTACCCCATTACACCTTCTTCAGCTATTTTACATGAAGCAGCACGTTTATCTGAGTTTGGGGTCCAGCTCCTACAAGCTGAAGATGAAATTGCAGCGATCTGTGCTTGTATTGGTGCAGCGTATGGAGGCAAATTAGCGTTAACTTGTACTTCTGGACCAGGTTTAGATTTAAAAAGCGAAAGCTTAGGTCTTGCTGTAGTGACTGAGCTGCCTTTAGTTTTAATTGATGTTCAGCGTGCTGGCGCATCTACAGGTTTGCCTACGAAAACTAGTCAAAGTGATTTAAGACAGGCTTTATATGGCCGTCATGGAGAGGCTCCTTTAGTAGTGATTGCTGCGCAATCTGCAGCTGATTGTTTTAATACGGTGCTTGAGGCATTTTATTTAGCAATTAAATACATGACGCCCGTTATTGTGTTGTTGGATGCCTATTTAGCAAATGCTGCAGAGCCTTGGGAAATACCAACCATTGAGTCTTTAAAATTACCCTGCATTGAGTTGAATCGTTTTCCTAAACCGTTTGCACGAGATGAGTTTTTAAGCCGTAGTTGGAATATACCTGGAACACCTGGTTTTATTCATCAATTAGGTGGATTAGAGAAGCAAGGTGAGGAAGGGCGTGTGAGTTATGATGCTGAAAATCATCAGAAGATGGTCCATTTACGCCAGCAAAAAATTGAAGGTATCTCACGTGACTTTGATCCCTTAACTGTTGAAGGGGATGCCAAAGCATCTGTTTTATTAATTGGATGGGGTAGTACCTATGGCAGTTTAAAGTCAGCTGTCTTGCATTGTTTAGAACAGGGAATCTCAGTTGCTTACATACACTTACGTCATCTTAATCCCTTGCCCAGTGATTTGGGTGCTCTTTTAAAGGCCTATGATAAAGTGTTGGTTGCTGAGTTAAATTCAGGGCAATTATGTCAGATTATTCGTGCCACTTATTTGGTTGATGCTCGTGTCATTAGTCAATGTAATGGCCAGCCTTTTACCGTTAGTCATTTAGTAAATACTATTAAAGCGGAAGCCAATTATGAATAAAATCTATAAACGTGAAGATTTTACGAATGCAACAGAAGTTCGCTGGTGTCCTGGCTGCGGTGATTATGCGATTTTAATGGCATTGCAAAAAATGTTACCTGATTTAGGCTTAGCACCAGAGCAACATGTATTTGTCTCTGGAATAGGTTGTGCCGGTCGCCTACCTTATTACATGAATACCTATGGTTTTCATACCATTCATGGTCGTGCTACAGCAGTAGCCACTGGTTTAAAAGCAGTGCGTGATGATCTATGTGTTTGGGTGATTACTGGTGATGGGGATGCTTTAAGCATTGGTGGTAATCATCTTATTCATATTTTGCGTCGCAATGTAAATGTCAATATTTTACTCTTTAATAATCAGGTTTATGGATTAACCAAAGGTCAGTTTTCTCCCACTTCACAAAAAGGCCAAGTGACGAAAACCTCGCCTAAAGGGGTAACCAATGAGCCAATTAATCCTTTAACTTTGGCTTTGGCCGCAGGTGCTAGTTTTGTTGCAAGAGCAGTAGATAAAGATCCTAATCATCTGGGTTCAATATTAAAAAAGGCACAAGAGCATCAGGGGTGTTCTTTTGTGGAAATTTATCAGGATTGCAATATTTTTAATCACGGAGCCTTTGATGAATTTACCGTGAAAAATAACCGAGCTGAAAATACGATTCTTTTAGAAGAGGGAAAACCGCTGATTTATGGTGCTGAAAAAGAAAAAGCATTGGATGTGCGAGGGGATCTATTTGATAAAGTATCTGCAACTGAAGACGGGCTTTACCAACATGATCCTAGCAACTTAACCTCTGCCATGCGTTTGGCTTCATTATCATTCCCTAATCACCCAGTTCCTTTAGGGGTTTATTATCAAAAAACAAGAGATCAGTTTACTTTGCAGCAAAAGGTTAATAAAACAGTTGAAGATTTACCTGAATTATTTCGAGCGAAGGCTAGCTGGAAACAGAGCTAGCTAGTTCCTGTAATCTGGATTAGGCTATGCTTCATCCAGGTTACAGAGTCAACAGATCAAATAAATCCCTATTGGGAACATTAAAAAGTTAATCATGATTCAATTCTCTGAAAACATTGGACAAATGGTTCGGAACGTTCGTAAAAAATTAGATGTTACTCAAGCCGATTTGGCTTTATCTTAACTTAAATCATACGGGGATTGGAATTGAGCCTAAGATTTCAGAGTACATTAGAGGATTAGTTTAGGGCTGTAATTAAAAAAAATCCCGGTAAAACCGGGATTTTTTTTAAGCGGCTTGCTATTAATCGCGGCTTGAAAACGCGCTTAATATATTCAGTAAGCTGACGAACAAGTTATAAATTGAAACAAAAAGACCTACTGTTGCTGAAATATAATTAGTTTCACCGGCATGAATGATAGCACTGGTTTGTAACAAAATTAATCCAGAAGAGATAAGTATGAATGCTGCAGAAATTGCCAATTGTAAGGCAGGAATCTGAATAAATATTCCAGCAATCATCGCTAATAAAGCCACCATAACGCCTACAAAAAGAAATCCACCCAAAAAGCTGAAATCTTTTCTAGTGGTTAATGCGTAAGCTGATAAAGCAAAGAAAATCATACCGGTACCGCCTAAAGCAGTAGCGACTAACTGTGGGCCATTAGAAAAACTATGAATGTAAAAGTTAAGAATAGGGCCTAAGGTATAACCTAAGAAGCCTGTGAAAGCGAAAACGCTGACCAGTCCCCACACGCTGTTGCGTAATGCTTGAGTTAAAAACATTAAACCATAAACACCTACTATCATAATGAGAGGATTCATGGGGCGCGCACCACTTGCCATTGAGAAATAAGCAGTCAATGCACTGAATAAGAATGTTAAACCGAGTAAAAGATAAGTATTACGCAGTACTTTATTGCTAGAAAGTACAGACGCACTGGTTTGACCAACTAATGTAATATTGTTTCTGTTCATCGTAATAAAACTCCTATTTGTTTCTTTTAGTTTAGCATATCTATGGGCAATATTTCTATATCTGTAAGGTACGCAGAAACACAAACCTTATCGAGAGTATTTAGCACTTAAGTGAGGTGTCACGTAGCAATGGATAAGGAATTGGGTGTTTTCAGTTGGTATGTTCTCGAGTATCATGAATCAATTCTTATATAATTTACTAAGGCAAAGTATGGCAAAGGCTGCATTAATACAGATGGTTTCCTCAGCTAATGTGAAAGATAATTTGCAAAAAGTAGAGCAATTAATGTTGCAGGCACATAATGATGGAGCCGAATTGGTTGTATTGCCTGAAAATTTTGCTTTCATGGGGCGAAATGAAGCGGATAAGCTGCAGATTGCAGAGGTCTATGGTCAAGGTATTATTCAAGAAAAAATACAATCACTGGCTAAAAAACTGAGCTTATGGGTGGTCGCAGGAACTATTCCTTTGAAGGGGATGGGTTCAAAAGTTCGTGCCAGCTGTCTTGTTTATGATGAGAAGGGTGTTTGTGCTGCGCGTTATGACAAAATTCATTTATTTGATGTTGAGGTATCAGCAAAGGAAGTGTACCAAGAATCGGCAACCATTGAGCGTGGCCTTGATTTAGTAGTGATCGATACTCCCATAGGTAAAATCGGTTTAACGGTTTGTTATGACTTACGTTTCCCAGAGCTTTATCAACAATTAGCCGCTCAAGGTGCGCAATTATTTACAGTGCCTTCTGCCTTTACTGCACTAACAGGGCAGGCTCATTGGGAAATATTATTAAGGGCGCGCGCAATAGAAAATTTATGCTACGTGTTAGCGGCAAACCAAGGTGGAAAACATGAGAGTGGGCGTGCCACCTTTGGGCATAGTATGATTATTGAGCCTTGGGGAAAAATTCTGACACAAGCTCAAACAGGAAGGGGAGTAGTCACTGCTGATATTGATCTAAAGGCACTACAACAGGTGAGAAAAACGTTTCCATGTGTCGATCATCACGTATTAAATTTAAAGGGTAATTAAATGACAAATGCATTAACTACAGCAAAACAAGTTTTATTGGCTCCAGCATCCTTAGATGAAACAGCCATTGAAAAATTGTTTAAAACAATGGTAAATCACCATATTGACGATGCTGATCTTTATTTTCAAAGTTGTAATTTTGAGTCTTGGTATTTGGAAGATTCCGAAGTAAAAAGCGGTAGCTTTTCTTTAGATAAAGGAGTTGGTATTCGAGCTGTCAGCGGGGATAAAACTGGTTTTGCTTATTGCGATGATATTTTATTGCCTTCAATGCTTCGTGCTGCAGATGCGGCGCGTTCTATTGCTCTTACCGGCTCAAAACCCCTACAAATCGTGCGTATGAGCCATGTTGCTGAAACTCGATACCACAGTTTGAATCCCATAGAAGGCATGAGTAAACAAGAAAAAATTGCCTTGCTGGAAGCTATTGATAAAGAAGCGCGGAGCATTGATTCACGAGTTATTCAGGTCAATGCCTCACTCAGTGGTTGCTATGAAGTGGTGATGGTTGCTGGGATGAGTGGGCAAATGACAGCCGATGTAAGGCCATTAGTTAGTGTTAATGTCAGTGTTATTGTTGAGGATAAAAATGGCAAACGCGAGTCGGCTCGTTCAGGTGGTGGTGGACGAGTAGCTTATTCTTACTTTACTGAAAAAGACAACGCATTAAGTTACGCTCGAGAGGCTGTGCGCGAAGCCTTGATTAATTTAGAAGCACGACCCGCTCCAGCAGGCACTATGCCTGTGGTTTTAGGCCCAGGTTGGCCAGGTGTTCTATTGCATGAAGCAGTAGGACATGGTTTAGAAGGTGATTTTAATCGCAAAGGGCTTTCAGCTTTTTCTGGTTGTATAGGACAACAAGTCGCAGCAACAGGCGTCACAGTCGTTGATGATGGAACATTAAAAGATCGTCGCGGCTCCTTAACTATCGATGATGAAGGTACTCCCTCCCAGTGTACGACACTAATTGACAACGGTATTTTAGTCAATTACATGCAAGATAAGCTAAATGCTAAGTTGATGGGAATGCAATCTACCGGAAATTGTCGCCGGGAGTCTTACGCCCATGTTCCTATGCCCCGAATGACAAATACTTACATGTTAGCGGGTCAACACAATCCTGAAGAAATTATTCGTTCAGTGAAACGTGGATTATATGCTGTTAATTTTGGTGGTGGTCAGGTTGATATTACTTCAGGTCAATTTGTATTTTCTGCAAGTGAAGCTTACCTTATCGAAGATGGAAAAATAACCGCACCAGTAAAAGGAGCCACTTTAATTGGCAATGGTCCTGATGTGATGAAAAAAATCAGTATGATAGGTAATGATTTGGCGCTTGATCGAGGCATTGGCGTATGTGGTAAAGAGGGGCAATCAGTGCCTGTAGGCGTTGGCCAACCTACTTTAAAGATTGACGCGTTGACCGTTGGTGGTACTAATTAAAAATCTTGGTTAAAGGATATGATCCCTTTTCCTGCAAACAGGAGAAGGGAAAGCTCGATTTAGTAGCAGCGAACCTACGTCTATACATAAAGTAAAATCTTTAGCTTTGGGTCCATTCGGAGATTTTTTGAACAATCATTTTTGCGAAGCGTGGTTTAATCAAATCAAAATGGCTCATTGGAAGAAATTCGGTGTCAAAATGGTATTGTCCCCAAAAATTTTTTAGTTCATTTTCATGTTCAGCATCTAATACTTCATACTGTGAATTGGTAAACCCCATGTGCAAAACCCTGTGATCTGACATGGCTTTAATGCTAGTACAGACTGTAGTGAGATCGTTTTTCACCCATTCGGATAAAAACTCCAAGGTCCTATCAAACGCTGAGCTATCTTTTATCAATGGCGCGTAAGCATTTCTTACTTGGTTGATTATTTCTTCATCATCATGACTAAGTAATATATCTAAGAATTTCTCTATGGAGGGTAATTGCTTTATTCCTTTTAGTGTGTGCGAATCAAGCATGACAACCTGGCGTACCACATCAGGTGAATCGGCCAATGCCTGGATAGCTATAGATCCACCAGCGCTATGTCCAATAAGAAGGGCATTGGTATTTTCTAAATATTGATTTAATGCTTTTTTTCCAAAATCATCTTGGTTCCACCACTCTAAGACATGAAATATATCGTGAGGAATATGTTCTTTAATATTTTTAATTAGATCATTGTAAAGTTCATTTGGCGCGCCTAGTCCAACCAAAAAAACAATCGTGTTAGTTTTGTGTGGCATCATTTCTCAAACAACCTTTAATGGATATTAAATGATGTTACAACAGCCTTAACTAATGGGCAAATCGTTAAAAGTTACACGTCGTTTGTCTATGTTAACTTATTGAGCAACGAGCTAATTTCAAAAATACGCTCCTCTGGAGAGGTGCTGTCTAGGTTAAAACGTAAACGCTGAGGGCCTTCCATTTGATAGCGTTTAGCATGCACCTGAATAAGATTAATGAGCGCTCCAGGATCAATAGACGGTTTTTCATTAAAGTCTAGCTTTCCTTGATCAGCTCCTGCACTGATTTTTAGAATACCTAATTGCGCCGCTTTTAATTTTAATTCTGTAATAAGTAATAAATATTTAACTGGTGGAGGAAGCAGGCCAAAGCGATCAATTAATTCAATTTGGAGATCATGAAGTTGTTGCTTATCTTTTGCGTTAGAAATACGTTTGTACATGATTAAGCGATTATGAATATCGGCAATGTAGTCTTCAGGGATAATCGCACTGATACGCAAATCAATTTCTGGCCCTTGGTACATAGGGGTTGATAGCTCTGGTATTTTTCCTGCTTTTAGATCAGTCACCGCTCTATCAAGCATTTCCATAAATAAATTGAATCCTATCGCATGCATGTTACCACTCTGGCCTTCGCCTAATAATTCACCAGCACCACGAATTTCAAGATCGTGCGTTGCTAAGGTAAAGCCAGCTCCAAGATCCTCTAAAGAAACAATGGCTTCCAAACGTTTGACAGCATCTGAGGTTAATAGCTTCTCATCGGGGGTGAGCAAATAAGCATAGGCTTGGTGGTGAGATCTGCCTACACGACCACGTAATTGATGCAGCTGAGCCAGGCCAAATTTATCGGCTCTATCAATAATAATGGTATTTGCGGTCGGGATATCGATACCTGTTTCAATAATCGTCGTGCAAACTAAGACGTTAAAGCGATGATGATAAAACTCTGACATGATACGTTCTAATTCAAGCTCTCGCATTTGGCCATGCGCATGTCTTATTTTAGCTTCAGGGACTAAGGTTTGAAGATCCTGGCAAATTCGCTCTATGGTTTCGACATTGTTATGAAGGAAAAATACCTGACCCCCTCTTAAAATTTCACGAAGTATCGCCTCTCGCATCAGGGAATCTTTTTTCTCTTGCCAGAAAGTTTTAATTGCTAAACGTTTTGCTGGAGGAGTCGCCATTAAAGAAATATCTCTAATGCCAGACATTGCCATGTTCAGTGTTCTAGGGATAGGCGTTGCTGTCATAGATAAAATATCTACATGTGTTCGTAATGCTTTAATGTGTTCTTTTTGTTTAACTCCAAAACGATGTTCTTCATCAATAATCAATAAGCCTAGATTTTTAAAAGCGATGTTACTTTGAAATAATTTATGAGTACCAATAACAATATCAACTTTTCCAGATTCTAACGATTCGATTACTCTGGCACTGTCTTTGGCAGAACGAAAGCGAGAGAGCAACTCAATGTTGACAGCAAAATCAGCAAACCTATCTCGGAAAGATTCAAAATGCTGACCTGCTAAAAGAGTTGTGGGAACTAAGATGCATACTTGTTTATTATTTTGTACTGCAATAAAGGCCGCACGCATCGCAACTTCAGTTTTTCCAAAGCCAACATCACCACAAATTAGTCGGTCCATTGGTCGTGTAGATTCCATATCTTGAATAATCTGGTCAATGGCACGTAACTGATCAGGCGTTTCAGTAAAGGGAAAGGAGCTTGCAAATTTGATATAATCTTGGTGATTTATTTCATATTGTTGCCCAGGTTGAGCTTCTCGTTTCGCATAAAGATCTAGTAACTCAATAGCCACATCATAAATTTTTTCAGCGGCTTTTTTCTTTTCCTTTTGCCACTGATCTGAGCTTAACTTATGCAGGGGGGCGTGATCACTGTCTACGCCAGTATAACGGCTGATTAAATGCAAGGATGTGACTGGCACATAAATTTTATCCTCCCCCGCATAGGCAAGTACTAAGAATTCACTAGCAATGCCTGCAGTAGTGATATGTTGTAATCCTTGATAGCGCCCTACACCAAATTGCAAATGCACAACAGGAGCACCTAAGCGCAATTCAGCCATATCACGAATAATCAAATCAGGGTCTACTGATTTTTGTGAACTGCGTCGTTGCGGCGTACTTTGTTCACCAAATAATTGGGACTCAACGATGATTACGGTCTGACTTTGCAATAATTCGCAGCCGAACATCAGCCCGCCAGTGCTGATGTTAAGAGGCGTAATGTCTTGAATAAATTCATGCCATGAAGACTGTACTTTAGGAATAAGACCACTTGGCTTGAGTAAATCAATTAAAACTTCGCGACGTCCGGCGCTTTCAACCACAATCAAATACCGTTTAGAGGTATCAGAGCAGTAAGCACGTAATTTATGCAGTGGTTCCTCAGCCTTTCTATCTATAGGCAATTGTGGACCGGGTTGAATATCAAAATTAACAGAGCCTTTTTTTTCAGCAGGGGTATGAAAAAGACGTAATTGTTCGTAGTGATTAGCGTGGGTTAAGAGTTCTGTTGGATTAAGAAAACAAGTTTCAGGGAGTAAAATAGGGCGACTGACATCATGACGTCTTTGTTCAAAGCGCTCATTTAATTCCTGCCAAAATTGCTCTGCATCACTTTGGATATCATCGATGAGGCATATTTTGGCATTTTCTGGTAGATAATCAAAAAAAGAAACCGTTTTTTCAAAGAATAAAGGCAGGTAATACTCTATCCCTGAAGGAAATTGACCCTCACTTACCGCCTCATAAATAGGGCATTGACTAGGATTACCAGAGCATAGCTCTCTAAAGGCACGGCGAAATAACAGTTGGCTTTGCTCGTTTAAAGGAAACTCTCGTGCAGGCAAGACATTAATTTGGGTGATTTTTTCTATGGTTTTTTGGGTCTCTGTATCAAATCGTCTTAAACTTTCGATTTCATCATCAAAGAGCTCAATCCGAAAAGGGAGCTCTGAGCCCATTGGGTACACATCGATAATTGAGCCCCGTAAAACAAACTCGCCATGCTCTAGTACTTTGTTTACACAATGATACCCTGATTGCTGTAATTGATTTCTGAAAGCCGCAAGATCTAGTTTTTGTCCTTCTTTTAGCATTAACGCATGATGATTTAAAAATTCAGGCGGACATAGGCGGTGCATTAAGGTACTAGCAGAGGTGATAACAATCGCGTTGACTGCGTGTTGAATGCGGCTTAGGGTATATAGCCTTTCAGAAATAATATCCTGATGCGGAGAAAATTGATCGTAGGGTAAGGTTTCCCAATCAGGGAAAAATAACAGTTCTTGGGGTGAGTGATTAGGGTTGAGAAAGAAATTAAGTTCTTCCTGCAACTGATTAGCACTTAGATTATCTTGTGCAATTAGTAATTTTATTCCAGGTGTTTTTTGACAATATTCAGCTAAAGCAAGCGTCAGACTGCTCCCATGCAGCTGTCCCCAGATTTGTTTTTTTTGTGTGGCTTGGTAGAGTAGTGTACTTTTGTTCATGGGTTAGGCGAGTGGGATGAAAAGGCGGCTATTATACCTTTGAATTTCATTCAGTGCATCCAGTTTATTCGAGAGGATATAAGGGCTTCTAGTGCGAATAGTAGCCCGGATAGAGTGCCGCGTAATTCATGATCTATGGCACTAGGATTCTGCTAACGTTAATTCAGCTGCTGTTTCAATGAGATCCAATTCATCTAATGCTACATCAACTGATTCAATTTTTTGAAAGCGAGAGGTAATTTTTTTCGCAGAAGTATTCACTTCATTGACATCTTGATGAGCCAAATCGATATGTTTGGATAATTTATCCATTCGTTTTTCAAAACGTTGGAAATCATCTGCTAAGGCGTGTAGATGTTTTTGGATAATATGCACTTGTTTACGTGTGGCATCGTCTTTAAGGACTGCCTTAGCGGTCGTGAGCACTGCCATTAGGGTGCTTGGTGAAACCAGCCATACTTTTAGCCGTTGTGATAAAGCAATTAAGTCGGGATAATTAGCGTGAATTTCTGCAAAGATGGATTCCGCAGGAATAAACATCATCGCTCCATCACTCGTTTCAGCAGGAATAATGTATTTTTCAGCAATGTCTTTAATGTGCTTTTGAATGTCCTGGCGAAATTGTTGCTGCAGGGATTTTTTCTCAACAGATCCATGATCGCAATTAATGAGTCGTTGATAGTTTTCTAAAGGAAATTTGGCATCAATAACGACATTACCAGATGGTTCTGGTAAAAATAAAATGCAATCAGCTCGTTTTTGGTTGCTTAAAGTATATTGCATTTGATAATGAGAGGGGGGGATCATATTGCTAATTAATGTGGCCAGTTGCACCTCACCAAAAGCACCACGTGCTTTTTTATCCACTAATACATCCTGCAAACTAACCACATGATTGGATAGTTCCGTAATTTTCTTTTGCGCTTCATCAATGATAGTTAAACGCTTGACCACATCAATAAAGGTGGAGGATGTTTTTTCAAAACCCTCGACTAATTTGTTATTCACTTGTTGGGTTAGTTGTTGAAGATGAGTGCGAATTTCTTCAGTAAGTAACTGCAAGTGAGACGTTAGGGAGCTGGCGTGCTGTTTGAAACTATGGCTAATTTGTTCACGAACATCTGTCATTTGTTTTTGTACGGTGTCATGAATAATTTGCTGTGTGTGTAGTTGGCTTTGGGTAATTTTATCGTTGAGCTCCAAATGAAGCTGATGCAGCTGATTGGTTAGTGCATCTAACATTTTGTCATTGAGTGCTTTGCTTAGTTTTTTTTGTTGGTTTTGTTTTATAAAAACAAAAAATAGAATGAGACATTGAATAGCAAGAGCATAAGCAATGCCTTCAAGAAGCGTGATTGATAAAAGAAATGACATTCATGAATTCCTGAGTGGTTTTTGCTTGAAATGATATAGAATTAACAAACAGAGAGCCAGTTATTTTGAAGAGGTCATTATGAGTAAGAAAACTCGCTATCATTCCTTTGATTTTGATGGATTATTTTTCCCAACATGTTGCTGTTTAGTAGACTGATGTGATGTAATTCGTAGATCTTCACGTTAGGGTGTTAGTTTAACGCTTGTTCTCGATAAAACCTGTGGGTTAGGTTATGGCCCATAGATGTCAGGCTACTTTTGATACAAAATCAGCTTACTAGCAGAAATGGATGATTTTAATGAGCATTGATGAAGTTACCGGAAAAATCCACAATCTAAAGGATAAAATTAGGCAATACGATTATCACTATTATGTTCTTGATGAGCCGCTTGTGCCTGACGTGGAATATGATCGATGTTTTCGAGAATTGCAGCATTTAGAAACAGAGCATCCCCAACTGTTAACACCAGACTCACCTACACAACGTGTGAGTGGAACACCTGCTGACGCTTTCTCGCCAGTGACACATAAGAAGCCCATGTTGTCTTTGTCTAATGTCTTTACAGAGGAAGAATTACAAGCTTTTATTAAGCGAGCCACTGAAAAGTTGGATGAACCTAACCAGCAATTAGTTTTTGCCTGTGAGCCTAAATTAGATGGTTTAGCGGTTAATTTAACTTATGAACAAGGTCGGCTAACTCATGCAGCCACTCGAGGTGATGGTGCTACTGGTGAAAATATTACGGCTAATATCAAAACCATCGCTTCAGTTCCTTTGGTGTTAAGAACAACCCACCCACCGCAGCTTATTGAAATTCGCGGTGAAGTTTATATGCCGAAAGCAGGATTTGAAGCATACAATGAAAAGGCCAGGATGCGGGGTGAAAAATTATTTGCTAATCCACGAAATGCGGCGGCAGGGAGTTTGCGGCAATTAAATCCGACTGTTACTGCCAATCGACCTTTGGCGATTTATTGTTATGGTGTTGGTGCTTGTGAAGGTTATTCATTGCCTGATAGTCATTTGGCGCAATTAGATGTGCTGAAAGAATTTGGCTTTCGTGTGTCGCCAGAAACCAAGAGGGCGGTAGGAATTGAAGGATGTCTTGATTACTATTATCAGATGTCAAAAAAACGTGATGCGCTTGCTTTTGAAATTGATGGGGTGGTTTACAAAATAAATAGTATCCCCCTGCAACAACAATTAGGGTTTATTTCACGCGCCCCACGTTTTGCTTGCGCCCATAAATTTCCCGCCTCTGAAGAGATGACTGTTTTATTAGCGGTTGATTTTCAAGTAGGCCGAACAGGGGCGTTAACGCCAGTTGCACGTTTGGAACCAGTGAGTGTTGCAGGAGTTACTGTAAGTAATGCTACTTTGCATAATATGGATGAAATTGCCAGAAAAGACATCCGTATTGGAGATACAGTCATTATTCGCCGAGCCGGTGATGTTATTCCTGAAGTTGTTTCTGTTATTTTAGAAAAACGCCCACCAGATACTAAAACTATTCACCTACCTGAAAAGTGCCCTGTCTGTGGATCTGATGTGGTGCGTGAAGAGGGTGAGGCGGTGGCCCGGTGTGTGGGAGGTCTATTTTGTAAGGCTCAATTAAAACGAATGATGTGGCATTTTGCCTCGCGCAAAGCCATGCATATAGAGGGTTTGGGAGCTGGTTTAATTGAACAATTGGTGGATGAAGGTCTTATCAGTCATTTGTCAGATCTTTATGAGCTGGATGCCGCGACTTTAGCCAGTCTGCCAAGAATGGGTGAAAAATCGGCTCATAACTTACTAGATGCATTAGAACAAAGTAAAAAAACAACCTTTAATCGTTTTTTATACGCCTTAGGAATTCGAGAAATTGGCGAGGCGAGTGCTCGCGTTTTAGCGGAACATTTTAATGATATTCCGGCTATTTTAGCGGCGACAGAAGAAGAGCTAATGAGTCTCAATGATATTGGTCCTGTAGGTGCTTCTTACGCAGTTCATTTTTTTGCGCAACCGCATAATTTAGAAGTGATTAATCGTTTATTAGCCCTTGGCATTCATTGGCCAAAGGTTACAAAAAAAGAAGTGAACCAAAACAATCCTTTTTTTGGAAAAACAGTTGTCTTAACTGGTACCTTGATCACCATGGGCCGAGAAGAGGCCAAAGCAAAATTATTAGGTTTAGGTGCTAAAGTTAGCGGCAGTGTGTCTGCAAAAACAAATTATGTGATAGCGGGCACTGAGGCAGGATCAAAATTAGATAAGGCGAATGATTTGGGCGTATCAGTGCTAGATGAATCTCAATTTCTGGAGTTGTTGTTATAACTCATTTTTGGACTTTAGCCATTTTTGTTAAAATGGCTAAAGTCCAGTATGTTCGTTTGAGTTTTGATTATGATGGCAAGCCATATATCTTAAAATAAATAAAATTTATTCGCTTTTTCTAGATTAAAGCGGGTAATGTAGGGTAAAGTTCATCAATTATCGTTTATAAAATTATTCCTCTATGCAACAACGCTTTGTACATTTACGTGTCCACACTGAATTTTCTTTAGTTGATGGTTTGGTGCGAGTAAAGCCTTTGATGAAGGCTTTACCTTCCAGAGGCATGTCTTCGGTGGCAATTACTGATCATTGTAATTTATTTGCTGTAATCAAAGTCTACGAAAGTGCATTATCTGCAGGAATCAAGCCTATCATTGGAAGTGATTTGCCTTGTCATGATCCCCAACATCCAGAACAAGTGTTTCCTTTAGTTCTTTTATGCATGAATGCCATAGGGTATAAAAATTTAACTTGTTTGGTTTCTAAGGCCTATCAAGAAGGACAATATCAAGGTCAAGCTAGGGTACAAAATGAATGGATTGAAACTTATTCTGAAGGACTTATCGCTTTGTCTGGCGGGAAAACAGGGGATATAGGACAAGCTCTTCTAGCGAATGATTTGATCTTAGCAAAAAATAGAGCCATGTATTGGCAAAGGCTTTTTCCTAATCGTTTTTATTTGGAAATTCAACGTACAGGAAGGGCTGATGAGATACGATATAACGAATTGTTAATGACTTTAGCTGATGAATTACAATTACCTTTAGTCGCAACCAATGATGTTCGCTTTATTGATAAAGAAGACTTTGAAGCACATGAAGCGCGTGTGTGTATTCATGAGGGTTATTCCTTAGCTGATCCTAGACGTACAAAACAATACTGTGAGCAACAATACTTACGCTCTGCAGAAGAAATGGAGGCTTTATTCTCTGATTTGCCATCAGCCATTCAAAATACCATTGAAATTAGTAAGCGATGTACGGTTAAGCTTGATTTAGGCAATAACTATTTACCTAATTTTCCTGTTCCTGAAGGTTCAACGGTTGAAAATTATTTATCTTACTTATCAGAGTTAGGTTTAGAAGAGCGTTTAGCTCAATTATTTAAAAATAAACCAGCAGAAGAATTACAGGCATCACGTGGCGAATATGATAAACGTTTGCAAATTGAATTAACGGTTATTAATAACATGGGCTTTGCCGGTTATTTTTTAATTGTTGCTGATTTCATTCGCTGGGCAAAACAAAATGGTGTCCCAGTAGGTCCTGGTCGTGGCTCAGGTGCTGGCTCATTAGTCGCTTATGCTTTAAAAATTACTGACCTTGATCCTTTGGAATACGAATTGCTTTTTGAGAGATTCCTAAATCCTGAACGGGTTTCTATGCCTGACTTTGATATTGATTTTTGCATGGAAGGGCGAGATCGCGTAATTGATTATGTGGCAGAAAAATATGGTCGACAAAGCGTATCACAAATTATTACCTTTGGTACGATGGCAGCAAAAGCAGTAGTTCGCGATGTTGGACGTGTTTTGAGTCACCCCTATGGTTTTGTTGATAAATTAGCCAAATTAATTCCATTTGAAATTGGCATCACATTAAATAAAGCCATGGAATTAGAGCCAGAGCTTGGTCGTCGTTATAAAGAGGAAGAAGAGGTTAAAGAGCTGATTGATTTGGCTTTAAAGCTTGAAGGAATAACCCGAAATGCAGGCAAGCATGCGGGCGGAGTAGTTATTGCCCCTTCCATTTTAACTGATTTTACAGCGATTTATTGTGAAGAAGGATCTACACAAATCGTTAGTCAATTTGATAAAGACGATGTAGAAGCCGCAGGTTTGGTTAAATTTGACTTTTTAGGATTACGAACACTTACCATTATTGATTTAGCTTTGGCTACAGTAAATAAGCAAAATGAAGAAAAGGGTTTGCCTTTAGTTGATATCAGTGAAATACCTACTGATGATAAGTCTACTTTTGATTTATTAAAAGCATGTAAGACAACAGCCGTGTTTCAGCTGGAGTCTCGGGGCATGAAAGAGCTTATTAATCGTTTGCAACCGGATTGCTTCGAAGAAATTATTGCGCTGGTGGCTTTATTTCGACCGGGTCCTTTGCAATCAGGCATGGTCGATGACTTTATTGATCGTAAGCATGGGCGAGCGGTTGTTCATTATCCTCATCCCGATTTAGAACCTATTTTAAAGCCTACTTATGGCGTTATTTTATATCAAGAGCAGGTGATGCAGATTGCTCAGGTATTAGCTAACTATACTCTTGGTGCTGCAGACATGCTGCGTCGGGCAATGGGAAAGAAAAAGCCAGAAGAAATGGCCATGCAACGTGAAATTTTCACTCAAGGTGCTACAGCACGAGGGGTAGAGGAAAAAGTTGCCACCTATATATTTGATTTAATGGAAAAATTTGCAGGCTATGGTTTTAATAAATCACATTCTGCTGCCTATGCTTTAGTGGCCTACCAAACGGCCTGGTTAAAAGCGCATTACCCTGCTGCTTTTATGGCGGCAGTGATGTCTTCTGATATGGATAATACCGATAAAGTGGTCACTTTTATTGATGAGTGTGCTCACATGAAACTTACTGTGTTGCAGCCATCAATTAATCAATCGATGTATCCTTTCACAGTAGCTAATGATACGACAATTATTTATGGCCTTGGTGCCATAAAAGGGGTTGGTGAGTCAGCTATTGATTGCATTACTCAAGAGCGTCAAGCTGAAGGGCCTTATTCTGATTTATTTAGTTTTTGCCAACGACTTGATTTACGTAAAGTGAATCGCCGTGTTCTTGAAGCACTAATTAAAAGTGGTGCATTTGATGATTGGAACACTGAAAGAGCAGTGCTCAATGCGTCATTAGAAAAAGCATTAAAAGTAGCTGAAAAAGAACATCAAAACCAATCCAGTGGTCAATTCGATTTATTCTCTCTTTTAGAGGATGGGGCCCAGGGACAGAATTATATTGTCTGTAAACCGTGGTCTGAAGCACAGCGATTGGACCGTGAACGTGAGGTATTGGGTTTTTATTTAACAGGTCATCCAGCTGATCAATATAGACGTGAATTTGGCGAATTTATTGCCCCCATTAGTCAATTAAACCCTTCGATGCATAAAAAAGCGATTATTTGTGCTCAGGTCACTGCTGTTCGCAAGATCATCACCAAACGGGGTAAAAAATTGGTGATTATCGGGATGGATGATTCAACTGCGCGGATGGATGTGGTCGTATTTGGCGAACTCTTTGAATCATTCACTTCCCCATTAGCATCAGGAGATATGTTGGTAGTTGAGGGTGAGGTGGCGCATGATGATTATAACGGCGGTGTAAAAATGACGGCAGTTCAGCTTTATACTATTCCTGACGCACGCTTAAGATTTGCCAGATGCTTAGAGTTGAGATTACAGCCCAATAATCAAGAAATACTGCCTTCCATCCAAGCCTTGTTAAAGGCATATGCTGGGCGTTGTGCGGTTCAGGTATCTTATGCTAACGATCACGCAAAAGCACAATTGAGCTTAGCGCAGCAATGGCAAATAACGCCTAGTGATGAGTTAATTAATCTTTTGATTAATCTGTTAGGCGATGAACAAGTGCTCATGCGGTATTAAATACAAAGTAGCCTGGATTACGCTTTGCTGCATCCAGGCTATGTTTTGAGAGGAAGGTTATACCAACAACAAATTATCTAATTTTGCAGCGCATATAAAATCATTATGGCTTAGACCAGTTAGGGCGTGTGTCATAAAACTGACGCGACAATAATTATAACCTATTTCTAAATCAGGATGATGATTCTCTGTGTTCGCTATCCATGCTAAGGCATTAACAAAAGCCATGGTTTCATAAAAATTTTTAAAAGATAATTCTCGTTTAATAAGGCGATGATCAGCACTGACTTGCCATTGTTTATTTAATTGCGGCATCAGATTTTTTATTTGTTCGGCTGTTAAAGCCGCTCCAATTCCTTCACAAGACTCACAATGTTTGCTGCTTAAATCACTAGTCATTTTTTTCCTTTAGTGTTTGTAAATAATTATTCAAGGCTTCAAGAACACGATTATTCTGTTCCTTGGTTCCAATAGTAACTCGGATATAATTATTCATTTTATAGGGGTGAAGTGGTCTGACTATAATACCTTTGTCTAATAGATAATTATAGAGAGACAAGCTATCTTCCTTGCAATCAAAGGTTAAAAAATTACAAGAAGAGGGTAAATAATCAAAGCCTAATTGATTAAGCCCTTTGCTCATTTGCTGCATTCCTTCGGCATTCGTTTGCAAGCTTAAGTTGATAAAATCAGAGTCATCTAAGGCAGCATGAGCAGCAGTTAAAGCAGCTTGATTGACTGTGAAGGGTAATTGCACACGCTGTAATAGATCAATAATAGAGGGATGAGCTAAGGCATACCCCAAACGCAGGCCTGCAAGTCCATATATTTTCGAGAACGTGCGTGTAATAATTAAATTGGGATGTTTTTTTAGCCAATCAATACTGCTGTCTTGAGGTCTTACAAATTCGTAATAGGCTTCATCAATCACCAACAAGGTGCTTTTAGGAATACTTTCTAACAGATATTTCAGATCAGGTTGGGGAATCAGCAAGCCGGTTGGGTTATTAGGATTTGCTAAAAAAATGATACTGGTTTCTTTGGTGCAAGCAGAGATTAAGTGAGTTACATTCACACGCCAATCAGGATTAATTGCCACTGAGCAAACTGGGATATTTAAAGAATGGGCTTGGATTGCATAAGTGCTAAAAGCGTAGTCATGAGTCAAAATATGTTTTTTCTGATGCAGCGCAAAACAATTGAGTAAAATAGTGTAAATGTAATCAGAGCCATTACTTACAAAAAGTTGGTTTATATTTAGGTTTAATTTGTTTGCTAATTTGGGTATCAAGGGATGGTTGTTTGGTGATGGATAGGTAGCAAACACATGGGGTGAGATATTACGTAAAGCGGACAATGCAAAAGGGCTACATCCCAATGGATTTTCATTGCTGGCCAGCTTAATAATATCAGTCAGTCCTTTTTCACGGGCAAGCTCTTCAATCGATTTACCTGGCTTATAGGGAACTAGAGAGCGTATTCCTGGATGAGGCAGTTCTTGAAAATTAATTGTCATTGGTCGCTCCGTGATCATCCCTAAAAGTATATCTTACCTAAGTCATCATTCTCTGTCACGAAACCCTCCTAGAACTTGTATTTGGAAGATCTTCGCGTTAATCTTGCGCGGGTAAACCAACCTCAGGAAAATGGAATATGAATCAGCATAAGGGATTTTCTCTTGTGGAAGTGCTAGTTTCTTTATCACTAGTTACTGTTGTAGCTTGGGCCTTAATGCAACAGCATCTACAATCTAGGCAACTACTTACGCAGTTAATTTTGCGCCAGGAAACTTTATTGCAATCTCGCCATGAATAAGCAAGCCGGAATGAGTTTATTGGAGGTATTAATCAGCCTCTTTTTGTCTAGCTTAATTATGACGACATTGACCCAATTTTATTTAAGCAGTAAAAAACAATACTTAGAGGCTGAGGCAATTTTAGCTAAAAATTTTGATGTGCAATGGGTTAGTGATTTATTAAGTGACAGCATTCGACGTGCAGGTTTTACCCCCTGTTTAAGCATCGATCAACTAATTACTGACGATAAGCTTCAAAGTATTCGTATTCAAAACCATCCTCAGCAATTGATTCAAATTCAACGAATGGATGAGCATTTTTATCAAGTAAAACAACTAAATGGTTCAACAAAAATTGTGATAGAGCGCTCAGTCTTTCATGAAAAAAATCCTATCTTAATTGCAGATTGTGAGCATGCTGAAGTTCATCAAGTTCTTGGGGTGACTGTGCAGGCTAATAGAACCATTCTAACATTGAAAGAACCGTTGCGATTTTCTTATAGCGCTTCTGTTTATGTAGGTGAGTTTGTAGAGGAGCGCTGGTTTATTAAAAAAAAGGCCATAGGTGAAACGGCTTTATATTATCAAGCAAATCAAGCTGAGGAAATGACGCCATTGATTCACTCTATGAATAGTTATATCCAAGACAAACAGTTGCTTAAAATTATCATGGGGTTGGATAAGGGAAAAAAACAAGAGTTATGGGTAAGAGTGCGTGGTATATGAAAAAATATTCGCAGGGTTTTATTTTTATAATGACTCTTGTGATGACTTCTGTGATTAGTCTTTGGTAGTGTTTAAATAACTGTGTCATCTCTCATAAATTGTTATAATTTGGAC
>JAOATK010000037.1 GCA_030158115.1 Legionella sp.
TATTGGATGCAGCTAACTTGAGCAAGAATCCAAAACTACAAATTCTGCTAGAGACGGACTTGCTAGAGGCATTAGGAGCTTAACTAGCTTTACCTAGCCGCACTGACTTACAAGCAGTTTTTAATGCAAAAAATCTCAAAGAGAATATTGAATCCCAGTCACAAGAAGAAAAGGGGTTCTATTACATATTTTTTAAAATTTCTGCCTTCTTCTTGGCATATTCTTGATTCGTAATTAAGCCTTTTTGTAGCATCAAATTTAACTCTTCTAATGTTTTTAACGCATTGGAATTCTTTGCGCTTGCATCGGAAGAAACGCCTGTAGTGTTGCTAGATTTAACAGGACTAACTTGAGGGGCTGGGGCTGGGGCTGGAGTTGGGACAGGAGTAGGTTGCTCACCAGTTTCATTGGGGGTATTTGGTTGATAAGGAGCGGGAGGGCAATTACGATCTACGCCCATTTGCTGTAAACGATCATATCTCGCTTTAGCCGCACGCTCTTCTATAGTTGGCGTATCACCTATGTTCATAAAGAACCAGGGAATCCCAAGAGTAAAAATTCCAGCTACCCCCAGTGCAGCGTTGGTACCGGTCTGCCGATTTTTATCCCCGTTCGCCTGCAGTTGTGCAGTAATCATTTGCTGCATTTCATTCGCAATAGCATCACAACTCAAAGTACTATCTCCAGCTTGAGCAACAGGAACAGTAATGGGAACGGTGGTGGTGCAACCCACAGAAATTAGTGAAATGGCTACTATGCTCACTGTAATCTTTTTAATCATTCCCTGCTTTCGTGATATTTGTTGCACATAACATTGCCAAAACTATTTCGCAACATTTAATGGATTTTTAACTCTTGGAAAATTTCATAATTATTTGGAATTTATCATACAAATTCACCACCCGCATTTGTTTACGTTTATAGAGAATTAGTATTGTTGTGGTAGACCCAAGATTCAGAATAAAAATTGCTATAAATTAGTTTGAATTGCTTTGCAATTAAACAGATTCCTCATCTTCCTATCCAGGAGTGGAGAACTTAACTTAATAAGCTGAGCATTGCGGTCTCATCAATAACGGGAATGCCCAGCTCTTCTGCTTTTGTGAGTTTGCTTCCCGCG
>JAOATK010000038.1 GCA_030158115.1 Legionella sp.
TAATTTAGGCTTGAAATGACTGACGAGATGACACAGTTAGATGAACACTCTCCTTCTTTCTTCAATAGTGAAAATAAAAAAGAAAAATTGATGGATCAATTAGATAAAGATGTAGATAGCTTTAAACCCTAAAAAAATGCTACCCCCATTCCATTGTTTTACAATGAAAACTAAACCTTGCTCGATTCTTCCTGGTTTTTCCATGGATTTATTATCTCAAGGGATGTATGAATGCTTCGTGTGACTAGCTTAAGATTATGGACGTGGGGGTGATTTCTACCCCCCTCTCTTTCAAATCATGCAGGTTAAGATTTTCTTTGTAGTCCAGATGTAATCTCATCATTTATTTGATCTACATCAATAATATCTTGGCCTATTTTTCTTTGAACATAAGCTATTCTTCTAGCCAAGCTTCCTTTAGGATTTATTTCTTCTTTCGCTTCAATTAATTTTAATTTCAGATCATTTAAAAATCCGACAATATTATTAGCCTCTTTCAAGCCATGCGAATCATATTTATTCATAACACGTTGAACGGTATCAACATGATGCCTATTCCAATGACCATGGAAAAATAAGTCTAATTTTTCAAAACCCTTTAAATAATAAATCTTATGGCCACAATAGTCTCCAAACATTGAAATTAGCCCAGAGTGTTTTGGATTATCTTTATCGCTAAGATCACCATATCCCTTAGAAAAAATCTTTTCATAACTTGATGGGAACCGTTTAATTCTTAAGTCGATTTCTTTAGGAATAAAATCATTGAATTTTTTTTCCAAGCAAATAACTTCAGCAGGAACAAGTTTATCAATTTTATCGAAATGAATGGTGCGAATAGTGCTATTTTCATCAATATCTTTTCTTAATGTTACTTTGAAAATTACAGGGGTAATTCTTGAATGATAATTAACCCCCTTCAGGTGATCTGTATCTTCAACTAAACGCATAACTCGCGCCTTGCACACAGCTTTCTCAGCATCTTCTTGACTTATGTAGACATTAATTGCACTGTCATTTGGGAAAGCAGTCAAAAGTTCTTCGTTACTTAATTTTTTTCTTATTTGAAGAGTCCCAAAAAAATAATTTGAATCTTCATATAGATAAAG
>JAOATK010000039.1 GCA_030158115.1 Legionella sp.
TTTTTATAGCTTTCAATGAGTCGTAAATGAGGTTCTATGCCTTCAAGGGCCATGCTGGTCTTGCTTAGGCCGTAAAAACGAACCTGACCTGTAACGGAGCCAACCACGTTTTTCATCATCTCAATACCAAACATGCGGTTGAAGCTTTCAATAAAGTGTTCAAGCTCAAGATCCTCATCTAAGGTAACTTCAAGTACTGCATTGATCGCTTGATAAAACAAATTGCGCTGAACTGTGTTGTCGTTAAATTGTAAAAACTCACCAACTAATTCAATAGCCTCCTCATGAGCGCCAAGTGCCAGATAAATCAAGATCTTAAGCTCGATAATAGTCAGCTTGCCCCAAACGGTATTTTCATCAAACACTATACCAATTAAGGTGCGAATATCGGTATAGTTATCTAGCTGGCTTTCTTCTAAACGAGTGACTAACTTACTTAGTGCTTTAGTACTCAATGAATGCAGATTAAGGATGTCCTCACGGTAATTTAGTGCGTTGTTAGTGTTGTCCCAAATTAGATCCTCAACCGGATAAACTTCTGAATAGTCAGGCACTAAAATACGGCAAGCTGAGGTGCCTAAGTCGGTGAGATCAGCAATGTATACTTCTTTGCCCATGGTTTTTAAGATGCTAAATAGCTCGTTAGCTTCTTCTTCATTGGTGCCAGAGAAGTCCCATTCACAGAACTCATAGTCGAATTGATTGCTAAAAAAGCGCCAAGAAATCACCCCAGTAGAATCAATAAAGTGCTCAACAAAGTTTTCAGGTTCAGTGACGGCCATACTATTAAAAGTTGGCTTTGGTACATCGTTTAGGCCTTCAAAACTGCGGCCCTGTAGGAGCTCTGTGAGGCTACGATCTAGAGCCACTTCAAAGCTTGGGTGGGCACCAAAAGAAGCCAGAACGCCTCCGGTTCTTGGGTTCATCAGGGTGACACACATGACTGGGAACTGTCCGCCCAGTGAGGCATCTTTTACTGCAATCGGAAAGCCCTGCTCTTCTAAGCCTTTAATGCCCGCTAGAATACTTGGGTATTTTTCGAGTACGCTCATTGGCACATCTGGCAAAACAATTTCTTGCTCAATGATTTGACGTTTTACGGCACGCTCAAAGATTTCTGATAGGCACTGTACATGGGCTTCATGCAGGTTGTTGCCCGCGCTCATGCCGTTACTCAAGAATAAATTTTCAATCAGGTTTGATGGGAAATAAACGACCTCACCATCAGACTGACGGATATAAGGAATAGTACAAATACCACGCTTTTTATTGCCAGAGTTAGTATCAATCAGGTGTGATCCCTGTAATTCTTTATCTGGATTGTAAATGGCTAAACAATAGTCGTCTAAAATGCCAGCTGGCAGTGCATCATCTTTTCCTAATGCAAACCACTTTTCATTAGGGTAATGAACAAATTCGCTATTAGCGATTTCCATACCAAAAAACTGATCATTATAGAAAAAATTATTATTCAGGCGCTCAATAAACTCGCCTAATGCTGAGCAAAGTGCGCTTTCTTTGGTAGCACCTTTGCCATTAGTGAAGCACATGGGTGATGCAGCATCACGAATATGTAAAGACCATACATTAGGCACTATGTTACGCCACGAGGATATTTCTATCTTCATGCCCAGCTTAGCTAACGTAGTGGTCATGTTTTTTATGGTTTGCTCAAGGGGTAGGTCTTTACCTAGAATAAAGGTGCTCGTCTCCCCTTCTGGCAGGCCCATCAATATGGCATTGGCGTCAGCACTTAAATTTTCAACCGTTTCAATTTTAAATTCCGGGCCTGTTTGCACCACTTTTTTTACTGTGCAGCGGTCGATAGAGCGTAAAATTCCCTCTCGGTCTTTGGTTGACATATCATCGGGCAGCTCAACCTGAATTTGGATGATCTGATTATAGCGATCCTCTGGATCGACAATATTGTTTTGCGATAAACGGATGTTTTCAGTCGAGATATCACGAGCCTTACAATATACTTTGATAAAATAAGCGGCACAAAGAGCTGATGATGCCAGGAAATAATCAAAGGGACTTGGTGCTGAGCCATCACCTTTATAGCGAATAGGTTGATCTGAGGTGACGGTAAAGTCATCGAACTTGGCTTCAAGTCTTAAATTGTCGAGAAAATTTACTTTGATTTCCATTGAATATCTCCAAACTCATGCGTGGCCAACAGGCCAAATTTCACTATAATTATGTTTAAAAGCCAAAGAGTCATTCAATGTTTAGTTAACGGGCTTTACTGAAATTTCCGAAAAAAAGCGTTCGTTATTTTGGCATAAAATAAACTTAACAAGCTAAAATAGGCGAAATATATCATGGGGAACTATCTAGTTGCAAAAATAAGCGGTTACTCATTGAAATTACGGTGGTTTTGATTCATTAGAACGTAAACCTCCCTTAGAGTTGATTAATAGTAAGGAAGTGCTGAGTTACAAGCAACCCAGTTGCCCTATAATACCGATAAAATTTGTAAGGCTTCACGGATTAACTGTTCACAATTTTTAGCACCATTATCAATTTTGTTAACTGCTTTTAAGGCTTCCTGAGGTTTATAGCCTAGCGCCTCTAAAGCACTAATTGCTTCATCTTGACCTCTTATTAAATTCAGAGGCTTACATAGAGTATCTGAGTTTGTTTGTGCAAATTGTTTAATACTATCACGCATTTCAACAACCAAGCGCTCCGCAGTCTTTTTGCCTATGCCTGGGAGCTTGGTTAGCACCGTTGCATTTTCTTGCCTAATACATTGAATAAATTCATCAGGAGTAATACTAGAAAGAATGGCAATAGCCAGTTTAGGCCCAACCCCGTTTACTTTAATTAATGCTCTAAAGAGAGCCCTTTCTTCTCTGTCTAAAAAGCCATACAACAGTAAAGCATCTTCACGTACAACGGTGTGTATATGCAAACCAATGGAGCCATTCAACGTATCCAATTGAAAAAAAGTATTTAATGACGTTTCCACATCATAACCGACACCATGGACATTCAGGACTAACTTTCCTGGTTGATGCTTATCTATTATTGTTCCATCAAGCCATCCAATCATCGTTTTCGTCTCCTTAAACTCAAACCAACACCCTTTTTAACTAAAACAGTATTAAGACTATGGCGCATATAACTGTGACAAATCGCAATAGCTAAAGCATCGGCTGCATCACTTTGCGGCGCGCTATTTAATGATAAAAGTTGAACCACCATATGACTGACTTGGGTTTTTTCTGCCGCCCCATACCCCACTATCGTTTGTTTTACAGCTCGTGCCGAGTACTCACTGACTTTAACTCGGTGCGATGCGGCAGCAACCATAGCAACCCCTCGTGCATGCCCCAACTTTAATGCCGAGTTCGGGTTTTCATGCATAAAAACTTGCTCAATAGCTACTTCATCAGGTGAGTAATGGTCCATTAACTCACAGATTCCGTTATAAATTTGTAACAATTTTTGACTTAATTCACCGTCCAAAGAGGTGCGAATGCAGCCACTGTCAATGTACTCAATGAGTTGGCCGGTTTGTTTTATCAAACCATAGCCAGTAATCCTTGAGCCGGGATCTATCCCTAGAATAATAGTCATTAGTTCATTGATTCTATTAATTTTTCTGAAAATTCAGCATTAGTATAGACTTCTTGAACGTCATCTAAATCTTCTAACATATCAACTAACTTAAGTAAACTTTCAGCTGATTCATCATCAATAGCAATAAGAGTCTGTGCACGCATGCTTAATTGCGATTGCTCTATATTTAAGCCCGCATTTTGGAGTGCGTTTAAAACGCTGTGATAGGCTTCTACGGGCGTAATGACTTCGATTTGCCCCTCATCAACAGATACATCATTGGCTCCCGCATCAATAGCTACTTCCATAACTTGATCTTCGGATTGCCCAGCAGCCATAAGAATTTCGCCTTGATGGGTAAACAAATAAGCAACTGAACCATCTGTTCCAAGATTGCCGTTATTTTTAGTAAAGGCGTGACGTACTTCAGAAACAGTGCGATTTTTATTGTCCGATAAACAATCTACAAGCACTGCAATCCCGCCAGGACCATAACCTTCATAGCGCATGGCAACCATTGCATCAGCATCAAGCCCTCCAACACCACGCTTAATTGCATTATCAATGGTGTCGCGTTTCATGTTGGCATTTAGTGCCTTTTTAACGGCATCTCGCAAACGTGGATTAGAGGATTCATCATCCCCGCCCATGCGAGCAGCAACAGTTATTTCACGAATCAACTTAGTAAATATTTTACCACGCTTAGCATCTTGAACACCTTTACGGAACTTAATATTAGCCCACTTACTATGACCTGCCATTTCTTACCTCGAAATAGATTTATTTAAAGAAATTACTCATTTCCTAAAATTATACATGCTCTGTTATTAAAAATCTTTATGGTAAGCGACAATTTATTATTTCCTCCTAAATCGTGTGGTTGTGCTTGAATCAGCTTTCATGGCACACTAGAGTTTGAGATGGAGGCCATGCCATTAGGTTAGGTTTTCACTTCCCCCGTTTTCAGGAGAAGCGAAAATAACATTAACTTAAAGGCTTCCAGGCTACAATTACCTTTTAGACCAGGAGAGCATTGTGTATCTGCAAGGATTTGGCAATTACCATCAAACTGAAGCAGTTTCTGGCGCATTACCTAGCAATCAAAATTCACCACAACATTGTAATTTAGGTCTTTTTGCAGAACAACTCAATGGCACCTCCTTTACTCGTCCACGTCAGAGTAATTTACACAGCTGGCTTTATCGAATACTTCCCTCAGTAGTTCATGGAAATTATTCTTTATACGACAAAGCACTTATCAGTCCCTTTCATCCAGAGCAATCACCTAATCCATTACGCTGGTCTCCAATACATACCAACCAATCCACAACGAGTGATTTTGTCGATGGTTTATTTCATCTTGCAGGTAATCACTCAGTGAACGCTTATCTTTATCACTGCACTGAATCAATGCAAAATAAATACTTCTCTAATAATGATGGTGAATTATTATTGGTTCCTTACCAGGGAGAAATTAATTTACATACAGAGTTTGGCAAATTAAACATATGCCCAGGCACAATTGCGGTCATACCTCGCGGAATTAAATTTAGAGTAGAACTTATCAGCCAAGAAGCCAAAGGCTATTTATGTGAGAATAGTGGCAATCCTCTTACCCTTCCTAATTTAGGACTCATTGGGGCAAATGGTTTAGCTAATCCTCGTCA
Organism: Legionella sp.; assembly: GCA_030158115.1. Classification (GTDB taxonomy): domain Bacteria; phylum Pseudomonadota; class Gammaproteobacteria; order Legionellales; family Legionellaceae; genus Legionella. Next base: position 5,235 of record JAOATK010000039.1, read on the forward strand.
TTTTAACTATCCGGTTGCTGCATTTGAAGAGAAAATTCATGACGTGCAATTGGTGTGCAAAAATCAAGGCAAACTATGGCAAGCAGCAAGCAATCATTCACCCCTTAATGTAGTCGCCTGGCATGGTAATTATGCACCCTATTCTTATGATTTAAGTTTGTTTAATACAATTAATACCGTCAGTTTTGATCACCCTGATCCTAGTATTTTTACTGTTTTAACATCAGAAAGTGATACGCCAGGTGTCGCTAACTTAGATTTTGTGATCTTTCCCCCTCGTTGGATGGTCGCCGAACATACATTTAGACCACCCTATTATCATCGAAACTACATGAATGAATTAATGGGATTGATACGCGGCGAATACGATGCAAAAACGGAAGGTTTTCTTCCTGGTGGAGCAAGTATACATAATTCAATGACTGCGCATGGTCCTGATCATAAAAGTTATGAACTTGCGATTATGCAAAAATTAAAACCTGAGCAATATCTTAATGCCTTAGCTTTCATGTTTGAAACAAAGGATGTGTGGAAAGTAACTGAACAGGCAATGAATAGTTCTTTTCGTCAAAAAAATTACAATAATTGTTGGCAAGGATTGACTGCCAAATTCAAACTAAATGCATAGATATTGACATACTACCCTAAAGGACATAGGTTTATACGGATATAAACCCATGTCCTAAAAAAGCTGCTGAATATGAGACTTTATTAGGTTATTCAAAAAAGCAATTTGTCCGATTATGTTTGCAAGATATGATTAATAGAGATCGTTTAGGTTTGATCGTAAAAATTCAAAACGCAGCATGATGATTGCTGTATCAGAAAGTCAGGGTTATATAGTGCATAACCCCATTATCTGTCATCAACATGGAGGCTGGTAACTGACATGGTTACAAGCACACGCTCTCTAAAATAAATCTTCCTGAGATAACCCAACATTTTCCAGTAGTCCACGCAAGGTTTTTAAAGCTTCCACTTGTATCTGGCGTACACGCTCACGCGTCAAATCAATTTCTTTACCTACATCTTCCAGAGTTGCTTTTTCAAAACCGCGTAAGCCAAATCGTCGTGCAATCACTTCTTGTTGGTTTTCAGTGAGCTCATCTAGCAATGACTCAATGTGTAAACGTAAATCTTCGTTAGTTAATAATTCTGCCGGATTCAGGCTGTTCTCATCTGCTATGGTGTCTAGTAATGATTTGTTTTCATCAAAGCCTATGGGCGTATCTACTGAAGCCACTTTATCGTTTAAACCTAATAATTTTTGTACGTCTTCTAAAGGTTTATCCACCATTTCAGCAATTTCTTCTGGAGATGGTTCATGATCTAGTTTTTGAGTTAATTGTCTTGCTGCACGTAAATAAACATTTAGTTCTTTAACCACATGAATTGGTAGTCGAATAGTTCGGGTCTGATTCATGATAGCGCGCTCAATGGTTTGCCTTATCCACCATGTAGCATAGGTTGAAAATCTAAAACCACGTTGTGGATCAAACTTTTCAACCGACTTCATTAACCCTAAATTACCTTCTTCGATTAAATCCAGCAAAGGCAAGCCTCGATTTAAGTAACGGCGAGAAATTTTAACAACTAAACGTAAATTGGATTCGATCATTTTTTTACGTCCAGCAACATCGCCTTGTAAGGCAAGTGTTGCGTAATGGACTTCTTCTTCAGCACTCAGTAAAGGTGAAAACCCAATTTCACTTAAATACAATTGCGTAGCATCCATCATCTTTAGAGCGTTTTTTCCGCGCCCGAAAGTAGGAAAAACAGTCTCATCAGAAAAATCAGATGGTTCTAGTTCTTCACCGCCTTTCTCAGCAATCAAATCAATATCATCATCTTCAATTAAAGATAATTCTTCCTCTGGTTCAGACCATTCTTCATCTTTAATTTCTACATCTTTATTTGATTCATCGTCATTGCGCATGATTTTCACCTAGTAATGTTCGCTGTGCATTAAAAGTTACTACATCGCCCAGGTTGTTACCCCACCCTTGATAAATCTATTGTCGCCCCAACTTTATATAAAAATCAACCTTTTTGTAAATAATTCAATGGGTTGACTGGAGATCCCGACTTTCTAATTTCAAAATGAACACCAGAATACTTATGATCAATAACACCGGCCTCTGCAATAACTTGTCCAGCATTCACTCGTTGCCCTTCTGATACTTTAATTCTTGCATTATGACCATAAGCGGTTAAAAATTCATTATTATGTTTAATAATAATTAAATTACCATATCCTGATAACCCATTTCCAGCATAAGCAACAACTCCACCAGAAGAAGCAATTACTTTTTCACCATTTTTACATGCAATATTTATGCCTTTTTTTCCTTGCTCAGGAATAAAGGAAGTCACTACGCGACCACTTACCGGCCATAACCAGCCAGAGGAAGAGCGAGAGTAACGTTGGGCCGGAGAATAAATAGCAGGCGATCTTATAACTTGATTGGTCTGTCTGGGAGCTGCTGTTTGATGCACAATTCCTTGTAAACTTAATACTTGACCCACTCTTAATGAATAGGGAGGCCTAACATAGTTTAAGCGAGCCAGGGTGCGAAAATCTGTGTCATAACGGAAGGCAATGGCATACAAGGTTTCCCCTCGTTGCACAATATGCGTTTTTTGATTGCGTGAGTATGGATGCCATGTTAATTCACTCACAGGAGCCAAATTAGAACCACAACCTACAAGAAGGGTTGCCAGCAAGGGAAGGCTTATATATCGTTTTAAAAAGGTGATTCGCATACTGTATAATCCATTAAGAAGTTAAACTTACTCCGTTCAACCAGCTAGATAATTGATCAAACATTTTATAATGCGTCATATCTAAATGTAACGGGGTAATTGAAACATAGCCTTCATTCACAGCACAAAAATCAGTGCCAGCGCCAGCATCTGCGGCCATACCCGGCAAGCCTATCCAGTAAATAGGTCGTCCTCTAGGATCTTGATCTTTAACGATGGGTTGAGCACCATGCCGAGTTCCTAAGCGCGTGACTTGTATGCCTTTAATTTGTTCTATAGGCAGATCCGGAACATTCACATTTAAAATCGTTTGAGAAGGTAATCGATGAGTACTTAATTGCATTACCAATTGCTTAGCAATAATTGCCCCTGTTTTATAATGCTTAATTTCATCGCCAACCATCGAAACAGCTATAGCAGGTAATCCAAGATGGCGTCCCTCCATTGCCGCAGCAACTGTGCCGGAATACAACACATCATCACCTAAATTAGCCCCATCATTAATACCAGAAACTACCATATCGAAAACAGGTGTTAAAAAACCTGTGACAGCTAAATGCACGCAGTCAGTTGGCGTTCCCTCAACACTATAATAGTTATTTTCTAATTGTCTGACGGTTAGAGGACGCGACAAACTTAAAGAGTTACTTGCACCACTTCTATTTCTATCAGGCGCTACGACTTCAATATCAACAACATGAGATAGCTCTTGGGCTAAGACATTAATTCCAGGCGCCAAAACTCCATCATCATTACTTATCAGTACTCTCATGATTCATTAACTCGCTGGTGATTCTAACCATTTAACAACTGCCAAATATTCGGCTAACTCATGTTTATTTTCTTTGATACTCGCCTTCAATTCAGTATCTGTATTTACTGTTTTAATTTGTTGCTGTTGTTTTATAATGGTTTCTTGTAATGTCAAAATTTTAGCACCAAACCCTTGGGGATTTCGTTGTAATTCATACGCTCTGTTATTCATACGCTTAGCTATAAGCTCTAAATCATTACAATTTAATCCCTGGTATGATGGCTCAGAACAAGCTTGCATGGCTTTTTGTAACTCTTTAGGATGAGATTGATAATATCGTCCGTCTTTTGTTGTACAAGAAGTTAACCCTAAGCTTATTAATATTACTACTAAGTATTTATTCATACTTAACCTCTTGATGTAGACTACAAAAAGTCGATATTATCACTAGATAGTCCTTAATTCCATCTTGGCGAAAACAACCCATGCTAGATTTTAAATTACAGCGCGACCCAGACACAAATGAACAATATGTAGAAACCTCCCTTTGTGGAAAACCTTTACTAACAACCCCGCAATTAAATAAAGGTACTGCATTTACCAACGAAGAACGAAAAGAATTTGGCTTATTAGGTAAGCTTCCTAATCGAGTTGAAACCTTAGATGAGCAGGTCAAACGCGCCTATTTACAATTTTCGAGTTATACCACTCGATTACAACAAAATATCTATTTAAATAATTTACATGATAAGAATCAAATCCTATTTTATAAATTATTACATCGTCATTTAGGTGAAATGTTACCGGTAATTTACACCCCTATAGTTGGTGCTGCGGTTAAACGATTTAGTCTTGAGTACAGACAGCCCAGAGGCTTATACATTGCTCTTTCGGATAAAAATCACATTGAAGAAATAATTCAAAACCGTTCTAATCCGGAAATTGATGTCATTGTTGTTACCGATGGTGAGGGTGTTTTAGGTATTGGTGATCAGGGCATTGGCGGTATGGATATCCCTGTTGCTAAGCTCATGGTTTATAGTTTATGTGGTGGTCTCGACCCAACGCGCACCCTTCCAGTTTTTCTTGATGTGGGCACGAATAATCAAGATTTATTAAATGATCCAATGTACCTAGGTTGTCGTCACCCACGAATTAGTGGGGCAACCTACGATGAATTTATATCCACCTTTGTTGATGAGATACACAAACAATTCCCTAATGCTTTTTTACACTGGGAGGATTTTGGGCGTGGAAATGCACGACGCATACTAGATCAATTCCAAAATGAATTATGTACCTTTAACGATGATATTCAAGGCACAGGAGCTGTTACTTTAGCTGCCTTATTGGCTGCGTGCGATGTTACAGATTCTAAATTATCCGATCAACGTATTGTTGTTTTTGGCGCAGGGTCAGCCGGCACAGGGATTAGCGATCAAATTATTGATGCGATGGTAAAAGATGGGTTAAGTATTAAAGAAGCACATCAACGATTCTGGCTAATCGATAGACAAGGTTTATTACTTGATAACGATCCTGAGCTTACTGAATCACAAAAACCCTATGCGCGATCACCTAAAGAGATAGAAAAATGGTCTATCAATGAAAAACAACACCCTTCTCTTACGGATACAGTCAGGCATGTAAAACCTACCATCCTTATTGGTTGCTCAGCTCAAGCAGGTGCTTTTTCACAAGATATCATCGAAACGATGTCACGAACCTGTGAACGCCCAATTATTTTCCCTTTATCCAATCCCGATGAAAAATGTGAGGCGAAACCTGCAGATATATTAACCTGGAGTCAAGGCAAGGCCTTAATAGCAACAGGAACGGCTTTTCCACCTGTAGAATATCATAATCGCATGCTACAAATTGCTCAATGTAACAATGCATTAGTATTTCCAGGGATAGGTTTGGGTGTGCTTGCTGTTAATGCCTCAAAACTAACTAAAGAGATGATCTTGGCTGCCACTGACGCGCTATGTCAATTCGCACCCAGCAAAAAGGATAGTTTTTTACCATTATTACCATCCCTAGATGATGCTCAAACTGTAGCGAAAGAAATTGCTGTGGCAGTTGCACAATGCGCCATTAATTCTGGACATGCTCAAAAGAATCAAGACGCTGATTTAACAAAACTAGTCAATGATATCTTTTGGGAACCGAGGTATTTGCCTTTTAAGAGGATAAAATAAGAGATAAGAGTCAAGAACCAAGATCTGAAATAATAAAGACGTAACGCTCTTAAAAAGGTGCTGGAAGCGCGTATGGCATCGCATTAAAGATAATAAGGCAAAATTAACCACTTTCATTTGGACTCTATTTAAATTATTTCAGGTTACCTATTTTATTAATACATCGAGCGCTCCGGTTCGCATTTACCTTGTTTCTTTAATAAAACCCAGAATTGGCTTTTATACTATAAATCAACTATAGTTACAAAAAATGATCAATTAGGGTTTAAAATGCCAAATCCATTTGATAAATCATCTGATCCCAACGCGCCGATTGATCTATCATTATTTTCACATATACATAATGATGCAGAACTCAGTGGTACATTTGAACTAGAAGGGAATACTTTTGCACGCACCACAGCTTATTTGGGCCGTTATCTTGATGGATTAGCAACACACTTGTCTGATGAAGTACTGGCGCTTAAACACAGCCTGAGCAAAACTATCGAAATCGAAATAGAAATCAGAGTGCTATCAAGGAAACTCCAAGACCCTATGATTCTATCCAGCAGAATTGTTACTGATTTGATGGCGCTAAAAGAAAATGAGTATCTCAGCATCCCTGGCGGCTGGGTAAATCCTAATGGTAATGGTCATGCCATGATGTACCAATTTAAGCGAACATCTAGCGGATTTAATTTTTACATCCATAACGCAGGTGCTGGGCTGAAATACCATGAGAGAAAATCGGCTACAGACCGCGAATTATATTACCCCGTACAAGCCTATCAGATACCCGAACCGGTTGATGACCAAAAGTTAAGTAACTTTCTATATGAATTGATTTTGGCACAATTACCTTATTCACGAGCTCAAAATGCTGATTTATTTGATGAGGAACAATTATATGAAAAGGTGTTACCACAAATTGCTTTTTTAAATGCTCAGTTGATTTCTATTTCAGATCAAGCCGAGCATGCTTTCACCTCAGGGCAATTATCAGGTACGTGTGCTCAACGCTCATTACATCAGATGTTAAAAGGGACCTTCCGCACAAGCTCTGCGTATCAACGCTTCATTTATGACTTCAAACGTTATGCACTTGACGATTATATCAACGTACTAAAGGTGCAAAAAAATTTAGGCGATCCGCGCGTTCAATCGCTCTTGAAAAGTGCCATTAAAACATTGCTAAGAACCTTAAATACTGGTGATGTATTTGATGAAACGTTCATCACCAAAGAACGCCGTGAGTTAGATGCTTATCGAGAGCAATTGACAACCGCAATCCATAAGCCGCTCCCAAATACCGCCCCTGATCGTGTGCAATATATGCCTAAAACACAATTTACGATCACCTTACCAGCGTACTCACACACCCTTAGTGCCTCATGCCCTTCTCTTGCTGTCTCTCATTCCATCAAAGAGATACCAACGGAACCCCTTGTTATGGGAGGCAAAGATTTATTAATCCAGCTGGATATATTCCTCCAACACTGTAAAATACTTAGTTTAGAATCGCATCACACCATTTTGATTGATCGAATCGAAGCTCTATTTGCTCGTTTTCCACTACCCTCAAAAACAGAACCATTTGGGACACCTATTGAGTTTTATAGAGGCATTAATCAACATAATCAAGTCAAGTTTTATACATTGATCAACTCACTACAAGATATCTATCTCGAGTCTTATAATCCAATCAGATTACCTGCTATGTTAGTTGTTGGCTTAAGTGTAATGAGCATCATTGATTATATTACGACTCAGTTTCCTATAAGCACAGGAAAACCATCTACATTTCATGATATAACCGCCAGTATCATTATAAAGTATATAAAAAAGAATCTAGATAATCCTTATTTTGCTACCAATAATCCGATGCTTGATTCACGCCTGAAGGTGATTCAATCGTTGTATCTGAGTGATCTAACCACAAGAAAATATCTCTATAAGAATGACGTACAAGAATACTACCTCGATATTATTAACTCGGAACCTCTCATTAAAGAAGCGCTATTAAAAGCTTATGTTCCACCAAAAAATCATGATGTCGCAGTCGAGCTAAAACAACAAAACCTCAAAGAACTATATTATTTAACAAGGAATTTTGATGTACTCAGTCAAGACCCAACCTATAAACCACTAACCGATAAATTTAAACTACAGAAACTCGTAGAACAGTGTTATCAAAAAAGCAGGTCCTATTATATCTATTCTTTCGGTGGTAATAAAATACAGATATTTGAATCCCCGCACGTTACTGTAAACTCCATCATCATGGACATGCTAACGATTACTAACAATGAAAAACACTTTTATTACTGTAAATATGGATTACCAAACAAGCCCTCCACTAACATAGCATTACTTGCTGATAATAACTATCATCAGAACAAATTCAAAGACAATGAAATACAATTATATGAGCATTTAGGCACAACCATCAAATGGAGTCAAAGCATAGATCAACGTACGATGGTTGATCGTGAACTTTTGCATCTGCGATCCTCACCAATACATCAAATTGACTTAACACTTGATTATTTTAAAAAACATATGGCTAAAATATCTGATTTAGATTACCAGATTTATATAGAAGCCAATCTGTTTGAACCAGGACTTTTATTAGCTGCGCTGGATAAAGACTCCATTATTTTGGATAGGATTGAACAATTCGTTCAGGAAGGATTAAGGTATCATACGGAGCAAGGTTATTTCTCACAAAGCGCCCTCTTTTTTATACGCCTTAATCACTTAGTTACAAGCTATGCAACAGCTTATAACCCCTTGTTGGGGTATGAACGGCTTATCAGCCTTCAGAGACAAATAACTGATCTATTGGAGCTCCATGAAAATCAGGATGCTGCAATAAAATACGGCTTACATTTATATCATTTTTTAACAAGTATCGCCTGTTTCAAGTTTGCCTCTAAACCTAATCAGCATAAAGCCCAAAACTTACTTGCACTAACATTGCCTTCTTATCTCTACCTAAACAGCCAAAGTCAGCACGACATGTTGTTTGATAGTGCCAGCCAATTTGACTTATCTCGTGCAAAACATGTCTTTAAAACATATTGTGACCTAAGTTTAATTACTCCACAGCAGATTTCACAGACTCTTGAGTCGTTAGGCCTTGGGGTTGTCACTAAGGAACCTACTAGGCAATTTCAAATCTATAGCGTTTTCATGAAGCAGGGAGATATGAATATCGAATATCGCGTAGATATAGAGCTTGGATTGATCTTTAATCAGCAGGGTCTTGCTTGCATAGGCACTCCACTTAATATTATGAATCATCGCGTAATGCGATTCTTAAATCCTCAATCCATGACCCCATGTTTTGTATCCAAAAAAAATGCTATGTTCGAAGTAGGTAAAGATCCATTACGTTTTATACAAAATCGTCTTCAAAAACAATGGCGGATCAATGGGCAAAAAAGCTGGTACGAATTAAGAGCATTCAATTTACATCAAGAGAACTATGGACTGGATCATGGTTTTTATACTCCATTAAAATTTCCTAACATCATAAAACAACGTGACAACCAACTCTGGATTAATTGTGAAAACAATAAATTCTTTATTATTACAGAACGCAATCGCCCAGCCTATGCGTACATGAATAAGACCTTAAAAAAACTCGATGAGCAAGGCTGTATTACTGATGTGTCGCTTTGTCTAAACGATGATAAACCAGAAGCTGATTCATTTTATCAATTCTTTAAACAATTTGAGTCCGCTTCCTTCATCACCATTGCTAGGCATCATAATAAGCAATATGAGATCACGTTTGGTCGATATGGATTAATTCTGCTAGCAACCAAAGAATTGAATAACTGGGTTTTTCATTTACAAAATGACCCATCTTATATCTTAGTAGATCATGCAAGTCTATTAATGCCTGATGTTGTAGGTCTTATTTTTGAAAATAAAATAACACGTCAGCGTATGTGCTATTTGCCAGTACAGCCTTTTATTCTAACTAAGGCCGTCTCTTCACGTACTGCGTTTTATCATTTGAAACAAGACATATCAAGAATTGTTCCAGACAAGGCTCAGGAACTAATGATGCGACGAGATTATTCGGATGATGCAAAACACAAACAATTTTTACCTTGGCAATATACCGAAAGCGAGAGAATCATTCGTTATCAACTGGGATCAGACGATATAGTTCGCCCGGACAACCCTGCTGACGCTCTATACCTTTGTTATGTGCTGTTAGGTAGCCTTCAACCGAACAAAGCATGGGACGTACTAGAGGATTGTGCTAAGCGTTTGGGCGGTCTTAAGCATACCATTGATGAGCTAAATATATTGGATTGGATTATTAATGCCTTACCTAAAGACGAACGTGCAGGCGTTCACATTACAACACCACCTTATGTCGCTTGTCAGCTAAAAGTGTTAGCCTTGTTCACGGGATCCTTTACGCCTGATAACACCATCTCATTTCCCAAAAAAATAGTTGCCATAGAAACCTGGAATGATTGGTATCAAGAGTTCCGCTTGGGGGAAGTCAAAGATTTTTATGCTGGATTAAATCAAACACTTTTTAGTCTTTATTCACGTTATCAAACGATGAGAAGGCATCTTGGACATGAATTCAATCTAAAAGACAGCGAGTGCAAAAGCTTATTAGATTATTATCATTTTAACCTCCCAGGCGAGAAGCCCAAAGCGATAGGTGCTCTAGGCTATGAATGGCAACGACTTCGTCTCAAATCTTTAAAGCAAGAATCGGAGGCATTGCACGCTCAAGAACAGATGAACGGCCGATTACCGCTTGGATATCAGAAACGACTAATAGACATCGATGTTTTTTTAAAACAAGAAGAGGCTGTATGCAAACACCACTCCGAATTAGTCCTGTTACCTATTGATTTGAGTCTTTCGAAAAAACATTTGTTTATAAGGGTGAATGAAAAAAAAACAAATGTAGGTCAAACAACTCTTTTAGAAGGACTAAAACCAAATATTACAGAAGCGTATATGGACGAATATTTCAACGACTACCTTGCTATGATGTTGTTTTCAGGCGAGGATACAAGGAAAAAAGAAGCACAAGCCTCATTAGTGGCCTTTTGCAGAACTTATTTAATTGCGAATCGACATACCACCCTTGATGAGCAAAACGAAACCTCATTCCTATTTAACGTGTTATGGCGCGTAGCTAATAATCGAGACCTAATTAACAAAAATAAATGGACGCTTACAGGCATCCTAAATAATATTGAATCTTTGCCCCATGAACCAATAGCCATTTATCAATTAAAGGATACCACAGACAAAATTCTTGCTGACACATCAACAATCTGGGGCACACTGACTGAAGAGGTTCCAACCCCAACACCTTCAATGATCGCCGCCCAGTGCTTAAAACTCGCAGACTTCCATGTCGAGAGACTAATAGAGTTGATGCCTGTTGAATGTCGTCTACTTGCTCAGCAATATCGGGAAAAAGCACGCATCTTTGGCCAAGCATCAAATGTGTTACTGGATGACAATGCAACGCTTGCGATTTTTAGCAAGGCTGAGCTAACAGCCGGTCGGACTCAAGTCCAAGCATTAACTAACATGAAGCACCTTGCTCATGAGCTGCTGCAACAGCCTAAAACGCGTGCGGTGCTACATCATCACGCCCAAACTTATGCTGCCCAATTGGCAAACGAACTAACAATGCTTAGAACTGAAATGATCGCACTCGCTAATGCAGGTCCCGTTCATCCACTCACCAAACAACATCACGACCTAGAGCTGGAAGGAGAGGTACGCGCACCCCTTGATGAACCACGCCTCCTGTCACTCTATCTTAGAGCAGATAAAGCAATGTTTGCACTAGAAACTGGATTGGATGAAGCTCAGATTGAGCACCTCCATACAATGATAAGCCATGTCGTAGCCTTTTCTGTAAGAGAGCAAGCCTTGCAACGGTTTTGCAAGCAAGTGCAAACAACAAGCAGCGACAATACCTCCGATCCGGCTATTTTTCAGCAGATGGCACATGACCTTTTAACCTGCGATTTGGTTGACTATCAAACCGAGCCTGTATTAGCCGTCTTACAATATTACGATAAAGTGCTTTTGCGCCCACAACAGATACAGGCCATTAAGCGATTAGCTACTTCACCCGAGGCAGATCCTTACACGTTTTGTGAATTAGTCGAAAAAATTATCATGGGTGGCGGTAAGTCAAAAGTCATATTACCCGCTCTCGCACGAAAAAAAACTACCGGGAGTAATCTGGTGGTTGTAGAAGTACCTCGCGCCTTGTTTGAAACAAACTGCACCGATTTATCAAGCACATCGGCTCGCCTTTTTAACCAAAAAGCCTGTCCATTTGAATTTAATCGCGACAGTGACTGCTCTCCTGCCGCATTGCAATTCATCCACGACAAATTAATCAACATTATCACCGCTAAAAACTATCTGGTCACCACTGGCGATTCCGTCCAATCACTGGAATTAAAATATTTAGAGCTGCTATTACAAAAACCAGATGATCCTAAAGATAACACGCGATGGACAGAACAAATCGCCTGTCTGAATAACATTGTTAGTCTCTTTCGAGCACGTGCGGATGTTATCATAGATGAAGTGCATGATGGTTTACTCTTAAAGAAAAAACTCAATTACACTTTGGGTGATCGACATCCCATCCCACTCACATCGATTACCGAGTGTATTGAATTATATAAGTTTTTTGAACACGTCTCACTAGATTCACTAGGGGATGCATTTGAGCATCAAACATTAGCCTCACTCTTGGAAAACAAAGAATGTATTACCAAAGAGGAACAATGGAAAACAGCCATTGGTCTGTTAGCATGCGCGTTATTAGAGCATCCTAAAAGCCCATTTAAATGCATTTTTCCACACATAAAAACCATTAGTGACACAGACAAACAGGCGCTGCAGGATTACCTACTCAATAACGGCATAATTATTCCAGACCTAGTTGTTCAGGCTGATGAAACAAGACGATCAATCATAGCGCTCTACAAAGAGCAAGTCAGCGAACTCTTGTCTCAAACGTTAAAGCGAAACTTGAATGAACATTATGGCCCCTCCCGATTAAATATGGGCGAAAAAACAGCCATTCCCTATTTAGCCAATAATGTCCCTAATGAACGCAGCCGCTTTGGTAACCATCTGGAAGCAATTAACTTTACCATTCAAATGTTTTTGATTAATGGTGTAGAACCAGAGGATCTTAAACGCTACCTTGAGCAACTCCAAATACAAACCCGCGAAGAACTGTTAAGAAACCCTATGCTGGGTATGCTAGATAAAACACCAACAGCGTCACTGCTTCGCGTAATAGCACCTGATTTTGAACAACCATTACACCAAATTCAATTAGATAATGATGTACAATTTAAGCAAGTATTTTATAAACTTCGAAAAAACAAAGGGTTAATTTTTGAAATTCTAAAATCTGACGTACTGACTCGCATTCATCTCGAACCAGAAGTATTGCACAGTGATGCTTATAATCATGTTGATATTTACCGTTCAATCCAAGGCATGACAGGAACTCCATTAAACAGTAGCACCTATCATCAGCGCCTCAGCTACAACAAACAAATGGCTGCCGCCACAGATGGTTTCATTGTGGAGCTGCTTAAAACAAAAAAAACCGCGATTCGTCATGTAGCCCAAGCCTCATCAGAAGATTTTATCAATGGATTATTTGCTAACAAAACCGCTGGTGAATCTATTCGTGCTATTATTGATATTTGTGCCACTTTTAAAGGTATCAGCAACCTAAAGGTCGCAGAATCAATTGCACGTTATGTGCGATTACATCCTGAACAATTCAAAAAACCAACTCCATTGCAATACATCCTGTTTTTCAATGAACAAAATTTACTCTGCGCACTCGGGGTTTCCGAAAATACCAAACCCATCATATTGGGCTCGAGTGATCCTGATGCAATCAATCTCGCATTAGACTGCTCACCAGATGCACGTTTTAGTTATTATGATCAAGCTCATACCTTAGGAGTTGATTTAAAACAGGCACGCCATGCCAAGGCTCTGACTTTAATTAATAAAGATACAACTTTAGAAAAATCACTACAAGGTTTTTTGCGTATGCGAGGATTTCAAGATGATCAACAGTTAGAACTCATTGTCCCTGAAAATCAAATAAACCTCTTTCCATCGATTGATGCTGTTATTGAACATCTTTCTGCCAATGACGAACGTCAATTACAACATGATAACTTTTATGCCGCACAAGCTAAAATGACTAACCTCATTCGCAATGACCTAATCAAACGCCTATTGGCATTGCCCAATGATGATATGCTCAAAAAACACGTGTATACACGAACATGCCAAGACTATTTTGTTGAACAAACATCCATGGATTATTTTAAACTCTATGGCGGTCTTAACATCATGATGCCCACAAACATTATATTAGAAAAATTACTCAATGACCTATTTACACACTGGTCAACTATCGTGGAAACACTAGGTGAAAATGCTTCAGACAAGATGCGTACTGATTTAAATCAAATCCTTACTACATCATTGCCTTTTTGCCAACCCATGCAACTTAATACAATAGGTTTAGATCATGGAAAAGAAGTAGAAATCCAAAAACAAGTCCAGGTTCTACTAGAACAACAACAAGAAAAACACGCCATGGTAGAAACATTTAACTTAAAACTCCACGCATCCCCCTACCAAGAATATTCGTTGTTAGAAATGACCCAAGACTCTTATCAAATCAGCTTCATGACACTAACCGAGATGTGTCGAAAAAGCACGCCTACAGCACCTGATTTTGGTAACCTTTACGTGAGTCGTAATTATTATCAAACCTACTACGAAGAAAAGCAGTTTTTGAGCGCTTACTTAAAACCAGTGCATGCTTTGCTGTTTCGAAAACAATCCAATGATGCCATTGAGTGCATGATAATAAGTCAACAAGATTTAAAGATCTTTTCATCTTACTTAACTAAAAATGTCATACCCAACACCTGGATAAGTACAACACAGCACACCATCTTAGCAGGTACGCTGCCAGATGAAATAATCATCGATAAAACTTATCAAGACCTAATTGAGAAAGCACGTTTTTTCAACGGCGATTTTCAGTTATTACGGCATGCTGACACTTCACTGGCTTGGTTAGAGGATGCATCCGAAGAAAAATTTGCTTTTTTTGAGCAATATTTACTGCCCTATCGTGAAACAAGTCGTGCTGACCTGTTGGTATTACGTAACATACTATCTCATCGAAACCAAGCGCTTCGTTATATTATCAAGCACTCACTGGCTGATTACACCTTGTTTAATTGGCGCGAACAAATTAGCAACGAACTAACTGATTTAGATATAGAAACGTGTCAAACATTAACAAAAGCTCTTCCCTATGTAAACTCACATTGGAATGATGTTGATTTCAATATACAAAACGTTCTCAAGACTTATCAGTTATCTTCGCATACAGCAACTCATCTTGAACATTATATTCACACGCAACTAATGGTATTAAAAAGATTAGTTAACGCACCAATACCTTCAGATAATGAGCCACAAGAACTTATCCTTGTAAATTACCAACTGTTGCTTAGCTTACTATTCAAGCAAACCGAAACACCCTTGAGTCATGAACAACGAATACAGGCAGCTAATTGGCTTATCTCAAACGGTGCAAAACTTGATGAAATAGAGATCGAAGGTATGCATGCTCTTGAGTTACTTATTCAAGAAACAACTCATCCCATACTTGAATCCTTTCAATGGTTACTTGCCCAAGGCATACCGAATCAAATCAATCCAGCGGTCTGGCCAAAGGTATTCCCAGAAACACTGAGCGAACTCTTATCACTACCATGTTTCCAAAACGATGAGTCATTTCTTATTACCTATGTTACTGCTTACCAAAACGATCAGATCAAACTTAGGAATTTGATTGATAACGTAACCTTACATCAGGGTATTTTAAATATTATTATCAATCGTTGTACGAATTTAAGTGATGAAAACTATCAGAAAATTTTTAATATACACGTCGACGGAATACCCCTAAAAAGAAATAAGTCCTTTCTTTTAAAAGCAATTAAACAAAATGATCGGGCCCTTCAATATGCTGATGATGACTTAAAAGCAGATAAACATTTTATCATTACAGCTATCGAAGCATCCACACCATCGCTCATGCATGCTGCTGATTCTCTAAGAAAAGATAAAGAGTTCATTTTAGAACTAACAAAAAAACATCCAAACATCATTCAGTACGCTCACCCTGATCTGCAAGCTGATCACGATTTTGTCTTTAATGTTGTAACCACACATCCCAAAACATTACTCTATCCTAATGAATTTAAAATTAAAAGAGACTTTATCCTTACTGCATTAAAACAAACTATAGAGGTTCTTTTATATATTGATGACAAGACACTATTAAATAACAAGTATTGTCGAGCTAAAAATAATCCCCAGCTCTTAAAAAAAATACGAGATATCTTCAGCGTATTACATGAAGTTGAAGACAATCCAAACATACAAAAATTAGATAAGGAATCCTTTCAGCACATGAGGCTTTCCCTTAGAAAACTAGCAAATAAATCCATACAATTACGCATGAATGGCCATCAAACCGCTTCCGACGCAGGGTTAGCTTTGATTAAGAGTATATGTGATGAAACCAATGTATTTGTTAATAGCAACAATATAGATGTAAAAGATTTTCATGAAAAATGTCATACGCATGTTAGTATAGCGCAACAATCGGGTCTTAAAGATCATCGGGGTTGGAAGCAATTTTTATTGAATTTACTAACTATTATCTCAGGCGTTGGATTAATTGCAGCAACAATAAATCTCGCACAATCTAGAGGCAAGCATTTTTTCTTCAACACACAAACTGACTCAAGTAAAAAAATTGACCAACTAGATAAGATTTTTACAAATCATAATAATAAAAACCCAGGTATAAAATAATAAGATTATTTTATACCTGGGTTTTAGTATTTACCAAATTACAAATTATTTAGCAGGAACAATTTCAATTTGTAGATTAGCAATAACATCACTATGTACATGTATTTCAACAGTGAAATTACCAATTGAATGTAATGGGCCTTCTGGCATAACGATTTCACGTTTGCAGATTTCAACGCCTTTTGTTACCAACGCATCTCTTATCTCGTTGACACCAACTGAACCGTATAATTTACCTTCATCACTAGCCATGGCACTAACAGTAACTGTAATATCATTTAACTTGGCGGCACGTTGCTCAGCTGTCGCTAAAGATTGTTGTGCTTTCTTTTCAAGCTCAGCACGACGCTCTTCAAACTGCTCTACATTCTTAGATGTTGCAAAAACGGCTTTACCTTGTGGTATTAAAAAATTACGACCATAACCAGATTTTACCTGCACCTTATCACCAAGATTACCTAAATTTCTTACTTTCTCTAATAAGATAACTTCCATCTTAATAACCCCTTAAATTGACTCTCTCACCCGTTTAGGGAGATACGATCTAAAATTAAATAAACTGTCTACTGAACCTAAAATAATGTAGGCAAATAATATAAAAGTTGGTTTTAATAATACCATTAACGTTAACAGTATAAAGACCTTAACTTGACTCTTTCGAGCACAAATAAAATAAGCCAAACCAAAACCCGCGGCTAAGAAATAACAAAGCACTATAGGAAGAACATTGATAGCTAGTGGAATCTCACAATAAGAGCCTAACGCAATTCCAATTAGTATTAATAATGAAATTTTACCACTACGAAAATCCAGCAACTCATTTTTAAAACCATCAGGCAAATATAATTTAGATTGAATTGATCGTGCAAACATCAAGGAGATGCTTGAAGAAACAACCGTACTCAATAGCTGAATTCCAAAAAATAATTGCGCCAAACTTTGTGAGTTGATGCTATTTATACCTGTGTCAACTAATTCTTGATATGCCACCAAGATTGTTTTTAACTGATTAAATTGATCAATAATAAAATCAGGGGCTAAAAGCTGAATTAGCAAACACGCTAAAAATGTCTGTATAAAAAAAGCGCCTAAAGCCAATTGCCAATTTTGTGTTTTTCGCAGCATGACTGCGGCAAAAAAACAAGGAAGATAGGCAACTAACGTGTTAATTAACGCACTGGATAATGGAATTAACATCATCAGTGGAACAGAATGAACCACGAGCGCTGGTAACAAAATATCAAAGCCTGCGTGAGCACCTTTTCTTAATGTTACCAAGCAAACTAAAACTACTGAAAGCCAAGACGCAAAAGGTAGAATAGAAAAAATCACGGCATAAATAATTGCTTGCCGTTTATTCTCTACCAATACCTTACATTGTCTGGTTATAAAGTCGCCCGTGCTCATCATCACTATCCGTGGCTATCACAATAAGGAAGCAATCCAATAAATCTGGCATGCTTAATTGCTTTAGCTAATTGTCTTTGAAAACGAGCTTGTGTACCAGTAATACGGCTTGGTACAATTTTACCTGTTTCAGAAATGTAATTTTTTAATAAATTGATGTCTTTATAATCAATTTCGTTGCCGCCTTCAGCACTGAAACGACACATTTTTTTTCTACGAAAATAAGCTGACATTGATATCTCCTCTTTAAGCTGGTCTTTCTTCTTTTCTCTTTAAAACAGACTCTGAAGTAATAGCCTCTTTTTGAACAGTAATTAAGTTTCTTAAAATAGCATCGTTAAATTTAAATGCATTTTTAAGCTCTTCCAGAGGTTCAAGAGAACATTCAATGTTTAATAAAATGTAATGAGCTTTGTGAACATCATTGATTGGGTACGCTAATTGACGACGACCTAAGTCTTCTTTACGGTGTATTACACCGTTGTGTTTTGTGATAATCCCTTCATAACGCTCAAGCATTGTTGGTACTTGTTCGCTTTGATCTGGGTGCACAAGAAACATAATTTCATAATGTCTCATGGTTTCTCCTTGTGGATAAAAGCCTTCTGAGTATAAATTTCACAGTAAGGCAAGGTTTAAAAAGCCGCCAATTGTAACCCTTTTACGCGCCGGAAACAATGAGTAAAGTAAAATATCTATTCATCTGGCTTGTTGTTAATAAAATTGAATTTTTTTATAAATTTAGCTTAATTTATAGTGACAAGTATCTATAAATTGAGTTACCGTTCGCACACCAATGTTGTTGATCCATAAAGAATAAAATAATAATAAGAGGATTTTAATGGATATTGTTTCTCTTCAATTTGAAGAACCTTTAGTAATTAATATCAATAATACCGTTGTGAAAATATTAGCATTCAAAACTCAAGAGCATGGCAATATTAAATTTGGTGTTGAAGCCCCTAGATCCATCAATGTCCACCGAGAAGAGATTTTTCATGCCATTAAACAAAAGCAACTATTAGAAACAGCTGAATAATAAATTTAAATGCGACGTATTTTATCACCATCCATTGTATTGCTCTCGGGATTGATTCTCGCTTTATCTTTTGTTGTTTTTTTGGTTAACTCTCTTTTTTATCATTTTCCAGGTAATAATTATTTTCCGGAAAATGTGCTGTTATTTGTTTTGTTTATCATATTACTGAATTTAGGCCTAAGACTTTGTTTTCTTAAAAACAGCACGCCCTGCTTGATAGGTAAAGAGTTTTTTTATTTCTTAGGAGTGATGTCATTGATTGCCTTAGCAACCAATGCTGTCCAATTAACACCCTTCCCACCTATTGATGCACAAATTATTGCCCTTGAGGCAAAGAGCTATATCCATATGAATGCCATACTTATATGGACTAATACTCACCCTCAATTTAAAAGTTTGCTGACTATTATTTATGATAGTTTGCCCTACCAAATGAGTATTCTGCCTCTATTAGTCATTATGACTTGCCGGATTCACTTGCTTAGAGAGTATTATTTTTTTCTCCTGTGCACTACATTAATTGGCTTTGGTTTTTATTATTTTTTTCCAACCACTGCACCTGCCAGTGTGATAATAAGCCCCTTCTTTTCCATCGATCAAATTGCAACAGGCCTTAAATTCCAACAACTTCATCATTACCTAAACCCTACAACAAATGCGGGTGGATTAATTGCTCTTCCTTCTTTTCATGTCATTTGGGCTGTGTTATGCGTAAATTTGCTTAAAGAATGGACTATCCCCTGTATGGCGTTAGCGATTATTAATATGCTCTTAATTATCTCTTGCGTGTTACTAGGATGGCATTATGTTAGTGATGTGATAGGTGGTGGGATCGTACTTTTAATCAGTTACTACATTCTAAAACAACATGAAACCCTAGGTAACTCGTAACCTGGTTGCTTGCAACCGGGGATCTTTTCACAAATGCAGATATGCGCTACAACTATCCCGGTTGCAAGCAACCAGGCTACGACTACGACTTAGTGATATTTCAAATTTTTCGCACTACTCCTGAAGGATATACTAATTCTTTTTGAACAACTTTGTTTTTCTCTATATCGATATTTTCTAATTTTTTGTGTAATAAAGATCTCAAGGTGACCTGTTTTTCCTCCACTAACAATGGATACACTTGTAAAAACAAAGAACCATTTTGTTGGCCTATTTTAACAGGCTCATTAATCACGCGAACAGCTGTACCAACAGGAACTAATTTAAATAGCTGCTCTATGTCATCAGGAAACATACGCAAACACCCCGCACTGACTCTTGTGCCAATTCCATCACTTCGATTACTGCCATGAATCAGAAAAGTAGGCCACCCTAAACGTAAAGCATATTGACCTAATGGATTGTAAGGCCCTGATGGAAATTCATCTGGCAAAGAAACACCTTGTTCTAAAGCAGCAGCTTGTAAAGCGCTAGTAGGATGCCATGTGGGATTAGCTTGTTTCGCAACAATTTTAGTTAAACCTAAAGGGGTCTTCCATCCCTCTCGCCCTATTCCTACAGGAAATGTGATAACGACATTTTCATTTGGGGGAAAATAATAGAGTCGGTATTCTGCCAAGTTAATGACAATGCCTGTTCTTGGAACCTTTGGTAAAATAAATTGGGAAGGAATCATAAGACTTGTGTTAGCTGCTAAGGAGTGGATTGAATCAACTTGAGGATTTGCTCTAGCTAATTCGTAAAACCCCATACTAAAACGCTTTCCTATTTCATCAATTGTTTCATTAGACTCTGCAGTTGCATATTGAATTTCACCAACAAGATCTCCAGTCGGTGGGAGAACCCAAGTAGTGGCGTGAAGCATCATAGAAAAAAAACAGGTCATGATTAAGGTGATACAATGCATGATTCTGAAGATTTCGTCGCCCTTTGTTTTCCTTGGGGCGACGAAGGTCAAATTAAAAGCTTTCATCGACTTTAAATCTTTCGCCATACTTCGATTCAAGCATTTTAAATAATTGCTCTAAATTATTGGTCCCAAAATTTTTAGCATAATTCATAGGACCACCACGGAAAGGCGCAAATCCTGTGGCAAAAATCATTCCGGCATCCAATAAATCCGCATCGGCCACAACACCCTCACGCAAACAAGCAGCAGACTCATTGACCATACGTAAAATCAAGCGGTCTGCAAGATGTTGATCTTTTTGAGCATCAGGATTCTTTTTAACAGGTTTACCATTTTTATAGTGATAAAAACCTTCACCAGTTTTACGTCCTAATTTACCAGCCTTCACCATTTCACGTAATTTTTGTGGAACACTTCCGCCAAAATGACTGGTCAAGTTTTCAGCCACAGCTAAACAGACATCCATCCCTACAGTATCTGCTAACTCAACTGGGCCCATAAACATACCAAAATCAAGAGCTGCTTCATCGATTGTTTCTGCACTGTAACCTTCATCTAGTAACTGCACACACTCCATCAAATAAGGCATTAGTACTCTGTTCACTAAAAATCCAGGGCTAGATTTAACAGGCAAAGGTAATTTACCGATTTGGCCAACAAAAGCACAAGATTCTTGCTCTACTTTTTTAGACGTGGATGTGCTGCATACTATTTCGACTAAATCCATTTTAGCCACAGGATTAAAGAAATGGATACCTACCAGACGCTGAGGATGACTCATCACTCGACTGATCTCATCCAAGGGAATGCTAGAAGTATTTGTAGCAATTATGGCTTCTTTTTTAGCCAATTTTTCCGCTTTTTTCATAATCTCTTGTTTAACCACAAGATTTTCAAAAACCGCTTCAATAATAACATCCGCTTGCGCAATACCATGTCCTTGGGGGTCGGGAATTAAATTATCCATTGCTGCTTGTATCAAACGAGGCTTGCGTAATTTCTTCTTATATAAAGCATGAGCGCGTCCTATGGCTGGAGCAATACGCTCATAAGACTGATCTTGTAGGGTGACACGAATCCCTTTCAAAGCACACCAAGCAGCAATATCACCACCCATAACGCCTGCGCCAACCACATGCACGTGTTTTGCTTCAAAGTGACTGTTTTTTGCAAAGCTTTTTAAGCGCTCTCTTAATTCAAAAGCACGAATTAAATTTTTAGAGGTAGAGCCATGAGATATTAATTGTTCAATAGAGTCTATTTCTTTTAGATAAGCCCTATCACCTACCCCACCTTCTTTCTCCCATAAATCAATAATGGCATATGGCGCAGGATAGTGTTCTTTACGAGCTTTTTTCGCTACTTGCTTACGTATCAGAGCGGCTAATGGCTTACGTACCCAAACATTGTTAGTTAACCCTTGTAGCAAAGAAGGCTTATGTTTAGGCGGTTTATTTTTAATAAAATAAATTGCAGCACGTTTTAATTGACGAACAGGAACCACATCATCAACCATACCTAAAGCTTTCGCGCGCGCAGCAGCAACGGTATTTCCTGTCAGAATAATTTGTGTTAAGGCATTAAATCCACCAATCAATTGCGGAAGGCGTACCGTTCCACCCCAACCTGGGTGAATCCCCAACATCACTTCGGGCAACCCAATTCGCGTGTCTTTTTCATCACTCGCAATACGATAAGTACAGGCTAACGCTAATTCATAACCGCCACCCATACAAAAACCATCAATCATCGCCACAGTAGGCATCGTTAATGCTTCTAATCTAGCAAAGACCGCTTGACCCTTACGTAAAAAGTCAACTGCGTGTGAAGGACTTTCAAATTTAGAAAATAAAGTGACATCAGCTCCAGCAATAAATCCCTTTTCTTTTAAAGAATAAATCACAAGACCATTTGCATCTTTAACCTGGGCAATTTCATGAAGAAGGCTATTTAGTTCGTCTAGCACTTCCTCATTCATACTGTTAACACGCGTATCTTTTCTATCTAGGCCTAACCAAAGAATATGATCATTGTCTTGTTTTAAATCCCAGTGTTTATAATTATTCATGTCCTTTCACCTCAGTCACGCGTTCAAGATACATCGCTCCACCTTGGCCACCGCCAATGCAAATAGAAGCCATGCCTCGCTGCTCATTTCTTTGTTCCAATGATTTTAATACGTGGAGTACAATACGAGCCCCACTAGAGCCCACAGGATGACCTGCTGCGATAGCACCACCCTCACGATTTAATTTATCCATTGACGGTGCACCTAAGGCTTTATCCAGACCCAGTTGATTTTTACAATAATCATCATCATTCCAAGCTGCAACACATGCCAATACTTGCGCTGCAAAAGCCTCATTAATTTCCCAACAATCCACATCATTAGGTTTTAAATTTTGTCGTTCTAATATAGGAGTGACTGCATGCACAGGACCAAGTCCCATTTGGGAGGGGTCAAGAGCAGCCCATTGAGAATCTACAATTCTTCCAATCACTTTTAAGCCATGCTTTTTAACAGCATCAGCGCTAGCAAGCAATAACACACAAGCACCATCAGTTACTTGTGAGCTATTACCCGGAGTCACCATCCCGTATTTTTTATCAAAATAAGGTTTTAATTTGGCTAGTTTTTCAATGCTTGAGTCTTGGCGCACGCCATCATCTTGAGAATATACTCTGCCTTTGTAATCAATAATTGGTGTTACTTCTGACATGTTGTTCTCTGCGTAAGCCTGGGCTAATTTTAAATGGCTATGCACAGAAAACTCATCCATTTGTTCACGCGTTATATTAAATCGGTAAGCAATTTTTTCAGCAGTTTGCCCCATGTTCAAACCTACAATCGGATCGGTAAGTCCGCGAAGTAAAGCAATGACAGGTGCAAGATAAGAGGGTCGAAATTGAGTTACTAAGCCAAGTTTTTGACCAACACTTTTTGCACCATACCAATTAGCCAACCAAGAAACCATTTTCTGGTTAAATAATAAAGGGGCATGACTCATTGCCTCAGTGCCTCCAGCAAGAATTAAGTCACTACGTCCACTGGCTATTTCAATAGCGGCATTATCAAGAGCCTGCATTCCAGAGGCGCAATTTCTCATGACGGTAAAAGCGGGAACTTTATCACCACAACCCAACCTTAAAGCGACTACTCTGGCAATATTGGCTTCATCAGGGCTTGGCATGGCACTACCAAGAATAACCTGATCTAATTCATTTGGAGAAAACGGCTGCCGATTTAATAAGGCCATGCCTGCGGCAACTGCTAAATCTGAGCTAGAAAAAGGCCCTACTCCTTTCGCTTTAAGATAAGGAGTTCGACTCCCATCGACTACATACACCTCACGACCGTTTAAATTCGACTTCGGTTTCATGGATCTTCCTTAATAATTAGCAGGTGCGGTTACAGTAAGTTATCCCAAACACAGTGAAGGATCTCCAATGCACCCTATTAGTCACTCTGAATGACAAAAGCACCGTTAAAGTCACACTCGACAAATAGCTTATTTTTTAGTGTTCAAGATTAGCAGTAAACTAAGAAATTTGGAATTTTAAATGTTGATTTAAATGCTTTTTTACACAATGAACGAACTGAAAATTACCTTTTTAATTTCTTTTTCAAGGAAAATTAGAAACTATATTGACGACACTAGAATTCCTGATATACTCCCCGACCATTGATTGGAGAGATGGCCGAGTGGTCGAAGGCGCTCCCCTGCTAAGGGAGTATGGGAGAAATCCCATCGAGGGTTCGAATCCCTCTCTCTCCGCCAGTCAACGCGCCCGTAGCTCAGTTGGATAGAGTATTTGGCTACGAACCAAAGGGTCGGAGGTTCGAATCCTTCCGGGCGCACCACTTTCTGGGTTTTCCCAATTACAGGGAAACTCGGCTCTTCGGCCGCTTACACGGCTTTCGCTTGCGCTCGTGGCGCACAATTATCTTAATAATTTAAAAAACTTAACTTGGTTTTGGTGTGTTTAAGCTCCCATCTTTTTCATCTTCATCTACTGGCTTAAATAACCCCACGTCTGTTATTGAGCTTTTTAATTCTTGCTGAACTCTATATTGTGCAACGGTTGGATGCATTAATATCTCTGGAGGTAATTCATTCAATGATTTTTGAGGTAAAACATTTAAAATCGCATAGAGTGAATCTACGCTGCTAAGATAGTCAAAAACTGTTTTTCCTGTAGCGTCTTTATCTAAAACCATAGCTATCAGCTCGGATGAAGGTATTTTTTCAAGCAGCATTGAAAAAATACCTTCATGTTGTGCAGCAATATGTAAAACTGTGCACCCACCTCCATTTTTTTCTTTAATTACCTCAAAGTGTAATTTTTCTGGTAAGGCCATTAAGATAGCTTTTAAAGACTCTGAATACCTTGCAGCCCGATGTAACGTCGTGTCCCTCCCATGTTCATTTTTTTCTTTAATTGCCTCAAGGCGCGCTTCTTCTGATGATAAAGACATTAATAT
>JAOATK010000040.1:0-7092 GCA_030158115.1 Legionella sp.
GACTGCCTTTTAATGAAAATTTTCCTTGCATTTAAAGACAGTATCTACTTTTGATTTTTGCTCTTAGCTGAATATCAAAATTGATAGGCAAGAGAGAGAGTCCCTATTTGGCTTTGTGGTATGCCGTTATGAGTGTAATCAGCCCCTTTGCCTTGATAGAGCGTCAGATCAATACCCGCTGTTATATTCTGTGTGAGATCTACATTTGCACCAAAGCCTACCGTTAAAACTAATGCGTTGGCGGAGTCTGTTGTAATGAACATTCCGTTGTACAGGGCATCAAGCTTACCCATCATTTCCGCCCCACCTAATGAGAGATATAAATTAAATGTGTCGCTGGCAGGATAAGATAGTTTTCCAGCTAGACCTAAGGCCAATAAATCATAATTTACTGAGAGCCAAGGGTTTTCATCTAACTCGTAGTTTGCTCGATGGAACATAGCAAAATGCCCTTCAATACCAATATATTGGTTTATATTGTATCCAGCAAATACACGACCCCCGAGTCCACCTTGGTTTTGTTGTTGGCTTTCCCCTATGTCATTTAAATGTGAATAACCGATGCCTGCGCCAACATAGGGATTGTGTGTAGCTGCGCAGATTAAGCTTGTATGCGCTGCAAAAAACATAGGTACTAATTTTTTAATAACTGAATTCTTCATTTTTTACATCCAAAAAGTAACTGATTAAATACCCTTCCCTGTTTAATAATAAAACAGAGATCCCAGCGATTATGTTCGATGGTATTATTTTTTAATGGGTTTTAGCGGGATTTTGATTTTTGGGGGATATTCATAGGCTGAGCCATTTGATTTATCAATTACTGCGCCAATACCGCCGCCTAGCAGAAGATTACCGTAAACCGCGCTCGTTGTTTTAGATTGTATTTGAGTGGTGGATTTGGCATAACCTTGTTTGTTACAGGTTATTACTAAATCTTTATCACTACGCTGCACTATGATACTCGCTGGTGTTGAGTTGACAGACCATTCGCCTTTATTATTTTTCAAGGCACATTTTGCGTCATTCACGGGGCTTGTTAATACAGATATTTTTTGATGTGTACCATTTACGATAGAGGCACACCCAGTAAGAAGAGAAAGACTAATAGTTGCTGATAAAAATGCTATTTGCTTCATAAATTAGTTCCATTTTCCATTAAGTGTTGTTCGCTTTTTTCAACGATAAACGTGTTGAAGTTTCCATTGGGGGTTAAGTTTCCGAGTTTTTTGAAAACTTTGCGAGGCGTAGAATATCAGTGTTTTAAAAAAAATCAACTGTAAGTTTTTTTTGGGGTTCGATTAGCACTGTGGTTTTATTTTAAGAAGCGTAGCCTCGATGATCGGTCGCGACCCAACCTACTTCTTGAGCTGCCAAAAACTGCTCTTTTATTCACACCCTTTCTTCTATGTCAATTCGATTGCAACAATAATTCCTTGGCATGTGAAAGAGTCTGCTCTGTTATCTTCAGCCCCCCTAACATCCGTGCAATTTCATTCACCTTTTCGGGAGATTGTAATAAAGAGATATGAGTAAAGGTTTGTGTGTTATCGCTTTGCTTTTCTACCATAAAATGATTATGTGCCGATGCGGCAACTTGTGGTTGATGTGTGACGCAGAATACTTGCAATCTCTCGCCTAATTTACGTAGCATTTGGCCTACAAGTGCTGCTGTGCTGCCGCCGATGCCGACATCAACTTCGTCGAATAATAAGGTGGGTGTGGCGCCTTTTTGGGCTGTAATCATCTGTATTGCAAGGCTAATTCTTGAAAGCTCGCCCCCTGAGGCGATTTTATTTAATGAATCTGGTTGCATGCCTGGGTTGGTACATACTTTGTATTCTATTTTGTCTAGGCCATGTGCTTGCATTTTATCTAATGTTGAAAATTCTATTTCGACCCAGCCTTTAGGCATGCCTAATTGTTGAATGCTGGTTGTGATTTCTTTAGCTAGTTGCTGTGCTTGCTTTTGTCTTACTGCACGTAGTTTCAAAGCGGCTATTTCGTAAGTTGCTGCTAATTGTTGATGCTGGGCTTGTAATTGGGCTAATTTGCCTTCGCCATCTTGTAATTGCTCTAGCTCTTTTTGCAAACGTTGCGTGTGATTTTGTAACTGGCTGCTATCAATGTGGTATTTTCGAGCGAGCTGATGTATCGCGCTCATGCGGGTTTCTATTTCATGTAGGCGCTCAGGATCTAAGTGGATACGCTCAGCAAATTGCTGCATTTCATTCACGGCTTCTTCACACTGAATAAGCGCACTATTCACTAATTCAAACGTGTTTTTAATATGGGCTTGTTCTTGAGGAAGCTGACTAATTAATTGTAAAACTTGATTTAAATGGGTGCATATATTGGGCTCATCTTCTGAGTTTAATAAGCCATGCACTTGCTGACTGTCTTGTAAATACTCTTTTGCGTGGTGCAGCATTTGGTGCTCTTGATATAAGGTATCAATTTCATTGTCTTGAAGCTTTAATGAGGAGAGCTCTTCAATTTGAAATTTTAATAGCTCGATGCGGTCTGCTTGTTGTTCCTGACCTTGCAGGATATCAATTTCTTGTTGTATTTTCTGGCATTGTTTATGCAGTTGCGCCACATCACTGAGTAAAGGCTGGTTTTTGCCATATTGATCCAGCTGCTGCCTATGGGTTGCGTGTTGCATCAATGTTTGATGTTGGTGCTGACCATGAATATGGACTAATTTTTCACTAAGTTCTTTTACTTTTTGTAAAGGAAATGGTTGGCCATTAATATAGGATTTTGAGCGCCCTTCCATATAAATCACACGGCGCAAAAAAACTTCACCGTCCTCACAAGAAATATCTTGTTCGGCTAGCCATAAGGCTGGCTCTGATTCTTGTTGAATATAAAAACCTGCTGTAATATCGCATTTTTCTTGACCTGGGCGAATCACTGAAGCATCAGCACGCCCGCCTAAAGCAAGCATTAGTGCATCAATCATGATGGATTTACCTGCGCCAGTTTCCCCTGTAAAAGCAGTCATGCCTTGGGTGAAATCTAATTCCAATTGATGGACGATTGCAAATTGTTCGATGCGTAAGGTGGTAAGCATGATTTATCCCTGATGTTTGGATTCCCAGCCAAGCTTGGATCTTAATGTATCATAATAATGATAATCATGGGGATGCAATAAACGCAACTGGTTACCATTTTTTCGAATAGCTACTTTTTGACCTGGTTTGACCATGCGTGACTCATGTCCATCGCAGCTCACACGTAAATCAACCTCATTAAAGGTACTGATATGGAGCTCAATATTAGACTCAGCATCCACTACTAAGGGCCTGGAGCTTAGGCTGTGTGAAAACATGGGCACTAGAACGATGGCATTTAATTGCGGGTGCATGATAGGCCCCCCTGCAGATAAAGCATAGGCCGTAGACCCCGTGGGTGTGGATAAAATCATGCCATCAGAACGATAATGGCTGACTAGCTGTTCATTGATGTGTACGGAAAATTCGATAAGATGTGTTCCATTACCGCGAGATAAAACAACATCGTTGACAGCATCACCTTCGAAATAGGTGGTGTTTTCATCGTAAATACGGGTGTGTAAAAGAAAACGCTTTTCTTCTTTGTAATGACCAGCCAGAACCGCGCCAAGCTGTTTTTCTATGTCATTAGGTAGTACATCGGTTAAAAAGCCGAGTCGTCCTCGGTTAATTCCAATCACTGGGGTGTTGACTTTAGTTGCCATACGCGCAGCAGAAAGCAAGCTTCCATCACCGCCGATGACAATAATTAAATCATTTTTTTCACCCATCTGATCTTTGGTCAATACAGGAAATTGCAAATTAAAACCCTGTAAGGTATCTGCGTCTTGATAAATTTCAACGTGTTGTGTTTCCAAAAACTCAACCAGGCGGTGTAAGCTCTCGCTTACACCTTGGTTCGCTCGATATTGACGGGCATAGAGAATCACCCGTTTAAAATGAGTCTTAGTCGTCACTATTCCCTCTTGCCGCTTTTTTGCGTTCATGTTCTTTTAGCGCTTTTTTACGGATACGAATTGAATTAGGTGTTACTTCTACTAACTCGTCATCATCAATAAATTCTAGCGCTTGTTCTAGTGTTAATTTGATAGGTGGTGTTAAGACGATGTTTTCGTCTGTACCTGATGCACGCATGTTAGTCAGTTGCTTTTCTTTGGTTACGTTAACAACTAAGTCGTTATCACGAGCATGAATACCAACAATCATTCCTTCATAGCACACGGCTTGTGGCTCAACAAATAAACGACCGCGTTCCTGTAGATTAAATAATGCAAATCCACGCGCAATACCTTGGCAGTTAGCAATTAAGACGCCATTGGCACGCTTACCAATACGGCCTTTAATTGCAGGACCATAATGATCATAAACGTGATACATCAAACCCGTGCCTGAGGTGGCTGATAAAAATTCATTATGGAAACCAATAAGACCGCGTGTTGGAATTACATAATCCAAACGAACACGCCCTTTTCCATCTGGAACCATATTTTGCATCTCACCACGACGCTCACCGAGCTTTTCCATGATGGCACCTTGATGGCCCTCTTCCAGATCAACTGTCAAACGTTCGTAAGGCTCTTGTTGCTCGCCATCTACTTCACGAATGATGACTTCTGGTTTACAAATTGCTAATTCATACCCTTCACGGCGCATGGTTTCAATAAGAATAGATAAATGTAATTCGCCACGACCTGATACTCTAAATTTATCAGGATCTTCGGAGTCTTCTACGCGCAAAGCAACGTTATGTAATAATTCAGTATCTAAACGTTCACGAATTTTTCGTGAAGTAACAAACTTACCCTCTTGGCCAGCAAATGGTGAATCGTTAACCTGAAAAGTCATGCTGATTGTAGGCTCGTCAACCGACAAAGGCGGTAATGCCTCAACTGTTGCAGGATCACAAATCGTGTCTGAAATGTTTAGGCCTTCAATACCTGTCACTGCGATAATATTGCCCGCATTAGCGTCTTCAATTTCAACACGCTCAAGACCTTTAAAACCTAATAACTGTAATAATCGTCCTGAACGAACATTACCTTCTTTATCAATAATTTTAACTGGTGACTTGGCTTTGATATGTCCACGAGTAACACGACCTATACCAATGGTGCCTACATAAGAAGAATAAGCCAACGAGCTGATTTGCATTTGGAAAGGACCTTCCGCATCAACCTGAGGCGCGTCTACTTTATCAATAATGGTTTGTAATAAGACAGTCATGTCGGTTGCTTCATCTTCCAAATTTAATTTGGCAAAACCGTTTAAGGCTGAAGCATAAACTACTGGAAAGTCTAATTGTTCATCCGTAGCACCTAAATTATCAAATAAATCAAACACTTGATCCATAACCCAGTGTGGTCTTGCTCCTGGGCGATCAATCTTGTTGATCACAACAA
Source organism: Legionella sp. (assembly GCA_030158115.1). Taxonomy (GTDB): domain Bacteria; phylum Pseudomonadota; class Gammaproteobacteria; order Legionellales; family Legionellaceae; genus Legionella. Next base: position 5,417 of record JAOATK010000040.1, read on the forward strand.
TTGGATTTAAACCTTGTGCAAATGCCTTTTGAGTAACGAAACGAGTTTGTGGCATGGGGCCATCTACCGCATCAACTAAAAGCAACACGCTATCTACCATCGACAGAATACGTTCTACTTCACCACCGAAATCCGCGTGTCCTGGGGTATCAACAATATTAATTTGATGATCATTCCAATAAACACAGGTATTTTTAGCAAGAATGGTAATGCCTCGTTCTTTTTCTAAGGCATTGGAGTCCATCATGCGTTCAACTTTAGGCGCTCTTTCATTTAAGGTGCCTGTTTGTTGCAGTAATTTGTCTACTAAAGTAGTTTTACCATGGTCGACGTGGGCGATGATGGCAATATTGCGAATCTTTTGAATCATAAATAACCTTTAATATGGAAACACGAAGTATTTGTTCATAGATTTGACATTATACATGAATACGTGACTAAAGCCTATTAGCTCAAAATATTATTCTTTGATAGTAAAAATAGGCTAGAATCATAGTAAGAAGTAAATAAAGGGGGGCGATAATGAAACCATTAATTTTACATCCCACCGACATGAGCCAATGGCATGCATTAGTGAATGAAGCGCAAGCGGCAACACAGATCTTTTTAAATGAAAATACCGAAAGTTATCTGGTGTTTTTATTAATGCGATTTACCCAAGGACCAAAGCTTATTGAATCGATAATCGCTCTTGATTTTTTAGAGTCTATGCACCGCCCCCGACCAGCACAAAGGCAACTTTTACGCGATGTTGGCGACAAAAGCTTGTTGTTTTGTGGTCTTTTCCCGGGAATTGCTGAAAAACGCCATCTGAGCCTGAATTATTTTTCTGAGTTAGGGCAAGCTGCGTATTTAACCGTAGGGGAACTAGAGGAAAAGCCCTCTAAAGATTTGTACTTTCAATTAAGTGAACAATTTTTGATATTACAGGATATATTGCAGGCTATGCGAGGGGAATTTATTCGGTTGAATTAAACAGATGTATTTTTGATTAGATGACTCTTCTTTTGCTATCTTGCGTTTTGCTTTGATGAGATAGATCGAGTGCTGGGTTTGCAACCCAGCCTACTTTTGCTTTTTGTGGGTAGGCTGGGTTGTAAACATGGGAAATCCTCTTGAAATTTGATTCAAACTCGTTAAAAATATCGAAACGGAATAAAGAAAGATCCAACTGAATGCGCTATCGAAGAGTCCTGGTGCCGGGTGCTACTTATTTTTTTACTTTAACTCTGCAAAATAGAAAAAGTGATTTACTCATTCAGCGAATTGATGAATTACGATTTGCCTTTAGAAAAGTCCAAAAAAATCATCCTTTTTATATTAATGCTGTGGTTGTTTTGCCTGATCATTGTCACTTGATTCTTACTCTGCCCAATGAGGATATGAATTACTCTAAACGTTTACGTTCGATTAAATCTATCTTTTCCATGCAAATTATTCCGGGTGAAACCATATCGCAATCACGGCAAAAAAAGGGGGAGCGAGGGATCTGGCAACGTAGATACTGGGAGCATCTCATTCGCGATACAATAGATTATGAGCATCACGTTAATTATATTCATAATAATCCGGTGAAACATGGGTATGTTAAAAATCCAATAGATTGGCGTTACTCAAGCATTCATCGTTTTATTAGCCAAGGGATCTTGAGTGAGAATTGGGCTTGTGATTTGATG
>JAOATK010000040.1:7192-30026 GCA_030158115.1 Legionella sp.
TGGGTTGGGGCGTAGATCGAATGCTGGGTTTGCAACCCAGCCTACGTTTGGTGCTTATTTGTAGGCTGGGTTGTAAACCCAGCGGGTATTTGGTTTGGACAGGGAATATTGATTGGCAATTGGGTTGGGGGCGTAGATCGAATGCTGGGTTTGCAACCCAGCCTACGTTTGGTGTTTGTGAAACAACATCGCCACGTCAATTGCATCAAAAGTGTATTCTGTATTACAAAAATCACACCGAATGGCTATTTTGCCTTGTTGTTCTTCTAATAGTTCTTTGGCTTCTGTTTCGCCTAATACATTAAGCACTTGCCTCATCTTATCTTGGCTGCACCGACATTTAAACTGAGTGGGGCGGCTTTCAAATACTCTTAATTCTGTTTCATTATACAATCGATAAAGGAGTGTTTGATTATCTAAATTGAGTAGCTCCTCTTCACTAACAGTCTGCCCCAATTGGACGGCATACTCCCAAAATTGTTCTCGTTGAACAGTATCTTGCCCAGGCATTAATTGCAGTAACATGCCCGCAGCAGCGGTTTCATTAACAGCTAACCAAACGCGCGTGGCGACTTGCTCTGATTGAGCAAAATAATTCATTAAATTGTCGCTCATTGAAGTTGATTGAATTGGCACAACACTTTGATAGGAATCGGTCTGATTATTTTGATTGATTGTTAATACCATTTGTCCTGTCAAAAAAGCAGTGGCGTAATCAACTGTTTCAAGATTTTCAGCAAATTGTGCAAAAGCTCTTACATTCAATTCATGATCACATTGAACCAATAATAAAGGAAGACGCTTATCCCCTTGAAACTGCAAATTTAAACTACCTTCAAATTTAATACTCGACGCTAACAACAAGCAAGAAACTAGCGCCTCACCCAGCAAATTTTTAACCATGGGAGGATAGTTACGCTGCCCCATAATGGTTTGGTAAGTCTGTTCCACATGAACAATTTCACCGCGAATGTTTTCATGCTCAAAAATAAAGCGCTGTAATGTGTCAAATTCTTTCATCAAAAACTCATACTAACGAGAAATATTAAGGTTATTCTAGCATATTTTTTCCTATTTTCCCTGGAGAAAAAACGATCTTAAGCTATCCTTTAAATACCCCCCAACAAAAAATTAAAGGATTTATAATGAGAGACATGAACCTATTAGACTCTTTGTTTAAGGCTTTAGACAAAGTTGTTTTAGGGATTGAATCCCCTGGTGAGCCTGAGGATCAACACGATTTCATTGAATTAGATGATGAAGAAGAGTTTGATGTGAAACGCTCCATTAATTAATAGTTGATTCTCAGTACACACCACGCAATAATCGCTCCTTTTGAGCGAGACCTTAATATGTTAAATAGCCAACAAATGGCAGCGGTTCATTACATAGATGGTCCCCTATTAGTTCTTGCTGGAGCAGGTAGCGGCAAAACACGCGTCATCACGCAAAAAATTGGCCATTTGATTACCACTTGCGGTTATGCCGCCAATACAGTTTGTGCCGTAACATTTACTAACAAAGCCGCCAATGAAATGCGAATTCGGGTAGCATCCGTTCTTCCCGCTGCGAATCGCCGGGGTTTAAAAATTGCGACATTTCACACTCTAGGCTTAAGTATCATTAAACGTAATCTGGCTTTATGTGACTTAAAAAAAGGTTTTTCAATTTTTGATAGTGAAGATTGTTTGCAAATTTTACGTGGATTTTTACCCACTAATAAAGCAACAGAACGAGATTTTCTCTTGCAAATACAACAACGTATTTCTCGCTGGAAAAATGATTTATTAACGCCAGAACAAGTCATGGGCAAAACACCAGATGCTCCTCTACATGAAGAAGCCGCGCTACTTTACCCACGTTATCAAAACGCACTAAAGTCTTACAATGCGGTTGATTTTGATGATTTAATTCGCCTTCCTGTCTGCTTATTAAGTGAATATCCAGAGGTGCTTGAATACTGGCAAAATAAAATTCGTCATTTATTAGTTGATGAATATCAAGATTCTAATACCAGTCAATATTTATTAGTCAAAAAACTAACTGGAGTAAGGGCTCACTTCACTGTGGTTGGGGATGATGATCAATCCATTTATGCCTGGCGCGGGGCAAAACCGGAAAATTTAAAGCAATTACAGGAGGATTATCCTCAATTAAAAATAATCAAACTAGAACAAAATTATCGTTCTACCAACATTATCTTAAATGCAGCCAATTATCTGATTGCCAACAACCAACATCTATTTGAAAAGAAATTATGGAGTGAGTTAGGGCATGGCGAGTTATTACGCGTTGTTCGCTGCAAAGACGAGCAAGATGAGGCAGAACAAGTGGTTGCAGACTTAATCAGCCACAAAATGCGCGCGCGAACCTCATACGGTGATTATGCCATCTTATATCGAGGCAATCATCAATCGCGCGTCTTTGAAAAAGTTCTTCGTCACTACGGTATCCCCTATCATATTAGTGGTGGGCAATCATGGTTTGCCAAAGCGGAGGTTAAAGATATCTTTGCTTATTTGAAGTTGCTTTGTAATGAGGCAGATGATGCAGCTTTTTTAAGAGTGATTAATACCCCCAAACGTGGAATTGGTGAAACCACCCTTGATGTGTTGGGTCGTCATGCTCAAAGTCGTGGCATTAGCTTGTATGCGGGTGCAAATCATCTGGCTTTAAGTGAAACAGTTGCTGAAAAACCGCGAGCGGCTTTACTTCATTTTAAAACCTGGATGGATGAGATTAAAAATAAATTGATCTCAGGCTCCGTGGTGGAACATTTAAAACAAATGGTAGAAGACAGTGGCTATGAAGCTCATATTTATGAACAATGTGATACTCCCGCCAAAGCTCAAAAAAGAATGGATAATGTCTGGGAATTATTGGAATGGGTCGGTCGCTTGCTTACCAAATCACCTGATCAGACATTGACGGATGTCATTAATAAATTAATTTTAATTGATATTTTAGAGCAGGCCGATGAGCAAGATAATGAAACCTTACAACTAATGACCTTACACGCATCTAAAGGATTAGAGTTTCCCTATGTTTACTTGGTTGGGATGGAAGAGGAGTTACTACCTCATCGTGTCAGCATTGATGAGGATCAAATTGAAGAAGAAAGACGTCTTGCCTATGTCGGAATTACGCGTGCCCAAAAAGGATTATGTTTTACACTCGCAAATCAAAGACGGCGCGGCGGTGAAATGCACGATTGTTTACCCAGTCGATTTCTCGAGGAATTGCCTGAAAATCACTTGGAGTGGTTTGGTAAAAATGTGGAGCGATGTGAGGAGCGGTCTAAAAATCTGGCTAAATCTCATTTAGCTGGTTTAAAAAATATGTTAAGTGATGCATAGGGATTTATCCTATTTTCGCGCCGTATTTCATTAATGACTCGTCAACCGATTTTTTAAGTGATTTAAAATGTTTTTGTCTAGAAAGCTGTCTTAAAAAAGCAGACATTCTTAAAAATGGGATTAGATTTTTTTCTCCGATGCCATCGATTAAGACAAAATGATCACCATCAACAGAATTATATGCATAAACAAGATTACGAAGGCCGCAATCGCTCACAGCAATATCACAAGCAAGTAATGATTCATAAAATTCCATCAGTTTTTTTTGCATCAGTGAGTCAAATTGATTCGCTTGAATATATGATTTTAATGTTTTTGCATAATGCCCATCGCGTCCACGCTCAGCAAAAACAACTAATCCTAGTCCAAAATTAGTATCCACCAACCCTATCACCTGTTGAAGACAAGATGGCGGTGTATACTCCTTATGCCGCCTTAAGCGTATGGATTCAATTAATTCTCTAATATAGTATTTAGTAAGGCGATAGTGGCTGATCGAAGAAAATCGTCCCAGGAGTTTATTTTTAAAGCTATTTCTTTTCTGAGGGTCGAAGTTTGCGACTTTAACTAATAAATTAGTGTATTCAGGGTGACTATAAACCGAACAGCGTTTCCCCTGAGCAACAAAATGAGAGTTATCAAGAAGAAGCATAGAGGGATATTGTTTTGACATAGTGGATAGTCCATTCAGTTTATATTATCAACTCATTAGATTTAGTGTAAATCGTTATAAAAAAGATTGATATACTCATATTATGAGTTCGTTAACCTCAGCGAATATTAGGCAAGAATTAATTAAATATGACCTATAAGCAATTTAATCATTAGAAATTTGTGAAAAAATCATCTATGATGTATAAGCATTATGTGGGTTTTAGAGTTAAATATAAAATAAATTAAAAATATTTAATAAAAAAACAGCACTATTAATAAAATAATGCTACAATGAGCTGGTAACAATTTAGGAAATTAACATGTCAGATAAAATACGCGGTACAGTAAAATGGTTCAACGAGTCCAAAGGTTTCGGTTTTTTAGAAAGTGGCGGTAAAGATTATTTTGTACATTTCAGTGCAATCCAAGGCAGTGGTTTCAAAACTCTTGCTGAAGGTGCTACAGTAATGTTCAAAGCTAGCAATGGCCAAAAAGGTCCTCAAGCTGAAGAAGTTGAAGTAGTCTAAATCATATTTACTGACACCCTGCTCATGGTTAGATGCAATCTACACATGAACAGGGTGTTTTTTTTGTCTTTTTTTTCTTCTCTTTTTATTTTCAAAATAACCCCCTATAAAATACAAGGAATGTATTATGAGCAAAAAAATCGCGGTCATTGTTGGTAGTTTACGTAAAGATTCCTTCAATAAAAAAATGGCCCACGTGCTTATTAACCTGGCTCCAAAATCCTTAACACTGCAAATTATTGAAATCGGTGATTTACCTTTATACAACCAAGATCTAGATGATGAAGGAAAGCCTCCCGCAGCTTGGACTCGTTTTCGCGAACAAATAAAAGCCTGTCAAGGAGTGCTATTTGTAACACCTGAATATAACCGCTCTGTTCCTGGCGTGTTAAAAAATGCCATTGATGTGGGCTCACGTCCTTACGGCCATAGTATTTGGAGCAAGAAACCAGGTGCCGTAATCAGTGTTTCTCCTGGGGCTATTGGTGGATTTGGTGCCAATCAACACTTACGACAATCTTTTGTATTTTTAGATATTCCGGTATTGCAACAACCAGAAGCCTACATAGGGCAAGCAGGGGATTTATTTAATGCTCAGGGCGATTTGGTTAAGGAAGATACGAAAAAATTCTTACAAACATTTATGGAAACTTATGCGAATTGGGTTGAGATAAATACAAAATGAATGTGTAATTAGCCACATGACGCCTGCTCCGGTGCTCAAGAGAAAATGTCACGCAGTGACGGATGAGGGTAGCTTCCTTACCCCTCCCAGCGTGGCAAAATACCAATATCAAGGCCGAAAAGGTCGAGAATTCTGCCTATACTGTAATTAATAATATCGTCAATGGTTTTTGGCCTGGTATAAAAGGCAGGCATCGCGGGACAAATAATCGCACCTTGCTGAGTTAGGGATACCATATTTTGTAAATGCCCTAAATGTAATGGGGATTCGCGCGGCATTAAGACTAATTTTCTGCGCTCTTTTAAAGTCACATCTGCTGCTCGTCCAATTAAATTGGCACTCGTACCATGAGTAATTTCTGCTAATGTTTTCATAGAGCATGGCGCTACCACCATCCCTAATGTTTGAAAAGACCCACTTGCAATACTTGCTCCGACATCACCCCAAGGATGATAAACATCCGCTAGCGCTTTCAACTCGCTAAGGGGTAAGTCAGTTTCATATTTTAGCGTCAGTTGTGCTGATTTGCTAATAATCAAATGTGTTTCTATAGAGGCTATACGCAACATCTCTAAAAGACGGATGCCATAAATAATGCCTGATGCTCCGCTGATCCCCACAATGATCCGGGCTGTGCTCATAGATAATTCCTCTGGTAGAATCCATTTCAAATTAATCTTTAAAGTGTATAATAATATTTCACATAAGCAAATGGAATGTATATGCACCAATTATCCAATTATAGGCTTTCACATGGCAAATGAATACAAACAGTTTGAGCAGCGTAAAGAAGATCACATCAAGCTGTCATTAATGGCAGAAAATCAAACGACACAATGGAGCACTTTTGACAGCATTCATTTGATTCATGATGCACTTCCTGATTTGAATTTTAATGAAATCAATATCGAAGGCGTACGATTTGGTCAAGTCGTAAAAAAGCCCTTTCTTGTGAGTTCGATGACAGCAGGACATCAACGCGCTAAAAATATTAATCGTCATCTCATTGAGGCTTGCGCACAAAATGATTGGGCCATGGGCGTGGGTTCTCAACGCCGCGAATTGACTGATCCAAAAGCGGCTTTTGAGTGGAAAGAACTACGCCATGATTTTCAAAAGGTTAGTTTATACAGTAACTTAGGTATAGCTCAGCTTATTACAACCCCTCTTGCAGACATTCAAAAATTAACGGATGCATTGCAAGCTAATGCGCTTATTATTCATTGCAATCCATTACAAGAATGCATGCAACCTGAAGGTACAACAGACTATAAGGGATGCTGGCAGGCTTTAGAAAATTTAGTCAGGCAAATGACTCTTCCTATTATTGTGAAAGAAACTGGCTGTGGATTTTCTCGTGATACCATGGCTCGACTTAATAATATTGGGGTTAGTGCTGTGGATATTAGTGGTTTAGGCGGCACTCATTGGGGTCGAATTGAAGGACATCGTGCGAGCGAGGATCCTATACGTTATCAAGCAGCTCTTACCTTTAAAAACTGGGGAATTGACACGGCTACTGCAGTAAAACAAGCAGCACAACTCAATCCTTCTTTTGAAATTTGGGGCTCAGGTGGCGTAACTAATGGATTAAATGCAGCCAAACTTTTTGCTCTAGGAGCAAAAACTGTAGGCTATGCAAAACCCATGCTTGAAGCGGCATTACATTCTGCAGAACAAGTCTCTACTTGCATGTTAACCATAGAATATGAGTTGCGAGTTGCCATGTTTTGTACAGGTAGCCGTACTTTAAGTGAATTGACAACTAAGTTAGGATAAACATCGTAGCTTGGATTACTCGATATGTAATTCAGGCTACGCTTGACTCAAGAGTATTTTTGGGTCGCGACCCTACCTACGAAAAAGCCTTAGCTTAGTATTTACTCCTGGCTTAAGTGGGTTTTTCTTTCTTGCATTGTTTCGACGCTATTAATCACGGTTTGTCGACAAATTTCTTGCATTACAGGGATGTCTTTTAACAAAGTGCCCTGACGTATGGTGTAGGCAATTAAGAAACTATCTTGCCATATTTTTTCATTACCTCGTTCTTTGGCTTTAGTCCATAAAGCAACCCATAAGAAATGAAACTCCCACTTCGCGCGATGAAGTTCCATTTCTTCTTGAAAAACATCGTTTATTGCCTCTTCCAGGCGACATACGCGAATTCCATTCACAAAACTGCTGTTATGATTAACTATTTTATCAATGACGGAATTTTCTATATACCAAGATTCAGTAAATGCTTTATTTTTCAACCACGACTTGGAGCGTAATAAAGAAGCTGAAATTGCCTCTTGAGTAAAGGGGGAGATTTGGATACTTAGTTCAGTAAATAATGCGTCTAAATCTAGTTTACGTGGACGTAAACGTACTCCCAATAATTCCTGAATTTCTAAAAAATGTAGATTTGGAACTTCATTTTTCTCGACATTTATAGCAAGAAAATGTTCAACCATCATGACAAAATAAGATAAGTCTACATCCCTTAAAGTGACACTTTCATCAAAAGCATGACTGTAATAATCTACGACTTCCTTAGCAGAAATTACTGGAGTAATCCATGACTCCTTAAGGCCTAAACTGTATTTCAACAACAACCCACAAAGTCTATTCTTGCGATGGTCACGTGCGTGGATAAAAAGGCCTTGTGCCCCTGCTCCATCAACTTCTGTAGCCTTAATGCTTACTTTAGCACCCTCAGGTTCTGGTGCAAATACCACGCCTTTTTTACGCTGTTTTTTTATCCAACTATTAAATAAAGGATGATAACTCTCAGGGTACCAATGCATGATGGTTTGTAATCGCGAGAGGGAAATTGATGTTAGAGTGATACGTTCAATTATTTGGTTAAACGTAGCAATTGCAATTTCTCGAACATCCGCTTTAGGATGCAACAACGTAAATAAGGCAATATCTACCCCTTCTTCAATGTTGTATAAATCAACAATTAAATCAATAAAAAAATCAGCGGGCATCGCATAGCTTTGAGCAAAAAAGTTTTCTGCAATATCATAAATGGACAAATCAGAAAGTTCATGAATTAAATCACGAATGGCATCTAAATGAGATATAGGCTCCCCATCCTGCTCTAAATCTTCTTCCTGATTGGCTAACTCAAAATATGCATTTTTTAATTCTTCGGTTAAATCAACATGCGCTTCATAAAAAGAGTTCAGTACAGGCAACCAAAAACTCAGTGAGTGTTTTTGTGAATTAATGAGTGCAGCCAAGTGATTCATTAACTGTGTTAATATTTTAGAGCTTACTTTATTATTAACCTCAGCGCCGCCTTGCAATTGAGCAACACAAATATCCACAGCAAAAACACAGGCTGAATAAACTGGAAGACTATCATCTATGTGTTCGTCCAAATTATTAATAATTTCAATTAACTTAAACGATAATTCTGGCTGTTGAAAAAAAATAAAATATAACTGAGGATCAGGATCTGTTTTTTGCTCAATTAACGTCGCAAGCTCGGTTAATAAATGCTGTAATTCCGGCGTATTATTTGTCATGTGAGTGTAAAACCTGTCTTGGTTTTCCATCATCATCTATAGCAACAAAAACAAAAACACCTTCTGTGACTTGATAACGCTCTATTTGTGTTGTAGGCAGCGCCCACACTTCAACGCTGATCGTCATCGACGTGTTACCCTGTTTTTGCAGGGTAACATGACAACTGACTAAATCACCGATATGCACGGGTTTTAAAAAAGTCATTGAGTGAATTGCTACTGTGGCTACACGTCCCAAGGATATTCTTTTTGCAAGAATACCTGCCGCCAGGTCCATCTGTGAGACAATCCAGCCACCAAAAATATCTCCATTGGCATTAGTATCTGCTGGCATTGCCAAAGTTTGAATGGTCAGCTCACCTTTGGGGGAGTTTTTCATGATTCTCCAGTGTGTTTATGCTGTGTGTGGCTAAAAAGTAGCCTGGATGCAGCGAAGCGAAATCCGGGATCAGTGGCACCGAATTCCCGGATTTCGCTTCGCTGCATCCAGGCTACAAGGACAAGGAAGTGCTATGGGTTGCAAGCAACCACTATTAATTACGCTTTAACTTAGTCAGCGCATCAGCCATTGCGGTGTTAAAAATAGTGCTTTTAACCGGCTCTGGTTTTTTAGCTACTTCCGCTTTTTTCTTGTAATCTGCTTTTTTAATATTCTGTGGTTTTTTCACGTCAGAAACCGGTGCTTTTTTATTGAACGCAGGTGCTGCTGAAGGCTCTTGATCTAATCGCATGCTTAAACCAATACGCTTACGCTCTTTATCCACCTCAACTACTTTCACCGTGACAATGTCGCCTGCTTTCACTACGGCTCGAGGATCTGTAATAAATTTATTGGTCAGTGCGGAGATATGTACTAATCCATCTTGATGAACCCCAATATCCACAAAAGCACCAAAATTAGTGACATTGCTAACCACGCCTTCAAGAATCATTCCCTCATGCAAATGGGTGATGTCTTCAACACCTTCCTTAAATTGTGCTGTTTTAAACTCAGGTCGCGGATCACGTCCTGGTTTTTCTAACTCACGCAATACGTCTCTAATCGTTGGCAAGCCATATTGATCATCTGTAAATTGCTCAGCATTAACACCATGCAATAGCTCTTTATTACCAATCAATTGTAAAATCTCTACCTTTTTATCTGCACTAATTTTTTCCACTAAAGAATAGGCTTCAGGATGAACTGATGAAGCATCTAAAGGATTATCGCCATTCATGATGCGTAAGAAGCCTGCAGCTTGTTGGAATGCCTTTTCACCCATACGATTTACATTTTTTAATTGCATACGGTTACTAAATGCGCCATGTTCATCACGATAAAGAACAATATTTTTTGCCAGAGCATCGTTTAGACCAGAAATGTGAGACAACAGTGCTGCAGAGGCAGTATTGACATCCACACCGACCACATTCACACAATCTTCAACCACGCCATCAAGAGTTCTTGCTAAACGAGTTTGATTGACGTCGTGTTGATACTGACCCACTCCAATGGATTTGGCTTCTATTTTGACCAGCTCTGCTAATGGATCTTGTAGGCGGCGTGCAATCGACACAGCCCCTCTTAAGGTAACATCTAAATCAGGAAACTCTTGGGTTGCCAGCTCTGAAGCTGAATAAACAGAAGCCCCTGCTTCGCTAACAATCACTTTATTCAGGTGAAGGTCTGGATACATTTTTATTAAATCTGCTACCAAACGTTCTGTTTCACGAGAACCGGTTCCATTGCCAATACTTAATAAGTTAACTTGGTATTTTGCAGATAATTTAGCCAAATCGGTAATTGACTGATGCCATTCATTTTGTGGCGCGAAAGGGAAGATAACGGTGTAATCTAGCAATTTTCCTGTCGCATCAACGACCACCACCTTAACACCTGTTCTAATACCAGGATCAAGACCAATAGTGATTTGTGGCCCAGCAGGTGCTGCAAGTAATAAATCACGTAAATTTCTGGAAAAAACTTTAATGGCTTCTTCATCAGCCATTTCACGCAAACGAGTTAGTAACTCTAACTCCAGCTTTGTAAATAATTTTATTTTCCAGGTTAAACGCACTGTTTCAAATAACCAAGCATCCGCACTTCTTTGTTGATCAACAATTTTAAAGTGGGCAGCGACTTTATTTTCACCATATAAAGCATCTTGCTCGGACAGTGTAAGGCTGACTTGTAATACACTTTCTCGGCGCCCACGAAATAAGGCTAACGCGCGGTGGGATGGGATTTTTTTAATGGCTTCTGAATAATTAAAGTAATCAGAAAACTTATTAATGGTTTCTTTCTTTTTAGAACTGCCTGTTGATTTAACTACGCCATGCTGCCATACGTACTCGCGTAATTCATTAATTAAATCCGCATCTTCAGCAAAATGCTCCATTAAGATATGACGCGCACCTTCTAAGGCTGCTTTTTCATCCTCAATCCCGGCTTCTGCATTAATAAATTGTGTGGCCTGTGTTTCAGGATTTAATGTGGGGTCAGTCCAGAGCGCCTGAGCCAATGGCTCTAATCCTGCTTCCACAGCAATTTGTGCTTTGGTACGACGTTTAGGCCTAAAGGGTAAATATAAATCTTCAAGACGTGTTTTTGTATCCGCAGCAAGAATACTTTGTTCTAATTCTGGGGTTAATTTTTCTTGTTCACGTATGGATTGCAACACCACCTCGCGCCGCTCATCTAACTCACGCAAATAGATTAAACGTTCAGCAAGAAAACGTAATTGTGCGTCATCTAAGCCTTCTGTGGCTTCTTTACGATAACGGGCAATAAAGGGCACGGTTGCTCCCTCATCCAGCAAACGAATCGCTGTTTCTACCTGCGCAATTTTCACTTTAAGCTCTTGCGCGATAATTGCTGCTGATGTCAGTTTTTCTTGACTCATTTATATCCCCGTAAAACTTAGGACCGTGAGTACAATAACTACCTTTAAATAAAATAGGTAAGTTATTGTACTCACGGTCCCTAATAAAAAATCACCACATTATCACTCAACAGTTACTGATTTTGCAAGATTGCGTGGTTGGTCCACATCAGTTCCTTTGGCAACAGCCACATGATAGGCTAATAATTGTAATGGAATCGTATAAACAATAGGTGCAATCCAAGAACCGCAAGCGGGAACCTTAATTAAACGGGCGCCATTACCGGTCCAGCTTTGTGAATCATCCACAAAAACAAATAATTGCCCCCCACGTGCACTCACTTCATGTAAATTGGATTTTAATTTATCTAATAATTCATCATTAGGAGCCACTGCAATAACTGGCATATTTTCATCTACTAATGCTAAAGGACCATGCTTTAATTCGCCTGAAGGGTATGCTTCTGCATGAATATAAGAAATTTCTTTCAGTTTTAATGCACCTTCTAAAGCAACTGGATACTGAACCCCCCGCCCTAAGAATAAGGCATGAGCCTTATTAACAAATAGAGCAGATAATGCTTCAATTTCTTTATTCATTTGTAATATTTTTTCACAACAAGCTGGCAACTCTTGCAGCTGAGTTAAGACTTCACTTGCGCGTGAATCATGGCATAAAGCCACTGCTAACATTAAAAACGCAGCAAGCTGTGTGGTAAAGGCTTTTGTAGAGGCTACTCCAATCTCCAGACCTGCTCGCGTTAAAAAGACGCAATCAGCCTCTCTCACTAGAGTGCTTGTCGCAACATTACAAATGGCCAAGCTGGCTAAGTAATTCATTGCTTTTGCTTTGTGTAAGGCGGCCAGAGTATCTGCTGTTTCGCCGGATTGAGAAACCGTAATAAATAGTGTGTTCTCAGGCACGACGACATCACGATAACGATACTCACTCGCAATTTCCACTTGGGTTGGTAAACCCGCCAAAGACTCTAACCAATATTTAGCCACTAACCCTGCATGATAACTGGTTCCACAGGCAACAATATGAATTTGCTTTACTTGAGGAAATACACGAGAAGCGCGCTCACCAAAACTCGCTTTCAGCACCTCTGGGCTATTTACTCGACCCTCTATCGTATCTGCCAACACCTTGGTTTGCTCAAAAATTTCTTTCAGCATAAAATGACGGTAAGGGCCTTTAGTGGCTACCTCTGAATCAGTACTTAAAAGGTGTGTAGGTCGTTGAATGGCATTTTTAGCCGCATTATAAACCATCACTTGTTTAGCCGTAATCAGAGCGCTGTCGCCCTCTTCTAAATACATCACTGATTGAGCAAAAGATTTTAAAGCCAATCCATCAGAGGCAATGAAATTTTCACCTATGCCTAAGCCAATCACTAAGGGGCTGCCTTTACGAATAGCGACTAATTCTAAGGGTCGATGCTGGTGAATCACTCCTAGAGCAAAGGCTCCATGCATTTGTTCTGCTGCGATTTGTACAGATTCTAGTAAATTTTCAGATTGCAAATAGTAGAAATGAATTAAGTGTGCTGCTACTTCGCTGTCTGTTTCTGAAGTAAAAACATAGCCTTTTGCTGTCAAATCACGGCGCAATTCATCATGATTTTCAATAATTCCATTATGCACTAAGGCCATTTCGTTGTGCGATAGATGAGGATGAGCGTTTTGTTCAGAAGGCTTGCCATGAGTGGCCCAACGAGTATGTGCAATACCGGTATTGCCTGCGATTGCTGTTTCTTGCATGGCATCGGCCAAATTTTGTACTTTCCCCTGAATTCTTACTCGTTTTAAATAAGAATGAACATCAATTACAGCGATACCTGCAGAGTCATATCCTCGGTATTCTAAACGACGCAAACCTTCCAGTAAGACTTTACTGATATCCCTTTCAGAAACAGCTCCCATAATACCGCACATAACCTGCTCCTCGTTCCAATAACCGCTCTACTGACGATATACAAACAAAAAAGGGGAATTATGCCATAAACATCTATAAATCACTAAGATTATTAATCGGATCCTGATATGTCAAAATTCGGTACGTATTTGTTTTATGGATTGCTGGGTTGTAAAACCCAGCAACCGAAGCTACATCAATTTTTTACAAGTAACTGAGTAACCGTGCTCTTGCATGGCTTGACACACTTCAAAGGCAAAATAAGCATGAGCGCGAGTTGTTGGATGAATTTCATCCCAAAATAAATAGTTATCAGGCTTCGCACAAACATGATAATTCGTTTCTCCTGCAACAAAACTTTTATCTTTATACTGTAGTACTTGTGCATAACGAAGTACGTAGTTTTTTGCAAAAGGTGAAGCAGTAAAGGCATGATACATAGGTAATTTCACATCAATACAGGGCTCAGAAACATTCGTAAAGCCATACTCCTCTGGATGTTGTAAGATGCGATTCAAATAGGCCCCTATATCGACATAGAGAAAATCAGAACCAGGGTAAAGCGCTTGCCATTCTGGGATGAGATGTTTCAAGCGCTCATTATGCACACTAACCGCTGCATTTAATACCGCTCTATCCCCCGTTTGAACATTTCTTGGCGCCTCACCTAATGAAGGAACACCTATCACCACAAAGCGTTTGGCGCCTGCCTTAGCGAGCTTACTAATGGAATTACCTACTCCTAAAATCACATTATCAATATAAGCGCTCATGACCTCGGTGTTATAGTTCTCATCTAAATAGAGAACGTTCATGTAGTCATTGCCTCCGGCAAAAATAAAATACACGGTTTCATCGCTTAATTTGGGGTATTCCATTAAGTAAGTTTGTACAGCTAAACCTAAACTTGGAGGCACTAATTTACCCACAATCAAATTTTTAATTGACCATAACGGATGGTGGATTAAATTCCATACGGTTAGCTGATAGTCATAAGTTGCAGCCCAACTACCGCCAAAAGAACGATTTAAATAAAATTCTTTATTTTTAGACTCAATTGAAAGCATTCGCGCCAAATACTCATTCCATACGCGACCATTTGAGAAGCGAGCCTTCCAATATGGTTCACCAGGTAAGAGTGGTACTGCTCGAACTTTACCTACTAAATTAGCAATATAAGGGGCTACTTCATGATCAAAAAATTTCGAGACCATGGCAACACCTGAGTCTAAAACCATTTGCGGTACGTGATAATCGTCAGCAAACTCTACCATTTTATTAATAACAAAGGCTTTAAAAGGTTCTATGATAAAGACAGGATCATCTTCTTGACGTAAACTTTTCAACAAATGCGTGGTATTTCCAATATCCGACATGCTGTCGCCAAAGATCACCATAGATTTTACGGGGGTCGCTGCAACACTAAACAATGGGACGGACAAAAAAAGAACAAATAGCCAACGAAAAATTCGAGAATGATGAAGCATCTTATCTCCTTATAAACCTTGTAGGTTAAGATAACAATATAATCATGGCTTAGTTTTTGTCAACTTATTAACACGATTTCTTGTGCATTTTATTCATTCCTATTGATTAAATTGTGAGTAAATGTTACTTTTTGCCAAATATTTTGGTTAAATTTCAGGTCGTCTAATGAAAAAAATAGTTATTGCCTCATTTTATAAATTCATCGCCTTACATGATTACGAAACTCTGCGTGAGCCTTTATTAGCAAAAATGCAGGAAATAGGTATCAAAGGAACAATCATATTAGCCTCTGAGGGCATTAATGGTAGTTTCGGTGGCACCCGTGAGCAGATGAATTTTTTTTACCAAATTGTCCGCGAAGACAGTCGGTTTGCTGATTTAAACTTTAAAGAAACATTTGATGAAGAAAATCCTTTTGAAAAATCGAAAGTAAAACTACGCAAAGAAATAGTCACTATGGGTATTCAAAATGTGGATCCTCTTGAAACTGTTGGGACTTATCTTAGCCCTGAAGAGTGGAATCAATTAATTCAAGATCCTGAAGTATTACTCATTGATACACGCAATGATTATGAATTTGAGCTTGGTACTTTCAAAAATGCCATAAATCCTATTACTGATAATTTTAGAAATTTTCCAGAATATGTACAAAAAGAATTAATCGATAAAAAAGATAAAAAAATTGCCATGTTTTGTACTGGTGGTATTCGTTGTGAAAAATCAACTGCTTATTTAAAAGATTTAGGCTTTCCAGAGGTATATCACCTGCAAGATGGCATTTTAAATTACATTGAAAAGATGCCTAGCGAACAATCACTTTGGGAAGGTCAATGCTTCGTTTTTGATAATCGTGTAGCCGTTGACGAACACTTAGATCGCGTTTATCCTCAATTACCATTAGATTACAAACACGATCGCGTCAAGGAATAGGTGCAGCATCTCATATGACTAGCAAAAAACAATCCGATTCAACGATAGCATTGAATCGCAAGGCCGGTTTTGATTATTTTCTTGAAAATCAATATGAAGCAGGCCTTGTCCTTGAGGGCTGGGAAATAAAAAGCCTGCGGGCCGGAAAAGTGAATTTGTCTGATGCGCATGTGATTATAAAATACGCTGAGGCCTTTTTGTTAGGGGCGCAAATTCAACCTTTGTTAACCGCCTCGACACATTCGATTCCCGATCCAACACGTACACGTAAATTATTACTCAATAGAAAAGAATTGGATTATCTTATTGGCGGTGTAGAACGCCAGGGTTATACGATTGTTCCTTTATCTTTATATTGGAAAAAAAATAAAGTGAAAATTAAAATTGCTCTAGCAAAAGGTAAAAAAGAGCATGATAAACGTGATAGTGTGAAAGATCGTGAGTGGCAACGAGACCGATCACGAATTATGAAGAATAGAACCGAATAAGTTTGCTAAAATATTCTCCTTGACTCTGTTCACTACCCTTAGCACAATGAGGATAAGTAACATGACTAAGGTGATCTTATGGATACTAGCAATATACGGAAAAAACTGTTTGTGCTTGACACCAACATTTTAATGCATGATCCCTCCGCTATTTATCATTTCGAAGAACATGATATTTACTTACCCATGGTTGTATTGGAAGAACTAGATAATCATAAAACAGGCACCTCAGAAGTAGCACGTAACGTAAGACAAACTAACCGAATGTTAGTGGAGTTAATGACGAATGCCTCCCATGAACAAATTGTTTCTGGACTTCCTATACCGAGTTACCTTAATTCAGATAAAAAAAATAGCAGTGGTAAATTATTTTTCCAAACCGATGAATTTGCACAAATTGTCCCATCAAGCTTACCAGGCCATAAAGTAGATAATACTATCTTAGCTACGGCGCTAGGATTACAACAAAAATTCGCCAACATTAAACAAATTATTATTGTTTCAAAAGACATTAATTTACGTATTAAAGCAGGAATTCTAGGGATTAATGCCGAAGATTATCATAATGATCAGGTACTCGAAGATGTGAATCTTTTGCATCAAGGCCTGCATATTCTGGATAATAATTTTTGGGACACCCATGCCAAAGACATGGAATCATGGCAAGAAAGCGGTAAAACCTTCTACAAAGTAGCAGGACCATTAATTACCCAATGGAATCCTAATGACTGCATCAGCACCGAAGACAATGAATTCCAAGCTATTGTTAAAAGATTAGAAAATAATCACGCCATAGTTCAATTAGTACGAGACTATACTCAAGCTAAGAATGCCGTATGGGGGATTACCGCAAGGAATCGTGAGCAAAATTTTTCTTTAAATTTATTACTCGACCCTGATATCGATTTCGTGACCTTACAAGGTACTGCAGGAACGGGTAAAACGCTTTTAACTATTGCAGCAGGTTTAGCGCAAGTTCTTGATCAAAATCGTTATAGTGAAATTTTAATGACTCGAGTAACCATTCCTGTAGGGGAAGATATCGGGTTTTTACCTGGAACTGAAGAAGAAAAAATGACCCCCTGGATGGGCGCATTAATGGATAACCTTGAAGTATTACATGGTACTCAAGAAGGTGGCAGCTTTGGTCGAGGAGCCACCCAAGATTTATTGCAAAATAAAATTAAAATACGCTCTTTAAATTTTATGCGAGGCCGTACTTTTTTAAATCGTTACCTCATTATTGATGAAGCACAAAATTTAACCTCAAAACAAATTAAAACCCTAGTCACTCGTGCAGGCCCTGGAACAAAAATTATATGCCTTGGCGATATCAAACAAATTGACACGCCCTACTTAAGTGAAACAACTTCAGGATTAACTTTTGCAGTCGATCGTTTCAAAAATTGGGAGCATAGTGCTCACATGAGTTTAAGTCGTGGTGAGCGTTCTAGACTTGCATTTTATGCAGCAGAACATTTATAGTATGCGTTTTAAGAGGATGTACCATGACTGACCCAGCAATCACCTTTGATGACGTTCTACTTGTTCCTTCATATAACCACCACGAATCTAGAAGAGTGGTGGATACTACTAGCACTGATAGATTAGGCAAATTAAGCCTAAGCCTTCCTGTGATTAGTTCTAACATGGATACCATTACTGAAAGTAACATGGCAAACTTTATGTCCAGTAAGGGAGGCATGGGGGCATTGCATCGTTTTATGACGGTGGATGAGAATATTCAAGAATTTAAAAAATGCCAAGGGATTGTTTTTGTTTCTATAGGATGTACTGCCGCTGATTTAGAAAGAGCAGAAGCCTTACGTGATGCTGGAGCAGATTATTTTTGTGTGGATGTTGCGCATGCCCATGCAAAATATGTAGGAAAAACTCTAAAAAACTTACGTCATTTACTCCAAGATCGCTGCATTATGGCTGGAAATGTTGCCACTTATGCAGGCGCAGATTATCTTGCTTCTTGTGGTGCAGATATTATTAAGGCAGGGATTGGTGGTGGCTCTGTGTGCAGCACACGAATTAAAACTGGATTTGGCGTTCCAATGTTAACCTGTATTCAAGATTGCTCTCGCTCTGACCGCTCTATTGTTGCAGATGGTGGTATTAAAACAGCTGGGGATATCGTAAAAGCGCTAGCATTTGGCGCTGATTTTGTCATGATCGGTGGTATGCTCGCAGGTACGGCACCTACTCCAGGTGAAGTCATTGAAAAGAAAGATGGCACGAAAGTAAAACGCTACCGTGGCATGGCCTCTCAAGAAGCTCAGGAAAATTTTTTAGGGGTGATGCATGAGTGGAAAACAGCCGAAGGCGTTGCAACAGAAGTTCCTTTTAAAGAAAACCAAGATGCAATAATTGGCGATATCATTGGTGGTTTAAGATCAGGACTGACCTATGCCGGAGCTGATACGATTAGTGAGTTACAGCGAAAATTAAATTACCACGTCGTTACTCAAGCAGGGCGTATTGAAAGTTTACCGCATAAACTAATGGAAGTTTAGTCAATCCAGCTTAATATGAGCCTGGTTGCCTACAACGAATGGCGCTTCCTTAAGAAATTTTAGTAATCGTCCATGCCCTTGTAGGCTGGGTTGTAAAACCCAGCAAATAATTTTCCAGTGGCCATAAAATGCTGGGTTTCACAACCCAGCCTACGATTAACAGCAATTTTAATAACAAGCCTGGATGCAGCGCAGCGTAATCTGGGGATTCGGTGCCACTGATCCCAGATTACGCTGCGCTCAATCCAGGCCACTCATTTTGGAGCCTACGGGCCTGTTGGTTTCATGTCCACTTCCTCGATTTTTTTACTGCTTGGCGTCGGAGTCGTTGACGGTGATTCGGATTTGGGGGATTGCACCTCTGGCATGCTTGCCAGACTACTTTCCGCGTCTTTTTTAGGATTTGCAGGATTAGGTGGTGTAGTTAATTTTACCTCTTTGGTTTTTTCACTAGATAACGTCTCTTTAACTTTTGAAAAATCATTACTGATTGAGTTTTTACTTGAAGACATAAAGTCTTTAGCACTATCTTTGGCTTGTGCCGCTTTATCACCCAAAAACTCTTTAGCCTCGTCTAGTTTGCCGCTAAGCTTTTTCATTGGTCCTGTTTCTTTTAAAGCATCAACAGCTTTAGAACCCATTCCTTTGACTGCATCTGATATTGCTCCATTAACCCGAGTAACAAATTCCTGATAATCCTCGAGCAGTTGTTGCATAGGATCTTTTTTCTCAGCTTGCTTTTTATCGGAGGATTTTTTTTCTAGCGCTTTTTCCTCAGGGGCAGGTTTCTTCACGTCTGCCTGTTTCTTAGCAGGCATTACCTTAGGATCTAGAGGATTAACTGCAGACTCAGGTTTAGGAGCAGCGGTTGGTATCGGATCGGGCTTTTTAGTGGTGGGTTTAGGAGCGGGATCCTCTTTTTTACTATCAGTCATAGTCAACACCTTAATCATATATGTTAATATAAAGATAGCATATCATCAAAAAAAATGCGCTTTTTTAAGCTAAAAGAGCTATATTAAATATAAATTAATTGCCCAATAAAAATCGATGAATAAAAATGACTTTCGCTACATGCATCAAGGAAAACAGGTAGGTGATCTCAATCCTGATGATTTTTTATTGATGCTTCCTGTTAATAAACACAAAGGAAAAACTGATCGCGCACTCCTGCTTTTGCACGGGTTTTCTTCTTCCTCTGCCGTGTTTCGTTATCTTATTCCCCAATTAAAAACATATGATGCCATTGTATGCCCTACATTACCTGGTCATGCAGACAGTATCGACGCATTTGCACAAACCAAGTCGGCTGATTGGCTTTCTTATGCTAGTGACGTGTGTCAGGAGCTCTTTAAAAAATATAAAAAAATAGATGTCTTGGGATTGTCTTTAGGAGGCTTATTAGCTTGCAAATTAAATGAACAATTTGACTTTCATCATCTGTTTCTTTTGGCCCCTGCCTTGAAATTATCTATGAATGTGAAAGCCACTTTAAGATTAGCCCAATTATTACAACGAGTCGGATTTAAAGAGCTACGAGGTGCGGCAGGAAATTTACTCAATCAAGAATACAAGGAAATTTCTTATAAAAAAATACCACTTACTACGATAATTGAAATGCTTCGTTTCGTTGATGAGCATTCATGGAAAGCCCCTAGATGCCCTGTTGATCTTTTTTTAGGAACCCAAGATAAGGTGGTCTCTTCGGTACAAGTTGAAAAACTATTTGCAAGCACGCCAAATGTCACTGTCCATTGGCTGCAAAACTCGGCCCATGTTTTAGCATTAGATAATGATCTGGATCAAATTGCAGAATGCATTAATCAACATTCTGCAACGTAGCTTACATGGTTTTTCCGCTGTGTAATTGCGGTATGGCTTGCGCGACTGGATTCACATCATCAACCCTATTATTTTTCTTTATATTGTCGGTGATTTTTTTAATCTTATCTCCTATTTCACTCACCACCTCGCGAAATTCAGCCATTAAATGTTTAGGATCCAAAGGTAAGCTATTTTCTTCCAGCATCATTTGTTTAAATTGTATTAATAACTCATCTAAAAAAGCTTTGACACCGGGGGATTGTTCATTTTTAGCCCATTTAAGCATTCTTTTCATTTCATGCTCTTCAATAATTGGCTCTTCTTTATTAATGTCCCTCATCAATTGTATTAACCGCTCTTCAATCTTCTCTTTTGAAACTTGAGGATCTTTGACCATCTCGATAAGCTTAAAATTACCTGCAAGCTCCTTAAGCATAGAATTTTTCATTCTGATATCGAATCGATAAACATCGCTATAGATCACCGCTTGCTGCATAAGGGCTAACCCACACAGCACAAAGGCTAGTTTATGAAAGGATGCTTGCGTCTCTTTGATAGATTCTTCTTCAGATAATAATAACAAAGGTAACTCTGTAACCTGTGTTTCTCTTAATATCTCAAACAATGGCTTCCATAAACGGATTTCAGCCTGTTGATGATAAAAGGCCCCATGTACTTTGACGTGCAAACGCAGTGCTGGCAATATTTCTTGACCTAACTGACTCAGCTCTTTTCGTAATCCACACCACTTTATTGGTGCCGTTGAAGAGTCAGGGAGAGCACCTTTAAATAAATACACTGATAATTCATCACCAAGACGTTTGTTAATGAGCTTAGCAACAGGGTGATTACCTAAACAAACCTCTTCTATCAGCGTTTTTAATGTTTGCTCCTCGCCTGGCAAAAATACCTTCCCCTGTTTTTTTAGAACCTGATTGAGTCCAAAGAGAAGTTGCTCTACGATCTCTTTTGGAGTAGTAATAATGGCTGTTTCCAACATTCCCAGTAAGATTTTTTTCTGCTGCTCTAATTCATCTATGGATGGCTTTATCTTGTATTTTGCACAGATTATTTCGAAATATGACATAGCAACAGCTGTGTAAAAAATATTCTGATAATGACTACGCCAACTTAGTAACCGCCTTCGATCAAGATAAAAAGTTTCAGGGACACTTTGTAAAGCAGATTGATCTTGTTGTTGTAAAAAAACAATCAGAATTTTTTGGGCCAAATAATTGGGAAGATGTTGTGAACATAAAATAACGGTGTCCAAACCATATTCTTTTGGTGAGTGTATTATCTTATCGATAAAATTTAATACTACACTTAGATTAAATTGTTTTCCTGCTAGTCGCTCTTGAAAAGCTTGTTGCTCAAATGGCACGCTATTTCGAGCACTGATATCTCGAGCTTGCTTCATATAAAAATAACTCGATTCAAAATG
Organism: Legionella sp.; assembly: GCA_030158115.1. Lineage (GTDB taxonomy): Bacteria > Pseudomonadota > Gammaproteobacteria > Legionellales > Legionellaceae > Legionella. The sequence goes on from JAOATK010000040.1 coordinate 29,408, forward strand.
AATTTGCGAGCACTTATGATAGATATATTCTAAGGCTTGTTTTAGTTGATCGCCACTTACTCCTATCTCATCAATAGTGGCGTTTAAATCCTCTAAAAAACTGATGGTTTCAGTAACATGCTCTTCTGATTCTAATCCTTTAATTTGATTTATCAATGAATAAATAACATGATAGAGTCCTTGAAATAATCCCTCATCCTCTATCAGTTTTTTGATTGTCTGTCTGCTAAACTCCTGACGCAATGCTGCAACACGAACGCTGTTATGAGGAGTCAATAGCGCCATTTGATTACCAAGCTCCTCAAATACACTGAGTATGAGCTCAATATTAGGCGGCTCTTGCGACAAGGCAACAATGGCATCGTCTATATTTTCCCGGGAATGAAAGTCACAGGCACTGGGTGAAAAGCTAAGCTCTGGATTTAATGCAAACTCATGGACTAAAACTTCTTTGGGAGTAGTTATCCATTTGTTTGCCTCCAACCTATCGCCTAGTTCGCTTAATGAATGTTTAAGTAGTTCAAGGCCTTCCTCTCCTAACAAATTGCTAATTCTCTTTTGGAGTATCGCTTGCTCAGCCTCATAACCTTCATTAAGCTCAAGCAGTCTTGGATCTGGA
>JAOATK010000041.1 GCA_030158115.1 Legionella sp.
AGTGTCCAAATTATAACAATTTATGAGAGATGACACAGTTATTTAAACACTACCATATGATCTTGATTTCTCATCATGAGATAGCATAATTATGCGATCAGTTAAATATTAATTAATCTATTGTTTTTAAATAAATTTACATCATTTCATTGCCGATATTATTTCCTGATAAATGTTTGGCTTAATCAAGATAAATGCATTAAATCTTGGAAAAATGGGGTGTCAGTTTGCATTTGCCCCATTTCTGTAATTTAACCCTAAATACCGTCTTCTAATAAAACCTCAGCTTTCTGACTTCCGGTAGGCCTGTATGGGTTTCACATACACAAGCATCCTGACTGTACTAAATCTATGAAAACACGTTTTACATGAGATTGAAAAAAACGATACTCAGATTTTAGCTGACGAAACAATTCAGGCTCGGGATGGGATGAGTAATATTTTTGTTTTTCTCTAGTAGATAGTAATACTCCGTCCACGGTAACTGTTTTAACGTGTTTATGAGAAGTTCCCTCAAGCGTTAGTAGAATGCTGTTATTGGAGGAGATTTTATCTAATGCACGATCCTGCCATTGACTAATTAGATAGGGATTAAAATTAAAATCTGCGCAAAAAATAAGACTATCATTGCTATGACTTTCCATAAGCGTATTTATCAAATTACAATATTCCTGCCCAGGGACAGATAAGGTCTGTTTTTCTGTTTTATATTCATCACCTGCAAAAGGAAAATGTGCAAGTGCTATATATTTTTCTTTACCAGTTTGATCCAATCTCCATAATTGAAACCGATTAGCTAATTTGGGATAGTCCTCAATAGAGTCACACCGAATTTTCGTCACAGCATAGCGACTATCCGCTAGCATGAGCAGTCCCCAATTTGGTCCTTTGGCAGCAGGCCTGTGAAACATGTCTTCCATCATAAATCGAGCCATAAATGGAAACCTCATCAGAGCATAGAATAAAACCTCGATATGTTCATGTTTAATAGGTCCTTCACAAAGACTAATAACCTCGATGGATGGGTCTCGATAAACTGCTTCTACAATCACTTGAGCTACTTTTACAAGACGAGCCATGTACTTTTCATCACTTTCTATGAGACCAAACCCATTGTTAAAACTTGGCCCACTACCTCGTGTATTACATTGCATCATTATATTCCAAAAGAATACTCCATCATGAATAACTGGATGATGATCAGATATTTTTCCTGATATTACGTCATTGCCATTTAAACAGGCAAAACCAGTGGAATGATTCAATGCAGTTTTATTGACTTGTACTATTCTATCTTGTTTCTGTTTCATAATAGCCCCTTCGTTAATAACATCGAATGAAGGTCTATTTTTGCGCATATTTATAAATAAATATAATATATTGATTTTATCAAATCAATAACTATTACTTATGGTATACTTTACAGATGATACCTAATTGAAGACATGAATGAACATTCGGGATTTGAAATATCTCATTGCTGTGGCTGATCATAACCATTTTGGAAAAGCTGCCGAGGCTTGCTTTGTCAGTCAGCCTGCATTAAGTATGCAAATAAAAAAGCTTGAGGAGTCATTAGGGGTAATCCTTATCGAACGCACTAACAAGCGGATTTTTTTTACGGAAATAGGGAAACTAATTGTCCAACAGGCAAGAGATATTCTTTTTCGTGTAGAGACCTTAGAAGAAATAGCAAATCAATCAAAAGATCCTTTTTGTGGGGAGCTTCATTTAGGTATTATTCCTACGTTGGCGCCTTACCTTTTGCCATTGATTATTCCTGGATTATCAACACTGTTTCCCAAATTAACTCTTTACTTGGTTGAGGAGACTACCTTAAATTTATTAACAAAACTTAATGAAGGAAAGCTTGATGGGGCATTATTAGCTCTACCAACAGAAGGTGATTTTTCTGTTCACCCTTTATTTGATGAGGAATTTGTTTTAGCCGTACCTTTAGAACATCCATTAGCAAAACAAAAAACTGTAAATTTTTCTGATTTAGAAAACAAAACACTGCTTTTATTAGAAGATGGTCATTGTCTGCGAGATCAAGCACTTGCGGTTTGTCATAGAGCCAACGCATCAGAATCAAATAACTTCCGTGCGACTAGTCTTGAAACGTTACGACATATGGTAGCCTCGGGCGTAGGTATTACACTCATGCCAAAACTATCCTGCCGCTCAAATGATGGAGTTTGTTATCTACCATTTGCATCGCCTATCCCTCAAAGAACGATTGCTCTCATTTGGAGAGAGTCAACTGCAAAAAAAATTCTTTTAGAACACCTTGCCGAACATATAAAAAAAGTGAGTAGGGTAGGGGGAGCGTTAATTAGCCTATAATATCAATTTCAGTTCTAAGAATAAAACACCTAATAAATTGAAATTGGCTATGGGGTAAGCTTTAAAAAATTCGCTTGACTGCGGGGCCTATTCTAGTTGGCCACAGTAGAGACGAATGGATGCTTCAACCATACCTTTAATATGAATTACAATCAGTTAAAATATCTAGTGTCATCCCATCTTGATTATATTTAGTGCTGATAAAATAATGGGTATTTATTTGTTCACTATCGACGTTATCTCTATAAAAAAGTATTCTTGTATTAAGCACTTTTTCATTGTTTGCTTTAAACTCTAAATTAATCCGAGGTGAACCAGCATCATCATCAATAACTATTTTATTTCTTTTTGTAGCTCCGGGTGCTATTTCTCCATCAGTAAACAATTCACTGGAGATCACATGAAAACTGCCCGTACTATGAAATGAGATCGGCATAGTTGTATGATTAACAATAGTGACCACTTTATTTATTGCACGAGCATAAATAGACATAGAAAATGAACAAGTTAAAATAAATATAAAAGCTTTTTTGATGAAATTTGTCATTATTATATTCCTAATATCAAAGATATGTTCGTAAGTTATAGCACAAATAAAACGCAACTTATTGGTTTTTTTGCGGCTGGATAGTGAGCCACAAACATCTTAATTATCTCCAGCGATGTCAAATTTTAGTTTTATGGAAAGCGGGTTTTAATTAAGCACAAATCGCTAAAGAAGTAGGGGTGCATAAATCAACTATTTGTCGCAAATTTAACGCAATGTTGGGTTAAATTACAGAAACGGGGCAAATGCGAACTGCTTTGATTATTATATAAGGAGAAGTGGAAATTAATTCAGACTGGGGTCGGAGCAATTTACGTATATTGCTCTGTTTTCTCGTTACAAGTGTGTCTAATGGCGATTATATGTGACGATGTGATGTATAGGCTGAAATAAGCTATAATTTTATTGAAAACTATATTTGGAGTAATCAACATGCCTAATTACTATGAAATATTAAATCTAAGCAGAGATACAACTCAAGAGGATATAAGGAGTGCTTATAAGCAACTAGCATTACAGTATCATCCAGATAAAAATCCCAGTAATAGAGAAGAAGCAGAGATTAAATTTAAACAAATTGCTGAGGCGTATGGAATATTGTCCGATCCAATGACAAAAACGATATATGATGCATTATTACCTAGGCATCAAAGCTCTCCTAGTCCAAGTTCTTCGTCACCAGCATTTTTTAAACCGATTCCCCCTTATGTAACTGCTTTAGCCAAGCATACAAAATTAGACGTTGGTTATTTAGCAAAGTTAGAGAAGGAAAATCCTAGGGGATATGGCAATATTTATAATTTACAAAGTTATTTGAAAAATTTTGTATTGATGTCTGGTACAGGAGAGGAAGTATCACATCAAATATTAACCCTACAGGAAATATTGAGTGCTTCAGAAAATGAAATGATGAATCTTCTTGCTGCATCAAGATTTGTTCAAGCTGGACTTATGACCATTTCTGAGGGAAAACAACTGACTGTAGAGGAGCGTAATATTCTATTTCAAATTAATGCCAATGATCCTAATGATCTACTTACTAAAATGTCTGAACTGCAGGAATACCGCAATATACAAACCCCAAAATTAAGTAATTAGTTTCTTTAAAGTACGGTGCCAATGATAAAGACAAACATATCGTATAATAATCATTATGCGATGAGAAGATCATCAACTCATCGCATAATTATTGATGGCTAAAAACACCCAAGTTGATGATTACATCTCATATCAAAAATCGACGGATAAATCGCTTTTGACTTTGAAAAGCTATCGAAGCGATTTGTTACAATTTGCCACTTGGTTTGAAGCTGTCAACAAGACTGACATGAAACTGACCAATATTACGCCAACCGATGTGCGTCAGTATAAACAATATTTAATAGATACAATATTTAAAGCCCCTAATCGTGCAAGGAAATAACAAGTATGTAACCATCCATAAAGATGGACATTATTCTTTGCACACTCCCGCCGTTGATAAACCAGACTATGATTCAATTTCAACAATTATCGGCAAAGATAAATATATCCCTATTTTACAAATGATGGCAGAGATCAATACTCTGACCAAATTCACATCCAATTTTAAGCATCATAAAATCACGGGGTCAAAGTCAGCACCGAAAAATGAATTTTTTACGCAGGAATTTTTGGTCTAGGAAGCAGTATAGGCTTACATAAACTTGCTAATACAGCTGTCGGAATCAATTATAATACATTGTCAAATGCGGTTAACTGGTACTTTTCACTCGATAATCTCTATGCGGCAAATCAATCATTAACCATCTCATGGCAAAATTATGGTTACCTGAAAAATTCAAACGTGAACGAAGCCTCTTGCATACATCAAGTGATGGAAAAAAACAGTGCGTATCAATGGTTTTTGCAGTATCTCATCTAATTGGAGTGACATTTGCTCCACGCATAAAAGATTTTGCGGTGAAAAATCTAACCAGTTTAGCAAAAATAAAATCAGAACTTGAACATAAAGGCTACCCAATTAAACCTACGTATTATGTCAACGAAAATAAGATTAAACGTAATTGGAATAATATTTTAAGATTAATTGCCGCTATTAAACTTCGTGAACATCGAGCACCCACAATACTCAAAAGATTGGGTGAATATTCAAACCAACACCGATTGCAAGAGGCATTAAAAGAGTTCGGACGCATCATCAAGTCAATTTTCATTTTGAAATACATAGATGACATGGAATAGCGACAAGCTATTGAAAAGCAATTGAACAAAGGTGAATTAGCGAATAAGTTTTCTGCAGCGATATCGTTTGCCGATCAAAACATTCTGGAACCGCTCAAAGAAGATCAAGAAATATCCGTAATGTGCAAAACCATCATACAAAACATCATTATTCTATGGAATTACATTGAGTTAACTAAAATAATTATGCGCTCGGTAGTGTTTAAATAACTGTGTCATCTCTCATAAATTGTTATAATTTGGACAC
>JAOATK010000042.1 GCA_030158115.1 Legionella sp.
GTGGACTGCCTTTTAATGAAAATTTTCCTTGCATTTAAAGACAGTATCTACAAGGCATTTTTTATCAATATACCGCAAATTTTAGTATCAATTCTGTAAAGCAGGACTTTTCTCATTGTTTCTAAAATAATTGTTATGATATAAAAAAAAACACATCTGTTTTTTTTATTCTATAGTTATAAGAAAGAATAGGTCGCCAATTAATTTGGGTATAGGGGTTGCATTATGGTAGTAAGCAGTGGGATTCTTCAATCCTACCTTATCGAAGCTAATGAATTAAGTCCTGATGGTTTATTGGCGCATAACAAAGCAAATAAAGGAAAAGACTTTCTTGTTCCTTTAAATTTCTATTTGGCTATTGTAGATCAGTTCGATGAAGCCATGCTTCCTTATATACCTCCTCAAAAGCAGGACGAGTTAAGGTATAATTTGCAGATGGCTTGTTTATTGCTACTAACTCAATTTCAATACGAATCAACGCATCAAAAAACTGAAAATCAAGCATCTTATGCTGAGAAAATAAGACAATACAGTTCTCTTTTCGATAAATTAGATCCGCAGTATCAAGCCCTTATTGCAAACGCTCCCGAGCAAGCCCATCTTTCTGATGGAAAACCTATGAAATACTGTGGAATTGCTTTAGCCGAAGAACTAGCTAAACAAGTAATAAATCTCACCGGCTCTGGAAAAACTAAAAGTATTAAGCAGGTTATAAGCCCTTTAAATGATAAAAGATTGTACTGGGTTTGGGGGTCATCCTTCCTAAAAACAGTTCTTTCAATGATGCCAGAAGATTTTTTTAATACTCAACAAGCTGGAAATGTCATTCGTGCGCCTGATCCCTATACAGGTTGCTTGAGTTGGTCTTTATATTATTTTCGTTTTTCTTTAAATTTGTTCTTATTGCTCAAACATACCATTAAACATCCATGGATGAGCAAGGAAGAGTCGAGTGTTGATTTATCTGTCCGCTTTCAAACTCAGTGGGCACAGCGTAAATTTGAGTTACTGAATGACTCCATTTGGGGGACTGCTAATTTAATAAGCTATTTCTGGTTGCATGGAAAAGGAGCCTTGGGCGCTGCGGGTGATCTTCTTACTATTTTCCTTCTAGTCTTGGATATCACCATTACTTTATGGGACCTTGAGGAACAAAAAACAAAGAATAAAGCTGAAATGGAGCAGTTTGAGAAGGATATTCAGACTATAAAAACTAAAATAGCAGAATTAACTGCAAAAGCTAAAAAAACGCAAGAAGAAGAGTTAAAAATATTACAACTGAAAATGCAATTAAAGACACTAGAGCAAGCAAAAGATCAGTGCGCAAGGGACTGGCAGTTAAAAAAAGTGAGCTTGTATCAAAATATTGCTTATGCGGTTAGCTTAACGTTGGCATTTGTTATTTTAACCACACCCTTTATGCCTATTCCTGCTGGAGCTGCTGCTGCATTAGGGATTGTGGGTGCCGTGCTTTGTTTTGCATTAACGGTGATTAACAATGCTATACGCAGTGGTTTAGAAATCCGTAACTTACGACAATCATTAAAGGGAAAAAGAGAGGAGCGTCAACAAAATTTTGCGGCGTTGAAGGAGCTCTTGAAAGAAAAAGAAGTTGGTTTAGATGATAACCGAGTCAAGTTACTTTATCTTGAAATTATGAAGAACGAGGCAGCAACAGAATATCAAAGAGAAGTAATTATTTTGCAAACAGTGCAGTTGGTGCGCAATATTATTATTGAATCCTTAATACCGGCTATTATTTTTGCAACCTTGGTCTTTCTGCCATTAGGTATAGGGTTGGGTGTTTTGGGAGGCGTTTTAGGATTAGCGCTGGCCTCGAATCTATTCGTTCAACGAGTGTTAAAGCCTGATGAAAAAATGCAAAAACTCCCTGATTTTGATCAAAAGCATTACGAAAAAACCTGTGAGGATGTGAAATCAGACAAGAGTATAATCAAATTCTTTGATTCTAAACCGCAGAAACAGACGCTGCTATCGACAGACAATGTATTGGGCAGGAAAGGCGGGCAATAAATTAACGCCTAAAAAGAAAAAGTGGTTTTCACTAGGGCTTGATGTATAATCAAAAAATAAGGCTTAGTCGGAGTGTCTGACATGTTCAAGTTCACTGCCCTACTTTTGTTCTGTTTTTCCTTTGTTTTAAACGCATCCCCAGACTTTATAAATTGTGATACCACGGCAGGGTTGTCTGATTCCAATGTCCTAGCGCTTAGCTCACAACCGGGTTTTTGCCAAACCTATGGTTATGAAGCTGGCAAACCAGAATGCACACATCTATCTAAAAATTCATATCAAGCAAAACACCTCACCTTACACGGCTTATGGCCCAATCAAAATGCTTGTGGTCAGCATTATGGATTTTGCGGTATAAAACAACAAAATAGCCATTGTGATTATTCACCGATTGAGCTTAGCCCAGAAGTTGATAAAAATTTAAAAAGAATTATGCCTGCTTATAATTATGGTAGTTGTTTAGAACGGCATGAATGGAATAAACATGGTAGCTGTCAAACCTTATCGGTAGACGATTATTTTTCTCTAGCAATGAGATTAGCCACAGAAGTTGATGCGTCAATTTTTGGACAATATTTAAGGCAACATCAAGGCAACACAGTGACATTAGTCGCTTTAAGAGAACGTCTTGTCGAGGCTTATGGGGTGAAGAACTCTGGCAATATTTATCTAGGATGTAGAAATGGCATTCTCGTAGATATTTATATTCATTTGCCAGCTGTAATTCCTCTTTATGAGCCTTTAGAGTTTTTAATAGATAAAGCGCCGAATCATCAATATAAGGATGCATGCCCCAAGCAGATCAGGATTTCTAATTTTAATAAGGAAACGGTTTTAGACATTTTTTAAAAACCAAATAAAGGGGCGCCTTGCACATTGCCAAAACTTCCTCTAATGTAGAGGAATAGTCGCAGCCTGGATTGCGTTACGTTTTATCCAAACTATGGCATCCACACTGACAAAATTACGAGACAGGAAAAAGATTATGCTCAAGCGGTATTGTTCATTGATTTTAATAAGCCTTTTTTTAACATCATGCGCTCATTTTAGCATTCCAAAAAAAGTTAATCCGGCTTCTATTGCACCTTTAAACAGCGTTCAACAATATCGAAAATTGATAGCCTTTAATCAAGTGAATGTTCAAGGAAAAATAAACCTTACATTGCACACCGGCTACAAAAAGTCACAGGTTGTTTTAAGAGGTGATCCTCGTGATTTGGCTCAGATTAAAGCGAGAGTATCAGACAATACCCTTTATTTAGTTGTAAACAGAGGCTTTCCAAAATACGGCACTCTCCATGCAGACATTCAAACGCAATTTTTGAACCAATTTATTTTTAAAGGGGAAGGCCAAATTAATGGCTCTAAATTGCATACTAGTCTTTTAGATCTTTTCTTGGCGAATAAGGGAAATACGAGCTTAGGAGGTTCTATTGGCCTGCGCCGTTTAGATATTACAGGCAATGGGTTCACTGAGATAAGTGGCATTACGAGTCAAAATTTACGAATTCATTTAGAAGGAAACCCAAAAGTTCGCTTAGTTGGTGTTGCTAATATCACTGATCTGGCTTTAGATGGTGCTCCTTGGTTTAGTTTTTATTGGCTAAAAAGTGATACTTTAACGATTCGTGCCAAAAAGGCTTCCCGTATTCAAATAGCAGGTGTAGTCAATCGGCTTGATGTAGAACTTTGGGGGCATGCTCAATTTAAAGGACGTTACATACGTGCCCAACGCAGTTTTGTTAAAACCCATGATAATTCAGTGGCAGAAATTTCATCGGTTAATCATCAAAGCACCCTAGCCACAGATGGCAGTGATATTTATTATTATAATATCCCTAATACGCGCGCAGATTTTATGGCCTATCAAGGCTCCGTATTAAAAATGCGCGAATGGGATCCCTTTGATATGGAAGACTTTACTCGTTACAACAAACAATTCCCATAATAGCCTGGATTCCACCTCAATTCATCCCAGTTAAAAATTAAAAATAGCCTCTTGACAAGAAGAGCTAATTTTAAGCAAACTGGGGTGAAAGGAATAAATGAGGGGTATGGAATGAAACTATATACGTTAGGTAGTACATCTTTTTTTGCACGCTCTTTCCACTCCCCAAATCAAGGCGTAGGTGATGTAGCAGCAAATCATGAACAAGCGGCCGCCGTTATTCAACAATGGTGGAAACAAATTCAATTGAAGCAAACGGCTGCTGAATCAACTCACTACCTTAGCCAAGTAGTTTCTCTTCGAAAAGCACAAAATGAATCATTCTCAAAATTAGAACAGTGTGTTCGTGATGAGCGTACAATAAAATTAACCCATAATTTATTAATGCATTTGGAACAAGCTAAAGATCTAGTCTTGCCTTCTCGAAAGCATTTACCTAAGCTGCCTCGATTAGAGCAAATCTTTCTTTCCGCGTATTTAATCGTTACAAATCCACCTCCTGATATTGATGAAGCTTTATTAGCTCAAGCTGAAAAAATGCTTCAATGCTTTGAACGACTATGTTCTTTTTTGTGCAAGGCTTATTTAGAATCAACAACGATACCCGCTTCTCCTATCGCCCAGAAAACACCTTTTGCAGATCTGGCACTGGCTAGCTTAGAGAAAGCACAATATGAGCGCATGAAACAAGATCTTTATTTTATGAAGGACGGAAAAGAATATTTAGAGGCCTTTCATCAGACCCAACTGGATTATTATAAAACATTTTCTCAATGGGAATTCGAAGATCGTCATAAGTTAGTCCAGATGCTTATCAACCATTACATGCAATTGGAAACAGAACGATTTTCAATTCTCAATAATCCAGATCCAAGACTGCTTGAGCTTAATGAAGGTTATGAGGCTGAGCAAGCGATA
>JAOATK010000043.1 GCA_030158115.1 Legionella sp.
TTAATTTAGGCTTGAAATGACTGACGAGATGACACAGTTAGATGAACACTCTCTATCCTGAGGCGGTTTGAATAAAATCAATGCCTAATAATTGATTATCCTCTTCTTGAGCTACTGACAGACAAAAATCAACTAACTCTTGATCTAAATTATCAACATTGGATAGTTTAAAAAAATTCGCATCGTATCGATAATCAATATTTTCTTTGGAGTCCGATCGCTTTCCAAAAATTTGTTTATTGATTATATGTGCCCTTAAATCATTTCCATCGACCTTTTCTTGAAATAATACTGGAACATTATTAATGCTATTAATGCTCCATTGTTTGTAATGATTTTCATCAACAACGATTGATCTAACACCAGAAAGCGATTTAACAATATAAGATTTATCTTGTTTTAAGGAGTTAAGATGTTTAGTACCCTTAATAACATAACTAACTCCAAGCGAGACAGACTTTAGCCTTTGAGATGCTTTTCGTAGACTATTATTTAATTGATACAATTTAGATTCGTTTGGCATTTGCTTTTTAGGAGGACAAAGAACGCGCCTATCCCATAATTCAACAAAATTAAAAAAATCACCGAGAAGAAACCAATACTTATCATCTGGATCAATATAACAGCCTCTTATATATAAATAATTAGGTTTGATTTTATATTGCTCTAATTCATTTTTTTTGTATATAAAATAATTTTCCGTATTAGTACTAATATATGACCATCTTAAATGAATATCTTCATAATAAAAGATTAAAATATTATCTTCTTTGCTTATTACATGCTCTAAATTGATTAATACATTATCTTTTTTTGGCCCAAAACATACGGCATTTACCGCAAGGTATGGCTCACTTATTTCTTTATTTTCACTATCCAGGTGAAATGTTGCTTTATGCTCTTTATCTAATCTTCCACCAAGTACATCAGGGCGAAATTTTTGACTAATAAATGTCTCTAATTCATGCATTTATAAAACTCATTAACCAAATTATTACAAATAAAACGTTCGAAATCACTATTTTCATTTGATCTAATAATTTCAGGGTTTATACATCCAAAATGTAAATCCATTCCATTAACGAAGATTAATATCTCAGAAATAAAATGATTTAAAAATTTATTAATTTTTCTTGTAATTGTTTTAAGCCTATCTTGTATCTCTATAGGCAAAATGACACCTGTAGTAATTAATTGTTCATTTCCTACAGATAGAATAAACACCGGTTGTCCTTGAGGTTTTTCAAAACAAAACACATGCTTTTCTTTAGGTAAAGCGCCAGTTACAGACCAATTTAAGAAATTATAGATTTGTGAGTAAACTAAAATATCCTTGTTATTTAAGGAGTTATTATAAATTGGTCCCCAATAATAGTTAGGGACATTTATATTAAATTCTTTTTTTACTCTGCTCCACTGTTGAGGTAGGGAAATACTTTCAACACACGATCCATTTGCTAATTGATTTCCAATTCCTGAAAAAGCATTAAAAGAAAATCCAATATAGGCTTCTAACTCACGTTGAGCATATTCTCTGTCCACTTTTATGAAATTATTAAACAGTGTATTAGGAACGTAAAGTACTCGATTTAAAAGAAAGTGATCAACATTAGAAATATATTGATCTGAACCTTTATACCACTTGATACATGTTCCGGAATCACTAACTTCGTCAAAAATCTCATAGTCAGCAATAAGTTCCTGAAGCGAAATAATAGTAATATTTGCTTTAATTTTCTTTTTATTATCCATAATGCATCTGGTAATTGTCTCGTCCAAAGAGTGCGAGACAATTAAGATATTTTTTTGCAACATAGGATTAAAAGTGGTAATCAATTTGATTTACTTTATTCTGGTTTATTGGAAATGCGTAAAGATGATCATGTCCGCTATCTTTACTACCTTCCTTTCCATCGCTTCCGCCCTCTTTTCCGTCGCTATACATCCCAAAAAATATTTCAATTATAACGTTTTTATCTTTACTTCCATTCATATTAAATTCCTTGCTAATTATTTTAAAGTTGTTTGTCCGCCGATTACTTTTCCGCCAATTTTTGATTGACCTCTTAAAATAACTTCTCCTTCACCATCATCAAAAATTATATCTCCAGATACTTCCGAAAAGTTATCTAAATAAACGACCTGTTTTTTAGAATCCGTATGGCCCAAATGTAAATCATTACTTACTTTGCTATTAATAAAACGAGTCTCATTAGAGTACACCTCTAATGTCTTCTCAAACTTTGTTGAGGAGGCAGTTAAAGATCCTTTAATGCTTGATGCATCATTAATAGTACATTGGATTAATTTGACGCTCCCATTCACCTCAAGCGACAAAAAATTTGCATCCTCAGCGTTTAATAATCCATTCACAATTGTCGCACCTAAAACAGTCGTTCCATTAACATTTACCATTCCATTACCAGATAAACTGTTGACTGTGCCATGACCACAAGTGACACTTCCAGGAACAATATTACAAACACTTGCATTAACAGCTGCAAAGCCCCCTGTTAGACAAAGTGTTGCCACTATTGTTTTAATATTTATCTTCATAGTTAACTCCTTTTTAGTAAAGCTCGTCGATTAAATTCTCTAGTTCAAAGAGATTCTTACATTCATTATGGGTAATAAATTTATTTAGGGTCTTTAAATTTTTTTTTGCTGCAAAATATTTTTTTTCCTCTAAGTTCGAGCCATCAAACGAGCCATCAATTCTTAAAACACCAGTACCAGACAACCCTGATACCTGTGGTTGTCCATTTATGGCTCTATATATATCGATTAAAGCAATACTCAAAGCCATGCTTGAGCTTTTAGAGTCTTTTACAACAAATTGATTGTTACTGCATTCTAATAAATAGCTAATAGATTCGAGGCATTCCCAAGATTTTTTCATTGAAGACATTATTTCAATAATACGTTTGAAGTTGTTATGCAGGGCTGCGGCTATTTTCCCAGTTGTGTTTATTAGAAATTCACCGTTTGTTGGAATAGTTGTTAGTTTTAACTCTATAATTAAACCATTATTAGAGGCATCGTAAGCGGGGATATGAACCGCGGAAGTGTAATGAAACATAAAAATCCATGTAAAATAATAATTGTTAAAACAAATTGAGCTATAAAAATTTGCAATAACAAACGAGATTCGAAATCATTTCCTGTTTTGGACTGGTTTTAATCAAAACTCATTATGCTATGTAATTTCCTTATAAGGACGGGGTAAAGGTAACATAAAATTTTAGAGAAGCAATAGGGTCCAAGTACTTTTAATGAACAAATACTATTATAGACACCCTAACGCCTTAATTTATTTAACAAATAATATCTGATTTAAATTTAATTAATTATAAAAAAAATATAGGGCAAGGATATGGACTCATCATCCCTTTTACCCTACTACTAAAATAAGCCAAAATGATGGTGTTAACCACAACCCATCGGAATGAAGGCCAATGAAGTAGCTAAAGGGTCACCAATTAGCACCGCTAGCACTGCTGCCCCACATCATTAAATAACTTTTCATGATACTATTTTATAATTGCGCACGATGATTCCATAAAGAAAAGACCGTTCTTTCATTCGTGTCTTGTACCGGTCTTTTAGAATGATCTCAGAGGATTTGCTGTAGCATCATAGGTGAGGTATTAATTTATCATCCTGTTTGGAAGAGTGTCCCATCAATTATAGACCCATCATTTTAATTTACGTAGGTACAGGGAGAATAATTTGAGCAAAAACACATAAAGTACTCAGTTAAAGTCAATCAAAATACACAAGTCGGCCTCCATTCCCACACATTTTATAGGTAGCAGGCATTGATATCGGTGCCACTTCCAACTTTGTTGCCGTTCCAGAGGGTTGTGCTGTAAAAACTGCGTAGTCAGAGCTTGAATTTTGCATGCGTGAATTCAAGCCCTGACCCTGAGTACAATTGAAAATCACTCTGACACAAAAGAAAAAGTCTTTTTAATGTATTTTAAAAATGGCTAAAATCCAGCTCACATAACCTGTTTTTTATTAAAAAGAATCGCCAAGACTAGCCAAATGAACAGATTGCTGCTCGCTCTCTTTTTGAGCAGCACCAGGAAAGAAGCTTTGCCCTGATAAAGAAGAACTCAATACTGGGACTTCAATATAACCTTCTTTCTGAAACAAAGGCTCTAACTCTGCCCATAAAGGCTGCGCTTTAAGTTGATCAACAAATTCTCTCTCAATCTTAGAAGGTAATAAACCTTCTTTTTTAAGAAATTGCCATTCATCAATAAGTAATTTTTTGCTTTGAGAAGTTAATAGTAACAGAATAAAAGCAGTATTAGCTTTACCAGGGGCTTCTTGAACAACTTGATTCATTGAGCGAGGAGATAAAAGACCTAATTCTTTAAAATCCTGCCATTGCCTAATAATTAATTCTTGACCTTTAAAAGTCCCCGTCAAAAAATAAAATGGCGTCATTCCCTGATGATCTCCTACTGCCGTAACCACTTGATGCATTGATGCGGGAGATAAAAGGCCCAACTCTTTGAAATCTTGCCATCGTTCAATGATTAATTGCCGACCTTGAGGAGTCGCCGTCAAAAAATAGAATGCGGTCATTCCTTGATGCTCTCCAACTTCCATAACCACTTGATGCATTGATACAGGAGATAAAAGGCCCAATTTTTTAAAATCCTGCCATTGATCATTAATTAATTTTTGACCTTCAGGAGTCTCAACCAGAGAATAGAATGGAGTCATTCCCTGATGCTCTCCAACTTCCATAACCACTTGATGCATTGATGCGGGAGATAAAAGGCCCAACTCTTTAAAATCTTGCCATCGATCAATAAGTAATTGCCGACCCTCAAGACTCGCCGTCAGAATATAGAATGCAGTGACTCCATCAATCTCTCCTTCTATAGTAACTACTTGATGCATGGAGCTTGGAGATAAAAGACCCAACTCTTTAAAATCTTGCCATTTATCATTAATTAATTTTTGACCTTCCGAGGTCTCCGCCAGACAATGGAATGGGGTTATCCCCTGACGCTTTCCAGCTTCCGTAACCGCTTGATGCATTGATACAGGAGACAAAAGGCCCAACTCTTTAAAATCTTGCCAGTGATCTATAATTAATTTTTGACCTTCCGAGGTCTCCACCAGACAATGGAATGAAGTCATTCCGTGAATCTCTCCAACTTCCGTAACCGCCTGATGCATCGATATAGGAGATAAAAGCCCCAGCTCTTTAAAATCTTGCCATCGTTCAATGATTAATAGCCGACCTTCAAAAGTCGCCGACAGAATATAGAACGCAGTGACTCCATCGATCTGTCCTTCTACAGTAACTAATTGATGCATGGAGCTAGGAGATAAAAGACCCAATTCTTTAAAATCCTGCCATCGGTTAATAAGTAATTGTTCACCTTCAGGATTCTCTATCAGCAAATAGAATGCTGTCTTTCCCTGATATTCTCCATCTTCCGTAACCACTTGATGCATTGAAATAGGAGATAAAAGCCCCTTTTTTTTGAAATACTCCCAATTTTGAATAACAAGATCCTGCCCACCCTCAACTTCTAGTAGCAAAAAAAAGGCGGTTAGCTCATCTCCAGCTAAAGACTGGCACATCATTTCAGGAGGCAATAGATCTTTGCCACCTGGTTTCCAATGCAAGCCCAAAAAAAGAGCTCCATTCATATTTATCAATAACATAAAAGTCTTTATGCTAAAAATAAACCGAGGGTGTTTCTCAAATGAATCTATCATTATTTGTAAGCATAAACGCAGCAATGGATTTGTTTTTTCAAACTCTATACATTTCTTTTTTAAGTAGTCCATTAAGCCCGGATTTTTTTTAAGACCCTGGAAAAATACATCTGATTTACCCAATAAAACCATATTAATAAACAAGCAATAATCATTCATCATTAGATGTACAAAAAGCAACTCCACTATTTTTTCTTTCTTTAGATTCAAAAAAGCTTCGACATTTTTTGTATTGGTACATAATTTAAAAAAATCTTCGACAAATAAAGCCCATTTTGATAAAACCGGTGTACTGACTGGCTTAGGAGGTATTAAATCTTGAGCGGGCTTAGCTGGAACCGAAACCTTCTTTGGAACAACAAGCTGTTTCGACTGAGAGGGAAATAAGATCTCCCTTATAGCAGCAAAAAACTTTTTCATATCAGCCTCATTTAGAGTTCCCTCTAAACAGTGCTGATGAGTCTGTGTGTGTTGACTTAGAAATTTATGGACTGTCTCTACTTTTTCTTTCCCCCATAATGCTTCTTGAGAAAAAATCTGCAGTGCTTGCGTACGAAGCCCATTGATATAATCCTGCTCTGCACGAGCAAACCATTCTTCTGGAGTCGAACTTTTACTTTTTGGCATTTCTAAAGGTTCAGCTGCAATTTCTTGAATAACTTTTGGGAGCATCCGAGAAAAAAAGGGATGTACTTTATTATCGGAGGATTCTAGGATAAACAATTCTTTTTCTGCTCGAGAAGCAGAGGTGTATAGCGCTTGAAAAATAACTCGCTTGTTTAACGCATTTTCTTCTCCCTTAGATTTTCGCGCATAAGGTTGCAAGCTATCCAAGTCAGAATCAGGCACAGATTTTAGCGCCATCTCAATCTCATTTAATACCTCTTTATACCACCTAGAAAAACCAAACATCACTATCGTTTCTGCTGACACTCCTTGAAATTCACTCCGCGTAACTATTTGATGTGTAGGCCATAAGTTTTCAGCTTCTGCACGACTGCTTTCATCAGGTATTACAACATAAGCATGAGAATCCTCTGCTATTCGGGTTCGATATTCGGGACTATAAATACCTTGGGTAACACTACCTTCCTCCGCTGTCTCACTCACTTTCATGATGACATGAGTATCTCGCTCCAGCGAGCCTAAAAGAATGAGCTCAGCATTGTGTATTCTGTTCACTAACCCCCATACTTTCTTGGTAGATCGGTGATTTTCTTCCAGAGAGATAATAGGAAATAAAGCTTGCTCCTGTGCTAAATAATCCCTCAGAGGCTCAAGAACACGAAGTTGTTGACATTCTACGCTTTGATGCGCATCACCCGAAATGAAAAATTGTCCACAAGATAAAGGGTGTTTAAGAAGTGCTAACAAGCAAGCCCATGCCCAAGGATGAAATGTTTGTACTTCATCCAATATCAATGCATCAAAAATAAGTGGCGCACGGTTAATCTTTAACTGACTATATAATTCGTGGGCTTTACGTATTGGGCAATAAAATTTCAGGCTATCACTTACCTTGCGAAAAAACGGATAAAATACCGTGTTATACAAGACCTTTCGGTTCTCTTGACTAATGCTTGATTGAGCTATCCCTAAACCTTGATACTCATTAAGAGACAAAAATAGTGACGATGGGTTTTCCCAATTAGGCCGCATTAGAACATATTGAAACTCTTGCCAAAGCACAGAATATGGAGCCAGGGCTTTAATTTTTTTATCCAATTCATGGTAGTGCTCTGCAAATAAAAAAACATCAACCAGACGACGACCGTCTCCCTTTTCATGGATTAAATTAAGTTCAGGATAATATTGCGCTATCTTCGAAAGATACTCTTCCCAGCTCCAGCAATTGATTTTGGATTGATGGCAACTGTCAGCCAACTCGGCGTACAGTTTAGTGGCTAATAATTGCGTGGGAACTACAATACTCACTGCTAATCCAGCCTCCACGTAACTTTTTGCGCGTTCTAAGGCCAACATGCTTTTACCACTCCCTGGAGAACCAAAGCATATAACTCCTTGATTAATAGGAACATCCATAGCCTGAAGTTGAGTCAGATCTGGTTTTCTAAATCGACCTTTATGCGAGATAAACCGTTTGATGGGCTCTAAGGATTCTTGTGCTCTGACCGCATCCTTGTGCAAATTTAATTCACCAATAATGAATTCGCGCCACTGCTTTCGTTGCTCATCATTCCCTACCATCGTTTTTCTATAGGCGTGAGTAGGTGTGTAATCCAGAGCAAAACAAGTTTTAGCACCTGTTTTAATATTTTTTACCACGCAACCAATAAGCCGGCCAGGCAATGTAGCACGAACGCCAAACCAGTAAAATTTATGCCCCATATAAATTTCTGAAGGAAAATAAGGCTCTACTTGATGGCCTAAAGGTATTGCAGCAGGCAAACCTGCTGTTGAAACTTCCTGTTTTTCTAAAAAGGAATTTAAGCGAAGGACTAATGAGGTCGCTTCACTTTTTAGGATGTCTTCAGTCTTTTTAGTGCAGTAAATTCTCATTATTAGCGCCGATAATTAGGGCGCACATAATACCGTGTGGTAAAAATAAAATCAATTTACAGAGGTAATTTACCCAACATATCCCTTTTTATAATTTGATAAATAATTTTCGTTGGTACAAAAGGAAAGCCACTATAAAATTAAATAGCAGAAAAACTAACGCATATAACAAGCCCGCATTTTCCTGACTAAATCCACTAAACAAATAATCGGAAATAACAATTTTTAGATTGTCCGTAGTTCCATTTCTTAGAGGAAGCAAGAGTATGGATTGAAGCTTTAATAAAAGTACATGAAAAATAAAAATAAAAAGAGCATTCATTCCAAAAACCTTAAAAGGAAAGGCCCATTTGGTATACCCCAACACATCAATTAAATAAAAGCATAGGGCAAAAACAATTAAAGAAACCCCACTAGTCCATAACACATAAGAACTTGTCCATAAACTTTTATTAATGGGAAAAGCCCAACCCCACATCCATCCTAGTAATAAAAATAAAAGCCCAACAGCAATCATGAGATAGCATTTTTTAGGATTAGAATAGGTGCTCAACAAAAAATTACCCGTAATAAGGCCGGAAAGTGTCGTAGCTATGGCAGGAATGGTGCCTAAGAGACCTTCTGGATCAAAATTTTTATATAAATGAGCAGGAGATAGTATCAAGCTATCAATATACCCCGCCCAATTATGCGCTATGCTCAATTGATCGGCACTGATGCCAGGCATAGGAATTTGCGTTATAAAATACCAATAGCCTAATAATATCCCTACAAAAATAAGTAACTGGGTCTTTACTGCTGTATTCAGATAAATAATAGAACAAACTAAATAGCAAAGAGCGATTCTTTGCAAAATTCCATGCACTCTTAACGTAGCTAAATCAAAATGCAAAGGAAAGGCATTAAGAAATAACCCTATTAAAAACAACAAGATACTTCGCTTTAAAATATTTCCATAAACTTCATGGCCTGGACGTTGCTTTTTCAGACTAATGACGGTGGTCACACCCACAATGAATAAAAATGCAGGAAAAACCAAGTCCGCCAAAGTGCAACCGTTCCATTCAGCATGATCTAAAATAGGATAAATAAACCGCGTACCTTGGCTATTCACTAAAACCATAAGTGCCATAGTAATTCCACGAAAAACGTCTAAGGATAAAATACGCGGGGAATAATTATTCATGTAACCTCTTTAATTTATGGACTGGACAAAACCACACAAAGCATCTGAAGGAATTAATCAAGGGATTTAAATCAAATACTAAGCGATCAAATCGGCGAAAACCCCGCTTTTCATATGTTCTGTCTAATCTCCTGTTTAACTAATAATCCATTCAATTTGTTGCTTTAAATCAATTGAAATTTCAGAAAGCTCTTCCAGATCATAATCTAGATGAGGATTTTCGACAGAATTGTTTTTTTGATAAACCTGTATTTTTTTATCTCTCTCTTGATGCAACCATGCAATTTGTGGTGCAAACAAATGCATCATGCCCTCAACCCATTTATCGAGCACTTGCCAATAAGGATCATCTGTTAGCGTCATTTTATAGCGCTTAAGAAAAGAGTTCACGCGCTCTGCTGGATACCAAATATCAGAGGTCACCCAACGATTGACCATAAAAAGACGAATGGGTTGTCCCAATTGATTCATCCCAATGGCTACTAGATGAGTCATTGGATTATCAATGTACCTATCCCAATCATCTAATGGAATAGGTTTTATAGATTTAGGTATTTGCTTATAGCGCAAAAAACAATGAAAATGACCATGTTCAGTACTTTCAAAATTTTCGCGATGACAGTGGTAAAAATATTGCGCGCCGGTAGTATGATCAATGCGATCACCTTTTGGATAATGACTCATCCGCTCATGGCGACGTTTCTTTTTTAGAGTGTAATGAAGGATGTTTTTGCCCTTGTCAGTCGTCATTAACTGCTGGGATTCTAAAACTTGTGTAGCATACCCCAAATACAATTTGCGGTACCATTGGCTCAGTTGCGGTAAAGTGAATTCTGATTGAGAAAGCATAATGTTATGACACAAAAGATAGTTGGAGAAAGAGGTAGTGAAAACTACCTCTTAACAGAATAAAAGATTATGAATTAATTGCCTGCGCAACCAGCACAACCTTTACAACCTGCACATCCTTTACAGCCTTTGCAACCAGCGCACCCTTTACAGCCAGCACATCCTTTGCAGCCTTTGCAACCAGTGCAAGTTGCTGCTGTAGGAGCAGCATCATCCGCATAAGCTACAGAAACTACTGGTGCTGCTAAAACAGTTAATAATGCAGCTACTGCCATTGTTGATTTTTTCATAATATTACTTCCTTGATAGTTAATGATTTTCAACCCATTTTGATATTAGCAAAGAAATTGCGTCTTTTCCAGATAAAAAATAAAACTGTATCCTATTGAATTTAAGGACATTAATTAAGTTCTTTTTTTGAAACAAGCAGCAATAATTTATCCAATAATCCAGTGCCTAAAATGCGTTTCAAAAAAATGAATAAATGCGCTGGAATAGTTACTGGATATTTAGCTTTTGGCTTTTTTGCTTCAATTGCATGAATTAATTTTTTAATTACAGCATGGGTTTTTTGGGTGAAAATAGAGTCTGATTTACTCTGTTTATAGGTTGATAACATAGCTGTATATTGTTTACTAAAATAGCTTTTTTGCATGTTAATATCCTGCAAGGAGCCATCTACACAATTATCTCTAAAGCGGCTTTCTATTGGACCAGGCTCTATGGTGATCACATCAATCCCAGAGGATCTCAATTCAAGTCTTAATGTATCGCTTAAGCCTTCAACCGCATATTTTGATGCATTATAAGCACCTCGAAAAGGCAAGCTAATAATACCCAATATGGAGCTCAGATTAATAATGCGACCAGCACCCTGCTCACGCATCAAAGGAATAACTAAATTACTTAATTCTAATAAGCCAAAAACATTCGTCTCAAATTGTTTTCGTAATACATCTCGCGTAATGTCTTCTAATGCACCAGCCTGACCATAACCTGCATTATTAATTAAGACATCCACCCTTCCATTCGTTTTATTTAGTACGTCTGCAAAGCCTTGTTGAATTGATAAAGAATCACTTACGTCCAAAACAACAGCCTCAATGCCTAATGTTGTTAATTTTTGAACATCCTCTTTTTTTCGACAGGAAGCAATCACTTGATGACCTCGTTCTTTTAAGGCAAAAACAGCGTCAAAACCAATTCCACTAGAACAACCTGTCATTAAAATTATCTTTTTCATCCTTTATACCTAACTTATTGTTATTAAATAATTAATTGACTAGTTTCATGACCTTTTTCACAAAAAATAGCCCCGGATCTGTTTTATCTGTTTGATAATTAGGATCTAGTTCAAGCCAAAATGGCGTATTTTTAAAGTTCAAATACTCATTATGCCCAATCACGTATTTTATTTGAGGGTACTTTCCTTTTAAATAACACACTAAAAACGCATTTGCTTTAACTTGAGCATCAGTTAAATCATCTTTACCATCTATCCCACCAATATTTTCAATACCTATGGCAAAATGATTTAAGCCTATAACATGGCGAGCCATCCAATTATCAGGCATGAGTTGTTTAATGCTGCCATCACGGTCTACGATAAAATGACTGGATACATTTAAATTACCAGGTAATTCATTAATTCGTGGCGAGCCTTTAGGAAAAGTAGGTGAATTAAATACACGGAAAGTTGCCGCAAAAGTTGGGATACTAGTCCAATGTAAAACAATTATTTTGGGTTCAATTTCAATAGACTTAGAGTCAATACCATAATGGGTCAATTGATATTGTTGTGTCAAAGCAATACGCTCTTTACCAAATTGAATCGGTGTGTTTTGAATTTGTTGAGAATCATGGCAAGAAAAAGCATGGAGATGCGAGTTCATAAAAAACAAAACACCACAAGTCATCACGAACAAAATGAGGGCTTTTGCTGTAGTAGCAGATGCTTTAACACATCCTTCTATATAAGTTGCACCACTGATTGGAACTCCCCGACTTCGCTTGAAATGACTATAGGAAAATTTCATATTATTTTAGCACCATAAAATAAGCAGCCACATAATCTGGCAAGCCACGATTAGCCTGAGCAAATGATTCTCTGCCCGCATAAATTCCTGTTAAAAAGTCCACTTGATACTGGTTTTTTTCAAATGCTCCACCGGTATCTGCAAAAATACCTGCACGAGTAACTACATTACCTTGTGAGTCTGGGTATTGAATCATTAGTAATTTCCCAAGACCAAACTGATCGAGATCGGCTGCAAAGGTGACCTCTGGGTTCACGGTAATCTTGTAAGATGCATCTTTACCATAACCTTTAATACCTTCCACTGGTTTAAAATACCAGAAACGTTCTTGTTGATAAGGATTTTGATTTTTATTATAGGGGATATTATTGCAACGATGCACATTGAACGTGGTGACATGAGAAGAAAAATCAGCAACAAAGGTTCCTTGCATTAATGCCGCTTCTAAATCCTCTCGACTTAAGTAAGCCAAAACAGGGACTTTTTTAGTGGCCAAGGCCCCTTTTAAAATAGCTTGCTTTCCATATTGGAAACGAATGAGATTGGGTTTGGAATCAGCTTCTTCCAAGGTCATCGACTCTTCTTCTTTGGGAAGTGCGTACAAAGGATATGGATAAATAGGAGTTGCTCGAGAGGATACTTTAGCGCGATGAACATAGTACTTAGTCATTAAAATTTTATCTTTAGGTAAATGAGCTAGTAATGGTTTATTAGCTCTAAGCCATGTTGTTTGCTCTATATCCGGGTACCAACGAATCAACTCAAAATTTTTCTTGATAAAATTAGGGTCGTTTAATTGATTTTGATGCTGACAAATGAACACTAACGTTGCTTTAATTCTCGCAAGAGGTATCTCAAAGACTTTCCCGCCATGAATAACCCGTGGATCATAAGCAGTGCCCTTATTTAAATAGGCTAAGGTTTCTTTAGCTGTAGCGCACAAAGCAGGCCCCTTTATTTCATAATGCGCAGCAGGCAATGGTGCCTTAGGAACAAAATGAGGCGCAGCTAAAGCTTGGAGGCTAACCATTAAAGTAGATAAGCAAATTCTTAGGTTCAT
This sequence comes from Legionella sp., assembly GCA_030158115.1. Lineage (GTDB taxonomy): Bacteria > Pseudomonadota > Gammaproteobacteria > Legionellales > Legionellaceae > Legionella. Next base: position 13,400 of record JAOATK010000043.1, read on the forward strand.
TATTCACAACAAAAAGATAGAATTAAAATAGAATCATATCATAAGACGTCTTGAGATTTACTTTTTGCAAAGAAGAATTCCATGCAAAAACCTATAGACAATTTCAATTTTGTTATACTATGAATTATCAGGGAATTAAGGAAAAAAATATGGACTCTTTCGATTTACATACGCTTTTATTATATATCCAACACAGCATTTCTTTTTGTGGTGTATTAGTCATTTTTTTCGGAGTTATCACGGCGTTAATCCGATACATCCGCTATACATTTAATCCAGATAAAAAAATTGATATCAATCAAATCCGATTAAATTTAGGCATTGTGTTGACATTGGGATTGGAATTTATTGTTGCCGCGGATCTCATTGGAACCACGACTACTCCAGATTATTATTCAGTTGGAATTGTTGCCAGCATTGTTTTAATTCGGATGATATTAAGCTACACCTTAAATCGTGAAATTAATTCTATTAATAAGATGGAACAACAAAAATCTGATTAAAAACAGCTTTGATGCAGTGCAGCGTAATCGCGGCACAAAAATCCTTGATTACGCTACACTGCATCAAAGCTACAATTCTTTATTTCTTCTTTTTAGGGTGAGACTTGGTCTTATCATGATCATGTTTTATTTTTTCACTAGGATGCACTTCATGTTGTTGAACATGACGGCGTGCGTCCTGCGACATATCTTTAAATTTAGACATTGTAATTCTCCAATAAGTAAAATAAAACGACACCTTATAAAGAATTAGACTAATAATGATAAAAAAGCAACATGAAATCGCTATTCTAAACAAACCTTCTCATTGATCTTGATTGAATTAGGCTCGCGTTTTTTGAAATGCTTACGGCAGGTTGATGCGTATAAATTGTTTCCGCCAATTAATACTTGATCACCCTCAGTAATCGCCTCGCCTTGCTCATTTAGCCTTAAAATCATCGTGGCTTTGCGACCACAATGACAAATTGTTTTAATCTCAATAAGTTCATCAGCCCAAGCTAGTAAATGCTGACTCCCCTCAAATAGCTCACCTCGAAAATCAGTGCGTAACCCATAAGCTAAAACAGGAATATTAAGTTGGTCAGCAATTTCAGATAATTGATAAACTTGAGCTCGAGTTAAAAATTGTGCTTCATCAATTAAAATACAAGCATACTCCTGGCCTTGAGCCAAAACCTGCTCATAAAGGTTATCTTCGCCATTAAAAATGACGGCCTCTTCTGATAAACCAATACGTGAATGCACGGTACCGTATTGATAGCGAGTGTCAATTGCAGGGGTAAAAAGAAGGGTTTGCATGCCTCTTTCACGATAGTTATAACTCGATTGTAAAAGAATGGTGCTTTTTCCAGCATTCATTGCTGCAAAATAAAAATAAAGTTTGGCCATAATTAATGAGTTTATGAAAAGGAATTTATTATAAACATAGCTTGTTACAAAGCTCAACATAATCATCCTAAACGCAATGAAGGATCTGCAGGTTCTCTGAATAGAAGCTCACTTATTACGTTCAGGATGAGGTTATTCTTATGAGGCCTATTTTTATTACAAAAATTGAGACGTTTTATAATTTTATCATTATACTGAAGTCATACTATCAACAAGGAGGTTATTATGATTGATCTATCTAAACGAGGCAGTCCTAGCGCCTTAAGCTTGTTTGCTAGCGCAGATGAGATGCCCTCCTTGATTGCTTCAGGAGCTGTGTTAGCTGTTACAGCAGCCATCTTTACTTATGCTGAGTTTAAAAGTTATCAAGAGAAGCAACATAAAAAAAAGGTTGAGGCAGTTAATATCCTATATACTGAGTTTCTTAAGCAAATTAATGTCCCACAGTATGGACAAATCCATGGTTTCCCGCCCATTTTTGAACTCGTTGATAATAAATATCAATCCATGCATTTCACCCATGAACAAATTCGAGATATTGGCAGTAATCTTCCTCATGGAAGTGACATTGCCTTATCAAGCTATAGAGAATCCGTTCGCGCAGCCATTAGAAAGCTTAAAGAGTTTTATTTTTCCCGAAAAAGTGGTGGTACAGTCAAATCAACGGGTGTTACTGCAGGAGTTTTGTCTTATTTAATGCAGATGCTAGATACCAAATGCTTGAATTTCCTAGGGTATGACTATGATATTGCTTATTTAGATGCGATTTGCAAATTCATTAATGCCTATTCCTCTCGAGGGCATGGCGAAAAAACGCCGCACTTTAGTCGCCTTGCACCAGTATATGCTCACCTACTATCCGCAAAACACAAACTAGAAAAACATAAGGAAGTGCTGTCTTTGCAAGAAACAGTGGCCGAATTAAAAGACAGTTGCATGAATCGCAGTGATGCTTTAATACGTCTTTTGGTAAAGATGGTCGTTCAGGATGCTGATACAGAGCTTGCGGACACAGTCTCTCATGAGGAGCTTAAAGAGGGTGTTTTGCGACAGCATTACATCCATACAGAAATCTTTGGGCTTGAAGTTTCATCTGATCATAAAATCAAAATACCTGAATCCATTTTTCAAGAGTGGATCAAAAGCTTGTCAGACTATTATTTAAGATCACTAAGCACTGAATTAGGCCATGAGGAGGATAAATTAGTATTCTCTCCAGAAGAGTTTTTTGAATTACTAAGAAAAGCCAAAGCTACTTTTGGAAGAAAACTCAAACTATTCGGTCAATCAGAAGAAAGGGAGATAATTGACAAGCAACTAGCCCTTATTCGTAAAGTATTTCGTGAAAGTGGTAATTTTATTAGCACTCGTTACAATAAAGAAATTAAAAAATTTGAAGTGATTCAGGATCCACTTCTCTTAATTGATCGCTCACTAATCATGGCTCATGTAGCAAAAGTAACCCATGAGGTGATCTCTCTACAGTATCTATGCTCACTGCTATTAAAAAGTATTCAGCTCTTAGGGGATATTTATGTTAATAATCCAGCACATTTTTGCAAGATATTTAATGTATTAGATAAATTATGCGTACTAATTCAAGAAGACGTCTTAATTACCCAAAAAGCATTTAAGCAATTACAAGAATCCAATGAAAATAACATGCAAATTGAAGAAAAAGAATTATTTCCTACCCAGATTAATGAGGCTTTAGCAGCAGTGATTGGTGAGATTAAATATTTAGGGGATCAAGTTAAAAGTTGTCGACAATTAGCCATTAATTCGATTAAACCTCACACAATCAAATCAGTCAATTATGCCATGTTAGAAATTGCCACCAATATCTTTAAGATGTATTTTGGTGATGTGGAAATTTCTGAGGAAAAAGATCCTCAGCTACCTAATTTGGAAGAACCTGAGATAACCCCGCAAAATACCTCAGAGCAAGAAAATAACCCGATAAGCATATTGGAAGCGATTGCCCTGAAGCTTCGTGAACGAATTTTAGCCATACAAAAAACGGATCTCTTTCATTCTCGTCATTATTTTAAAATTTATGACGCATTGGTTGTAATGAAAAATAAGTCCATTGCCTTATTAAATGAAAAATCTAAAAGCCCTGAACGTCAGAGTAAAGCAGGCTCTACCACGGAGTTAACGATTACATTGATAAACTACACCTTAACCTATTTAAATAAACCCCCCATGGAGAGACAATCAGGAGCTCCTGTATTTTTAAGAAAAATACATGAACAGTTAAATAAAAAAGATAACTCAACATTCATTGATCAACACCATAATAAGGCATCACGATTTATCTACACTCATATATGCAGTCAAGGGATTTTTCGTACGGATACACGTAAAAAATTAGAGGTTTTTGAGAAAGCTTGTATGAAAGCAAGCATTAATTAGCAATGCTGTGGATTAATCGCCAACGTTCGCAGCGAAACGCTATTCATGACGTAATATGCGCTCAACCGTATCCACTATGGTTTTTGTTTTATAATCGAACTCGATGTTGACTCTGTCGTTTATTTTTTTCTTTGAAAAATTAGTGAGTCTGAGGGTTTCTGGGATCAGATGTAGATAAAATAGTCCTTCATTGTACTGTGTTTTACCAATGGTTAAACTGGAACCATCTACTGCAATAAATCCTTTCGGTAGAATATATTTCATCCAGCTAGAATCACATTGAATGACTAAAGTAAGGTTATCATTTTCAGCTAGTTTCTGATGGATAATTGCTGTACCAAAAACATGCCCAGAAATTTCATGCCCCCCTACTTCATCACCCCAACGCAAGCTTCGCTCAACACTAACATATCGCCCGACATGCAATTCATTTAAAGTGGTTTTATCCAAGGTTTCCTGGATGGCCTGAAAAGAGGCGTGTGTTCCTACAAGATGTACCAAGCTTTGGCAGACACCGTCGATAGCAACGCTATCTCCAGGCTTTAGGGCCTTAGACAGCTCACTAGATAAATTAACAGTATAATGGATTAAACCAGGCTTTTTAGCTAGATCAATGATTTCGTACAGACCTTGAGTAATACCCGAATACATAAATTTACCACCTATAGCCTCATCGCTATTAAATTACTTATCGTTTTTCCCGCAAAAGCGGGAATCGATTCAGAAAAATAATGCCGTGCTGCACCTCATCAACGATCAAACCCTTATCCATGATCTGGATGAACAACAAAAATTCCAGGAGCATTGCGTAAATATTCGTTGTAGTCCATGCCATAACCAAAAATATAGTGATCTTCAATTTGCAAACCAACAAAGTCAGCTTTTTCTAAACCATTTTCTACTCGTTTGCAGTATTTATCCACCAACACAGCACTATATACTTTTTTGGCACCTAGGTTATTTATTTCAGAAATAATAGAAGCCAGTGTAATACCGCCATCAAGAATATCATCTACAACCAGTACTGTTCTTCCTGCTAAATTCGCAGAAGGCTTTACTTTCCAATGAATATCACCACCAGTAATATCACCGCGATAACGCGTTGCATGCACGTAATCGACCTCTAAAGGAAAGTCTAAACGCGGTAATAAATTACCCAAAAGAACTAACCCACCTACCATAACGCATAGAATTACTGGGTTTTCTTCTTGTAGTACTTCATGAATGTTAATCGCCATTTTGTCTAATGCTGCTTCGACTTCATTCGTTGTGAATAAACAACTTGATTTTTCATATACTTCTTTGATTTTGCTAGGAATAGTCATTGATGCAATCTCTTAATAAAAATAAATTGGTGAATTACTCTCTTGTTTTGCCTGGACCTGGAAAATGACTAATTTTACTGCCATAACCAGGATTATCCTTAACTTTAGCTATCCCTTGCTTAGTGACCTCATCAATTCGATAAATTGAATGCATAGGGATGAACGTTCGTTTCACTCCACTAAATTCTAATTTTAGTCGCTCTTCTGACGGATCAACTACTAATGAGGTTTGTTCACCAAATACTAATTCCTCCACCTCAAGAAAGCCAAACATCTCACTTTCTTTTATAGTGCGAGCATACATTTCATAAATCGCTTCTTGATTAGCAAAAGTAATTCTGAATAATGTTTTCTTTGTCATAAAATGAACCTGGTTACAATACAGCGCAAAGTATAACAAAAATTCACTTGAGTTGTTAATTTAATTCTGAAAATCTAGCTCTGATGACAAATAAACACCTTAGTATTTTTGTATGTCATCAATTTGTCATGATTTTTTAGAGATCATTCGAGCTTTTATCCAAGAATACCCATGAATAATGCTATTCTGATAGTTTAAGAGGCCACAGGCTGTAATGGTGCACGATAATTAGAAATAGCTTGTGCTTTTTGCCTGCTGATTAATGATGGTTGAATCAACTGATGTTTTTGCGCAATATAACAATAAAATCCAGAAGGATATGGCCAAACCATTTTGCCTATTTCATCTAAAAAAGTCATTTTTTTAATTAATGATGCTGTAGTTACAGGGGGAATATAGCAAAAATTACTCAATGAATATTGTCTATAACCTCTTTGAACAAAGACTCGATTAAGGCAAAATGGGCTTCGCATTTTAATCGCGCTATCACTATAACAATTCAGCAGACCAGACTTTATGGCAGCCCCCCATAGGCTCCATGGATTAATGCAAAGAAATACCACAAATCCCATGGGTTTAAGCACCCGATCAATTTCATCAATCAAGCTCATGCTATCGTTAAAAGGTTCTAAGGTAAGTGGCGCAACAACACAATCCACACTATTGCGAATTAATGGCAAATGATTTAATTCACTTTCTAATCCCACTTTTTTTGCTACATCAAAAGGTGAGGCAATCCATTGGTGATTAAATTTTAGTTTTTTTAACCACGGATTGTCGCCACAATTTCCCAATTGCAAGAGTGTTTCGCCTTTGAGATAAGCATTTGCTTGCTCTAAATTAACCATAAATTCATGAGCAGCAAAAAGCCCTAGCGGTGATTGAAACCATTTATCTAAAGCACGATATTGTCTTACCTGTCGTTCAATCAACAAAATGAGACCTTTAAAAAAGGTTAATCCTGAATTAAACTACAATACAACGAGTTTCATGCGCAAACAATCCATTTGCGCATGATTTATTAAATACCTCAGCTGATGGAAATTTATGTTAGGAAGCAGTGTCGTTAGACTACAAGGAGTAGGACAGCTTTTGGTCATTGAAAAGCTTTTAGAAAAAGAACAAGCAATAGAATATTATCAACTAGCAACTGCTGAAAAAATTTCCTTTATTAACTACTTGGTCAAAAATAATATTTTATCTGCCTTACACATTGCACAAACCATAGCCTCTCACTTAGATATTCCCTTCATGGATATGAATGATTTTACACTGGATTCAATTCCTATTTCTTTGATAAATAAACAACTCCTTGCTGAACATGCAATGATTCCTTTATATTCTAGAGGGTCCAATTTATACGTTGCAACAGATGATCCTACTCAATATCATTCACTAAAGAAAATTCAATTTCATACAGGGCTTAATACTCAACCTATTGTAGTTGAAACTGATAAATTAGGCAGATTAATTGAGCAGATACTCACCATAAAAGACAATCAATGCTTGTCTGAATATGCGAATGAGTTGGGTTATGATAAAGAACTTATTATTCATGAGGAAGAAGAGCCCACCGTAAAATTTGTTAATAAAATTCTTTTTGATGCCATCAAACAAGGTGCATCGGATATTCATTTTGAGCCCTTTGATAAAGAATATCGAATTCGCTACCGCCAAGATGGTATTTTACATGAGATAACTAGTCCTCCTGCTAATTTAGCTGCAAGAATTACAGCACGAATTAAAGTGATGGCTCATTTAGATATCTCAGAAAGACGAGTGCCACAAGATGGCGCATTTAAAATGAATAGTTCCATTGATTTTCGTGTGAGCACCTGCCCCACAAGCAACGGTGAAAAAGTAGTCATTAGAATTCTAGATCCACATAATATCACTCTAGGAATTGACGCATTAGGTTTTAGCGCAAAGCAAAAAGAATATTTTACTCGTGCCATTGAGCGTCCTCAAGGCATGATATTAGTAACTGGCCCAACCGGTAGTGGTAAAACAGTGAGTTTATATACCGCCTTAGATAGGCTAAATACAAAAGAAGTCAATATAGTTACTGCCGAAGATCCTGTTGAAATAAAGGTCTCAGGCATTAATCAAGTAAATATTAACCCTAAAGTAGGACTCACTTTTTCAAACGCCTTAAGAGCCTTTTTGAGGCAAGATCCGGATATCATTATGGTGGGTGAAATTCGTGATTTAGAAACAGCTGAAATCGCAGTGAAAGCAGCTCAAACAGGTCACCTGGTCTTATCTACTTTGCATACAAACAGTGCCGCAGAAACATTAACCCGTCTGGTAAATATGGGAATTCCTGCGTTTAATATTGCCAGTTCAGTCACCCTAATTATTGCGCAACGTTTGGCACGTAAATTATGTGAGTATTGTAAAATAATCAGAGAAGATGTTATCGCAAACTTTGAAGAGATAAAATCATATAAAGCCGTTGGATGCCCTCATTGCACAAAAGGTTATCGAGGAAGAATTGGCTTATTTGAAGTCTTACCGATGACCAAATCATTGGGAGAACTTATTATGTCTGGCGCTAACTCATTAGATATTTTAAAAATGGCCCAAGCTACAGGAATGACTAGCATCTATCAATCTGGCCTTGAAAAAATAAAACAAGGGATAACAACCATTGAGGAAATAAATCGGGTAACCGTTGATTAAAACCATGGAAAAAAAACGAACTAATATGACCTTCTCCTACGTCGGTCTCACTCAAAAAGGTCAAAAAATAACGGGTGATTTTCATGCTCCAAGCCTTGTATTAGCTAAAATTAATTTAAGAAAACAAGGTATTGTAATTAATAAAATAGTAAAACGACGTCATAAAAAAATCACCTCAAATGACATTACTATTTTCAGCCGTCAACTCGCTACGATGATCGCCGCAGGTATCTCGTTGGTACATGCTCTAGATTTGATCGCTAAAAGTCAATCAAATCCAAGTCTTAATTATTTAATTGGACACATTAAATCTGATGTTGAAACTGGGCTTACTCTACGTGACGCTTTAATAAAACATCCTGCATATTTTAACCCTTTATTTTGTAATTTGGTCGATGCCGGTGAAAAATCAGGCTCATTGGAGATCTTGTTGCATCAAATCGCAGACTATAAAGAAAAAATTGAATCACTAAAAAAAACAACAAAAAAAGCATTAACTTATCCAATTGCAGTCATGGTCATGACCTTTATTATTACTTTTGGATTACTTTTTTTTGTCATCCCGCAATTTGAAGTATTATTTAAAAGCTTTGGAGCTGAACTTCCAATTGCCACCAAAATAATTATACAAATTGCTCGATTTTTTCAGTCATCTTGGTATTTGATTTTTGGATTATTGATTGGGATAGCCTATGGTTTTCTCCATACTAAAAGGCTTTCAAAAAATGTAGTTCAATGTATCGATAGTATTTTATTAAAATCTCCAATTATTGGTCCTATTATAGCAAAGGCATGCATTGCTCGTTTTTTAAGAACTTTATCGATTACATTTACTGCAGGCATGCCTTTGGTTGATGCATTGAAATCCGTCACTGGGGTGACAGGCAACAGTCTGTTTTCTAAAGCAATAGAGCAGATTAAAAAAGAAGTATCAACAGGCCTATCCATCAATAAAGCGATGGAGAATACTAGGTTATTTCCTAACATGACCCTTCAGATGATAGCCGTAGGGGAAGAGTCTGGCAGCTTGGAAAAGATGCTAAATAAAATTGCTGAATTTTACGAAGAAGAGGTCAATAATGCGGTAGACTCTCTAAGCAATTTGTTAGAACCTATTATTATGTTAATTTTAGGGATTTTGGTGGGCGGGTTTGTCATTGCGATGTACCTGCCTATTTTTAAACTTGGATCGGCAATATAAAGAGAGATGATGCACGAATTAATAACTGAACATGTTTGGTTTATGTACCTAGCAATCGCCGTATTTTCTTTGGCCATAGGAAGTTTGTTAAATGTTATTATTTACAGGTTACCACTCATGCTAGAGCGAGAATGGAAACAAGCGTGTTGTGAGTCACTTCATATTAAAGAAAAGCCAACAGCCCCTATTAATTTATTTCTTCCCAGATCATTTTGTCCTAACTGTAATACTCAGATTAAAGCCTGGAACAATATCCCTTTGCTTAGTTATTTATTTTTGAGAGGTCGTTGTGCCGCATGCAGCAGTGCCATTTCTATTCGTTACCCATTTATTGAATTAATCACTCTGAGTTTATCTTTGTATGCTTCATGGCATTTTGGTTTTACACCGCAACTTCTCTTTGCATTAATTGGATTATGGTTCTTAATTTGTCTTTTTTTTATCGATTTAGATCATCAGATTTTACCCGATAGCCTCACTTTAGGTTTGTTATGGATAGGACTTATAGCCAATACCCTCTCTGTCTTTACACCTTTAACAGTCGCTGTACTCAGTGCTGCAGGTGCTTATATAGGACTATGGTTTTTTATTAAATTATTTTACTTAGTAAGCGGTAAAATTGGTATGGGAAATGGAGACTTTAAACTCTTTGCGGCTTTAGGTGCCTGGTTTGGTTGGAAATTTTTGCCATTAATTCTTTTGTTTTCGTCCATTTTTGGCACAATTATTGGCCTGTTCTATTTGTATTTACAAGATAAATCAAAGGATACCCCAATTCCTTTTGGTCCTTTTTTATGTCTTTCTGGCATAGCGACATTATTTTGGGGGCAATCCATATTAAAGTGGTACGTGAACCTGTGGTTGTAAATCAGTTCGTAACACTGACCCTAACTGTATTTTAATAATGCCTTAATTTTTATCGATTATACTATAAGGATATCTAGTAGTTTATTGTTGGAACTACGTAATGCCAATTAAAAAATCAGATGCCATTAATCAATATGGTTTAGAGCAGTTAGGAAATACCTGCTATATGAATACTGCTATCCAGACTTTATTGTCTTTTCCAAATTTACAAGAAGTAATCATAGAAAGAAGAAAGCAGCTGCTGGAGCCAACCTGGACCACGCAAGAAAAGAAGCAGGAAAAGGATGAGATCTTATCGTTATGTACATTATTAGATTATTTGTTAAAAAAACAATATGGACAAAAAGTAAATCCATCTGAGTTAAATGATGCCTGGAGGGAATTTCTGAAGCATATTCGGTCTAAAATAGTTGATGCTGCTCCCTTAGATTTACAACAAGAAGATAGCAGTTTTGCACTCAATATGTTTACTGAGTTATTGGGAATGCATGCACCATTATTTCAACAAATAATCAAACAATATGGGCCAGTAAATTTTAATAACACTGACTTTGCTGCCCTTGAACAAAAGAGCATACTACCATGCTTTGTTTTACCGTGGCGTTCAGGCATTGAAATCACTAAATTATTTGATGACAAATCCTACAAAATGAATGATGCGAAACACCCTAGTGCTTATGAGGCTGGAATGCGAAGTAAAAGCCCATGCACTGAGATAACTCATATCCACATGCAACCAGAAGCTGATGCGTTTGTCTTACTTCCTAATCAGATCCCTGTCGAGGGATCACCTTTTTCGCCATCCTCATGCAGTTATAATATCCCTGGCGAGGTTAAACTAAATATTCAAGGCATAGAGGATACCTTTGTGCTAGCAAGTTTTGGTCAGAAAATTGGATCTACAAGTGGTGGTCATTATATTGCTTACCGTCGTGAAGGGATCAACTGGTATGAAATCAATGATGGACGGGTAACACCAAAAGGCAAACAAGGACTTAACGAGCCTATTATGCCCCAAGAAATTAAATCGGCACTTAAGAGCACAGCTATTTATTGCCCTAGACAGCTTATTTATGTTCGAAAATCTGTCTTTGTAAATCAATATGATTTTTCCAAGACACCTACTCAATCTGCAGATAAAACCACTACAGCTAAGCCTAGTACTACTTCATCAATGAAACCCAAAACTGCTGAACCCTCATATAAGTTTACACAAACAAAAGATTCAAAACTTAAACAAGCAGAAGATTCAAAACTGCGCGAATTAAAATCACGTATCTTTAAGGCAAGAGTTAATTATTGTGAGTACAGTAATAATATTTGGTTTTCATTTTTTCATCGGCATGGCTCATCGGGAAGAGTAAGGGCTGTAAAATTTCAGGACGAGTTTGATGAAATCACCAGTATTAGTGAGGCAGAAAAAAGCATTTTAGATTTTCTGGGAAATAAAAAAAATGGGAATACGCATCCCCACTCATTTAGAACGATGTTGTTACATGAATTATTAGGCTCCAACCTTTCTTTAAAGGATATTTCAAAGACTTATGAGTCAAAATTAGATGAGTTGTGCGAACAACTGCAACCCAAAAACCCTTCAAATGTATTTACATTGTAGCGTGGATGGAGCGAAGTGTAATCCAGCCCCCCCGCGAAGCGACTCAATCACTCTAATTAAGGTGCCATGCTTTGCATGGTCTTCCCGGATTACGCTTCGCTCCATCCAGGCTTGTATCTTTAAATTGTAAGTGAAAAAGCTTAATCTCGAGGG
>JAOATK010000044.1 GCA_030158115.1 Legionella sp.
TTTGACGAATTAAATTACGAATCATATAAAAACATAATTTTGCTTCATCAGGTTCCACTATTTCAAGAACCACTTCGGGATTTGTTGCTTGAGCGGCGTGTAGTTGGGCTAATTTTTCTCTAATAAAATCAATTAAAACTCTACCATACTCTCGTGTATGGGACTCAAAGTGATTGAATACTACAGGGAAACGACAGATGTATTTTAGGAGCTCAGTGTTGCATCCAGAAAAAGTACCATCACGAATGGTCCTCAGACTTGAAGGAATGGTGATTGAGGTTAAGCTGCTGCAATTATAAAATGCATGCTCACCAATATTGGTGACACCCTCAGGAATGGTGATTGAGGTTAATTTGCTGCAACCAGAAAATGCCCAGTCACCAATACTGGTGACGCTCACAGGAATTGTGATTGAGGTTAAGCTGCTGCAATTATAAAATGCCCCATTACCAATAATGGTAACACCCTCATGAAGGGTGATTGAGTTTAAGCTGCTGCAATTATAAAATGCCTGATCACCAATACTAGTGATGGTCTCAGGAATAGTGATTGAGGTTAAGCTGCTGCAAGCAGCAAATGCCCAATCACCAATACTGGTGACGCCCTCAGGAATAGTGATTGAGATTAAGCTGATGCGATTATAAAATGCCTTTTCAGCAATACTGGTGAGCCCCTTAAGAATGGTGATTGAGGTTAAGCTGCTGCAATTAACAAATACCGACTCCCCAATACCGACTAGACCTCCAGGAATGGTGATTGAGGTTAAGCTGTTGCAATTAGCAAATGCCTGATCACCAATACTGGTGACGCCCTCGGGAATGGTGATTGAGGTTAAGCTGTTGCAATTAGCAAATGCCTGATTACCAATACTGGTGATGCTCTCAGGAATGGTGATTGAGGTTAAATTTTCGCAACCAGCAAATACCGAATCCCCAATACTGGTGAGACTCTCAGGAATGGTGATTGAGGTTAACCTACTGCAACTAGCAAATGCCCAATCACCAATACTGGTGACGCTCTGAGGAATGGTGATTGAGGTTAAGTCGCTGCAGCCATAAAATGCCCAATCACCAATGCTAGTGACGCCCTCAGGAATGGTGATTGAGTTTAAGCTGCCACAACCTTGAAATACCCCATTAGCAATACTGGTGACACCTTTAGGAATGTTGATTGAGGTTAAGCTGCTGCCACTCTCAAGCGCACTCTGCGAATCTGGTGTTTCATTGAATCTAATAAGTACGCCGTTTTGAATTTCGAACATATTGAGGTCCTCAGTATTTAATTCGTTTGTTTAAGTATAGGTGTGATTTGATTAAAAACAAACCAGTATATTATTTTTTAAAGCATACTTAAATGTGGGTGACATTTTTTTCTACTTTAAAAAATTGAGCGGTGCTAGAGTAGATAGGGTCACACGGTCAGAGCTTGAATTTTTAAGGAAGTCGCTGCGCTCAGTTGTTGGGTTTCGCTGCGCTTAACGCCAACCTACCTTGATTTATGATCACACCCAATCTCTTTTTAAATTTTTACGTAGGTTGGTGTTAAGCGCAGCGAAACCCAACAGCCGGAGCGAAGCGACCACCAGCTTAGGGCTTAAAAAACTCATCAGTTGCTTGTTTAATTTCCTTAATGACAGTGACATTTTTTTCTACTTTAAAAAATCGCGCGGTGCTGGAGTAGATAGTGGGATCTTGTTCCATGCGAGTTTTTAGAGCGCGTATGTCATTTTCAATATTATCGATACCGAGACTTTTCTTGTTATTGATAAGGGTTTTCACTTGTTCTATGTAAGTATTAAAGTGTTTTACTTTGTTTTGATACATGGTTTTGTCTTTCCAAAATCCAGCCTTTTCGGCGCGTATTTTTAAGCGTTCTCCAATGCGTTCTAATCGTTCAAGGTAAGTATCTGCTTTTGTTTTTTCAGTGACAGAGGCTGTTACAGCGAGAGTTGGAGTGTAGGCTATCGCATTGATGGATTGTTTTAGGGATTGCAGGTACTCGCGGGTAGTTTTTAATTCGGCTTGGTCGAATAGTGGCATGAGCGTCGTGTGCAGCTCTGTGTAGCTGTTTATTGACGCTTTAGATATCTTGTCGCTTAAATCAGTGATTGCACTTTTTTCTTTGTTGGTTTTGAGTTGCATCAACTCAGGGTTGAGGGCTTCTTTTAAAAAGACGAGCACCTGCTGGACAATGGTTTTTTCGATATCAGGGGTCACGGCTTTATCAAGCTTTAGGTTGGCGTCAGTGAGGGCAAGGGCGTGTAGCTTTAGGTAGTCACTTAACGTGTTAGGGGCAATATTTTTGATGGCCTTGGTCAATGCTTTAAGCCAACTCAGATGAAAGTGCTCATTAGGCTGCCCGTTTTCTATCGAGCCGTCTAATGTGGCAGATGTTTGTGCTTTGGCTAATTTTTTTACGGCGCCACTTGCTTTTTTATTACCCAGAATCCAGAATTTAACACGCTCATCGAGGGTCAGTTTGGATTGCCCTAAGTCAGGTGAGTTTTCTGGAGAGGTACTTACTTTAGTGCTGGGAATCACTGTGATTTTTTTCTCTAATAACTCCATGAGAGACACTGGAGTAGGGAAGAGAGCAGTATGGAAAGGATTTTCCTTATTCAACTGCAAACGAGTGTGTAGATGAGAGAGAAAAGCTGGCTCTAATGCTTCACCGTATTTGGTTACCATGGATGCGATAAATTCATCTTGTTCTTGCTGGGGAATATTAAGCTTTTCTAAGAGTTCCCCATCTTTTTCCTTAGGAGCTGTCACTGTAAACAATCGATGACAAGCGTCCTGTAGAGTATTAGCATTGATCTCACTAATCTTTTGTTCAAAAAAAGCACGGATAAACCCATCTAGCTCTTGATTAATGATATCGAGAGTAAGCAGTTGAAACAGCTCATGTCCCCAAACCCCTTGAAATAAGCGTCTTTTGACCTCAGAGTAGCAGCTAGGTTTATCGCCTTGATTGGTATTATGGTATTCCTCCCCCACCTGATTTCGCCCTTCCCAATTATGCGATCTGGTGATATGCCAAAGTTCATTAATAAAATGTTCAAATCGTGTTTCGGTGGTGTAATCATTTAATGCCGGCATCTTCTCATCAATCGCTGCTAGATACATGGGCGCGATCAAATCGCTATATTCCTCAAATTTTGACCATCGCTCAGTCTGTGCGTCATTCACATAGACATGGGAGGCTTGTTCATCCATCCAATAATTAGGTTTGGATAGATAGCGAAGTGCTGTATGGTCTGGATGAACATGATAGGCTTGTTTGGCGCGTTGTTGTTCTGTTGCAGTTAAGGTTGGAAGAAGCGCTGCAAAGCCTTCTTCACCTAGCCAGTCTAGAGGTAATTCCAGCTCACTTTGGTCATCACGAACCAGCATAGCAGGGTGGTCTTTATAACGGGCCTTTAAATGCTCTAGAAGCCTCTCAATCACCACAGCACTCCCACCAAGGTCTTCAATCGCTGGTGTGTAGTGAGCAATTGCCTTTTCAAGACGCTTGCTTTCTCCGACACTCAAGGCGGTCATCGCAGACTCGCGATTTCGGGCTAGTTGTCGAAGATTTAACCCTCCCTTTGCAATACCCGCATACATGCCATTTTCCTGGGCTAGCGCAAGAACCGCAGGGACATTTAAAAGAAGACTAGCAGCCTCTTGATTACCAATGCTTAATGCCAACTGAAGTAACTCATTGGATTGACCCTCATTGACAGCGGTATGTAATAAGGCTTTTACCTGAGGGATGTTCATAAGAAAAAGTAACTCATCCCGTAATGCACCATTATTTTGACGAATTAAATTACGAATCATATAAAAACATAATTTTGCTTCATCAGGTTCTACTATTTCAAAAACCACTTCAGGATTTGTTGCTTGAGCGGCGTGTAGCTGGGCTAATTTTTCTGCAATAAATTGACTGACAACGCTACCATACTCTTGTGTATTGGGCTCAAATTGATTGAATACTACAGGGAAACGACAGACGTATTTTAGGAGCTCTGTGTTGCATCCCAAGAAAACATCATTACCAATATACCTCATACTTGAAGGAATTATTAATGAATTTAAGCTGCTACAACCATTAAATGCATGCTCACCAATACTGGTGACGCCCTCAGGAATGGTGATTGAGGTTAGGCTGCTGCAATCACTAAATGCCCAATTATCAATACTTTTGACGCTCTCAGGAATGGTGATTGACTTTAAGCTGCTGCAACCACGAAAAGCCCCATCATCAATGCAGCTGACTTTTCCAAGAATAGTGATTGAGTTTAAGCTGTCGCAATACTCAAATGCTCTTTTACCAATACTGGTGACGCTCTCAGGAATGGTGATTGAGGTTAAGCAGTTGCAATCTTTAAATGCCTGATTACCAATACTGGTAACACCCTCAGGAATGGTGATTGAGTTTAGGCTGCCGCAACCACGAAAAGCCCCATCATCAATGCAGCTGACTTTTCCAAGAATAGTGATT
>JAOATK010000045.1 GCA_030158115.1 Legionella sp.
CGCCATCATCTACACTCTGCGAATCTAGTGTTTCCTTGTAGCTAATAAGTACGCCGTTTTGAATTTCGAACATATTGAAATCCTCGATATTGAATTCGTTCATTCAATTATAGGTGCGGTTAGTTTAAACATCAAACAGACTATTTTTTTAAAAAGCACTTATTCCCAAACAATACAAATATCAGCATATAGGTTGCTGTTAACGGAGGTTACCCCATTTGATTTCTAGTTTAGGCCTTAAAAAACTCATTGATAGCCTGTTTCAACCTCACATTCCGCAGCTAGTTCTTGGATAGTTTTTTCCGTATAAAGAGCTGCATCGCCGATAAAGTAAGTGTTCTTGTAAGCGGCTTTTAGACTGCTAATGTGTTGTTTCACAATCTCTTTGAAGCTTTTTGAATCTTGGCTATTGCCACTGCAGGCTTTAATGTACAGAGGAATACCGGCTTTGTTCTCTGTAATCAGGTTAAGTATTGCTTGATTTAAATTAGGCTGGTGGTCAGGGCTGTATCCTTGGGTTATCAAGAACAAACTGATAAAAGGGATTACCTAAAAATATAATGTGGATTGCTTAGTATATGACGTGGGGAGTTACTATTTTCCTTTTATACTAAAATTTGTTACAGTCATTTTATCCCTATAATCATAACGCGTGCTATGCATTATTCAGATCATCAAACTTGTGCGGTAAGACCTCAGATCTCTTTGTCTGAATGGGATATTTTATCAAGCCTTCCAACTGCTTTAGTGATTATTAATTCACAAGGGCGTATTGTTTGGTTAAATCCTAATGCTGAGGCTATGTTAGGTTATGGTTTGCTCAACTCATTGTGGTTAGATGTTCTTTTACGTGCTTTTGTGCCTCGGGCAGATGATGGTCATGAAATTTCTTTAGCGGATGGTCGGCGTGTGCATGTGGCTATTTCGACCCTAGATAGTTTACCCGGAATTTTAATTAGTCTGAGTGATTTAACTACTTCGCGCGATTATGAGAAGGCAAAAGAAAATGAAAAGCGGCTTGTTTCTATTGGAACAATGACGGCACAATTGGCCCATCAAATTAGAACGCCTGTGGCTTCCGCCATGCTGTATACCGATCATTTGAGTATTTTGCAGGATGCGGATGCACGTGCTCAGACTTGGATACAAAGATTAAAAGAATGCCATATTAGCATTGAAAAACAAATTCAGGATTTATTATTATTTGCGAGGGGTACAACGATCGAGCCTGCTCTGATTGACATGGAGTCTTGGTGTGCGCAGCTGCTTCAACGTGCACAACCCTATGTAACATCGAATTCCGCCTTATTTCAGGTGAATAATCAGTTGATTATTAGTGAAGGTTTAATCCATGGTGAGTCTTTAATTGGAGCGCTCCTGAATTTAGTGATTAATGCCATACAATCAGAGGCAACAGAAGTTTACTTAACACTCACCTCTATGGATAATTCTGGAATACATATTTGTGTAGAAGATAACGGAAAAGGGATGCCCGATGAGGTCAAAAATCATGCCTTTTCACCTTTTTATACAACAAAGGCCCAAGGTACTGGTTTAGGTTTGGCAGTAGTGTATGCTGTAGTTAAAGCTCATGGTGGTCGAGTGAGTTTGGAATCTATGGAAGGGGTAGGTACGCAGGTTAATCTGTATTTGCCATAGCGCGACACCTTACAATCACATTATTGGGGAAAGGGATTTTTATGAGTCATATTCTAATTGTTGAAGATGATCCCGTATTAAGAGAAGCATTAGCAGAGACTATGACGATTGCAGGTCATACTTACATCACTGCTAAAAATGGCAAAGAGGCTTTGGCCTTAATTGAATTACATCATCCCGCTGTTTTATTAACGGATATTCGAATGGATGGGATGGATGGCAATCAATTATTAGATGAAATTCAACGAAAACGTCCTGATTTGCCGGTTATTTTAATGACAGCATATAGCTCTGTACAAGATGCTGTGGAAGCTATACGTCGTGGTGCAGTGGATTATTTGCAAAAGCCTTTTAGCGCTCAGGTATTGATCGAAAAAATTAATCAATTCATTAAAATAGAATTAGATGAGGATACTGGAGAGCCTATTGCTCAAGATCCCAAAAGTCAGGCCTTATTATCCATGGCACTTAAGGTGGCTCAGTCAGATGTCGGTGTCATGATTAGCGGTGAAAGCGGTACAGGCAAAGAGGTTTTAGCGCATTTTATACATGATCATTCTTCGCGTAAAAAACAACCTTTTGTTGCGATTAACTGTGCTGCAATTCCTGAACAAATGTTAGAGGCTACTTTGTTTGGTTATGAAAAAGGTTCTTTTACAGGGGCTTATAAATCCACTCCAGGAAAATTTGAGCAAGCACAAGGAGGCACACTACTTCTCGATGAGGTAAGTGAAATGCCCTTAAGCTTACAAGCTAAATTATTGCGTGTATTACAAGAAAAAGAAGTAGAGCGCATTGGCGCAAATAAAGCCATTAACTTAGATGTTAGAATTCTTGCCACCACAAACAGACAACTCAAAGATGAAGTGCAAGCAGGGCGTTTTAGGGAAGATTTATTTTATCGTTTGAATATTTTTCCCTTGCAATGGCATCCTTTAAGAGAGCGAGTCAATGATATTATCCCTTTAGCTAATTATATAATTCGTAAACATTGCCAGCACAAGCAACCTATTATTCCTATAATTAGCGCTACAGCACAACAACTCATGTTAGCTTATCCTTGGCCTGGAAATGCTCGGGAGTTAGATAATGTGATTCAACGAGCTTTAGTATTGCAAACACAAGGGATTATTGAAGCTGAGCATTTGCAATTGTCATCCACTGCCACTTTAACACCTGAAACAAACGAAGCCGCTTGCAATAAAAATCTGCAAATTCATGAGTTTGAATTAATTGAAAAAACCTTATTAGAAAACGAAGGAAACAGACAAAAAGTAGCTGATTTATTAGGTGTTAGTGAGAGAACTTTACGTTATAAGCTGGCAAAAATGCGTGAAGAGGGCTATGTGGTGTAGTTAGAAAATCCATAATAATTTCTACAAGCGAAAGAAAAGGATGAGTCTGCATCAAAGCAATGGTATAGTTATTCTATCGATAAATACTTGAAGCAAAATACAGTGAATAAGATATTAAAAAGAATTTGGCTCCTTGCTGCCATATTGATTATTCTTATGGCTGTTTTTTCTAGTGTTTTTCGCTCACTAACTCCGTGGGCAAAACAATATAAAGTTGATGTAGAGCATCATTTATCATCTCTTTTAGGCCAACAAGTCACAATTCAAACGATGGAAACAGGATGGTATTGGTTCCAACCGGTGCTCAAATTAAATCAAGTCACTTTAGGTGATGATCCTAAAAAAAGCTTTCATTTAAGTAAACTACTAGTAGGCATTAACTTATTTAAATCCTTATGGCATTGGCAAATTCAGCCCGGCATACTCTATATAGATGACATCCATTTAACGCTACGAGAGCAATCTGGGCACTGGATAATTAATGGCATTAGTGCTGATGCATTAAGTAGTAATGACATGACACCTGAAAAATCCAAGCAGATTTTAACTTGGTTTTCGCAACAAGAACGTTTGATCATTAAGCATGTTTCCGCGTATTTTTATTTTAAAGATGGCGGGTTAATTCCTGTGGATTGGCTTAATGTCTCTATAGTTAATAGTGGGGGGCGTTATAAGTTAAAAGCGAATGCGCGTCTTGAACAAACCAATAGTACGGAATTTCAACTCTTAGGTGATGGATACTTTGATCCAGAGCATTTTCAAGACATTGATGGTAAATTTTATTTCGCCGCACAAAACATGGCCCCAGCGCAATGGCAAAATTTATTTCCTAAAATGACACAACAGTTAGAAGGTGGAAAAGGCGATATTAAGTTATGGGTGGACATTCATCACGGTGATATTTCGTTGATGCAGGCGCAGGTAAAATTAGAAAATTTAGCTTGGCGTTTACTAAATAATCAACATCGCCAATTAATTCAATCAGTTGCTGCTAATTTATCTTGGAAACCTAATAACACTGGGTGGCAATTGCACGGCGATCATATCCAATTAAGGGTGGGAGGCTTCACCTGGCCAGAGAATCAAATTGCAGTAAACTATGATGAAACACAACAAAGTTATCAATTATTTGTAAAAAATATTTTAATAGAATCTTTATGGTCGAAGGCTATTAATTGGCCTAAGAGCCTTCAACAGATAGTGCGATTAAAACCTCAAGGTATGTTACGAGACACGCAAGTGTTGATTAAACTTAGTTCCCTTTTATTTAGAATTCCACCTATTCCACATTTCCCCTCATCTCCTGTTGAGCATAGTATTGACGGTGAAAACTCATGGGCTAAAACAAATGAAATTAATTACATTTTAACTCGTTTTGAGCAACTAGGATGGAATGGAAACTCTAAAAAAAGTATCCCTGAAATACGTAATCTTTCTGGTGTAGTTAATTGGCAACCAGAAGAAGGGCGTTTAGAGTTGGATTCAGTGAATACCAAAATCGCAGTTAAGGGTTACCCCTCCCAAGAGTTGGAGCTGCTTAATGGAGTGTTTGATTGGAAAGAATTAAATGACGGCTTGCGTGTGAGTGTTGATCAGTTTGTGTTGAGTAAACCAGATTTAACCTTAAGTGCTCAAGGGGCAATAGATCAGGTCACTCGTGATTCTGTGGGATATGTTCGTCTCAATGCTGATTTTTCAGGTAAAGAAATTCAACAGTGGTCAGCATTTCTTCCTAAAAAAATGATGAAGCCAAAACTATATGCCTGGTTGAGAGATGATCTTAAACGTGTTGCTGAAATCAGTGGAAAAATCACGTTAAATGGATTGGCTCGGGAATTTCCTTTTGATAATAATCATGGGGAGTTTTTGATAGAAAGTCATGTTATTGGTGGAGAACTTTACATTAATCATCAATGGAAAATAATTAAAGAAATAGACGGTGCGATTGAACTAAAAAATCGTAACCTGAATATTGATATAAGCCATGCTGATTTTCATGGAGTGCCTGCTAAACAAATTAATTTGCGCATCGATGACATAGGTAAAAATAAAGAAAATTTAGTAATTAATGGAGCTATCCATGCGCCGATAAAAAAAATGGTGAATTATGTGATGTCCTCTCCTTTGCATAATAAACTGGTACTTTTAAATCAATTATCACCGAAAGGAACTGCCCAATTAGATCTCAATGTTCAAGTGCCCTTATACCCTGAAAATGACGATGTATTAGTGAAGGGCAATCTAATATTTAATGATAATAAGGTTTTGGTGAAACATGATTTGGTGAGTTTTACGCTTGAGAATTTAACCGGAAAATTATTTTTTAATGAAGATGGAGTAAATGACAGTACTCTACAAGCCAATGCATTAGGAAACCCTTTAAGTATTAAAGTGCTATCAGTTAAAACACCTATTCCGGCAATAACGATCGAAGTCGCTGGAACATGGACTAGTAACTTATTAAAAAATCATTTTAACCTACCCATTCTTTCGGTAGTCAATGGCTCTTTTTTAATAAACACTGTTTTGAGATTGGCAAATAATCCATCTGATCCTAATACAATTAGTTTTCATTCTTCATTAGAAGGATTAGCAATTGATTTACCGGCTCCATTGGGCAAAAAAGAGCATGAAGAAGCACCTTTAACTGTCACACTTGATTTAAATTCTGAAAAAGCCCTAGGGGTTAACTTGAATTACAAAGACATGGCTATTAAAGCAAAAAGATCACCGAGTAAAGATTGGATTTTTAGTTTAAAACAAAAAAATATTGATGCAGATTTAGTGTATCAAGGTAAAAACAATGAATTAAGCGGCCATGTTCAGCGCTTACATCTGGATAAAATAGATACATCTACATTAGAATCCTCTACAAAAATACATCCTGCACAAATCCCTAATTTAAATTTGCAGGTTGATAATTTATCCGTCGGGAAGATACTTGTAGGTGATTTGATAATAAAAAGTCATTCAACTGCCGAGCAATGGTCATTAAATTCTTGTCGAATTGATACGCCTGAATATCAATTTGACATTCAAGGAGAATGGACACAAAAGCAAAATATAGACACCACGAAACTGGATTTGAAATTAACAATTAACGATTTAGCTAAAAGTTTTGCACGTTGGGACATTGAGCCTGTAGTGGAGGCCAAAAAAGGTTATTTAGCGTTTAAGGGTGGCTGGAACAATAGTTTTTATAATCCGTCACTTCCTTCCTTAAATGGTGATATGTTTTTGCAACTGAAAAAAGGTCGCATTACCAATTTGAGTAAAGAAACGGAAGAAAAACTGGATTTAGGAAAATTATTAAGTATTTTAAGTTTACAAACCATTCCACGACGATTGCAGCTTGATTTTAGCGATTTATCTCATAATGGATATAGCTTTGATATATTTCAAGGAAACTTTCAGATTAATAAAGGCATTATGAATACACAAGACAGTTACTTAGATGGTCCTGTTGCTTATGCCAGCATGAAAGGAAATCTTGATTTAGTAAGGCGAATCTATGATCTTAATTTAACAATATCTCCGCATATTACAGCCAGTTTACCTATTGTGGCAACGATTGCTGGCGGTCCCGTTGCTGGTGTTGCAGCCTGGGTTGCAACAAAAATTATTAATCAGGGTATGCAGAAAATAGTGGCTTACAGTTACAAGATTTCTGGCCCATGGAACCGACCTGTGGTGCAACAACTTAGTATGATTAAGAAAAAAATGGAACGTGTTCGTCCACCCATGAAGTCTCAAATTAATTCAGATTAAGCGACATAAAATAATGAGGGAATGATGCATTTACATATTTTAGGAATTAGCGGAACGTTTATGAGTGCCTTAGCACTATTAGCACGTGATCTGGGACATACAGTGACCGGAAGTGATGCTAATTGTTACCCTCCCATTAGTGATTTGCTATCTGCTAAAGGAATCGTTTGGACTGAAGGGTATGAGGATGCCAGTTTGGCTCTAAAAGCGGATGTCGTCGTCGTTGGTAATGCTATTAAACGAGGTATGCCTGTTCTTGAAGCGGTGATTGAGGCGGGCTGTCCTTATACTTCTGGCCCGCAGTGGCTTGCTGAACATATTTTATCTAAATATAAAGTAATTGCAGTCGCAGGTACTCATGGAAAAACCACCACTACGTCCATGCTTGCGTGGATTTTAGATCAGGCAGGATTAAACCCTGGTTTTTTAATTGGCGGCGTTTCATCTGATTTTCAAACTAGTGCTCGTTTGGGAGCAGGGGAATGGTTTGTGATCGAGGCTGATGAATATGATAGTGCTTTTTTTGATAAGCGTCCTAAATTTATGCATTATCGTCCTCGGATTGCCATTTTAAATAATTTAGAATTTGATCATGCGGACATTTATTCTGATTTAGCGGCTATTCAAACACAATTTCATTATTTATTACGGACTATTCCAGCAACGGGGGTTGCTATTACGCCTCGTGATGATAAGGCCTTAAATGAAGTGCTTGAGCGCGGACAATATTCCCGAGTCGAAAAGATAGCTTTGGAAGGGGCTGCCGACTGGTCTGTAAAAATGGTTGAAGAAAATGGTTCGGCATTTAAAATATTTCATCAAGGGGAGGAAGTTGCAACAGTTAATTGGTCTTTGATTGGACGATTTAATGTTGAAAATGGACTTGCTGCGATTGCCGCTAGTGTCAATGCAGGAGTCAGCCCTAAAGTAGCAGCCCAAGCATTAGAGCGCTTTACACCTGTTAAACGACGTTTAGAAGTGAAATCAAATCAGCATGGAGTTACGGTTTATGATGATTTTGCACATCATCCTACGGCAATTACAAAAACAATAGATGCATTAAAGAAAAGTAATCGTCATCAGCGAATTTTTGCAGTATTAGAGTTTGCATCCTATACCATGCGTACAGGAGTGCATGCTGCTGAAATGACGCATGCTTTAGCCCCTGTTGACGGTGCTTATATTTTGGAACCGCAAGATTTTAATTTACAAGATACGCTCAGTCATTGGACCTGTCCTTATAAAATTTGTAAAAATACAGAGGAAATTGTTAGGGAAGTAGCCGCCAAAGCTCGATCTGGGGATGCTATTTTAGTGATGAGCAATAGAGGTTTTAATGGGATTCATGAGCAGCTAATTCGTTCTATCAATGAGTCTCTTTCATAGAGTATACGTCCTCGTAGCCTGGATGGAGCGTAGCGCAATCCGGGATCAGTGGCACAGAATTCCCGGATTGCGCTACGCTCCATCCAGGCTACAAGGCATGGACGATTCCGAACTACATTTAGGTTAAAATATTAACGCTGAACCCGCCATATTGATAAGCATAATCAACCGAATCAATAAATGCTGAAGCTTGGTGTGTATCGACGTAAAAAAAGGTAACAAAAATATGTTTGGTTAGCGGTCCATTAATCCCTAATCCCCACTGATAAGTTGGACTTGATACAGTCTCTGTATTTGCTAGAGAGGTTATATATTGACGCCCAAACCCACCATCTAAATAATAACGCCAAGAAGCGCCCATTTTTCGGCCTAATTTGAATACGACTTTTCGTTCTTGGTATTGGTGTGGACTAAAGTAATTAGGCGACTTGAATTGGTTAGAATATCCTCTAAAAACTGCAGTAGCGGAAAAACCATAATTAGGACTAACTAATAAATTACTAGCAAAAAAATACCCTTGACGTACATTATTATCACTGATATCTAATCTAGAATATGAGCCATCTAACTTTAAATAAGGTAATGGTCTAATACTTAAGGTTGTAGCATATTGATCATTGGTTATATGATTAGCAAACGAAGGAAAGGTTTCAATCACTGCTTTTTGTGCCAATGCATTAAAAAACACATAGTCATTAGGCCTAAATGATCCAGTAGCAAGCCACAAAAAAGGATTCCAATTTGAATGGACCGAAGGCGTTAAATTTTTAAAATTCATCGGTTCAATTTTACCTTGGATAGCAACATTTCGTGTCAGATTAAGTGTTTGAGCCAAATAAAATCCTTTGGCTTCTAAGGCATTGGATTGATACTGAGAATATTTAATATATTCTGGTCCTAAATATGTCTGTGCAAAATATCCCCAATAATGGCGATAATCTAAAACAGTTTGTTGTTTTTGAAAAGTCTCTGTGTCTCTAGAGGCAAAAAAGACAGGTGAAATTTCATTAGGCCATGTGGCTAAATTTGTTTGCGAAGTTAAATCACGCCAATCTTTGCTCAAACTAGCTTGTGGATTAACTTCCGTTAATAAAAATTTATAATTTGTTATAATATTTTTAGTGATATCAGGCCACCCAGACCACAAAGAAGCTTGTGCTGCGGCAACGACTAACCCTGGGGTATTAAATACTAAATCAGGAGGGATCTCTTGATAAGCTTTTTGGGGTCTATCGTAATAGGCTTCACTTTTAACTAATCCAGCTAAAGCAATCTGATACTGTCTACCAGATAAGTGATACTGTACAACTTGATTGTATATTTTTGCTGCGGCAACATAATGAGCAAGCCAAAATTTCATTTTGCCAATACCCAGCAAGGCGTCTATTTTTTCATGATCATTTGTACTTTTTTCCAGCGCTTTTCGATAAAAAGTTAAAGCATTATGAGGTAAATTCATTATAGACATCGCTTCAGCAGCAAGCATGTATAGTGGATAACTCGGTTCGGTATATAAAGCTGCTTTAATGAAGTCATAACAGTTTTTCCCTTCATTGTTATCTAAAAAATGCCGCACCGTTTTAAGAAATTGTTCTTGTCGTTCTTTCTGCAACAGATTGTTATGATTAACTGCTTGAGTAGAGCTCTCTGATTGGGTGAGAGCTTGGGTGGTTTCAGAGTGTTGTGCGTTATTTAATCCCTTATTGGCAATCTCTTTGTCTGCTTTATTTAACGTCATACTCAATAGGATTTGATAACTTAGTACTGCCTTGTGATATTGTTTTAAGGCCAATTGGGTTCTTGCTATTTTGAATAAAGCAACACGTTGGATAACAATATTATTAGCCGCTTTACCATGGATTAAGGCTTGCTGATAAATTGCTAAAGACTTTGGTAAATATCCTAAGCCTGAATAAGTATCCCCTAAAATTAGTTCTATATTATAATCCTGCTTGCTTTGCTCAAGTTGCTCAAGAATAGGTAATGCATTATTCAATTGATTCTTAGCAAAAAATACCCTGGCTTTCGAATACTGTTGCCAATAATCGGGTGGAACCGCGGAGTGAGCCGCAGTATGACAACAGAGTGCCAATAATAAACGCCATTTAATCAAAGCACTCTCCATTATTCCTTTTTGGTTCCCCAAATTTTTTTACGACGCAATAACTCAGAAAAATAACCATAAATTACCGCAGGATTCATCATCAATTGATATAAAAGCACATAGAGAATGAATCCGCTCTTATTTTTTCTCACGCGCAACCCATTAATAGCAAACAAATCACGTTGCCCCATATAAAATACCAAATTGCTTAAAAAACCAAGAGGAAGTACGGCTAAGGTCATTGGTCCGGCGATATAAAAATAACCAAAAAAGGCAGCTATAATTCCTGGAATAAAGACAAAAAAGAACACATTATCAAAAATAATAAAGCAAATATTCCAATAAATATAAAAGGTAAACATCTGTCGACGCAGAAGAATGGAAGGGTGTGCATAAAAAGCCTCAAATAATCCTCTAGCCCAGCGACTTCTTTGAAAAAAGAATTGCTTGTATGTTTCAGGGGTATTAGTAAAAGAAATAGCCAATTCAGCAAAATCAACTCGATAGCCTTTGTTTAATATGGCCCAAGTCAGGACAATGTCTTCACCAACCACTTCTGGCCAGCCATTGACCTCTTCCAATACTCTCTTTTCATAAACAGAAAAGGCACCTTGTGCTACTAAAGTACCTTGATAAAAACTTTGCGATCGTTTAATTACTGCAATCGCATGAAAATAATCCCATTCCTGAATTTTAGTCATGAGATTGGTACGAGAATTTTTTACATAGACTGAACCAGCACAAGCCACTGTCCCTTGAGGCCCAGTTAATAACTTGGTCATTAAGTGGGTTAATGCTTGGGGTTGTAAATAAGTATCTGCATCAATAGTGATAATATAGTCGGTAGTTGCATGGCAAAGTCCATGGTTTAATGCAGCCGCTTTACCACTATGAGGAGTGTTCAAAATACGTAAATTATCCAGATGCAGTTCATTGGCTTTTTGGACGGTGTTATCAACAGATCCATCATCAATCAGAATAATCTCCATAGGTGCGGGATAAGCCTGTTTTTTTAAAGAATCTAAAGTAAATTGAATGGATATTTCTTCATTATACGCAGCAATTAATATCGTTACCGGTGGATACTGCCCATGAAAGCGTTTTTGCTTTCGCTCATCGATTAAATAACTGACAAGTAAAAACATGTACATAAAACCAGGAATTAACGCGATAGATAAAACAATAAAAAGTGCTGGAATAAAACCAATATAAATGGCTAATTCACGTATCCAAGGCATAGATAAATAAAAACAGCCAAAAAACCATAAGCAGGAGATGACTAAGTTAAAAATAAATTTCGTTCTGACTCTGATATACATTATATTCCATATAGGCCTATCTTCGGAACTTGCTTGTTCCATATTGTTTTATGCAGTTAGAATTGATCTTGTTGTAATTCATCGTCGTTACGATTCATGGCGTTAGCAGCATCCCTTATCTTACCTGCTTCTATCATAACTAAAGCAATGGCAAGATGCACCTGGTATTTTGTCAATTGTAATAGGAAGAGACATTACGCTCCATGCATAAAAATTACAAATAATTTGCCCCATACTTTTTCTGTTCAACTAGTTAAATTAATAGTTGCAATATTTTTTAGAGGTTGTTATAAAAAAAGAGGAGTTATCTAGAAACAGGGACACGTTGCTGTTTTGCGGGTCAGTACTTAGGGAGATAAGTAATGACAAGGTTTAATGAACTTCAAAAAAATGCAAAACAGTTAGCTGAACGTTTACATTACAAAGAGTCACATTATTCCGAATCAGGTTGTATTACTTTTTTTCCCATACTGGCACCAACTACTGATGCTGCTCGAGAAGATGCGGTTACCATTGCTCTTTTAGCATCCAGTTTAGATAATAATTATGATTCTATATTACAGCTTCATTTTAATATGATAGAGGATTTTAGTTCTTTTAAAGAGCAAATTCTTACAGGACTCTATCTATTAAAATGGTTTCGCTATAACTCAATAATGGGTGGTTATCTTAACCGTTGTTTAATTGATTTGTTTAAAAAAGATTTAGAGTTACCGACTCTGGACTCTATTGAGTGCACAGAGTTTAAGTTGTGCTTGGATTCATTAAGCAAGTATTGCTCTTATCTTTATACCAAACAAGATAAGCCTTTAAATTGTACTTTGAGTGCGCGATTAGGGGAGCAAGTACAATGGGAAATTGTGCAAGTGCGTGAGAAGTCGTTTGCTCCGGGACCTTCACTATTAAGTGATATAAAAAGTTTTTTTGGAATGTGATTTAATGGAGGCGTTATGGGTTTTACTACATTTCAATATGAGAAATTGATAGACAATATGCTTCGTTTACGCGAAATTTATGCTACTCACTTGGGGCGATACGCCATTGATCTTGCTAAATTAATAGAACAAGTCAATGAGCATGTGAGCCAATGTGCTACAGAACGATTAACACAAAGACAAGTATTTCCTCAGTTGGTAACAGAACTCAGACGTTATAACGAAGAGGGAAGTCCTGAAGAAAAAACAAACGCCACGTTATTTTTATTAGGTGCACTAATTCATCGTTACCTTCGAATTAAAGATGAATATAAGGCTTATAATGAATCGTATTTTAACCCTCTGTCTTATTTTAAAAAAACATTGCGAGATGTTAATGCCTGTGGATTATTTACTGCAATAACTCAGGCTTTGCAATTAAATAAGAAAACATTAGATGAGTTGACTGTGGTCACTGCATTAGATGTATTTCGAAAAAACATGCTGATAGATGTTGAGGTGACTGAAAGAAATTCACAAGATAAGATGGAAAGGCAAGTCAAAAAAACGCGCTATCTGACTTATCCTCATTTTAGAGATGATCCAAATTTTAGAACACATCTTGATGCATTGATTGAAGTTCATGGAGGTCTTGCGGCCAATGCTCTAAGACATTTTAAAGCCATTTCATTTATGGAGTCCTTGGCTGTTGAGCTGGATAAAGAGACTCAACCCATTGAAATTGAAATGGAGGAATGGTGTAAAGCATTAGCCAAAAAACATAAGCATTTTGCTTCATTAAATCAAGAGCTAGCCGAAGCTCATCTGAGCGATTATTTTCACTCAAAGCCAGAAATTAAAATTATTATTCTTGATTTGATTAGTTTTTGTTACACACGAAAGAAGTTTGAAGGAGTAACTGATTATGCCACATTTAAGGAGAAATTAAGCTTCAATAATACCAATGCCAATCGTACTAGGATTTGTGGTGCCTATTTATTGCTTTTAAAATCAGGAGGACTTGATAAGGACTTAACAACACTCATTCGGCAGTCTTTGGGGCTTGAGTTAGAAGAGCTGACCGATATAGAGCAGTTAGGCTGTATTGATAATTTTAAAAGTTATATTGAAGAGTCTAATCCAAAGTTGAATTATGAATTTTTTAATGATGGTAAACTAAGTGCCTTAACTGAATTAAGCCAAATTTCAGTGAGTTTAAATACAAAAACAAGAGAGCGCGCAGCGAGTTCTGCTGGGTTGAGTGCATAAAAGCAAAGTAGCTAGTATGCAGCAAAGCGAAATCCGGGGATCCGAGGTACTGAATCCTCGGATTTCGCTTTGCTGCATACTGGCTACGAAAACCTTCATTTCGCAGTAAAATTCATCACGTTATCCTTGTAACCAACTTTTATTGTTTCTCCAGATTTAAATTTTCCAGATAATAAGGCTTGGGCTAAAGGATTTTCAAGTTGCTGTTGGATTACCCGTTTTAAAGGACGTGCTCCATAAACTGGATCAAAGCCTGCCTCAGCAAGATGAGTCAAGGCCTCTGGTGTGACATCCAAATGGATATCTTGCAAGTTCAGACGACTATGCAAATAAGCAATTTGAATCGTTGCAATTTTTGCAATTTGTTCCTGCGTTAAGGGATGGAATACCACCGTGTCATCAATACGATTGATAAATTCAGGCCTAAAATGTTGTCCTACAAGCTCCATGACAGCACTTTTAATTTCTTCGTAAGATTTATTGGTCATTTCCTGAATCAGATGAGAGCCTAAATTAGAGGTCATGACAATAATCGTATTGCGGAAATCAACGGTGCGTCCTTGGCCATCAGTCAAACGACCATCATCCATGACTTGTAGTAAAATGTTAAAGACGTCAGCATGTGCTTTTTCTACTTCGTCTAACAAAATAACTGAATAAGGCCTACGGCGTACAGCTTCTGTTAAATAACCACCTTCCTCATAACCTACATAACCAGGAGGTGCTCCGATTAAACGAGCTACAGAATGTTTCTCCATGAATTCCGACATATCAATGCGTATCATAGCTTCTTCTGTATCAAAGAGATAAGTTGCAAGAGTTTTACATAATTCTGTTTTTCCAACCCCAGTTGGGCCTAAAAATAAAAAGGATCCTATGGGTCGATTAGGATCTGCAAGTCCTGCTCTAGATCGACGAATCGCATTGGAGACTGTATTAATTGCTTCATTTTGGCCAATTAATCGATTATGTAGTACTTCTTCCATTTTAAGTAGCTTCTCTTTTTCTCCTTCCATCATTTTTGCAACAGGAATGCCTGTCCATTTAGAGACTACTTCTGCAATTTCATCTTCAGTGACTTTATTACGGACTAATTTGTTTTCTTGTTCTTCATCTGTGTTCACCTGGCTCAAGCGTTTTTCAAGCTCAGGGATTCGCCCATATTGTAATTCAGACATGCGACTAAGATCACCTGCACGACGGGCAGTTTCCATTTCTTGTCTTGCTTGTTCTAATGCTTCTTTAATGTGAGTGGCCCCTTGGAGAGTCGCTTTTTCGCCTTTCCAAATTTCTTCCAGATCAGAGTAGCTTTTTTCTAGTTCATCAATGCTATGTTGTAAATCACCTAATCTTTTTTTAGAGGCTTCATCATGCTCTTTTTTAAGTGCTTCACGTTCAATTTTTAATTGTATTAATCGACGTTCCAATTTGTCCATGCTTTCAGGCTTTGAATCAATTTCCATTCGAATCAAACTACCTGCCTCATCAATTAAATCAATGGCTTTGTCTGGTAGTTGACGGTCAGTAATATAACGGTGAGATAGGGTTGCCGCTGCAACGATTGCAGGATCGGTAATTTCCACCCCATGATGTACTTCATAACGCTCTTTAAGCCCCCGAAGAATCGCGATGGTGTCTTCTACAGTAGGTTCCTCAACAAGCACTTTTTGAAAACGCCTTTCTAAGGCGGCATCTTTTTCAATATACTGTCGATATTCGTCTAGTGTGGTTGCGCCAATGCAATGCAGTTCTCCGCGTGCTAAGGCAGGTTTCAACATATTGCCAGCATCCATTGCACCTTCGGCTTTACCCGCACCCACCATGGTATGAATTTCATCAATAAAGAGAATGACCTGACCTTCTTGTTTGCTTAAGTCATTTAAGACAGCTTTAAGGCGTTCTTCAAACTCACCGCGGAATTTTGCACCGGCAATTAGTGCCCCCATGTCTAGAGACAATAACCGTTTATTTTTTAAACCCTCTGGGACCTCACCATTAATAATTCGTTGTGCAAGACCCTCAACAATCGCTGTTTTTCCGACGCCAGGCTCACCAATTAGTACCGGATTATTTTTAGTTCGACGTTGTAATACCTGAATGGTTCTACGTATTTCGTCATCACGACCTATCACTGGGTCTAATTTACCTTGCTCTGCGCGTTCAGTTAAATCTAAAGTATATTTTTCTAAGGCTTGCCGTTGCTCTTCAGCATTTGAATCGGTTACATTTTCTCCACCACGAAGATCATTAACTGCTTTTTCGATGGCCTTTTCATCAGCGCCAGCCTGTTTTAATAAACGTGAAAGAGAGCTATTTTCCTCTTTGATAGCTGCTAAAACAAAGAGTTCACTGGAGATGAAATTATCTTTTTTTTGTTGCGATAATTTGTCAGTAAGATTTAAAAGTCTATTAAGCGCGTTAGAAATATGTATGTCACCGTCTGCGCCTGATACTTTAGGCAGTTTATCCAAGGCTTGATCTAAAAGAGTTCTTAAAAGCGGAATATTAACGCCAGCCTTGCTGAGTAGGGGGCGGCAACTACCTCCTTGTTGATCCAAAAGCGCCTTCATTAAGTGCTCAGGTTCTATAAAATTATTGTCGCGGCCTAAAGCAAGAGATTGTGCATCTGCTAAAGCTACCTGGAATTTTGATGTTAATTTATCCATTCTCATAATTATTGACCTTCTTTATGGGTGTTAATTCCTTCTTATCTACCGTAGAATGGGGTTAAATTAAATTATTTCAAGTGATACGTTATGATTAATAATATTCCCTCTAATTCTACCCCTGATTCTCAAATACTGCTTAATCAGATAATTATAGATTATATCAAAGAAGAAAAAAGAAAACGTAGATGGCGATGGTTTATGCGGGTAGTTTATTTATTAATTATTGGATTGATTGTCTATCAGTTATATGGCAATGGAAATGAGGAGATAGGCAGCAACATCAAAGCTCATGTGGGTTTAATTGATGTTAATGGCGAAATTTTTGATTCTAAAGCAGCGAATGCCGATGATTTTGCAAAAGGCATGGAGTCTGCTTATAAAAATTCAGGCTTAAAAGCGCTCATACTCCGGATTAATAGTCCTGGAGGTAGTCCTGTTCAAGCAGAATATATGTACAATACCGTTAAGTATTATCAAGAAAAATTTCCAGAGGTTAAAGTCCATGCCGTCTGTGTGGACTTGTGTGCGTCAGCAGCATACTACATTGCTGTTGCTGCAGAGGACATTTATGCTAGTCCTGCGAGCATGGTTGGTTCGATTGGTGTTTTATATAGTGGCTTTGGGTTTGTTGATGTGATGAAGAAAATTGGAATAGATCGCAGATTACAAACTGCCGGGGTGAATAAAGGTTTCTTAGATCCTTTTTCACCAGAAAGTAATGCTCAAAAACAAAAACTTCAGGTCATGTTGGATCAAGTGCATCAACAATTTATTAATCGTGTCAAAGAAGGGCGCGGGGATCGTTTACAAATTAATAATGACACATTCTCTGGTCTGTTTTGGTCTGGTGAAGAAGCGTTACCTATGGGATTAATTGATGGTTTTGCCAGCAGTCGACAATTAGCTCGCGATGTCATAAAAATTGATTCAATGATTGATTACACACATAAGCAAAATATCTTGGATCGTGTGACTAAAAATTTTGGAACAGCAATGGCAGATGAGCTGCCTTTAAGTTTAGGAGTAAAACCGGGTTTGCGATAAAAAAAATCTAGCCTTGATGCAGCGCTGCATCAAGGCTAGGTTTTCAACAAAACACTATAAAAGAATCCATCCATACCTTGTTCCCCAGGTAAAATTTGCTGACTATGAACTACCTTGCAATCTGAATTTTCTGCAACAAATGCCGCAATTTGTTTTTCATTTTCACAAAGCATCACAGAACAAGTCGCATAAACTAACAAACCATCTTTAGCAAGAAGGGGCCATAGAGAACGTAACATGGCATGCTGGACTTGTGTTATTGCGATTATTTCTTCAGGGGTGCGTAGTAATTTAATATCGGAATGACGTCTAATGACCCCAGTTGCAGAACAAGGTGCATCCAATAAAATTCGATCAAAAAGTTTCCCATCCCACCAGGCAGCAGGATCTAAGGCATCACCTTGAAGTAAAGTTGCATGCAATTGAAGACGGTTTAAATTGTCCTGCACACGATCTAACCTTTTGGGCTCAACGTCCAAGGCCAAACAAAGGTTTAAATTAGGCTCTGTCTCTAAAATATGGCAAGTTTTACCACCTGGGGCACAACAGGCATCTAATAAACGCAAACCAGGTTTTAAAGATAATAAAGGGACTGCTAATTGAGCTGCTGCATCCTGAACAGAGATATATCCATCAGCAAAGCCTGGGAGTTTACGCACATCAGATGGTGTGGCTAAAGTGATGCCATCCTTGGCTACAGGATGAGCAAAAGCTTCGATTCCTATTTGAGTTAATTGATGCAAATAATCAGTGACAGAACATTTTTGCTTATTAACTCTTAAAGTCATTGGCGGGTGGGCATCATTAGCCTGTGCTATCGCTTCCCAGTCACTAGGCCAATCAGATTTCAAACGTTTTAAGAGCCAGCTAGGTTGACCATAAAGAAAGAAAGGATTAGTGTTTAATTTTGTTAAAATTTCGTTTTTTTGACGACAAAAATTACGTAATACAGCGTTTACTAAACCTTTTGCCCAAGTCATCTTGATTTTTTCTAACAGGGCAACTGTTTCTTTCACGACAGCATAATCTGGCTGATTCATGTAATGTAATTGATAAATCCCCATGAGCAACGCAATCCAAACTTCCATTTCCTTAGGTCTTTTTTTAACCAAACAATCTGCCATAGCTTCTAAACGAACATAATGACGACAAAAACCAAAACAAATTTCTTTAGTCATGGGGGAGGTGTCTGCTGAAGGGGGCATCAATTGAGACAAAGAAGATTTATCAACCAATAAGGCAGTCAACATATTTAAAGCATGAAGGCGTTCATTTTTAGGGACTGCCTGTCGGCCGGATTTCGGAAGGATGGGTGAGACATTTGCATTTTTATTCATTAAAAGATTGACCTGCATGCATGTGCGGTTTTGAAGAGTTGAGCCAGTCAGAAATGGAAATGATTTTTGCTCCAGGAAGTTGAATTTTTTCTATCAGCAAGGCCTGAAGGCCAGTCGCCACCAACATCCCTTTTTTATTTATATCTAATACAGTGCCGGGTGCTTTGTTATCATCAATTGTAACAACACGTGCTTGATGAATGCGTATGAGCTCTTCTTTAAACCGCGTATAGGCTATAGGCCAGGGATTAAATGCTCGAATTTTTTGATCAAGCTCTATAGCAGTTTGTTGCCAATTAATGAGAGCGTCTTCTTTGTTAATCTTGCCTGCATAAGTAACCAATGCTTCATTTTGAACCTCAGGGAGAGCAGTATTTTTAGCGAGTTGCTCTAAGGTGTTCAGTAGCGGTTGGGCTGATAATAGCGCAAGCTTGTCATGCAATGTAGTTGCGGTATCAAAGTCAGTAATAGGACAACTGACTTTATTCAGCATGTTCCCGGTATCCATGCCAACATCCATTTGCATGATTGTGACACCTGACTCTTTATCGCCATGTAAAATAGCTTGCTGAATGGGGGAAGCGCCACGCCATCTCGGTAGCAATGATGCATGCACGTTAACGCAACCTAATAAGGGAATATCAAGCACTTTTTTAGGAAGAATTAATCCATAGGCAATCACAATGATGACATCAGGCTTTAGTGCTTCTAATTCGGCAATGGTCTTTGGCTCTTTAAAATTAAGAGGTTGGTAGACTGGAATTTGATGAGATAAGGCCCATTCTTTGACCGCAGAGGCTTGTAATTGACGTCCGCGGCCAGCAGGTCTATCTGGTTGAGTGTAAATGGCTTGTATTTTGTGGCTTGATTGAGCTAATGCGTCAAGACAAGGTAAGCCAAAGGCCGGCGTTCCAGCAAAAACAATATTTAAACCACTCATGATTTACGGGCTTTTTGGCGTTTAAATTTATCAAGTTTTTTTCGTGCCATTGCTTTTTTTAAAGGAGAGAGTAGATCAACAAATAACTTACCATTCATGTGATCAATTTCATGTTGCAGGCATTCAGCTAATAGGCCATCAGCACTGAGTTCAAATGACTTGCCTTGGCGGTCTAGAGCACGGATAGTTACTTTCTCTGCTCGAATGACAGTATCATAAGCACCTGGAACGGAAAGACATCCTTCCTCAAATTCTTTGGAACCTTGTGAGGCAATAATTTCAGGATTAATGATAACCAACGGTTCCTTTACATCAGCACCAACATCAACAACAGATAAACGCAAGCACACACCAATTTGAGCTGCTGCAAGGCCCACGCCTTTTGCATCATACATGGTCTCAAACATGTCATCGATTAAAGTTTGTAACTTTTCATCAAAGGTTACAACAGGCTTAGAAATCTCTCTTAATCGAGGATCTGGCAAATAAAGAATCTTGTGAATGGCCATAGTTAGTCTGGTTCTCTATGTAAAAAACATGATATTATCCTTGATCTATTGCAATGCTGCAAGATGCCAATAACTCGCAACGGATTGATTAGATGATTTTGTTTCCTAACACACCTTACCTTATTGCTCTAAACCGAATGGATAGAGTAGGCCCAAGAACGGTCGCTAAACTGCTAAACCGCTGGCCTGATTTGCAAGAGATGTTTCAGCTCACTGTCAGTGAGTTGGAGCATGCAGGTTTACCCCCTTTACTAGCACAGACTATTAAAAAATTTGATTTAAATGTAGTCCAAGACGATTTAAATTGGTTAAATGCAGCAGAGGATAATCATTTGCTGACCTGGGACTCCCCTAGTTATCCTTCTTTGTTAAAAGAAATTAGTGACCCACCAGTCGTTTTATATGCCAAGGGCCAATTATCTGCTTTGGAGAAGCCTAGGCTTGCTGTGATTGGCAGTCGAAATCCTTCAGTGACAGGCAGTGAAAATGCAAGATTTTTTGCTAAGGCACTGGCAGCTTATGGAATTACTATTGTGAGCGGCTTGGCATTAGGGATTGATTCACAGGCTCACATAGGGTGCCTTGAGGCTGATGGTAGCACTATTGCTGTTTTAGGAACGGGAATAGATTTTATTTATCCGCGACGAAATTTAAAATTAGCGGAGCAAATTACTCAAAATGGGCTGCTATTAAGCGAGTTTTCTTTAAAAAGTCCACCAATTGCTGGACATTTTCCACGCAGAAATCGTATAATAAGCGGTCTATCATTGTGCACATTGGTTATTGAGGCCGCAATTAAAAGTGGTTCTCTCATTACAGCACATATGGCATTAGAGCAAAATCGGGATGTTTTAGCCATTCCAAGTTCGATTCATAACCCTTTGGCGCGTGGTTGTCATTATTTAGTACAACAGGGGGCCAAATTAGTAACTTCTGTAAAGGATGTATTAGATGAGTTAAGAATAGAACCGCAAACAGTCAATACGGATAAACCTATTTTTTCTCTTGCCAGCGAGAATAAAAACCTAGTAAAGTTCATTGGTTTTGAAATGACAAGTGTTGATCAAATTATGTTACGTAGTGGCTATGACATCGAGCAAGTGACTAGTGAACTTGCAGAATTAGAATTAAGAGGTGCTGTGATATCAGTACCTGGTGGCTATATGAGGGGTTAGTATGAAAGATAATTTATTTGAAATGTTGTTAAATTTATTCGAAACAAGTCTTGCCCAAATACAAAAAAGCCATAAAGCTGTTGATCATAAAACAGCAGAAGATTCAGTCGATGATGAGCATTTAATAGAAGAAAGTGATTTTTTACATGTTCAACCGCAACAAGACAAATCAACACGAGTTTTCACTTATGATGAACAAATCAAATTGACCAAAGTAAGCTATCAATTTCTGATGCGTATGCAACTGTGGAATATAATTACTCCTCAAGCTTTTGAGTCAATCATGAATCAACTGCAATTTTCTGAATCGCGACTTGTTGGTTTGCAAGAGACTAAGTGGACTATACGAAATGTGCTGTCTTCAACTTTAAATGAAGAACAGTTAGCGTTTCTTGACTTGGTGCTTTATCAAGCAGAAGACTCGCTGACTTTGCATTAATCAAATAAACAATACATAGCCCTCACTTGACTGCGGGATGAAAAAACACTAATCATTATGATTAAGATAGAGAATAAGGTTAACTTTATATGAGTAAACACCTGGTGATCGTAGAGTCACCCGCCAAAGCTAAAACAATTCAAAAATATTTAGGTAATGATTATGAAGTGTTAGCCTCTTATGGTCATGTTCGTGATTTGCCTGCACGTAAAGGTTCCGTTGATCCGGACAAACATTTTGCGATGACCTATGCGCCTCTTGAAAAAAATGCGCGGCATATCGAAACCATTGCTAAAATGCTAAAAAAATCAGATTCTTTATTCCTCGCAACTGACCCTGATAGAGAGGGCGAGGCTATTTCGTGGCATATTTTTCAATTAATGAAAGAAAAAAATCTGATTAAAGACAAACAAGTGCACCGAATTTTCTTTAATGAAATCACAAAAGCAGCGATTCAGGATGCCATCAACAATCCACGTGATATTTCTATGGATTTAGTGAATGCGCAACAAGCGCGACGCGCTTTAGATTATCTGGTGGGTTTTAATCTTTCTCCTTTATTATGGAAAAAAATTCGCCGTGGGCTTTCTGCTGGTCGCGTACAAAGTCCTGCTTTGCGACTCATAGTGGAGCGAGAAGAGGAAATAGAACGGTTTATATCCCAAGAATATTGGAAAATATTAGCTCAATGCTTCCATGAGAAGCTCCCTTTTGAGGCGCGCTTAACACACTATAAAAATGAAAAATTACAACAATTTACAGTGAATAACCAGGAGCAGGCGCATCAGATCCAAGCTGATCTGGTGAGGCAAGCAAAAGGCTCATTAACTGTCACCCAAATTGAAAAAAAGCAACGCAAACGTAAGCCATCGCCTCCTTTTATTACCTCAACAGTCCAACAAGAAGCGGCACGTAAATTAGGTTTTACTGCACGAAAATCAATGATGGTTGCTCAGCAGCTCTACGAAGGTATTGATATTGGTACTGGTACAGTGGGTTTGATTAGTTACATGCGTACTGACTCCGTGAATTTGGCAGCAGAAGCAATCGAAGAGATCCGTGAATTTATTACGGCGCGTTATGGGGCTAATAATTGTCCCGATGCTCCTCGAGTTTATAAGACAAAATCAAAAAATGCTCAAGAAGCTCATGAAGCGATTCGACCAACCTCTATCAAACGCACTCCTGAAATGGTGCAATCAGCACTCACAACGGATCAATACAAACTATACAGTCTAATCTGGAAACGTACAGTTGCCTGCCAAATGGCAGATGCCTTGATGGACACCGTAGCAGTAGATTTAAGTTGTGGTGAAGATAACGTCTTTCGAGCCAATGGTTCTACAGTAACCTTTCCTGGATTTCTTACGGTCTATGAAGAAGGGCGTGATGACTCCAAAGAGGACGATAGCGAAGGCTCTTTATTACCCAAGATGGTTGTTGGCGAAAAAATAAAAATAAATGATATCTTAGCCAACCAACATTTTACTGAGCCACCTCCTAGATATTCTGAGGCAACACTTGTCAAAGCATTAGAAGAGTACGACATTGGTCGTCCATCCACCTACGCTTCAATTATTCATACATTGCAACAACGCGAATATGTTATTGTTGACAAAAAACGATTCTTTCCAACTGATGTTGGTCGTATTGTTAATCGCTTTTTAACCAGTTATTTCACGCGCTACGTAGATTATAAATTTACGGCTCAACTCGAAGATACACTGGATGCTGTTGCTCGGGGAGAAAAAGAATGGATCCCCGTTTTAGAAGAATTTTGGCAGCCTTTTATTCAGCAGGTTCTAACTACGGATGAACAAGTACAACGTAAAGACGTAACCACTGAGACTTTAGAAGAAAAATGCCCTAAGTGTGAAAAACCATTATCTATAAGATTAGGAAAACGTGGTCGATTTATTGGATGCACAGGGTATCCCGAATGTGATTTTACTCAGGATATTGGCGGCCCAGATGGTGAAAAAAATGAGCCGGAAGTAGTAGAAGGCCGAGCTTGTCCTTCATGCTCGCATCCTTTGCATATAAAAACCGGAAAATATGGTCGATTTATTGGCTGCAGTAATTATCCTCAATGTAAACACATGGAGCCTTTAGAAAAGCCAGCAGATACCGGTGTCGACTGCCCTAAATGCAATCAGGCTAAAATTTTACAAAGAAAATCAAGAAAGGGAAAAATATTCTACTCTTGTGCTAATTATCCAAAATGTGATTATGCTTTATGGAATGAGCCATTAGCACAACCTTGTCCTAAATGTTCATGGCCTATTTTAACGGTCAAAGAAAGTAAAAAATTTGGTCGTCAAATTCTTTGCCCGCAAGAAGGATGTGGATATTCCAGCAAAGAAGATTAAATCTAACAAGTAGCCTGCATTCCGCGCCGCGTAATTCAGGTTACTTTTATTAAAAAATTCCTCATAACACGCAACTAATAATTTTTTATTTGGTCTATACTTTGCTTATATTAGAGTTATTTAATGAGGAGACGGCGATGACAGATGCCCATTCTACTAAAGTAGAAGTATTAGCCGCCATAATAGAGAAGGGCGCATTACTTGGGCTTCAATCTGCCTCAAAAGAAATGCAAAACGATCATGATGTTGTATTAGCAGCAGCCCAAGGCAACGGTTTTGCATTACAATATGCCTCACATACCATAAGAAGTACTGACGAAAAAATAGCCCTGGCCGCTCTCAATAGTTCAGGGGTAATGGCCTTACAATTTCTGTATCAACCAGTAGCTCTTCCTGCCTTGGAAAAATATTTAACGACCTGTCGCGCAATGGGTGCTGATTGGGTACAAAATCAAATGAATGATTTGCAGGCAATGGCGGGCTCTCTTCACGATCTTAAGGTGAAAGATATAATGGCCGTTGTAGTTAAAGTATTTAGCAACGAAAAAGACTCAACTAGTGCTTTTAAAGCAGCACTGGAAAAAATAAAAGGGATGGAAGACGATCCGCCATCCGCAATAACATCCCCCTCTGCATAATCAAAAGCTCGGATTACGCGCTTTGCGCTTCATCTAGCCTTTTCATGTTTTTTTCATCTTCCCAATTATTTTTAATCTCTATATACTCAATGTCCTGGATAAGGTCAGCAGTTTAAACAGGATGTTAAGGATGTTAGATAGAGCCAGTGT
>JAOATK010000046.1 GCA_030158115.1 Legionella sp.
GGGCCGTTAGCTCAGTTGGTAGAGCAGGAGGCTTTTAACCTCTGTGTCGTAGGTTCGAATCCTACACGGCCCACCATTTTTGGCAAATCACGCCAAATACACTTATCAAATAAATACCCCATTGCGCTCGTAGCTCAGCTGGATAGAGTACTTGGCTTCGAACCAAGGTGTCGGGGGTTCGAGTCCCTCCGAGCGCACCATTTAATCGTTTTAAAATCAAATAGTAGCTCTTTCCCATTTAAGGGGGCAGCTTCAATCACCCACAGAGCACCTTAACTCCACTCTATAATTTTCAAAATTTATATTTGAGCTACTGCAGTAGCTCTTCATCAAAATTAGAACTCACACAATGCACGCGTCCATTTAATGCTTTTTTTGTTTTTTGTTGATTTTTGTTTTTTTACCCACCATAAATTATTTACAATAAAACATATTGGTGATAAAATAAACAGTTATCTGTGAGTAATAAGCTTCCACGATATCCTTAACTAAATATTTGTTACTCTAAGGAACTAATAAATGGCTTTTGTTTTTTCTAAATCAATTAGTGATATAGTCAGAGATCGTAAATGGCAACAGCAAATTAAAGATGGAATCAAAAACAAGCAAAGAGGAAAGAATGCGCCTCAAGAGCTTCCTAATCTTGCAATGCATGGGATGACGTCTAATGGGACCTACTTTTTTTGTAACCTTGCCTACAAAAAGGATTTGCTCGAACGTAAAAAAATGACTTTGTTCACTTTAATCGATGAGTATGCAAAGACACAAGATCGCGCTAAAAAAATTCAGTTAAAAGCTCAGATCACAGAAGCTTGTGGAGAGCAGGTTGAGGGTATTTCTTTATTATTTTCAGGTACTGAAGGAATCTATGGATTTGTAACTGGCCAGCGGTTGAAGGTTGCTCGTCTCCAAGATGAGGCACTACTTGCATTAGATGCTGATGAAATGTTTGCTTATTTACCTGATACTTCTGGTTTAAGATTAAGATTAGGACCTAACTATCTTGTTTTCATTTTAGAAAATGAAAGTACAATTATCTCTGAGCGGATTAAACAATTCATCAAAAGTAATGAGACAGATGATGAAATAGATACAGAAGTTATTAACGCAATCAAGTACATAAACCGTCCAGAGAAGCCTGATGAAGACATAAATCTTTATTTAAAAAGCGTTTATTCATCAATCAAAGATCCTGCACTCAAAAGCCAGGCTCTATCAATTTATAATGCGATTGAATTACTTGACCATGATAAACACTTAAAATACGAAATGACGGCCTTAACGTTGCAATTGTTGCATTCAAAAAATGCTGAAGAGCAACAGCAGCTTTTATCCAGGTATACTCAGCTTACCTCCACTCTTTATGGTTCGAAACAGCCCACGCTTATCATTATTGGAGTAAGCGCAGTTCTTTTAGGCATCACCTTATTAGTGCTCGCCCTAACTCTAACCCCTCCTCTTATTCCTTTTTATTTAATGCTAGTAGGGTCTGCCATGAGCATATTAGGGGGCCTCATTTGTACATTAGAAGGCAGGAAGGATTTTTATAACAAGGAAGCTAAACAGAGACGAAGTACGGCAAAAACTTTCTTTAATTTGAAAGAATCTGTCGATAATTTATCTGGAAATCCAGAAATTCCTCAAAAAATTAGTGAAATTATAGCTGAGTCGAGTGATGCAAAAACGAGTCACAATCCGAATCCATAGTCTCACTGAATAAGAATACGTTTATTAGCGATAGCGTCTTTCTTAATGTAAAAGAAACTAAGTTAGTGATCAATTCAGCTGAATCCCTTTTGATCCATTTTTTCAATTCTTAAGTTGCAAAAATAACGCATATATATTTTAATATATGAATAATTGAATATTTGGACAAACAATGCCGGCTAGAATAATAATTTCCGAAAAAATGGCTGAATTTTTAGGAGCTATTTCTCACCCACATCGCATTCGAATTATTGAGGAGCTTTATACTGGCGAGCAAGATGTCAACAGCTTACAGGCCATATTAGGAACCAGCCACTCTACAGTATCTCAGCACCTATCCGTTTTAAAAGCACAGAAAATCGTCACTCATCGCAAAGAAGGGAATCGCGCCTTTTATAGATTAGTTCAGTCTGGACTCGCAAACTGGTTGCTTCAAGGATTGGTCTATATTGAAGGCGGCCTACAATCAGAAGAGATTATTCGTTCCGCTGTTGCTGAAGTAAAAACGATTTGGACTCATCTGCACGAAAGCCCTAAAAAAATAGAGGGGGATTGAGTTTAGATGATAATAAGCAACAAGAGCACTATTACGTTAGATACTGAACTGCCTTTGAATCGATTAAAATGGGATGAAAACATAGTAGTCTATGTATTTGCACTGATTGAGAAATTTTGGCCTGGCTGCTTACTTTGGTCTTAACTATGCGATCAGAGTCAGTCAATCTATTACAAAATAATGTGACAATTCGATCCCCAAACCATCTGATCGCCTAGGATTTACTAAACTGAAAAATATAACTGTTGAAACGATAGTGTTTATTGAAACATAACCTCTCGAAAGGAACAAAAATGAAAACATTAACTAAAGCAATGCAAGATGCGATTACGCCCTCAATGGCATTGGATTTATTGCGAAAAGGCAATCAGCGTTTTATAGAAAATCTAAAAATAAACCGTAATTTGCTGCAACAAGCTAATGAAACATCCGACGGAC
Source organism: Legionella sp. (assembly GCA_030158115.1). Taxonomy (GTDB): domain Bacteria; phylum Pseudomonadota; class Gammaproteobacteria; order Legionellales; family Legionellaceae; genus Legionella. The sequence continues at coordinate 2,702 of JAOATK010000046.1, forward strand.
AACATCCTTTCGCTGTTATTTTAAGCTGTATTGACTCTCGCACTTCTGTTGAATTGATTTTTGACCAAGGCTTGGGGGATGTTTTTAGTGTTCGAATTGCAGGCACTATTATTAATGAGGATATTTTGGGAAGCCTGGAATTTGGCTGCAAAATAGCTGGCGCAAAAATTATAGTGGTTTTAGGCCATACTAAATGTGGCGCTGTAAAGGGAGCTTGTGATCACATAGAAATGGGTAACCTGACCACTTTATTGAAAAAAATAGAACCGGCTGTAACTGCTGAAAAAACCGTTACTGAACATCGCACGTCACTTAATGACGAATTTGTAGAAAAAGTAACTGCTATTAATGTAAAAAGAACCGTACACGCAATCATGGAAGACAGTCCTATTTTAAGGGAAATCATTGAAAATGGGACATGTGGGATTGTTGGTGCCAATCATGATATTTCAACAGGAGAAGTATCTTTCTATGCTGATACCATGCTTGGTTTTTTTAAGCATAAATCTGATGCTTCAGGCCGCTCTGAAAGTATAAGTAAACCCATATCTAAACTTTAGAGGGTAAAACGGTGTTTGATATCCTTCCTAGCCTAAAGGATTAGGATGTCAATTCGTTTGAAGGCAATGATTTTTAACTGAACTTTATAGCGGGCGAATAATGAATAAAAAGACACCTTTTGTTAATCAAATTGAACACGATAGCTTCTTACAAAATGCGCTTACATTAAAAGGCTCTATTACGCCTAAGGTGTATAAAAAAGTTATTTTTGTATTTCTCTATTCATGTGTTATTTCAATAATCAACTATGTGGAGCCATCAATATTATTACCCATTGGACCATTTGAATACGCTGGATTGATAATGGGGTTAATCTTGGTTTTTAGAATTAATGCGGGCTATGATCGCTGGTGGGAAGCAAGAAAGATATGGGGGAACATCGTAAACCAAAGTAGAAATCTTGCAATTATTATTTCAAATTACGTACGAACTGACGATAACAGTAATGAGAAGTTAAAGGTAATAAATTATATTTCGGCAATACCTTTTTTAGTAAAAAACAGTTTAAGGAATAGTGAGTCAGTAGATAATATCCAGCATTTGGTTGAAAAAAGTAACCTATTAAAAATAACGCAGTCTCAAAACAAGCCGGTTATTCTATCATCCATGATTGGTTATGAGCTCAATAAGTTCCGCGATCAAAATCAATTAGACTCCTTTTCATTTTTAAAAGCTGAAGAAATGCGGGCACTTATTCTTGACTGTCATGGGGCTTGTGAGCGGATTTTAAAAACACCCATTCCATTCGTAATGGCCGGTAGTGTTTAAATAACTGTGTCATCTCTCATAAATTGTTATAATTTGGACACT
>JAOATK010000047.1 GCA_030158115.1 Legionella sp.
ACTGCCTTTTAATGAAAATTTTCCTTGCATTTAAAGACAGTATCTACTTTTGATACAAAATCAGCTTAACTTGATGGTATTGACTGAATCAGTGGCACAATTTCTGGATTACAATAAACCTCTAAGCAGATTGTAACATCTCTTTAATTTCCACAATCTTTGTCGCTAAATCAGCAGGAGCAATACCGCCGCCCTGAGCCATATCATCACGACCACCACCTTTGCCACAAAGGTGTTTTACTAACATAGCGGCACTAGGAGCCTTTCCGAGAATGTTTTTACTCACTCCGGCAATCACATTCATTTTTTCATTATCAACTACAAACAACACAATCACAGCTGAATCAAGTCGAGATTTTAATTGATCTAACGTGGTGCGTAGGGTTTGATTGTCAATACCTTTTAATTGCTTAACGAGTACATTCATTCCATTAATATGTTCCACTTCATTAGCAAGATCAGCACCTGATTGTTCTACTTTCTCACTTTGCAGTTTAGTAATTTCTTTTTCTAGTGCTTTATTATCTGCTAATAACTGCGATACTTTGTCTAGCAATAAAGGCGTGGTTGTTTTAAGCAATAACGCAAGGTTAGCTAAAAGAAATTGTTGTTCATTCACCCAAGCCAAAGCATAACTACCTGTGACGAACTCAATTCGACGCACACCGCTTGCAACGCCATATTCAGCAATAATTTTAAATAAGCCAATATCACCTGTACGCTGAGCATGGGTTCCACCACACAATTCTTTAGAAAATTCACCCATGGATAATACACGCACATCATCGGCATATTTTTCGCCAAAAAGTGCTACAGCCCCACTTTTTTTAGCCGATTCAATATCCATGACATGTGTGACCACCTCAGAATTAGCTCGCACTTGATCATTAACCAGCCTTTCAATTTCCTCTATTTGCAGAGCAGTTATGGCTTCTGTATGAGAAAAATCAAAACGTGCTCGTTCAGCATCTACAAGTGATCCTTTTTGGTGCACCTGAGGACCAACTATGTTTTTTAAAGCCGCATGTAATAAATGTGTTGCTGTATGATTTAAACGAATGGCTTCACGACGTGCTAGATCAATTTGAGCCTTAACGAATTGATCTGTGATTACTGCACCTAAAAGCACTTCCCCATAATGGATAATTGCTTGCGCATTTTTTTGAGTATCATCCACACGAAATTTGAAATCAGAGGTACTAATTATTCCTTTATCCCCAACTTGACCGCCACTTTCCGGATAAAATGGCGTATGATCTAGAACTACTGCCCCTTTCATTCCTTGAGTTAATGAATCAACTTTAGCGCCCTCTTGAAGTAAAGCAATCACTTTGCTTTCAGTGGTTTCTTTTTCATAACCATGAAAATCTGATTGATGATCTAATTGGGAGGTGCTGTGATAGTCTATAGTAAATTGAGAGGCCGCCTGAGATTGTTCTCTTTGCTGCTGCATCAGCCGGTTAAAACCGTCCATATCAACAGATAAACCATTCTCACGAGCAATATCCGCCGTTAAATCGACTGGAAAACCATAGGTATCATAGAGTTTAAATGCTATTTGACCTGTTATTTCTTGTCCACTTAAAGAGTGCATCTGCTCTTGCAACAAGCGTAACCCTTGATCTAGGGTTCGTGCAAATTGATTTTCTTCTTGAGCTAATACTTTTTCTATATGATTCTTCGAACTCACTAGCTCTGGATAAGCCTCACCCATTACTGTAATTAAGGGCTGCACTAGTTGTGAGAAGAAAGGCGTTGGAAGGCCTAACTTGTTACCATGCCGTATTGCTCTGCGGATAATTCGCCTCAAGACATAACCTCGCCCTTCATTGCTAGGAGTCACGCCATCAGCGATTAAAAAAGCGCAAGAACGGATGTGATCGGCAATGACTTTTAGTGAGGTGTGATTTAAATCAGAAACTGCTCCAAGCTTTGCTATGGCTTGTATTAAATATTGGAATAAATCAATGTCATAATTGCTATGAACACCTTGCACAACAGCTGCAAGCCGCTCTAATCCCATACCGGTATCGACAGAGGGTTTGGGTAGTGGATGCAAATGCCCCTCTTTATCCCGATTGAATTGCATGAAAACTAAGTTCCAAATCTCAATGTACCGGTCGCCATCTTCCTCAGGACTCCCAGGTGGGCCTCCTGCAACAGCAGGACCATGATCATAAAAAATTTCAGTACAGGGACCACAAGGACCAGTATCTCCCATGGACCAAAAATTATCTTTTTCACCGCAGCGTGAAAAACGCTCAGCAGAAATTTTCATTTCGTTTAACCAGATGTTTTCCGTGTCTTGATCGTCTTTATAAACAGTAACCCATAAACGGTTTTCAGGTAAATTTAAAACCTTAGTTAAAAATTCCCAAGCAAATTTTATGGCCTCTCGTTTGAAGTAATCTCCAAAACTAAAATTCCCTAGCATCTCAAAAAAAGTATGATGACGTGCTGTATAACCTACATTCTCCAGATCGTTGTGTTTTCCACCTGCACGAACACAACGCTGTGAAGTCACTGCGCGTTGGTAAGGACGAGTTTCTAATCCTAGAAATAAATCTTTAAATTGAACCATTCCAGCATTAGTGAATAATAAGGTAGGATCTGTTCCTGGGATTAAGGAGCTCGATTCTACTAGCTGATGACCTTGCTGTGTAAAATAATCAAAGAATGCTTGTCTAATTTCAGAACTTTTCATTTTTTTTATTGATACCAATTTGAGTTAGTTTTTAAAAACATCATATCAAAAATAACCTGGATGAAGTGCAAAGCGCGTCATCTAGGATACCTTTGATTTATTTCATGCCGGATAGCAGGAGAAAGTAGATTAAATCAAACAGATTCCACCAAAACCAACTCCAAATGATTCACTACTCTAGCAATCACATCCATACCAAATCCACGATAAAGTAAAAAGCGCTGATTTTTTTGTAAGTCGCTAAAAGACATTTCAAGCCGGCCCTTAGTCTTTTTCTGCCAGACTGTTAAAGCATGGTTTAACCAATGCTCGTCTTCTTGTCGCAACACATCCACGATTAATTCTTTATCAATACCTTTGCTATTTAATTCCTGATTTATCTTTAAAGGACCATATCCTTGCCTAATACGTAAGCGGGTAAATGATTCCACATAACGGCGATCACTTTGTAAGTCCAATCTTTGACATACAGATAATGCATCATTCACATCTGTTATATTAAAACCTTTTAGCTTTAATTTATCACTAAGCTCTATTGCACCATGCTCACGCCTGGCAAGCAGGCGCACGGCACTCTCATAAGCTTTAGTCATCAATCATCTCAAATTCTTCTTCGACCATATCTGCAGCAATCGGAACTTTCTTCTCTAGTAGTTCAGCGCGAATTTGTTGTTCTAATACCGCGGCAATTTGCGGATTTTCTTTTAAATACAGGCGAACATTATCCTTGCCTTGGCCAATTTTTTCACCCTTGTAGCTATACCAAGCGCCTGATTTTTCAATAAGTTCTAGTTGAACGCCTAAATTAATTATTTCACTTTCACGTGAAATACCTTCGTTATACAGAATATCAAATTCAGTCATTTTGAAAGGAGGAGCCACTTTATTTTTAACTACTTTCACACGGGTTTCGCTACCTAATACCTCTTCACCCTTCTTAATAGAACCAATACGACGGATATCCAATCGTACTGAGGCATAAAATTTCAAAGCATTTCCACCCGTTGTTGTTTCAGGGCTACCGAACATCACGCCAATTTTCATACGAATTTGGTTAATGAAAACAACCAATGTATTAGAACGTTTAATATTAGCGGTCAGTTTACGCAATGCTTGTGACATCAACCGGGCTTGCAAACCCACATGAGTATCACCCATATCACCTTCAATTTCAGCTTTAGGAGTCAATGCAGCCACAGAGTCAATAATAATGACATCAACAGCAGCCGAACGCACTAGCATGTCAGTGATTTCTAAAGCCTGCTCTCCTGTATCAGGTTGAGAGACTAATAAATTATCAACATTAACGCCTAATTTTTGCGCATAATTTGGATCTAAAGCATGTTCCGCATCAATAAATGCAGCCGTACCACCCATTTTTTGGCATTCAGCAATCACTTGTAACGTTAGTGTGGTTTTACCTGAAGATTCAGGGCCATAAATTTCAACAATACGACCTTTAGGTAAACCCCCTATTCCCAAGGCAATATCTAAACCTAATGAGCCTGTTGAGATAGCTTCTATGTCTCTGGATACCGTGCTGTCACCCAAACGCATAACCGAGCCCTTTCCAAATTGGCGATCAATTTGTGACAGTGCTGCAGATAATGCTTTTTGCTTATTTTCTTCCATACTATTTTCCGTGTAGTTAGTGCAAGAACAAAATTATCACACAGATAAGAACAAGCAGCAAATTGATTCACTAGGTTTTAATGAATATTTTTAATGAAAGAGAGAATCCCGGATAATGCCTCTTGACATGCAGCTGAACGAATATCTTGTCGATTTCCGCTTAATTGTTTTCTAACGGTTTTAGTTAGCCCTGCTCCTAAAGCCGCCCAACCAAAACAAACAGTTCCTACAGGCTTTTCGAGACTACCCCCATCAGGACCTGCAATCCCCGTAATAGAAACAGCAATGTCGCCAGCACTATGTTGCAATGCACCAATTGCCATTGCAGCAGCCACATGCTCACTAACAGCGCCATATTCGTTGAGTAATGATTCGGGTACAGAAAGCATTTCTTGTTTTGCTAGATTGCTGTATGTAACAAACCCTCGTTCAAACCAAATTGAACTTCCGGGAATTTCAGTGAGGTAGCTTGAAAGTAATCCGCCAGTACATGATTCAGCAGTTACTAATTGCCAATGACGTTCTTTCAAGAGTGTAGAAATTTCTTGAATTAACGATATGAAATGAGTCATTAGGAAACCAAAGTTAAATCCTGGATTAAGAAATTCAACTTAATCCAGGCTATTTTCAGTGGAAATAAACAAAAAAATATTACTGACCTTGGTTTTCTGTAGATTCTGGAGCTGCTGGAGCGGCAGGAGTTTCAGCTGGTGCTGGTGCAGCTTGTTGTTCTGGAGCAGCTTGCTCTACTGGCGTAGAAGAAGTAGTAGTAGTATCAGTTGTTACAGTTGGCTTAGAACTTCCATTCTCGCCACATGCTGTTAATGTTAATGCTAAAAAGCCTGTTGCAGCAACTAGAGCTAAACGATTCATAATAATCTCCCTTATGGTGGTTTTTTTATTTTAATTAAATATCCTTTATGATTCTAGCAAATAAATTGTAATACAACCATGAGGTAAGGTAAATAAATAGTGATTTTTCAAATATATCATTGTAATTGAAAATATGACTTCCAAAAGTGATTTTGTTAGAATCCCAACAACTCTACTTATTCATGGCCCTATGACCTCTTCACACACGCCTATGATGCAACAGTATTTGCGCATCAAATCAGACTATCCAGACATGCTTTTACTCTATCGAATGGGTGATTTCTATGAGTTGTTTTTTGATGACGCAAAAAATGCCGCTCAATTACTTAATTTGACTTTGACTCATCGCGGCCAATCGTCTGGTAAGCCTATTCCAATGGCTGGCGTGCCTTATCATGCAATAGAAAACTACCTGGCGCGATTACTAAAAAAAGGTCAATCGGTAGCGATTTGTGAACAAATAGGTGATCCCTCGACTAGTAAAGGACCTATTGAGCGACAAGTAACCCGAATTATTACCCCGGGAACGGTCACAGATGAGGCTCTTCTGGATGCCAAAAAAGATAATTTGCTCATGGCCTTGCATCAACAAAAACAACATATTGGTCTGGCATGGGTTGATTTAAGCTGCGGTCGTTTTCATTTACTTGAGTTAACAGAAACAACTCAGCTTAGTGCTGAGTTAACACGCTTACAGCCGGCAGAACTGCTATTGCAAGAATCTTCGCCTCTTGAAGAGTATTGTCTTAATTTTCCAACCAAATTAAGACCTGGCTGGGAGTTTAATGCGGATAAAGCAAAAAAGCAGGTGTGCGAACAGTTTGCAGTAACTAATCTTTTAGCTTTCGGTGAAAAAGAACATCCGACTGCATTAATTGCTGCGGGCGCCCTATTATCCTATTTGCACACCACACAAAAACAAGCGCTTCCTCATTTAAACACTATCACCCTTGAGAACGCACAAGATTATTTGCAATTAGACGCCTCTACTCAAAAGCATCTGGAGCTATTTGAAAACGTACAAGGAGCACATGAAAATACATTGCTTTCTGTCTTAGATAAAACCGCATGTACCATGGGTGGTCGTTTATTAAAACGTTGGTTAAGTAGGCCGTTGAAACAACAACTAGCTATTCAGGAGCGTCAACTCGCGATTGCAGAAATTATTCGTTTGCAAAGTGATGTATCGATACATCAATTATTACGCCAGATCTGTGATATCGAGCGTATTGTATCGCGCATTGCACTTAAATCAGCACGTCCTCGAGATTTACTTGCTCTGGGAAACACACTGACTTTGCTACCCGAAATTCATCAATCAATTAGCAAGAATCAGAGCACCCTCATCATGCAACTTCGGGATAATGCAAAACCATTACCTGAATTACAGCAATTACTTGCAGGGGCAATTATAGATAACCCACCCGTACTTATTCGTGATGGCGGTGTCATTGCTCCAGGGTTTGATGAGGAATTAGATGAGCTAAGAATGCTAAGCACTCAGGCCAATGAAACCTTAGAAAAGCTTGAGCAAGAAGAAAAACAGCGCACGGGATTATCGACCTTGAAATTTGGCTTCAATAACGTACAAGGTTACTACATTGAATTATCAAAATCTCAGTCAGAAAAAGCCCCAACTCATTACCACAGAAAACAAACCTTAAAAAATGTGGAGCGCTATATCACGCCTGAATTAAAAGTCTTTGAAGAAAAAGTGCTTTCTGCGCAAGTCAAAGCCTTAGCACGTGAAAAATGGTTATATGACAATTTATTAGAAGAAATGCAGCGCTCTATTGCAGAACTCACTCAATTAGCACGTGCACTGGCTCAATTAGATGTTTTGATTACGCTAGCTGAACGTGCACAAAGTTTAAATTGGTGCTGCCCTGAGTTGGTATCTACACCCCAAATTTCTATCACTGCAGGGCGACATCCAGTGATTGAAAATTTACTCCAAGAACATTTTATTGCCAATGATTTGTATTTGCAACCTTCTCAAAATATTTTATTAATTACCGGTCCGAATATGGGGGGTAAATCAACCTATATGCGTCAAACAGCATTGATTGTTTTGCTCGCACACATCGGTAGTTTTGTCCCGGCACAATCCGTTACATTAGGCCCTATCGATAGAATTTTTACCCGTATTGGCGCTAGTGATGATCTGGCCTCTGGGCGATCTACTTTCATGGTGGAAATGACTGAGACGGCACAAATTTTACGACAAGCAACACAAGAAAGTTTGGTGTTAATTGATGAAATTGGTCGCGGAACAAGTACCTATGATGGGATGGCATTAGCTTATGCAAGCTGCACCTACCTAGCGACTGAAATCAAAGCCTATACTTTATTCTCCACCCATTATTTTGAACTAACCAACTTACCCCAACAATGGCCTTGCATCCAAAACGTTCATTTACAAGCCTCATTAGAAACAGGACGAATTATCTTTTTATATCGTGTAGAACCAGGATGTGCTAATCGTAGTTATGGTCTGGAAGTTGCACAACTTGCTGGTATTCCATCTGCCGTACTCACAATTGCTCGTGCCCATTTACAACATATGCAAACACAACAGTCCGTGGCAGAACCAATCCAACCTGCAATACCAGTTCAATCCCCTATTTTACGTGAGCTAGAAAAAATCAATCCTGATCGATTAACAGCCAAACAAGCCCTGGATTTAATTTATCGCCTTAAAGACATGGAGGCAGTAGGTGAACTATAAACTGTACGCCAATTACCCATCATGAAAATCCTAGTTGTTTTAATTTTTTTAATGTTTAGTGTTTCATTAGTTGCGGCCCCTGCGATTACAATTTATGGCGTCACAGATAAAGTCCAATCTAACATCGAAAAACGCCTACTTGAATTGCAGCAATTTAAACCATTGACCCAATTTAGTCAGGCAGAGCTTCAAGAACAAATCAATAAAGCCATTCAACCCTTTGGTTACTTTAAAGCCATCGTGACATTAGAAACATTCAACGCTAAAAAGCTCATTATCAAAATACATGCAGGGCCACAAATTATGATCGCAGGCTTGCATTTAGACCTGGTAGGTGAAGGTGCGCAAAACCCCACATTAAAAACCACATTAAAGGATGCTCCTTTAAAATTAGGCAGCCCTTTTCTCACAGAACAATACAACCAAACTAAAAAAAATCTTCTAGATACGGCAGAGCATTTGGGATACATGCATGCGAGTTTTAAAAAAACAGAAATCTTAATTGATGAAACACATTATACCGCAGAAATTACACTTATCTTTGACACAGGCTCCTTATACTACTTCGGACAAGTACAGTTTGATCCCACCTATATTAATCCCAAGTTATTACATCGATTCGCACCTTTTAAACCAGGGGAAGTCTACTCAGGAGATAAAGTATTACAACTTAATAATGACTTATCTAACAGCGGTTATTTTAGTTCCGTCATCATTAAACCTCAGATTACTGAAGATCTGGAGGTGCCAGTTCATATTCACGTAGAACCTGTGCCTAAACACTCTTATACCTTAGGTGCGGGCTATGGAACTGATACAGGAGTACGAGGTCGTGCTGCCTATCATGTGATCCCTGTCAACCGTCAGGGGCATAAATTTAATGCCTTGGCCCAGGGATCATTTGTCCAGAATGCTTTGCAGGCCCAATATGTTATTCCAGGACGAAACCCCGTTGTTGATCAGTACAGTCTGACTGGGAATTACTCTAATTTAAATTACTCAACGGGTTACAGTAATGCTTGGCTGTTATCTTTAGCACAACAACATCATCTGAAAAAATTTAACCGTGTTCTGTCTTTAAACAGCCTATATGAAGGATTTCATTATTATTTACAGGATAATACCAAGCAGCTTTTATTTTATCCAAAAGCTACTTTTTCATTTATCAACACTAAAGATTTATTATTTTCACCTTCAGGTTACAATGTAACATTGAATGGTTTCTCAGCTAACAAAGCCCTCTTATCCACGCTTAATTTTTCTCAAATTTCTATGGATGCAAAGGCTGCATTAAGAATCGATCCCTGGCGCCTGCGTCTTTATGGTCATGTACTCCAAGGTTTAACAGCTATTCATGATATCAATCAGCAACCTTTATCACTCGCATTACTCCTGGGAGGTATGGATAATTTAAAAGGTTATAGCTTTAATTCCATTGGTCCTGGTAGAGTAATTAGTTATGCGGGTTTTGAAATTCAGAAAGAAACCAAAAAAAATTGGTACCTGATTGCTTTTTATGATGCTGGCAGCGTATATAACCCAAGCCCAAGAGCATTCCAATTTGATGCAGGAGCAGGATTAATGTGGGTTTCACCTATTGGTCCAATTAAAATAGGCTTAGCACAACCGATTAATAGTCGATGGGAACGAACGAGTACCAATCCACGTTTAGTGATTAACATGGGGCCTGATTTATGATCCGACGCCTGATAACAATCGTATCTTTCTTTTTATATTTCTCTATCCTGCTTGCAGGTCTTGCCACTTTTTTACTAACGACCACACCAGGTCTTCATACCTTAATTAATTTAAGTCGCTTATATATTCCAGGAACCTTCACTATTCATAAGCTTCATGGAAACTTATTGAATGAGTTTAACGCTCAGGGAATTATCTATCAGAATAAAGAGCTGAAAATAAAAATCGCTCAGTTAAATATGACTTGGCATCCTAGTTCCTTAAAAAATCATTCGTTGATGATTCAATGGGAAAATATGTGTGGCTCCATTTCCCCGACTCAACTTATAAAAAGCCCTGTAGGCGCTCTATCAGCTACTACCTCCTGGCCAGATTTCAATTTAACTTTAAACTCTAAACTAAATAGCCCTTCAAAAGCACCTTGGCAATTTAAAACCAATGCCCAAGGTACATTGCCCTGGAATTGGAATTTTACTACCCAGCTATCTCAAATAGAACACGATAAACATGGCGGATTAAATGCTAATTTATCAGCTAGAGGCGTTATTAAGAGTCCTAATGAAGGCCATGTCATCTTAACCTTGCATCCGGGACACTACCAACTAGGAAACACTCAAACCATCGCTTTTAAGGGAGGCGATATTCACTTTGACCTGTCAGCCAAAGAACTACATGCTGACGGCATTTTATCCATTGATCCCCATAAAAATGTAAGTCTACAGGCCCAATTTCCCGGATTTACTCTAAGTAAAAATTCTCAGCCTACCCAAGCAATCCATAGTCAATTAAAATTAGAAATTAGTTCACTGGATTTTTTACAACATATTAATCCTGACATTAGTCAATTAAAGGGCCAGCTTATGGCGTTAATCTATGTCAACGGGACCTTTGATAAATTCAATATCCAAAGCCAAGCCATTTTAAGTAAAACAAGTCTTGTGATCCCTAAATTAGGACTTAATTTAGATGCAATCGATCTAAAAATCGATGCGAAAGAAAAAAATTGGATAGCAACAGGCTCTTTAGCTTCCGCAGGCCATCGCTTATTAATTAAAGGAATGGGCTCTATAGCGCCAGATTATGTTGGCGATGTATCACTGACAGGGACTGACTTTCCACTTATAAAAACAAATGAATACCAGGTGACTATTTCTCCGCAGCTAAAACTGCATCTTTCACCCACTTTGCACGTTCTTTCAGGTTCTGTTGCTATACCTTATGCTCAAATTAAACCACAATCATTTACCAACAGTTATTCTTTGCCAGATGAAGTAATCTATAAAAAACAAGATAAGCGCCCGGCTTCCCCTATCCCTAATAGCAGCATGGAAATTAATATTCAAATGGGTGACAATGTGGAAGTTAATGTCAAAGGATTAAAAGGGCATTTAGGCGGAACACTCCATGTAAAACAACAACCACAAGGGTCTATTAATGCCTATGGTGAATTAACTGTGATAGATGGAACTTATAAAGCATATGGCCAAGAATTAGCAATTAAACAAGGCGAGCTAATTTTTACAGGTGGTACCATTGAAAATCCTGGGATTACTGTGCGCGCCACCAAAAAGATAAATACTACCTCCAATAACTTAAACGCCTCACAAGCGTTTGATTTTAATAATAATCTCCAAAATGTTAACCTAAGTGATTCCATTGTTTTAGGTGTTGAGGTGAGTGGGCGATTAAGAACTCCCAAAATACAGCTATTCTCTAAACCGGCTATTTTGTCCCAAGCAGATATTCTTTCCATGCTGGTTTTAGGACGCCCCGCTAATCAAGCGAATAAAGCCGGTGGTCAATTACTTTTAGCGGCTATCTCCTCTATGAATATTGCAGGAACTAATAGCACTCAACTTCTAGATCAACTAAAACAAAGCACAGGCATTGATTTTAACGTACAAACCAATACCAATTACAACCAAACGACCAATACGGTGAGCGATTCAACAGCCGTTGTTGTAGGTAAATCATTGTCTAAACGTCTTTATTTAAGTTATAACATTGCCCTGTCTCAATCAGAGACTAATATGTTAACATTGAAATATATTCTTAATAAATTTTTCAGTATCCAAGTCAGTAATAGTATAAATAGCAGTGCCATTGATTTTTTATATACGGCAAATAAAAAAGCACCTAGGCACAATAAAATAAATCAGGATAAAACCTCATGACCTACTACAACATGCCCCATAGAATGACTCGCTTACGACGCACTGTAATGTCTCGTGCTTTAGTTCAGGAAACACGTCTCCATCCTGAGCAATTTATCGCGCCCTTATTTATTAGCGAAAGTTTAACAACACCTCAGGCGATTAAAGCAATGCCTGGACAATATCAGTTAAGTCTTGATTCCCTTCCCAAAGAAATTGAATTATTAAGTGCTTTAGGTATACCAGCTGTATTGCTTTTTGGTATTCCAAAACATAAAGATGCCTGCGGTAGCGAATCATTTAATGATGAAGGCATTATTCAAAATGCCATAAAGAAAATACGTTCTGTGAACAAAGACATGCTTATTATTACTGATGTCTGTTTTTGCGAATACACGGATCATGGGCATTGTGGTGCTCTTAATGGCGAACACATTGATACACAGAAAACTCTGCAATTGCTTGCAAAACAAGTGGTCAGTCATGCTAAAGCAGGCGCGGACTGGGTAGCTCCTAGTGGTATGACTGATGGAATGGTCGGTGCTATTCGCCAAGCATTAGATGAGGCAGGCTATCAACACGTCCCAGTTTTAAGTTATAGCGCTAAATACTGTTCTTGTCTTTACGGCCCATTTAGAGAAGCAGCTCAGGGGGCACCTCAGTTTGGTGATAGAAAATCGTATCAAATGGATCCAGCTAACGGCAATGAGGCACTCCGAGAAACCGCTCTGGATTTAGAGGAAGGTGCCGATATGATCATGGTAAAACCTGCAGGATATTATCTAGATATCATTGCAAAAATGAAACAAAATTTCCCTGAAATACCACTTTGTGCTTACCAAGTCAGTGGCGAATATTCCATGATAAAATTAGCTGCAGCCCATCAATTAATCAATGAAGAACAAGCTATCATTGAAAGCTTGATCGCCATTAAACGCGCAGGCGCCGATTTCATTATTTCTTATTTCGCCAAAGATATTGCCTTAATATTAAACAAACTTAATAAATAATATATGATTTTTGGCTCTACTAAGGTATACTGAAGCCGTTTTATAAAGAAGCTCTAAACAAATATCCGTTTAAAACGCGCTTCGTAGCCTGGATGCAGCACAGCGTAATCCGGGAGTCCAGTGGCACAAAAATCCCGGATTACGCTGTGCTGCATCCAGGCTACGATATACTGTAAACGGTTATTAATAAATTACTATGGAGATACAATGAATTCAATATGTAAAGGTTTTTCAGCGATAGCTCTAAGTTTAAGTGCGGTTACTGCTTTTGCAAGCCCAACTTATTTAATAACGCATAATAATACTAACGAAGAATCAAATGCCTACATAGCGGGCACAATCCCCTCCCCTCACCCAACTCATGCTAACTCGACCAAACAACTTCATTGGAACATGGTGAAATTAGCCTGCTTTGGACACGCTCCTGGAGGTAAATGTCCTGCATTAATTAAGATGGCTACAAACACGCCAAACCCTATTAATATAGGCATGGTCATTATGGATCTTGCAACGGGCGATATTACACCTAAGCAAATCTCTGAAAATGGATATACTTTCATTGTAAATGGTCCTGGCGAAGCAAGTATTAGCAAAGATTAATCATAGAGTAATCCGGGATCAGGTGCCGCTGATCCCGGATTGCGCTGTGCTGCATCTAGGCCACTTAACTTTACTTCATTGGTGCTTCAGCTACCTTGTCAATAACCCAGACCACTTGCGCGCCTACCAAATCAGCACTGAAATGACCACTATCAGAATCCACTGTAAAAGAATTTTCTGCTGATAATTGTTGCGTTGAATGAATGGTCGTCTTACTTCCAGAAAACAAGTGGGTATATCCCAAATCAAAACCAATATTAGGCTTCATTTGATAATGAGCACCCGCTGCTAAAGCCCAGCGATCAACATCAGGCAATCGAATATTTCTATCTGTATTATTAGTTGGAGTTTGATCATAGCCACCGCCCACTCTCAGCATCCATTTAGGGTTGAAGCGATAATTTGCACCAAGAGCAACACGCCAAGAATTATGGAAATTTTCAGGAACTGTAATAACAACACTTGAACGACTAATATCATTAACCTCATTAACACTAGGGGCTACCACATTATTCAGTTGAATTGTCTTAAATGCAGCCCATCCGGTATACACTACAGAACCCAGTAATGCCAATCGTTCATTAATATCTTGGTAACCACTTAAAGTTAGTACATCAGGTAATTCAATAGGATTACTAGATAAATCATCATTTTTCCAAACCCCTGCTCCAGGTAGCGGGTCGGCAGCGATAATATTGAAGTCATTTGCAAAAGGACCATTTAACTCACTCTGGCCCTTGAAAACATGTCTAACCCGTGACTGATAATTTAAACCAATTCGCGTATGATTTTCATTAAATAAACCCATTATACCGACATGAAATCCCATACCCCAGGAAGAACCATTATTGAGACTCGATGTATCTACAGCACTAGGATTTTCATCACCAAGAACTTGGAAAATAGTTGGCGCACCAATAATTTGATTAAATTTTACATGGGAGTATTGGAAGTCAAGACCAGCCCCAAGAGCAAAATTTTGATGTATTTGGCTTCCTATTTCCGGTGAAATATTTGCGGTTAAAAGCTCCGTATAAGTAGCTGCATAACGAACAGGAGATGTAGGATCCCAATCTGAAGCCAAACCATAAGGCGCGGTAATACTTAAACCCAATGTCGTGTGATCAGTAACAGGTAAAGCGAAATGACCTGTAGGAACAAAACCATTATGCCCCCCCTCTAAATCATTAAAGCTTTGAGAGTAAGGTGTAAGTGATACTCCTTCCACGATCGTGTTAAATGAGCTTGTTCCACTAATTGAAGTATGTGGAAATACACCAGTACCTCCCAACAGCACTTGTTTTTCATGAAGTAATGACAAACCGGCAGGATTATACCAACCAATGGATGCATCGGCTGCTTCTGCTGCGGCACCTGCAGCGTAATTTCCAGCAGTATAACCCGCACCTTCACCATAGAGTGCAAATCCAGAGGCTTGGGCAACGCTTGTAGTCAGAACACTGATAACGGCGGCGCTTACGAGTGTTTTTAAAGGTTTTTGGATATTCTTCACTACATACTCCTTAAACATTGTAATGCGTTTTCAATCAAATAAAGGCATTTTAATTCGCAGAAGTCTAACCTGTTTTATTTTTTTTTAAAAACGTTTTTTTCCTAATATATTCAATAATTAAAGAATAATAATTCATTGTGTAACAATTAGATTCATGATGGGCAATTCCTAAATAATTTCCTTTCAAAATGTAATGAAAATCACGATGATAAATGCTTGTGTCTCTCCATCACTCCATGCTAGTCTGTATTAATATTGTGCGGAAAATAAACATGCAACAGATAATAACAAAATTTGGTGGAACTAGTGTTTCAACGCGAAACACGTGGAACAATATTGCAGCAATCACTAAAAAACACCTTGGTACTAAGGTGCAACCTGTGATTGTTTGCTCTGCATTAACACAAATTTCAAATAAGCTGGAAAAAGCAATTGATGCCGCTCTAATCAACGAACATCAGAGTTTATTCATTGATATACGTGACGCTCATCTTAATCTTGCAGAACAGCTTCAGGTCAGTCCCGAATTAATTACAGAGGATTTGCATCAACTAGAACAATGGCTAACCGGCATTGCCCTCTTAAAACAAGCCCCTGCAAAAACACACGCACAAATTTTAAGTCTCGGTGAGCTCATGATGACTCGGCTGGGGCATGCCTTTTTGGTGCAGCAAGGCATTCAATGTAAATGGTATGATGCGCGCGAATTATTAACTAGCACACCTTTTCCCCATGATGAAACAGCGAATTACCTGTCTGCTCGTTGTGATAGCGACTATGATTCGAACTTAGTAGAAAAATTTCTATCCTGCGGAGCAGAAGCCATTATTACTCAAGGTTTTTTTGCTGCTAATCCTCATGGTGAAACCGTTCTTTTGGGGCGAGGAGGCTCAGATACTAGCGCAGCGTTACTCGCAGGAAAATTACAAGCGGCTGCCTGTGAAATCTGGACCGATGTTCCTGGAATTTATACAGCTAATCCTCATCAATTACCTCATGCACGTTTATTAAAAATTCTTAATTACGATGAGGCACAAGAAATTGCCTCCATGGGTGCTAAAGTATTGCATCCTAATTGCATTCCACCAGTAAGACGTGCCAACATCCCTATGTCGGTCAAATTTACGCAGATGCCCGAGCATTCAGGCACATTAATCACAAAAGATATTGATGAAACAGCACCATTAATTAAATCAATCCAAGTGAAGAACAGCATTCTCTTGATCTCTATTGATACATTAAACATGTGGCAGCAGGTAGGGTTTTTAGCAGATGTATTTTCTGCCTTTAAACGGCACGGTTTTTCAGTGGATTTATTATCTTCTTCTGAATTTAACGTCACATTATCACTAGATGTTAATATTAAGATACACGATAGACCTGCGATTAATGCCCTGTTAGAGGAATTAAATCAATTCGGACGTGCAAAACTGATTGAGCCTTGCAGCGCGGTAAGTTTGGTAGGTCATCATATCAGAACTGTTCTGCCACAATTAGGCCCGGCTTTGGAAGTCTTTGATGCGAAACAAGTCTATTTAATGTCCTTGGCCTCTAACGATCTCAATCTAACCTTCGTAGTCGATGAATCACAAGCCAACCAATTGTGTCAAAAATTACATCAACTGTTGATAGAAAATAACCCACAAATATTTTATTACTCAAAAAGCTGGCAGGAAGAGTTTGGAACTCCCGTTGCACGCTTTACGCCCTGGTGGGAAGTAGAACGCGATCGCTTATTAACCGAAGCAGCTATCCACTCACCTTGCTATGTTTATCATAGCCCTACTCAAGCCGCGAGAGCCCAGCAATTACTGGCATTTAAATCGTTGGATAAAATCTTTTATGCAATGAAAGCAAACCCTTACCCTACTATTTTACAAACATTAGAAAAAGAAGGGGTAGGTTTTGAATGCGTTTCAATTCAAGAACTAGAAAGAGTGTGCGAGCTGTTTCCTAACATCGATAAAACCAGAATTTTGTTTACTCCGAATTTTGCACCTAAAACAGAATACGAATATGCCTTAAGCTTAGGTTGTCATATCACCATAGACAGCTTATACCCTTTAGAGATGTGGCCTGATTTATTTAAAAATCGTGAGGTAATTATCCGCATTGATCCAGGAACTGGTGCTGGGCATCATAAACATGTTTCTACTGCGGGAAATGAGTCTAAATTTGGTATTACACAAAATGACATCCCACAAGTTATCGCCTTAACTGAAAAATACCACATTCATGTGGTAGGATTACACGCTCACTCTGGCAGCGGGATTCTTACCCCTGAATTATGGCAACAAACTGCAGCAATGCTCGCTTCGCTAACAGAAAGCTTCCCTAAAATCAGATCAATCAATTTAGGTGGTGGCTTAGGTATTGTTGAAAAACCAGGTCAGCATCCTTTGGATTTTGAAAATCTGGATGCCTTATTATTAGCCGTCAAAGCAAACTACCCCCATTTAGAATTTTGGTTAGAGCCTGGGCGCTTTTTTGTGGCTGAAAGTGGTGTCATTCTTGCTAAAGTGACTCAATGCAAAGAAAAAGGTAAAGTGAAATTTATTGGCATTGAGACTGGTATGAACTCACTGATTAGACCTTCTTTATATGGGGCTTATCATGAAATTGTGAATCTCAGTCGTTTACATGAAGAAAAAGCTGGATTCTCGCATATTGTTGGGCCTATCTGTGAATCTGGAGATACCCTAGGTTATGATCGTTTATTGCCTATCACCAAAGAAGGCGATGTCTTGCTGATTGCTAATACAGGGGCATATGGCTACTGCATGAGCTCTCATTACAATTTACGCCCACCCGCACAAGAAATTGCCCTGTAGCCTGGATGGAGCAAAGCGTAATCCGGAAATTTAATGGCACAAAACTCCCGGATTACGCTTTGCTCCATCCAGGCTACGGTTTTAATGAAATAATCCTGTGAATGATTACTGAGATATATAGATGCTAGCTGATAATGTTCAACGAAACCAAGCCACCAATCCTACTCAATCATTCATAGTCCAAGCCCCTGCCGGTTCAGGTAAAACTGAAATTTTAACACAACGCTATCTTCGCCTATTAGGCACTGTCACCGCACCAGAGCAAATCATAGCACTCACATTTACCCGAAAAGCGGCGAGTGAAATGCGTGAGCGAATTATCCTAGCATTACAAAATGCGGCCAATAATAAACCAGCTCAAAGTTCTCATCAACAAATGACACTTGATTTTGCACATGATGCATTGCGTCGTAATAAAGCTTATCAATGGGATTTATTACAACAGCCCAATCGGTTAAGAATTATTACTATTGATTCTTTATGTCAAAGTATTAATCAATCTATTCCTTTACTAGAAAAACAAATCGCCTATGCTCAAGTAACAGACAAAGCAGAGAGTCATTACATTACGGCTGGAAGAAGTTGCATTCAATTCGCCTTGGAGACTCCCGAATACCAAAAAGCTATTAAAACATTACTATTGCATGTGGATAACAGACAAGATCAATTATTGGATTTATTCAAAACACTACTCTCTCAACGAGATCAATGGTTGCACCCTCTTTTTCAAGCCAAAGCACAAGAGAAATCAACTTTTGAACAGGCGCTGCGACTGATTGAAGAACATGAACTGGCACGATTCAAATCCAGTCTACCTATACACATCGCGCCCATTTTGACACAGTGCACTCGCGAATTAGCGATGATAGAAAATAATCCTGACTCACCCCGCTATCTGTTAAAAGACTGGTATGACTTCCAGAAAACAGATCAAGAAATAGCGACTGCTCTGAGCAAAGTACTGTTAACTGGCGACTTAAATTTCAGAAAAAGCTTCGATCACCATGTGGGTTTATTAAGTAGCTCTTGTATCCCTTCGGAATATAAACGGCTTAAAAATGCCAGTAAAGAACTATTAACCGAACTAAATGAATACCCTGATTTTCTCAATGCATTAATTCAAGTAAGTAACTTGCCTTCTCCAGAATATGACGCCGAACAATGGGACGTATTGCAAGCATTATTTTTGTTATTGCCATTATTAGTCGGCCATTTACATCTTTGTTTTAGTGAACAAAATGAAGTGGATTTTACTGCTATTTCACAACAAGCTTTAAACGCTTTAGGCTCCCCAGATGAACCTACAGATTTGGCTCTGTATTTAGATCATACTATTCATCATCTCTTAGTTGATGAATTCCAAGATACCTCCATGACTCAATTTGAGCTCCTCACTCAATTAGTGCATGGATGGCAACCAGATGATGGAAAAACGCTTTTTATCGTTGGCGACCCTATGCAGTCGATTTATCGATTTAGGCAAGCAGAAGTTGGATTATTTTTTCGCGCTAAAGAACAAGGCATAGGACCCGTTTCTCTTCACTCTTTGGAATTAAGCTGTAATTTTCGTTCAACCAAAACCATCATCGATTGGGTTAACCTACAATTTACTAAAATATTCCCGCAACAAATCGATATTGAATCTGGCGCAGTCTCTTTTCATCCCAGTGTTAATATCTTGCAAGATGATGAGCACACGGTGGTTCATGCTGTGCAATTTGAAAATCGAGAGCAAGAAGCTAATAACTTAATCCAGGCTGTTCAATATGAACTAAAAACCCACCCAGAACAAAATATTGCCATTTTAGTGCGATCACGCACTCATTTAGTAGAAATCATCCGTTTGTTACGTCAACATCAAATTCCTTATCAAGGAACTGATATTACCTTACTATCCAATTTGGGACATTTACGTGATGTATGGTCATTAACCCAAGCATTATTATCGCCGGCAAATAGATTATCGTGGTTGTCATTATTACGAAGTCCATTTTGTGGTTTATCCTTAGAAGATGTTCATGCTATTGCTCAATTTAATAAACGAAAATCTATTTATTCCGCCCTACTCCAATTAACTAACATTCAAGGGCTAAGTGATGAAGGAATAATACGAGCTAGTTTTTTTATCCGTGTTCTCCATAAAGCAATCAATCAACGATATGAAAAACGACTTTTAGCATGGATTATTGATACCCTAAATGAATTGCAAGCTGATAAAATTCTCAATCAAACTCAGTTTAATGACATAGAGCAATTTTGGACTCTATTAGACCGTTACGAGAAAGATGGTCGTTTAGCAAATAAGCAAGAATTTCTAAGAGAATTTAATAAAATGTACTCTCAGCAAGCCACACCTTCTCGCTTGCAAATAATGACCATTCATAAATCTAAAGGCCTAGAATTTGATGCTGTATTTTTACCCGGTTTGGGCTCCCCAGCAAATAGGGGAAACTCACCGATGTTACGCTGGTTAAATTTACCCACTCAGAAGCATGGCAATTTATTATTAATGTCACCTATACAAGCAGCACACCAAGAGCAATGTGCTTTATATGATTATTTAAGTCAATTAGATAACATCAAAAACAATTATGAAACTCAAAGATTATTGTATGTTGCAGTGACTCGCGCAAAATCGCGATTATATTTAATGGATCACTCAGAAAAATCATCAAAAAGCTCTTTTCGACATTTACTTGCACATCAAGAATTTAGCGATGCAGACGCTCACCTTTCAGTGGAAAAAGAACAATTATCATTACCTCAACTCATGCATCTTCCATTGCATTATTATCAAAATATGAATGTTAAAATAAATGAATCAGACACAAAAAACCCACCCTCCACTTTATCGATAACCACAGCTCGCTTGGTGGGTATCGTAGCTCATCAATTATTACAGTGGATATGTGCTAACCACCCTCTAACACCCGATGAAATTCCTTGGAATTTAGCACAATATGAATTTAAAAAATTAGGTTTTGACGCCCAAATGCAGGACGATAGCCTTAGTATCTTGCGAGAACAAATGAATCGATTATTTCAGGATAAAATAGGTTCATGGATCATTGCGCTACATGATAAGGAACAAAATGAGTATGAATTATTAGTAGAAAACCATGGAGTTCCGGTCACACGCATTATCGACCGTACTTTTGAAGAGCAGAACAAACTATGGATTATTGATTTTAAAACCGGTAAAGAAAATGAAACCGCTTTAACGAAACATCAAAAGCAACTGAATGGATACGGACAAATGCTGACTGAACGCACGAAGCTACCTATTCATTGTGGTATTTATTATTTATCCAGCAATCACTGGATCGAATGGCAATTCAACAAAGCAAATCTTGAATTGGGCTGTGAGTAACACCGAATTTTTATTCACACTCATCAGTGCCACTTTATTGATCAATAATTTTTTTTAAATTAGACTAGGCTTTTTTATGTCAAACAGGAATTCTCATGCCATTGGAAGTGCAAACCATTACAGGAAAATTTGAACATAAAGGCGATGTAATTGTTACCGGTGATATTAAAATTGGTGCAAACATAACAGTGACGAATGGATATTTTATTGTCAACGGTAATGTAGAGGATTTAGTGAAGATTACTCTTTGCAAAGAAGTAGTATCTCCAGGCATATTTTCTCCGCCACCTTCTACGCTACGAATCAAGGGTAAGATTGGCAAAAATTGTGAGCTCGAAACTTTTGCAGGAAATATTCACGGAACAACAGTAGATGAGGGCACGAGGTTAATTACTCATAACGGAGATATTCACCTTAGCCAAATCGAAACTTCGGTAGTTCTTAATGCTCTTAGCGGCTCTTCTTACGTCAATAATGTGCAACAGCCTCAACATAGTAGCTCTGTCACAATTAATGATTTTGAGGATGCATTGCTTTCATTTTATTCTGATCCGCGTGAGGAATTTGAATCTAGCGCCTGTAATCAACAATAAGATCTTAAAGGTTATCCTATGACTGCTGAACAAACTATAACATCTCTACTAAACACACTAAAAGAACCTTTTCTTAATCTTACCGGTAAAGAGATGGGCTTGCAGTGCAGCATTGAAGAAACCCCTAATGAGCTAAACATTGCTTTATTGGCCGGATTTCCTACTCATCTACTTACAGAAAACTACCAGCCATTAATGCTCGGTGCATTAAAAAACTTATATCCCAACAAGCGCATCAACTTAGAAATAAACCAATGGATAAAGGCTCATAGAACTCAACTGGTTGGCAAAGGTTTACGCGGTGTTAAAAATACTATTGCTGTCGCTTCAGGAAAAGGTGGCGTAGGTAAATCTACAGTCACTGTCAATCTTGCCACCGCCCTAGCAAGATTAGGCGCTCGTGTAGGTATTTTAGATGCCGATATTTATGGCCCTAGCATGCCTGTCATGCTTGGTAAAACTGAGCCGGTGCAAATAAGCGGTGATTTTTATGTGCCCATAAAGGCTCATGGAATACAAGCCATGTCCATTGGTTATCTAGTACCTAATGACGATAATGCATTGATTTGGCGTGGCCCCATGTTGGCTAAATCATTAATCCAAATGCTAGACATCACCTTATGGGACGAGCTAGATTATTTATTTATAGACCTTCCACCAGGAACTGGTGATATTCAACTCACTCTAGTGCAAAAAATTCCTTTAACAGCGGCTATAGTAGTGACTACTCCACAAAACGTAGCTACTTTAGATGCGCAAAAAGCACTCCAGATGTTTGCGAAAACAGGCATTGATGTATTAGGTATTATAGAAAATATGTCCACGCATATTTGCGGCAATTGCGCTCACGAAGAAGCCATATTTGGTACTGGTGGTGCAGAGAGTTTATGTGCTAAACATAACACAACATTACTTGGACAATTACCTTTAAACAGCCAAATAAGAGCCCATTGTGATAATGGTGCCCCAACAGCTACACAGGAACGTAATAATTTAACAGATACTTTTTTTAAAGCAGCAATGATTAGTGCCATTGAATTGGCAAAAAAACCAATTAATTATGC
>JAOATK010000048.1 GCA_030158115.1 Legionella sp.
GTGGACTGCCTTTTAATGAAAATTTTCCTTGCATTTAAAGACAGTATCTACAAGGGCGTCGACGATTATTAAAATTACTTAAAGAAACTTCATTAGTTGCGTGCAACCGGAAAAAGCTTGATCTACGGTTCACTGGAAATTTGTAGCCCCATCCTATATGATCAAATATTACTTTTCGCTTGGTAATTATGAAATGCCCACTCCTAACATATTAATAATTTGGTCTAACTATTATCAAGATTTAGCTCAAAAGCAGTTAGAAAGTTGTCTTAGTAATCTAGCACCATATCATTACAATTATCAGGTTGAAACAGTGGAGGCTGGGGCTTATGAAATCCCAGCAGTGATTCAACATTACCAGCGTGTTCATCCATTTGATGCTTACTTACCATTAGGTTTGTTACTGAAAGGCAAAACAGATCATTATGAATTTATTTGGCAGCATATTAAAGAATGTTTTATTCAGTTTGCTCTAGAGGGGTTGGTGCTAGGTAATGGCGTTATTTCTGCGCCCAGCATGGACATACTCCAAGAACGAGTTGAAAATGGAGAGCGCGTGCAGGAAGCTATCCATGCCGTAGATTATTTAATCCGTCTTAAAAACAAAAAAAATGACATGATTATTTAGGCTGAATGATAAGAAGATTGGCATCATAAGTAATCATCCCCATTAAAATGGCGTTGATTAATCGAGGGGCACTTACTCGATAATAGCAATTTCCTGACATTCTGTTTCCTTGAAAGGGATCTGCCACCACAATTTGACGATGGATAGGATCATAGCCAGTGATGATCACAAAATGACCACACGGAGTTCCCTTTACATCATCTACAATTGATTTGCCATTTTCAAAATATTCACGTGGTGTATTGTATAAGTAAGTAGCGCTTAAGCCCGTAATGAGCGGTAAATGATAGCTGAAATACTCCATCAATAATTCGATGGTGAGAAATTTAAATTTAATGATACCGCCAGCACTTAAAAACTCTTGATAAGCAATGCTAGATTGCGTAATCCCGGCATCTGGTTTGTATTTTAGCTGCTCCTCGAGTTTTGCTGATAAATTGACAGACGCCTCACTGTGTTCAAACCAAGATGGATCAAAAATATCCATGTTATTCACTAAGATGGATGCAGTAAAACCGCGCTCTAGAGCATGGACTCCTAAATAAGGTGCTAAGGTTCCTCCCGAGAGAGAACGTTTGACGGTTTTTATCACTTCCTCGTGACCTATATCATGCCCATAATGTCGATAGATGGCATGCAAACAAGTTGAGCCGCAGGTTTCATCATCTGGTTGAGCATTTATTTCGATATTTATCATAATGTCACCTTCAAAAACATTATATTGCGGATTATGCAAAAAGTTCCTATTTAAAAGATAGACTAATTTCAGAGTTCTGTCGAAAACCAATAGACCTCTTGCATAACCTATCTATAGCAGAAGTATTGATGTTTGATATAGACACGATAAGTAATTATCGTAAGCGCTATGAAGTCGAGGGTGTTCCTGGTTTATCAGCCATGGCGTAAACCCCCGCCCTAAACGGCGAGGTTTTACGCCATGGCTGATAAGTTAAGATCATGCTTGCGGATTGCAACGAGAGAGGATGTCTAATGCATCATTTTCTTCTTTGTTTAATAAGCGCCAAGATTGTGGATCCATTTTGAAACCCTGAGCGAAAAATGAAAGTCGCGCACGATAGTCTGAAGCAACAGCATCAGGGGATAAGGCTGGAGAGTCCGGAGATAAAGCGGGCGTGTATTGCAAATCGTCATCATCGTCAGAAATAGGAGTTCCCATATCGACTACAGGACCAGCCGCTGCAGCACTAACACCAGGGTTCATATCAGCAAAAGCGACTGGCATCGCGCTGTAAGTTGCTATTTTGAGTTTTAGATTCTTTTGAAATAGAGTTTCTCTGACAGAGCTTTTATCACGTGCTATCGCATAATCTAAAACAGTTTGATTATCTTTATCTTTCGAATTAATCATTTTTAAAATAGTTTCATTGGTACAATATTTCTCAAGCCACTTGAAAACATTAGTTATCATGTCTTCATCAGCCGTACTATTGGGTCCATAGATATGATGTAAAATGTTAGCGTTATATTTATCATCGACTAGCTGATGAATATCTTGATTATCACTATCAAACACATTGATAAGCCCTTGAAATGAGTTTTTTCTATTTAACCTGGCAGCTAAGAAAACAATTGGAAATTGTCTCTCTGTCGTTTTTGATGAATGATAATAGGAATTGCTTTTTGTCTGTTCGTGCGTTGTCACTCTATTTGCGATAAGCTCACTGATGGCTTGAAAAAATCCATTATTATCCTGATCCGCCCCCCTTAATTTAACAGATTTAGCATTTTCATCCTGAATCGAATCTTCAAGAGCAGTAGATAAAATATCCCCTTCAGTAATTTGCATTTTCTTTTATTTATTGACAGGCATAAAACTATCTCCACGGTTTAGTTTTTTAAAAAAGTAATAACAACTCAGTAATTGGTCTGATTTTAAACTAAATATATTAAGGAAATATTAATGTTTGCTGAAAATACACCCTAATTGATTAAATTATAGCTAATTAAATTATAGTTAATTAAATTTTAAATGAGCGTTATACCTCATCCCGAACACAGTGAGGGATCTCCGTAAGTGGCAATGTGCCTTGCTCTGGAGATCCCTCACTGTGTTCGAGATGACGGTTGGCTTTTATTCTCATCTTGCTGATGTAGTTTAATCGGCTCATAACTATCTAAAATTGCTTTGGCATCGGCATTACGTAATAATGTTTCTATGGAGCGTCCTTTCGATAATTTACCATTTAACATATTTACTAATTTTTCTGCTTCTTCTTTGTTACGGGCTTTGTTGTTAACCCACTGAGGAATGTGTTTTATAATGGCTTTAGCTAATTGCACATCGGTTAAATAAAGAATCAATCGGGTGTTTGTAATTTGAGTGAATATCTCTTCTGATTGAATAATCAATTGAAATAAAAAATCAGGCTCTTTTTCTAAATGAGCGGTTAGTTTTTTACTAAAGCCGCAATTTTTGTAGCATTTAAGAAGCATGCTGGTCTGTGTCATAGCGTTGCTTGCTGGAGAAGATGCTTTAGATTCTTGGATAAGCCATTGCAGTAGAGGCATTTTTTGATCTAAAGCACGGAACTGAAAGTTGGGGGAGGAGTTTGAGTTTGCTAAGTATCTATGCCAGTCTATAACAGGCAAATTCAATTTCTGCGCTAATGAGTCCATTGGTATTTTAATGGTATTAAAATCTAATCGCCAGTGACCAATACGTGGAAGCGCTGTTCTTAATATTTTAAGAAATTGAATAAAATCTCTTTTATCATTGCAATCCAAGGCATATAGAGCCTGTTTTAATTTTCTAATTTCAGGATAAATAAATTTTCCATGTCTTACAGACAATTGAAACACTGATTGGAAGGCTTTTTTTAATGCTTCGATTGAAGGGTCTTCCATCACATCATTCCCCCATTATCTATCTGCCATGGCTGCTTTGCGCTGAGAACCAGGACCTCGCGAAAAAACTGCGGGACTTAGGGAAAGACGAGTATGTCTAAACTTAATAGCCTCGACCCGCATACTCTTTCTATAATAATAGTATAAAAAATAATCTTTCGTTTTTTTTTGTTCTTTTTAATTAGCCAACAATAAATGATATTCTAATAAGACAAAATGTTCTTAGCGCAATGAGCTAGTTAGTTTATACTGTTTTTTTAAAGCGCTAATGAGAGGACTCATGGAATTACGAGTTGATAATACCCCGTTTAATGCATTGTTTCAGCCTTTAGATTTAGGCTTTACCCAATTAAAAAATCGCCTATTAATGGGATCAATGCATACAGGCCTTGAAGAAGATAAAGGCAATTTAAATCGCTTAGCGCAATTTTACCGTGAACGAGCCTTAGGGGGCGTTGGGTTAATTACGACAGGCGGCTTTGCACCGGACAGGGCAGGGCGTTTGGCACCTTTTGCTGCTAAATTAACCAATAGTAAAGAACAGCATAAGCATGAGTTAATTACTCACGCGGTGCATGAAGTTGGTGGAAAAATTGTCCTTCAAGTCTTGCATGCAGGTCGTTATGGATATCATCCATTTCTTGTTGCTCCAAGTGGGATTAAATCACCAATCAGTCCTTTTAAGCCTTGGGTAATGAGTCAATCTAGAATTAAAAAAACCATTAAACATTTTGCACGTTGTGCGCGCTTAGCTCAATTAGCAGGCTACGATGGTGTGGAAATCATGGGTAGCGAAGGGTATTTAATTAATCAATTTATTGTCACTCATACAAATCAACGCCAGGATGAATGGGGCGGCAGTTATGAAAATCGCATTCGTTTTCCATTAGAAGTCGTGCGCAGTGTGCGTGAGGCTGTTGGTGAAAAATTTATTATCATTTATCGTTTATCTATGATGGATTTAATTGCAGATGGCAGCAGCTGGGAAGAAATAGTATTGCTGGCCAAATTGATGGAACAAGCTGGTGTAACTATTCTCAATACAGGTATTGGATGGCATGAAGCGCGTATTCCGACAATTGCAACGATGGTACCAAAAGCAGCCTTTTCCTCAGTAACTCAGCATTTAAAACCCGAAGTGACTATCCCTGTTATTACTTCAAATCGAATTAATACGCCTGAATTAGCCAATCAATTAATAGAGTCTGGGGTTGCTGATATGGTTTCCATGGCTCGCCCATTTTTAGCTGATCCAGAATTTGCAAAAAAAGCAATGTTAGGTGAAAGCCAAGCAATTAATGTATGTATTGCTTGCAACCAAGCCTGTTTGGATCAAGTTTTTGTCAATAAAACAGCGTCTTGTTTAGTAAATCCTCGTGCTTGTAATGAAATAGAATTAGTGTATGAACAAACTTGCGAGCCAAAATCAATTGCTGTAGTGGGATCAGGTCCTGCAGGCCTTGCTTTTGCTGCAGTTGCCGCGGAGAGGGGGCATAGAGTCACTTTATTTGAACAAAGCGAGGAATTAGGCGGTCAATTTAATTTAGCTAAAAAAATTCCGGGGAAAGAAGAATATCAGCACACATTAAACTATTTTAATTATCAATTAGAGAAATATAAAGTAACGATTCATTTAAATACACAAGCAGATTTAGTGACTTTAGCGCCTTTTGATGAGGTAGTCCTAGCCACCGGGATTAAACCTAGGATTCCTGATATCAAAGGGATTGAGCATGAAAAAGTAGTCAGTTACATCGATGTGCTCTCTGGGAGAAAAAAAATAGGCCAACGTGTAGCGATTATTGGGGCAGGAG
This sequence comes from Legionella sp., assembly GCA_030158115.1. Lineage (GTDB taxonomy): Bacteria > Pseudomonadota > Gammaproteobacteria > Legionellales > Legionellaceae > Legionella. The sequence continues at coordinate 5,308 of JAOATK010000048.1, forward strand.
GTATTGGTTTTGATGTGGCGGAATTTTTAACCCATGCACATCAAGCCTCAAAACATCAATTTTATGATGAGTGGGGTATAGATATTCATAGTAAAAGTCGTGGTGGAATTAAAGCACCTAATATTACGCAAAGCCCACGTGAAGTTTATTTATTGCAACGTAAAAAAGAAAAAATGGGTAAAAACTTGGGTAAAACTACCGGTTGGATTCATCGTTTGAGCCTAAAGCATAAACAAGTACAGATGATTTCCGGGGTAAGCTACGATCTGATTGATGATGAAGGGTTGCATGTACACATTAACGAAAAACCCCGATTGTTAGCAGTAGATAATATAGTTATTTGTGCAGGACAAACTGAATTGACTGAGTTATGGACACCATTAAAAGAGGCTGGAAAGATAGTTCATTTGATTGGTGGAGCCTATAAAGCGTTAGAGCTTGATGCGCGTCATGCAATCAATCAAGCATGTCGTTTAGCCGCATTAATTTAATCATTCATGGATATTCCTGGCCTAGATACAGCGAAGTGTAATCCGTAGGGTGCGCTACAGATCCCGTATTCCTTTGCTGTATCTAGGCTAGAGTTCTCAACCAACCTATTTTATAGAGAAAAACTTACAAATATAGTGCATTATGCTGTTTATTTTGTTATTATACTGGTCAATTTTTATATTACTTAGCCTTTTTAGGCTACGTTTTACTCGATCAGGAACTTTATGACTCAAGAAATAACAGACTTCTCTTCCTTTAATTTTTCAGATGCAATAAATAAAGCGCTGGAGGACATGAAGTTTACTACTCCTTCCGCGATTCAAGCGCAAACGATTCCTTTATTTTTAGAAGGTCGCGATGCGATTGCTTTGGCACAAACAGGTACTGGTAAAACAGCCGCCTATGCATTACCCATTTTGCAAAAACTATCAAATGACACATCAGGCACTCAAGCCTTAGTGATAGCGCCTACTCGTGAGTTAGCAATTCAAATTGCTGAACAGTTTGAGCTATTGAGCGCAAGACAACGTGGTACTACCGTTGCGGTTTTATGTGGGGGGCAGGAATATGGCCGTCAATTAAAGCAATTGCGTTCAGGTGCACAAATTGTAGTTGGAACGCCTGGTCGTATTTTGGACCATATTCAGAAAGGGACATTGCCTTTAGCTAGTGTACGTACTTTTATACTTGATGAAGCAGATGAAATGTTGCGTATGGGTTTTATTGAAGACATTGAAATGATTATGTCTAAACTCCCAGAACAAAAACAAATTGGATTGTTTTCAGCAACCATGCCACATCGTATTCGCCAAATTGCTAATACTTATTTGAATAATCCAGTCTCTATTGAAATACGTTTAGAAACTGCCACCGTAAAAAGTATCGAGCAACGTTTCTTGTTTGCTTCTGGTCATCAAAAACCAGATGCTTTAATACGCATATTAGCTGTTGAAGAATATCAAGGTGCGATTGTTTTTGTACGGACAAAAAGCAGTACTGAAGAAGTAGCGGAATTATTGCAGCAACAAGGTCTTCGTGCGATGGCTATTCATGGTGATATTACACAAGCCTTACGTGAGCGTATTATTGCACAATTTAAACAGGGTGCTATTGATATTTTAGTGGCTACTGACGTTGCAGCGCGTGGTTTGGATGTAGATCGTGTAACTCATGTCATTAATTATGATTTACCTCATGATAATGAGACCTACGTGCATCGTATTGGGCGTACAGGAAGAGCTGGGCGCTCTGGGGTTGCTATTTTATTTGTGGCACCTAAAGAGTCGCGTTTAATTAGTAGTGTTGAGCGTCACACTCGTCAACGCATCACTAAGGTTGAAATTCCTAATAATCACATGATTCAAATGGCAAGACAACAACGTTTCATGGCCAATATCACTGCGCGTTTAGAGCATGAAAATATTCATGCATATAAGCGCATAGTGGAAGAATACATTAAAGAAAATGAAGTGGATGCTGTTGATGTTGCTGCAACACTTGCTTTGTTATTACACAAAGACATGCCTTGGCAACAAAAAGATTCAATAAAAATATCTCGTCCAGCAAAAGAGAATCGTGCTGAGCGTGGTGGACGTCCTGAGCGTTCGTTTTCTCGTTCTGATGACAGAAGAGGTTCTGATGAGCGAAAAAGCTTTGGCGAGAGAAAAAGCTTTGGTGATCGTAAAAATTTTGAAGATAAAAAAAGCGTTGGCGAAGGGCGTAAGAAATTTAACGATGAGTCATTTGACCAAGATTTATTCCGAATTGATGTGGGCAGAGTTCATGGTGTGAAACCCGGTAATATCGTGGGTGCGATAGCTAATGAAGCAGGTTTACAAAGCCGCCATATTACAGGGCTTAAAATTCATGAGGACCATTCTACTGTTCGTTTACCTAAGAACATGCCTAAAGAAGCAGTCAATGATTTAACGAAAGCTTGGGTTTGTGGCCGTCAATTGAATCTCACTTTAATTGCTAATGGTGCATAACTAAAGCGATTATTCTCTATTCAAAGTGTAGCCTGGTTGCTTGCAACCGGGTCGCCCTTCCCTAAAAAAAAGGGCAGGGCTGAAGCCATCCAGGTTGCAAGCAACCAGGCTACTCGATTGATAGTTCTACGAACGTGTTAATAACATCGCCATTGCAGCTGCAGCAACTGTTGCTGATACAAGTAAAGCGGTTGTGCGTTTAGAAGAGAAAAACCCATAAAGATTATCTTCCTTTTGCTTTAATTTGCTGATTTGTGTATCACAATTTTCTATTACCGATTGGATTCGTTGATTTGCCTTTGTATTGAGGGTTATTTCTTTAATATAGGGCTCTAATAATTCACGGGCTGAATGTAATTCATAGTTTTCTTTCGCAGAATACCAAGTCGTTACCTGAAATAGGGTCTCGGAATAAGCAGCGCTAAATTGGCATACTGCATTAATATCCCAAAAAATAGCATCAGAAATTTTTGTATTTAATAAATAACGCGGATTATGCAAATCGTCATTGGTAAATGATTTAATAGCATTATTTAATGCGTCTTCATCATTGAGAATTCGCTTTATATTCTCTAAGCAGTCAATTATGAACTGCTGTTCAAATGGACTCATGATAGAATTCCTTATCCTAAAAATAGTTACTATAATGCTTTTTTAGTTATTTTAATACATTGAATTTTAGTAAGTTCTTTTCCAATAGTGTAGAAAATTTGATTAAATAGAGTGTTTCGTAATATAATGAGCTGCATTTTTTTGTTTTATAAAAAAATTAATTAAAACTAAGGGTATTCATGAAACTGTTAGCAGCTTTAGGTGCTTTATTATTTTCGGGAACTATTCTAGCAACACCTCTTCACAACATAGTGGTATTTGGTGATAGTTTGTCGGATAACGGTAATTTATATGAGTTAGCGGAGCATCAATTCCCTCCGTCCCCGCCTTACTATGAAGGACGCTTTTCTAATGGACCTGTTTGGATAGAATATTTAAGCTCTTCTTATTTTCCTGGAAATTCAGCAGATCACTTACTTAATTATGCTTATGGTGGTGCTGGGGTTTCTGAAGATGATAGTGACGATGTACTTCTTACCTTAACAAAAGAGATAAATGATTATTTAGCAACGCATCAAGATAAGGCAAGTGAAGACAGTCTTTTTGTTGTCTGGATTGGCGCAAACAACTATCTTGCATTACCTGAGGACAGTGAGAAAGTATTGGAAGATGTTAATAAGGGTATTCAGCATAGTTTAGAGCGTTTGGCAGATAAGGGTGCCAAACATATTGTAGTGGTGAATGTCCCTGACTTAGGGAAAACCCCCGCGGCTATTGATTTTGACCAAATTGATAAAATGTCTTATTTGGCTAATGCACATAATAAGTTATTAGATCAAACTGTTATTAATTTAAAACAGGCTTATCCTGATGTTCGATGGCTTTATTTTGATATCAATGCTGCATTTAATGATGTATTAGATCATCCACAAAATTATGGGGTGAGTAATACTACAGGTACTTGTGCTTATTTAGACGTTAAAAAAATGACTAACTTATCAGTGTTAAACGTTGCCGCTGCAGTAAAACCTAGAGTGCAGGATATGTGTGAAGGTTATTTGTTTTTTGATCCAGTTCACCCTACCGCCTTAGCGCATGAAATCTTAGCAGAAAAAGCTAGAATAATGCTCGACGACTCGGGTGTTGAGTTTGTAGATTAATCCAAAATGTAGCCTGGTTGCAGCGAAGCTGCACCAAGGCTACGTACCACTTCATGAATTTAAAGAAACCTAACATCACCTAGAACTACCAACCTTTACTGCTACAAATCAGCTCATAAGCTTTAACAATTTTCTGTGTTTTTTCATTCGCTATTTTAATTTTTCCTTCAGATAAGCCTGCTGCAATTAATTTATCAGGATGATTACGACTTAGTAATCTTCTGTAGGCTTTTTTTACTTCTTGCTTGCTCATATTGGTAGTTACTTCAAGTAGAGCATAGGCTTGTTCAAGATTTGTTTGAGATGGTTTGTGTTGGTAACTATTGCGTGACGAAGAAGAGTTGGGTTGGGCATGAGACTCATTAAAAGAGCCAAAATCTTCATAAAAACGATGTTGTTGATGAAAGGGTGCAAAACCTAAGTGAGAAAAAATAACATCTAATATTTGAATTTTTTTGGTATTGAGGCCATCAATTTTTGCCGCTCTATATTGAATATCCATAAAAAGGTTTAGTAACCCCTGTTTATTAGCACAGATAGTGTATAACTCCACAAGCAGCTCATTTAAATTAAAATCAGGTTTCTTTCCCTCATTAAATAGACGCATGGCTTCTTCTTTTTGCTCTTTATTCAAATATAATTCTTGCATGAGCAAGCGTGCCATATTTAACTCTTGCTCTGTCACGCGGCCATCTGCTTTAGCAAGGTGCCCCATTGTTAAAAAGGTAGCTTTAAAAAATTTCTTTTGCGTAAGGTTTTGTTTTTCTCTGAAATATAGCCAATAGGGATTAGAAAAATGATTGATCAAGCCTCGGTCAAAAAAATTGCCTATTAGAATACCAAGGATAGCTGTCATCGACCCACCAGCTAAATAACCAAATAAGGCACCGAGAAGTTTTCCCCACCAGGAGGTGGTTGTAAAGAATTCCCTAAAGTTCATTGCAAAGGATTTCCTTGATGATTAAGGTTTAATTTTAGCGGTCATTCTGGCTTTATAACATGTTTCCGTCTGTACATAACAGAATTTTTTTGTCATGTGCAGATCGTGTTTCTTCAATTTTATCGCTTTATACCATATACTCATTTTTTTTCAGATTGGCTACTTATGAGATTTTTTTACTCTTTCTTGATGTATTTGCTGACACCTTACCTGCTTATCCGCCTATGGTGGAAAGGTCGGCGTTTGCCTGCATACAGGCAACGCATTTCAGAGCGTTTTTTTCTGAATAAAAAAATGAATAAGCCTGTGGATGTTTGGATTCACGCAGTTTCTTTGGGTGAGGTGATTGCTGCTATTCCTTTGGTTGATGCTATATTAGAAAAAAAGTGGTCAGTTCTTATTACTACTATGACACCTACAGGTTCAGATCGCGTACAAAAACATTTTGGGGATAAAGTAGCGCATCAATACGTACCTTATGAGCTTCCTTGTGTATTAAAACGGTTTTTTAAACAAATTAAACCGCGAGTGGGCATCATTATGGAAACGGAATTATGGCCTAATTTAATTTACCAAGCTCGAGCTGCTGAAGTTCCTTTACTGCTTGCTAACGCACGTTTATCAGATAGCTCGCAAAGAGGATATAAGCTAATTAAATTTCTTATTAAACCCTTGCTCAGTCAATTTAGTGCTATTTTGCCTCAAGGGACTGCAGATGCAAGACGTTTTATTGCTTTAGGTGCTAAAAAAGAAATAGTTCATGTTTCTGGTAATATAAAATTTGATTTACAGACAAATACATTAGATACCCAAAAATTTAAAGAATTAAAGAGCAAGTTGGGTGCAGAGCGTGTGGTAGTTATTGCAGCAAGCACCCATGAAAATGAAGAGTCAGAAATCGTATCGCAATTAAAACGTCTACAAGGTGCGATTCCAGATGTTGTTCTATTAATTGCACCGCGCCATCCAGAGCGCTTTCAATCGGTGTATCAATTGTGTTTACAAGCTGGATTTAACACGGGATTGCGTTCAAACCTAGATTCCATAAGCCCTGAAAATGAAATCGTTGTATTAGATACACTGGGTGAGCTTCTTGGAATGTATCTGATTAGTGACTATGCCTTTGTGGGAGGGAGTTTGGTTCCACACGGCGGACATAATGTATTAGAGCCCATTGCAATGAATATTCCTGTGTTAAGTGGTAATTATGTTAATAATTTTAAAGCGATATGTGATGATTTAGCGGTAGCCCAAGCAATTTTATTAGTGCAGCAGGCCAATGAGGTGATTGATGGCATTATTAAATTACACGCAGATGAGATGTTGCGCCAACAAATGGTTAAGAATGCGGCTTTAGTTTTCGAGCAGAATAAAGGGGCGGTGCTAAAGCACTTGGAAAGAATTGAGGCTATTGTTAAGAGGTAGCTTGGATTAGGTGACGTGGACTCCAGGCTACCGGATTGGGGAATTAAGCTCCCTGATTTTGACGCTCTTTAATTTCAGACAATGTTTTACAGTCAATGCATAAAGTTGCTGTTGGTCTTGCTTCTAATCGTTTTAGACCTATTTCGATGCCACAAGCTTCGCAGTAACCAAAATCATCATTTTTTAATCGCTCTAGAGCATCTTCAATTTTTTTGATTAGTTTTCGTTCTCTATCACGCGTACGTAATTCAATACTAAACTCTTCCTCTTGACTAGCTCTGTCAGAAGGATCTGGGAAATTAGCTGCTTCATCTTTCATATGAGTTACAGTACGATCCACTTCTTCCATTAATGATTGACGCCAAGCCAGCAATATCTTTTCCAAATGTGCTAGTTGCTTTTCATTCATATAATCTTCTCCGGCTACTTCAATGTAGGGAGAAATATCCATATTTTTTATCGCATCGTTTTTCACGTTTTGTTGTCTCTCATTGGTTTTAGCAATTAATTGTTCAGTCATTTTAGTCTCCATCCCTAACGTTACATCTAATTGGGATTGTTACAAAAAGACGGTAGGTATACCAAAAAACTAATGTATCATCAATAGGACACCGTCTTAAATTCGGTCCTAAATTATAAAATAGGGCGTATTCCCCCAGTCACTCTATCCTGGCCTTGCATATCCTGCCAGGTTTGAACCTTCTTATAGCCTAATGTATTAAGTATAGCTTGTACATTTAATTTTTGATCATACCCATGCTCTAGTAACAGAATTGCATTTGGCAAAAGATAATCATAACCTTGTTCGATAATCCATTGTAGATCAGCTAAGCCACTTTGACCACTGACTAGCGCTTTTTGTGGCTCAAAACGCAGGTCGCCTTCTTTTAGATGAGGATCATCTTTTGCAATATAAGGTGGGTTTGAGATAATAGCATGATATTGTCGTTGAGGAATTTTGCTAAACCAGTCTGAATGGTAAAAATGTATATTGCTTAGTTGATGGTATGCTGCATTTTCTTTAGCCACCAGTAAGGCGTCTTGATTTATATCACAAGCGATAATTTGCCAATGTGGTTTCTCCTTCGCAAGCGCCAGAGAAATAGCTCCGCTACCAGTTCCTAATTCAAGAATGCAGGTATCTGTTGATTCATCAATTTTTTCTAAAGCTAACTCTACTAATAACTCAGTCTCATGCCTTGGAATTAACGTGTGTTCATTTACTTTTAAATTAAGTGACCAAAATTCACGATCTCCCGTGAGGTAGGCAATAGGAACACCTTGCGCACGTTGATTTAGCAAATTTTGGTAGGTTTCTAATTGTTGCTGACTGAGAAGTACTTCGGGATGAGCAAAGAGATAAGCTCTGTTTTTATTCAAAACATGGCATAATAAAATTTCAGATTCAAGCTCTGGGTTATTGCCCAGAGTCTTATGAATACTAATCATTACGTCCCAATTCAGCAAGTAACTCGGCGTGATATTCTCGTTTTAAAGCATCAATGACTAAGGATAAATTCCCTTCCATGACATCGCCTAATTGATAAATTGTGAGGTTAATTCGATGATCTGTCAGCCGACCTTGGGGATAATTGTAGGTTCTAATGCGCTCGGAGCGATCACCTGTGCCGACCAAAGATTTACGAGTTTGTGCTTGTTCTTTTTTTTGTTTGCTTTGTTCGGCGTCTAACAAGCGTGTTTTGAGTAAAGACATCGCTTTGGCACGATTTTTGTGCTGAGATCGTTCATCTTGACATTCAACCACTACTCCAGTAGGAAGATGAGTAATACGAATAGCTGAGTCTGTTTTATTCACATGCTGACCACCGGCACCAGAGGAGCGGTAGGTATCAATACGTAACTCATCTGGACTAATCTGAATGTCATCAATTTCTTCTACTTCAGGCATCACCGCCACAGTGCAAGCTGATGTATGGACACGCCCTTGAGATTCAGTTTCTGGAACGCGCTGTACGCGATGGGCACCTGATTCGAATTTAAGTTGAGAGTAAACAGCATTCCCGGTGATTCTAGCAATAATTTCTTTGTATCCGCCATGTTCACCATGACTTGCGCTAACTAATTCAAGTTGCCAACCTTGATTTTCTGCATATCGACTGTACATGCGGTATAAATCGCCTGCGAAAATAGCTGCTTCATCACCACCGGTTCCTGCTCGGACCTCCAGGTAGATATTGCGCTCATCATCAGGATCTTTAGGGATAAGATGCCATTGCAATTGTTCATCTAGCTCATCAATTTCTTTTTTAGCACTGTCTAACTCTTCTTCTGCCATGGCTGCTAATTCTTTGTCGTCACTATTTAGCATGTCTTGTAATGAGGACCAATTAGCTTGTGAGGCCATATAGGATTCGTAGCATGTTGCTACAGGCTCTAGTTGTGCGTATTCCTTTGATAAATTTTTAAACTGATTTTGATCGGCAATGATCGATGCTTCAGAAAGTAATCGGCTTACTTCTTGAAAACGCTCCAGCATTTGCTGCAGTTTAAGCTCAAGAGATTTCTTCATAAGTGGAATGTTGTGTCTTAGTTGTATTAAAAAGATATTGCGCCAGGGTAAATAAATCTTCTCGGCCATCTCGGGCTATTTGTTTTAAGCCTGTAGTTGGATTATGAGTTAATTTGTTAACTAAGCGCTCGCTAAACTCATTTAAAACGATTTGTTGGCAATGACCTGCAGAGAGTTTTTTTAGGGCACGTTGCAGTTCTCTTGTTGCCAAATATTGCATTTGAATTCGATAATCACAAATGACCTTTTTTGCTTTTAAGGAGCGATTTTTACGGATATAGTTGCTGAGTTCTTCTTGGATTAATTGTTCTGCGAGTAAGGCCGCTTCACGCCGCTCATTCATTCCCTTCTCTATGATCGTTTGCAAATCATCTACGTTGTAGAGATGCACGTGCTCTAGCTCATTGATATTAGTCTCGATATCTCGAGGCACAGATAAATCTAATAAAAACATAGGCGCATTATTTCTTTGAGATAGCGCTTGTTCTACTAATTTTTTATTAATGAACGGAATAGGGCAGGCAGTAGCGCTTACGACGACGTCTGCTTGGGGTAGATGTTGAGAAAGGTTGCTAATGGAGACGGGGTGCCCTCCAAAAGTATTGGCTAGTTTTTCTGCATTTTCTATCGTTCTATTAGCGATCATAAAACGACGTACACCTTGTTGGTATAGATATTTAGCGACTAAGGATGCTGTTTCTCCAGAACCAATTAATAAAACCGTGAGTGATTGATAGTCAGTAGAAAATTTGCCAATAAGCTGTGTCGCTGCGTAGGCTATAGAGACGGGATTAGCGCCTATGCTACTTTGAGTTCTAATGCGTTTTGCTGCATTAAATATATGTTCAAAAATAGGGCGTAATTTAGTGTTTATCGCACCACGTTTATTCGCGTGCTGATATGCTTGCTTCATTTGTCCCAAAATCTGAGGTTCGCCAATCATCATTGAGTCTAAGCCGCTGGCGACGCGCAGTCCATGTTCAATTCCTGCATTACCTGTGTGGATGTACAGAAAGGGAGTCAGCGAGTCAGTTGAGAGCTGATGTTTGTTAGCTAACCAGGAAATAAGGATCTGAGGATCTTTAATTTCGCAATAAATTTCAGTGCGATTACAGGTGGATAAAATAGCTGCTTCACTCACTTCAGGAAGCTCTAACAGGCTGTCTAACAAGGAATCTTGGGTAGCAGGAGATATAGCGACTTTTTCACGCACGTTTATTGGAGCAGTTTTATGATTGAGTCCGCAAGCAACAAACACCATAGAATCTGAATTAGTCTATATTTAAAGTAATCGGAGGATTGTAAACGATTCGTTGCCAAATTTGTAGATCAGGTTAAAGAATTGATGAAAATTTGTGAAATTAAAGTACGGCTTTGTTTGGCCGCTAACATAGATAGAAGGTTTTTTGCACGGTGTATGTTAATTGACGGGGAGAGATTCATGGATATTATCCTTCAAGGTGAACATAGTGGCGATGAGGCAGCGGAAAGTTTGGAGCGTGTGTTGCACTTGTTTAAAGAACGATATCATATCAGCGGATTTCGTGAAATTCACTTATCAGTTACGTTAATTGATGAGCAGGGTGATGATGTTGAGTTAGTAGACAGTGAATCGAACCAGGCTTATCGAACTTTTGAAGTCTATAGACAAGGGTATGAATTAGATGGTAAAAAATCGATTCCTTTATTACAGTTAGTTATTGATAATACAAAATAATTTGCAGTGAGTGACAATCAAGTTTAATCGTCTGTTCTATGGAGATATAGTCATGTTATTGGCGATTACTGCTATTGTGCTTACGCTAATTTTAGTTATAGGGATACATGAAGCAGGCCATGCACTGGCTGCACGTATTTTTAACGTTAAAATTAAAAAAATTTCCATTGGTTTTGGTAAACCTCTATTGCGCTGGCAAACAGCTAGTGGATGCGAATGGGTGTGGGCTTTTTTTCCATTAGGAGGTTATATCCAGCTCGAAAATACACGTATTAGTCCTATTGATCCTTCGGAATATCCTAGTTGTTTTGATAAAAAACCCATTTGGCAACGAATTATTATTTTATTAGCTGGGGTGATGGCCAATCTTATTACTGGGTGGCTTGCCTTGGTATTTGTTTATTGGTTGGGTCTTAGTTATACGACACCACAAATTCAATCCATCACATTAGGAAGTCGGGCTGCTCAAGCAGGTATTATCGCGGGGGATCGGTTTGTAGCAATCGATGGGCAAGCGACGCCTACTTGGAATGATGTGGGTATGAAATTAGTGATTTTTTGGGGTAAAAAAGAAGTTCCTGTTCAGCTTATTAGTAATCCAGGGAAGAAACTAAAAGAAATTGTTTTGGATTTAAATAACCTAGAAATTAGTAGGGGAAAACTGAATTTATTAAAATGGCTTGGGATAAATCCAGATTTATCCGCTGCAAAAGGTATGCTTCGTGCATCCTCCTGGCTTGATGCTATACAGCATGCTAATCAGACTATTGTGACGGTAATTTATTTCTTTTTAATGATTTTTAAGCAACTATTTTCAGGAACCATTCCTTTTTCTATTTTACTGGGACCTTTAAGTGTGTTTGCAGTTTCGGTTGCCACGTTAACCCAAGGCATTGCTGTGTTTTTATATTTTATAGCCAGTCTAAGTTTGGCTGTAGCCTTAGTGAACGTGTTCCCTATACCTGGGTTGGATGGTGGTTCTATAGTGTACGCCATTATAGAAAAAATTCGAGGTAAGCCCGTGTCAGTTCCTATGGAGCTTTTATTACATCGTTTGATGTTTATTGTATTTTGTGTCTTGTTAGTTCATTTGTTGATGAATGATTTACAAAAGCTCTAGGATCTAGTTGCCTGCAAGCGGGTTATTCTTTTATAGTGCGGGCGCAGCACCAAATGTCTACTTGTTGTACCCCTGCTTTTTTTAACGTAAAGGCTAATTCATTAGCGGTTGCGCCGGTGGTTAAGAGATCATCTACCAGTGCTACGTGTTGATAGGGTAGTTTTTTTGCTTTAAATGAATGGCGTAAATTTTTTTGTCTTTGTTTTCCATCTAAACTGGCTTGTTGGGCTGTATTAATAATTTTTTTGCAAGAGTTTATATGACAAGGAAGCTGTAATTTTTTTGCCAATAATTTGGTTAAAATGGCAGCCTGATTAAATCCTCTGTGTCTAATTCTTTGGGGATGCATGGGAACTGGAATTAAACATTGTGGTTTTTTGTCTACTGTTTTTATAGCCTGCATAATCAAATGAGTTAGAAAAGAGCTGAGGTATAGGCCTTTGTGATATTTAAAGCGATGTAAAAGACTGCGTAATGGTTCTTCAAAACGATAAGCAACCAAGGTACGATCAAAGTGAGGCGGGTTTTTTATACACCGACCGCAAATTAAATAATGACTATCAGGCAAAGGATAAGCGCAATAATGGCAAGCAGGGCCTAATGGTGTTAGAAATTCAATGCATTGGGAGCATACAGCTAGATTGTTTTTGTGAAACTGGTTACAAAGCGTGCATATAGAAGGTAAGCGCAAACTTTGTGTTATAATAAATCGTTTTTGGCGCATGAGCGTTGGATCTCTTAATTTTCCCTGGTTGTGATGATGGCTCCTCTACATGAAATTAGCAAGGCATTTAATCGATATGCCAATGAATATGAACTAGCTGCTAAAGTTCAGCAAGAAATAGGCATGCGCTTGTTAGATCGTCTTCAATATTTAAAAATGAAGCCGGAGCGAATTCTTGATTTAGGGTGTGGGCCTGGATTTTTTTCACGTGAATTAGCACGAATGTACCCTAAGGCGCAAATCGTAGGTTTAGACTTAGCGCAGCTTATGTTAGCAGAGGCGCGTAAAAAACACAGTTGGCGTCGAAAATGGCCTTTAGTCGCTGCAGATATGATGTCTATGCCTTTTGCTACAGGTACTTTTGATTTGGTTTTTGCGAATCAAGTGATTCATTGGGGCTCTCTTTTGGAACAGGTGCTACGTGAACTAAATCGTGTTATGAAAATTAATGGCTGTGTGATGTTCAGCACACTAGGCCCTGATACATTTAAAGAATTAAAAAAGGCTTGGGCTGGGGTGAATCACTATGCTCATGTCAATGAATTTCCAGATATGCATGATGTTGGGGATGCCTTGATGGCTGAGCATTTTTTAGATCCAGTCATAGACATGGAATGGCTTACTGTTCATTATGAAACGCTACCTAAATTATTAAAATCCATCAAATCTCAAGGTGTTAAAAACATTCATTCAAAGCGAAATGAAGGGTTAACTGGCAAAAATGAATGGAAAAAATTCGAACAAAATTACCTACAAACTCCTCATGGAAAATACCCGCTTACTTACGAAGTCGTTTATGGACACGCTTGGAAAGGGGAGCAGCGAAAGACCGAAAATGGGGTCGAAACCTTGATTTCTGTATCGCAGATACGTCGCCCTAAAAGCTAATGTACCATTTAAAAGCAAACAGCACTGGCTCGAGCATTACCAAGATGTTTTTTACAAAAACTGAAGATAATTCCCTGATCTTGTAAATAGGACAAAGCCTCATTAATTTTATGAATTATGGGACTGCCAATTGGTAGACCAATACCTAGAGTATTTGTTTTGATGATATGGGATGATAGCTGTAATTTATTCAACAAATGATGTTCGCGTAAATAATAATAAGCGGCTGTTTCATCGTCAGCATAAGCGTTGACTTTTTTATCGAGCAGCATGTTAATGCCCTCTTCCCTTGTTGTGACTCCAATCATTTGATAACCTGCATCTTTTGCATAATCATATGCTGCAGTTCCATTTAAAGCCGCGAGGTGATCTAATTTTTCATCAATTACCACCGGTTCATTAATATACGAAAAATGCACCGAGGTAATAATAGTTGCATAGAGAATGGATAAGAGTGCAGCGCTGCCTAAAATCCATAAAAAATGAACGAATTTTGCAGTGGCTGTTGTAGGGATGGTTTTTAATCCCATTCTAACCAGAGTTGACCAAAAAAGGTGGCTGACTCCCTTTGCATAGGATGTGGGAATAACATCTAATTTACCACGTTCTAAAAACCAAAGTAGGTGGGCATAAACAATTAAACCAGCTAATGCAATCAATAATGAGATACTCAAAAAATCTCTAATAAACGAAAAAAGCATTTCCTGAAATGATTTTTTAATAATAGGTACAACAAGACCTATGTAATTAATTGCGTAAGGACGTGTGAAAGCAATGGCTTCTGTTCGGTAGTAGGTCATTGTAACAGGCCCTAAAAATACATCGATCTTACCCTTGGACAAATCAAGTATGTTTTGGTCATTGTCGTTTTTCATTTCAACTAGCTGATACTTGTAACCAAGGATTTGACATATTGCCGACCAAATATCAATACTTAACCCATGATATTGCTGGTGCTCATTAATCATGACGTAGGGAGGGAAATGGATGATACCAACTTTTAATACAGGCGGGGGTGACTTTTTTTCAGTTTGTGCAAAGCCATTCGCTGAAAATGAAATCATACAAAAAAAACAAATCATTACCATAAATACGGTTAAAATTGTTTTTCTAGGCAGCAGAAAACGACACATATTACCCCTTAGTAGTTGATTAAAAACACATGGCGCGAGCTTGAGTGTCACCGATGTATTTTTTGCAAATATCAAGAACAATTCCCTTTTCTTGCATATACGCAATCGTCTTATTAACAGTATGAATAATAGGATCATTCACGGGAAAACCTATACCTAAAATACCTGATTTTAATTGAATAGAAGATATTTCTAATTCATTGAAAAGCTGATGCTCTTGTAAATAGTAATAGGATGCACCTATATCATCAATATACCCAGTCACGGTTTTATCTAGAACCATTTGCATTCCTGTTTCAATGGTTTTTACTGGAATTAAATCATAGCCTGCAATATTGGCATAATAGTAGGATGCGCCGCCAGCTAAGGTGGAAAAACGATCAACTTCTGGGTCGATTTTTACTTGTTGATTTAGATAAGAGTAATGTAAAGAGGTGATCGCTGCCGCTGAGATAAGTGATATCACCACTCCTTTACCACTCACCCACAAAAAGTGGGTGACTCTTGCAGTGTAGGTTGTTGGCAGCTCATTTAAACCGATATCAAAAAGCGTTGACCAAAAAAGAAAAGTAATTCCTGCTCGATAAGAAGTAGAAATACTAGCTAATTTCCCCCGTTCTAAAAACCAAATAATATGAATGTATAAAATAAATCCTATTAGAGAAATCAATATAGTTACACTTAAAAAATTCCGAATGAACATGAGCAGGGTATATTTGAATGGTTTAGTAATAACAGGAACAACAATACCTACATGATTAATAGCATAAGGACGACTAAAAGAAGCTAAGGTGGATCGATAATTAGTCATCGTTACAGGACCAACATATACATCAACTAGTCTTTTTGATAAGTCCATCACATTTTGATCAACAGGATTAGGCATTTCTACAAAGCGATAATTATATCCAAGTTGTTTTGCAATTAATCGCCAAAGATCAACACTTATTCCACGATAATGATGATTTTCGATAATGGTATACGGTGGATAATGTGTGATACCGACAGTCATAACAGGTGCGGGTGATATCGTTTGAGAAAAGCAAGACGATGACAAAAAGTACAGTAGGTAAATTAATACTGTTTTATGGAGTAACGCTTTATTTTGACTAATTAAATTACGCATAGTAATTACCAGGCAAATGGATGACGGCTTAGATGTCGTTTCAACTGTAACTTTAAAAATCGTGCCTAGCAAATACTCTAGCATTGCAGAGCACGGAAGTCACCTGCCTTTCTTCAGGCTAGTCTTCTTGACATGCTTTCCAAACTAAAAAGCAAAGCTTAATCTGTTAAATTAAATGACACTCTATTTTTCTTTAAGCTCGTACGATCCATCCCAGTCACTTGGTGGTTGGTTTTTGCTAAAATCTTTCACGCGTTGAAGAAATAATTCATAAAGGGTGGTATTAGGATATTGTTTTACTAAGCATGAAAATAATGTCTGAGCCAAGGTCCAGTCTGCTTTTTTATATGCAAAAGAGGCTTTTTCATGAGCGGCAATTTCTTCTAATAACTCAGGGGATGCATCCTCTAGTCGACAAAGTACCTCATAGATATCAACGGCGTTAGATTTGCCTTTGACTTTCACTTTATCAATCCAACGAAATAAAAATTTGGTTTGTCCTTCTATGGTATGGCTAGTTACTAATAATTTAATACCATAATATTTGGTCAAGCTTTCTAAGCGCGCCCCTAAATTGACAGCATCGCCTAGCACAGTATAAGAACGACGAAACACGGATCCCATATCCCCAACATTCATGATTCCTGTATTGATTCCAATGCCAATATTTACCTCAGGAAGAGCGTCTTTAACAAAACTGTCTTTCAATTCTTCAGTCTTAGCTAACATATCCAAGGCGGTATTAATGGCTGCTTCACGATGTGCTGTATTTTTAATGGGCGCACCCCAAAAGGCCATAATCATATCGCCAACGTATTTATCTATGGTTCCACCATAATTAAAGATGATTTGTGTCATGGGCGTAAAATAGTGATTTAATAATTTTTTCACTTGAGTGGCCTCAAGTTTTTCTGAAATGTGAGTGAAGTGACGAATATCGGCAAATAAAACGGTTAATTCAGCCGATTCCCCATTGAGGCTGTATTGCTCTGGATTATCTATGAGTATCTTGACGTAATCAGGAGCGACATATTGGGAAAAAGTCTCTCTCAATAGTTTCTTTTTGCGACTTTCAAATAAAAAGCCATAGGCCATATTGGTGATTATCAGAATCACAGCCATGATAAGAGGCACTGAAAATGAAAAGACAAGGCCCATTGTCACCCAAAGCCCTATGTTGGCTGAAATTAATAGTGACAATGTAAGTGTTGCTAATAGAATGGCTAAACCTGCGCTAACCAGAGGTAATAATACGGTGAGTAAAATACCAATAATTAAAATTAATCCAACGGTTGCAGACTTGGCCCAAAAAGGTAACTCAGGAAATGAATTATCTAAAATGCCTGTTAACACATTGGCAACAATTTCAACATTAGGCATCATGTCGTCAACAGAGGTATTTTTCAGGCCTGAAAGACCTTCAGCGGTAGTTCCAATTAAAACAATGGCATGTTTTAAGGTATCTGGTTTTAATTTATCTTGTAAGACGTCAGTGGCTGAATAATACTTGAACGAATGAGATATGCCATGGAATGGAATCAATACGCGACCAGCCTTATCTGTGGGGATTTTTTGATTACCAAACTGAATGGACTCAAGGTATTTTTTATTTGCAATATCGACCATATGGAGTTTTACTTGCCTCTCAGGGAAGAGAAGTTGGGCAATAATCATAGGCAAAGATAAGTAGACTTTATTCTGATAACGAAGTACTAAGGGTGTTCGTCGAATTACGCCATCTTCATCTGTCAGCGTTGATTTAAACCCACTATAACTCGAAGCGCTTTGTAACTCGGAAAAGTTGGTAATATAACCTGGCATCGCCATAATGGATATTCTGTTTAAATCGTCTTTATTGAGTAGTGCAACAGGTTTTGGTAGCAGCCCTTGGGAGTACTTTATATTATCTAAATAAAATGAAAGAACGATGTCATTTTTGTTTTTGACTTGCTGGATTAAATGAGCGTTATCATCAAATTCAGGTTCTAACTCATTAAGAGTATCGAATAACATCTTATTATCGACATTTTTTTTCAACAAGTTATTTTTAATAATAGACACGACATTTTTTTCTGGCTCGCTAAAGACCCTATCAAACGCAATAACTGATGCTCCCTGATCGCGCAATTTAGTAATTAAAAGGGATATTTTATTATAGCGCCATGGCCACCGGCCCTCTTGTTGAATGCTCTTATTGTCAATAGCAATGATGACAATGCGAGAATTTTTTAAATAGGATGGGTTTAAGGTTGAGCTCTGTCTAATGTCATAAATTAAAAAGTCAATGCGTTTAAAGAAATCATAGGTTAGCCCCGAGATAGTGCCTGGCGTTTTTGGAATAAACTCTAACCATAGAGCCAGAATTACCCAAAATGCAGATAATAAAAAGGGAGTCATTTTTTTTAGAGTGATTGTTTTTTTCAAATGCTCATCTCTTTTAAAAATAAATAGATACATTCCTATTTATAATAATAGACGAGAACCTTACTATTTGATAGAAATTACTTAAGGATCTAGCTGATAGCTTGATAATTTTCAAGGGCCATTTTTCTCGCAAGGGCATGATCAACAATTGGATGAGGGTATTGATTTCCCAGGGTGAGAGGTAAAATTCCTTTAGGAGCTTCCCAGGGTTTATGTATCCATTTGGCAGGAACTTCTTTTAATTCAGGCACCCATTTTTTAACATATTCGCCTTGGGGATCAAATTTTTCTCCTTGTAGGGTAGGGTTAAATATACGGAAATAGGGTGCTGAGTCAGTTCCAGTGCCGGCGACCCATTGCCAGCTTGCAGAGTTGCTTGCTAAGTCGGCATCGAGCAAGGTGTCATAGAACCATTTTGCGCCAATGCGCCAATCAATTAATAAGTCTTTAATTAAAAATGAAGCAGTTATCATCCGCACTCGATTATGCATGTAACCTGTTTTCCATAGCTCACGCATTCCTGCATCAACGATGGGAAATCCTGTTAGCCCTTTTTGCCAGCAGATAAGATGCTCTTTATTTTCTTGCCAGGCAAAGGCATCAAATTGTTGGCGGAAGTTTTGATTAGGTAGGCTTGGAAAATGGTAGAGCAAATAGTAAGAAAATTCGCGCCAGCCCATTTCCGAAAGAAAATGCTCTGCTGATCGTAAGTCACAATGAGGATGTCGCATCGCTTCTTGTACGGCACGCCAGATTTGCCACGGGCTGATTTCACCAAAATGTAAATGCGGTGATAAGAGAGAAGTAGCCATTTTTTGGGGCTCATTTCGGGATTCTTTATAGCCTTGTAAGTGATGCTCAATAAAAATGTTTAATTTATTTGCTGCGCCATGTTCACCAGGCTGCCAATGATTTGAAAACTCCTCTGCCCAATTAGGATTATGGGGTAGAAGATGCCAATCTGAAAGTGATTCAGATAAAACAGTTGGTGTTGAACAATGGGGATTGAGCGCTTCAATTTCAGGCGCTATTATTTGTTGTATGCTGTGCTTCCAAAAAGGTGTGAATACCTTAAAATAACCACCACTTTTATTATGAATAGTCCAAGGCTCATTGAATAAGCTACCATTGAAACTATGAACTTTTAGTCCGGTTTGTTTTAGTTCATCTTTGATTTGTGTATCTCGTTGAATACTTGATGGCTCATAACACCGATTCCAGTAGATGGCTTCAATTTGATGATTTTTGAGTAGATTGTTGATATTTGATAAAGCATTGCCTTGTTTAAGGCACAAATCAAGACCAATTTTTTTTAGATTGTTTTGTAAAGCAATTAGACTATGGTGTAGCCACCAATGCTGAGCCTCACCTAGTGAATTTTTATCATAAATATAAAGGGGAATAATCAACTGATGATTTTTAAGTGCTTGGCTTAGCGCAGGATTATCGTGACAACGTAAATCTTGGCGAAACCATACAATTGCAGTAGACAATGTTATCCCCTAGCAGGCTCAAGATGAGAGCGTGCTTGTAATTGTTGAGTTAATTGAATTAAAGCCGATGCTTTTTCATCAAATGTTTTTAACGCATCAAAGGCAATTTGATAATTCAGGTTAATTTCTTCTTCTAATTTTTTTTGTGAATACAAGCTGGCAAAAGTCATTTTTTGGTTAGCTAAATCTGAGGAGCGTCCCTTTCCTAAAAATTCTTTGGGCGCATAATGATCTAAATAATCATCTTGTATTTGAAACACAAG
The DNA here is from genome assembly GCA_030158115.1 of Legionella sp. Taxonomy (GTDB): domain Bacteria; phylum Pseudomonadota; class Gammaproteobacteria; order Legionellales; family Legionellaceae; genus Legionella. The sequence continues at coordinate 25,283 of JAOATK010000048.1, forward strand.
GCCAATGTGTCTAGCATAAGTTCTTAATGCGGATTTAGATTCGTCAGAAAGAGTAGGGCTTGCAGCCATTACCATTTCAATGCAGGCAGAGATAAGTTTCCCTGTTTTTAGATGATGAATTTCACGCAGTTGCTCTTCGGTAATGGATGATTTGCTTAATTCAGATAAATCTAAACTTTGGCCGCTCACCATGCCACTAACCCCACTGGCTTTGACTAGTTCTTGTGTTATCGAAATGATCTGTACGGGATCAAGCAAGGAGGATAAATGGGTTAACAAAACTTCAATTGCTAGAGCTTGCATCCCATCACCTACCAAAATCGCAGTAGCTTCATCAAAGGCTTTATGACAACTAGGTTTTCCTCGCCGTAAATCATCATCATCCATGGCGGGTAAATCATCATGAATTAAAGAATAACAATGGGTTAGTTCGACCGAAGCTGCAATGGCATCAAGGATTTTAGCATCCACATGAATTAATTCACCAATTAGGTAAACCAATACGGGTCTAATGCGCTTGCCACCAGGAAATAAAGAGTAATTCATCGCGGTATGTATTTTTTTTGCAGGTACGGTGGCGGTGTTGATTATTTGCTCAAGAAATCGTTCGTTACGTTGTATGTAAATATTAATCACGGGCCTGTTCATCCGAGCTATGTTCTATGGTAGTCAATGTTTCTATTTTTTGTTCTGCCTGTTGTAAGACATTTTGACAGGTTCGAGCCAAGCCAATTCCTTTTTCAAATTGTTTGAGTGAGTCCTCTAGGGTTAGCTCGCCTTTTTCTAATTGTCTGACTATTTCTTCAAGTTGCCCAACCGATTCTTCAAAATGGATACCCTTACTCATAAATTTGTCCTAATCGTACAAAATACTCTGATTATACTGAATTGTTTTAAGGACTCAATGGGGTTAGTATAACTGTCACAATTTTTATGGATATGGCGTATGAAAACAAAAACCCAGTTTGTATGCAATCAATGTGCGGCGATTTTTAAGCAATGGGCTGGACAATGCACACAATGTGGGGCTTGGAATTCAATTGCTGAAGAAGGTTTAATTCCCACAAGTCGTAATGCGCGAGGTGAGTCATGGGCAAACCAGCGTTCAGTTATTACTGCCGTGGAAGATGTAGTGCTTGATCAAGAAACTCGTATGAATTGCGGACTGTCTGAGTTAAATCGGGTTTTAGGTGGTGGTTTAGTCCATGGTTCAGTTGTCTTAATTGGAGGGGATCCCGGTATTGGTAAGTCCACCTTGTTACTACAAACATTGGCTAATCTTTCTACCCAAGAAACGGTTCTTTATGTGACGGGTGAGGAATCGTTACAACAGGTGGCTATGCGTGCCAAACGCTTGGGACTCCCTTTGGCCGGACTAAGACTTTTAGCCGAAACCCAGGTGGAGGCAATTATTGCTCATGCCCAAAAAGAAAATCCCAAAATTATGGTAATTGATTCCATTCAAACTATCTTTACCGAAAATGTCAGTTCAGCCCCGGGGGGAGTAAGCCAGGTGCGTGAATCGGCAGCACAATTAGTGCGATTTGCTAAAAAGACTCAAACGGCCGTTTTTTTAGTTGGGCATGTCACCAAAGAGGGGGCTTTAGCAGGTCCACGCGTTTTAGAGCATATGGTAGACAGTGTTTTGTATTTTGAAGGCCAAAGTGACAGCCGCTTTCGGGTAATTCGTGCGATTAAAAATCGTTTTGGGGCTGTGAATGAGTTAGGTGTTTTTGCAATGACTGATAGAGGATTAAAAGAAGTAGCTAATCCTTCAGCTATTTTCCTATCGCGCCAACCCGAGCCTACCCCTGGGAGTGCCGTGATGGTCACATGGGAAGGTTCACGACCCATGCTCGTGGAAGTGCAGGCTTTGGTTGATGAGGCTCATGGACAACAAGCCAAGCGTGTTACGGTGGGGCTTGAACATAATCGTTTGGCTATTTTACTAGCTGTCTTACACCGGCATGGTGGTATTGCGACTTATGATCAGGACATTTTTATTAATGTGGTCGGCGGCGTTAAAGTGACCGAGACCGGATCGGATTTAGCCTTATTGGCTGCAGTAGTATCCAGTTTACGTAATCGTGTTTTTGATAGTGAGACCATTATTTTTGGTGAAGTGGGGCTGGCTGGAGAAATCAGGCCCGTGCAAAGTGGGCAAGAGCGTTTAAGAGAGGCTGCAAAGCACGGCTTTAAGCGCGCAATAGTTCCTTTTGCAAATGCACCTAAACAGAAAGGTTCTGATTTAATTATTGAGCCTGTGAAGTATTTACGTGACGTGCTAGAAAAAATGTAACTTTGATGTGGCGCGGTCAAGGAGATAAGACACTGCATTCCTTGATTATGCTTTGCTGCATCAAGGCTACAGGAGCTTTAGTAGGGGGTATGAGCTCATAGCTTTTTTCTTTTATGGCACAGGAGGTAGATTGTGTTTGGTTTAGGCTGGGGCTTGTTTCACTGGTTTTTTTAGACAATAAAGCAGTGGTTAATAGCAGGGTAAACGCTGCGAATAGGCTAATTGCCAAGAGAGTGCAAACACTACTCACGGCCATGGCCGCTCCTGTTGTAAAGGCAATCAGCGGTAAGGCTAATCCACCCGTTGCAATGGTTGCAATCAAAGTACTGACTATCAACAAGGTACTAGCACCTAAAAGCAACCCCATCGAGAGATTTGAGCCAAAGAGTTTTTGCGGCCATGAAACGATTTTGTCCAGGGCATTATCAATACCCAGTTGTGTTCTATAGGAGTTAAATAAAACAAAAAGAGTGGTGAGTAGCATAATTGCCATAGGAATTAATGGAGAAACTGCAATGCCTGCTATGGAAAAGCTAATAAGAAAAGCCAAAAAAGCAACCGTGCTATAAATGACAATTCCTTTGTTTTGCGTCATAATTTGTTTTAGAGAAGAATTTAATTTTTTATGTTGGAATAAATAATCCAAAGAGCCATTTAAAGAAATATCAGTGAAAAATGCTGATTTGTCTGTGGAATTCATCGCGCAACTGATCCCACCTTTTTCAGAAACAATACGACAGCAGGGCGCATCATTTAAACCGTCTCCTATAAACCAAACTCCTCGTGGATTGGTTTTCATCAGCGTACTTAAAAATGCTTCTTTATCTTCAGGTGTTTTTCCTGCATGAATATCCTTTTCAGAAAAAATAGAGTTAATTTGTTTGTTAAACCCATGGGCTGAGGCGATGTTATCGCCTGTTAACATCATTATTTTTTTATTTTCTTTTTTTAATCGTGTTAACGCCTGTAATATTCCTTTTCTTGCTTCGTGTTTAATATAGATGGCCCCCTTATAGAGCCCATCTTCAGCAACACAAACCACAGAGAAACCTTGTTCAATTTTCGTTTTATCAAGTTCTGTGGGGAGGATACCATTGTCTTGAAGATAATCAGCACTACCAAGGAGTAAAGTTTTCCCTTGTACAGAGGCTTTAAGACCCCGATTTTTTTCATCTAAGCAGCCGTCTTTTGCTTCATCAAAAAGAGGTTCTGTGTAATTTTTTTCATAATATTTTTGAATGGCTTTAGCCAGAGGGTGCGCTCTACCATATTCCTTTTCTAATATGTAAATTCTTTGCCAGAGAGGGGAGTCCAATGTGATGTCAAAAGACTCAATGACAGACTCACCTGTAGTGAGAGTGCCTGTTTTATCAAAGACAATGGTATGTATTTCATCAGAGGGTTGATTAATTAAATTATCATCACGCAACTGAATGCCCTTTTTGTTTCGTTGGTGCAAGCTGAGTAATTTGGGGAGTTGGTGAGCGATAGCAATAGTGCATGGGCATAGTGAAAATAAAATGCCAATTATATTTTGCATCACTAAGGGGATAGTTATCACGCCCAAGGCAAAAGGCACAAGGATAGCGCTAAGAATTCCAATAAGCACTAAAGCAGTATAAAGATAGACAAACTTGGGCATAGTATCCGTCGTAGCAGCTCTGCTGCGGTTAGACCGAAATAGAAGGCTATTGACAGTGCTATTGTATGGGCATTTGGTTGCATAAACAGTGACTGAGTGACTTAGATTAATGGCTCCTGCAGGAATAGGCTGCCAGAGTTTTTTGTTTTGTTGGGATTCGCCGGTAAGCAGTGAGGCATCAACAACGGTGTTACCTTTAATTAAAATACAGTCCACAGGAAAGCACTCACCTGGCTTAACCTCAATTAGCATTCCTTCTTCGAGTTGATTTTTTTGTTCCTCTTGAGCCTTGCTCATCTTTAATAGTTGTTGAATAGATAATGCTTGTTCATCACTCGCTGCTGGAGATAAGGCGAGCATTTGCTTTAATTTGAAGCGGTCTTCTGGTGCTAATTGATAACAAATGTATTTTTCAGACATTTGAGGAAATAGTGTTTTTATGCCTTTTAATTGAATTTTTTTAGATTTTTCCATGACGCGACGCTTAATTTCATCCATCCCATTGATGCAGATAATCAACATGATGGGCATGATAAAACTCATAAACACCATGGAAAAACTACTGGCTAATGGCATTTTTATCGCATGAAAAAGAGTGTGTGCTAGAGATAAAAACCAGCCTAAGCTTATTGTCGTGGACATATCAGCCCAATTTTGGTTTTTGAAATGTTGAAAAAAAGCGAGCAAATACTTTCGTGACGTGAAAGCTGTGGTTAAAAAAGAAAGGGCTGTTAGGCCTACGGTTAATAAAATTGAGGGTGGAAATATCAGGGCAAAAGTAATTACAAGCGCCATGGCAATAAGATTAATTAATAAGTTTATCTGGTTGGTTTTACCTGGTTTGTTAGCTTTTTCTTTTTCCGGGCTATCAATGATTTCAAAACCAGCATCTTTAATCTTGGTTGTAAACAGATCGTGGAAATTTTCAGTTGGAATAAAATTATCTTTTTCACTTTCAATAGTTAGTATTAATTGATGAATACCCAAGCCAAAAGGTTCTGCATCTATAACAAGGCGAGTACCTGAAGGAATACAGGAGTTAAGAAGGCCTTGAATTGTATTGCCACAACCGTCAAAACACATAATGCCGGAAACGAGAAATGAGGTTTGGAAAAGAGTAGATTTTGGCATATGCAAAATGACAAGAGAAAAGATGTTCAATTTTAAATTAATTTGTGTTTAATTTCCATAAGAAATTACATTATTAAGATATCATTTCTCCCGTTATCGGGAGAAATGGAAACCTAATTTCCCAGCATAAGGCAGAGAAGACATTTCATTAATTCGTAACAATTGATTATATTTTGCTACCCTGTCGGTGCGACACAAAGAGCCGGTTTTTATTTGACCACAACCAGTGGCCACAGCCAAATCAGCAATAAAGGTATCTTCTGTTTCCCCAGAACGATGAGACATCACGCAACGATAGCCATTTTGATGGGCCAGTTTTATCGTTTTTCTGGTTTCACTTAAAGTGCCTATTTGATTCACTTTAATTAAAATCGCATTCGCAATACCTTGATGAATACCTTCTTGTAAAATACGAGGATTAGTCACAAAGACATCATCGCCTACCAATTGAATTTTATGACCAAGACGTGAGGTCAATAATTTCCATCCTTCCCAATCATTTTCATCTAAGCCATCTTCAATACTGAATATAGGGTAGCTCTCGACTAAATTAGCATAATAATCAATCAGTTGACTTGAATTAAATTGTTGTTTTTCAGATTTTATATGGTAAATGCCTTGGTTATATAACTCTGAAGCAGCCACATCAAGAGCCAGTACCACATCTTCACCTATTTTAAATCCAGCTTGAATAACAGCCTCGCAAAGCATATCCAATGCCTGACGGTTTGATTTAACATTAGGTGCAAAACCGCCTTCATCACCTACAGCAGTGCTTAATCCTTGTTTTTTTAATACAGATTTAAGCACATGAAAAATTTCTGCTCCCATTTGTAAGGCGCTGGGGAAATCAGGTGCCCCAGTAGGCATAATCATGAATTCTTGGATATCGACATTATTATCCGCATGAGAGCCTCCATTTAAAATATTCATCATGGGAACTGGCATGCTCATTGTTTCATCTTGGTTTAATGCGACATAAAGGGGTAGATTATGCTCATTTGCTCGGGCTCTTGCTGCAGCAAGGGATACAGCGAGCAGGGCATTGGCTCCTAAATGAGATTTGTTCTCAGTGCCATCCAGTTCACATAGGGTCTTATCTAAACTGTCTTGATCTTCGACAGAAAAATGATGTAATGCTTGATTAATATCTTGGTTGATATGCAACACAGCTTTTTGTACGCCTTTACCTGCATATCGATGAGAATTATTATCTCGTAGCTCGCAAGCCTCAAGACTGCCTGTGGAGGCTCCAGACGGTACGCTAGCCCTTCCCATTACCCCATTAGTTAAAATAACATCTGCTTCAACTGTAGGATTGCCGCGAGAATCTAAAATTTCTCTTGCTTGAATTTTGCTTATTTGCATTTTAATTCCTGATTAGAATGAAGAAATTTAGACATAAATAGCAACGGCTGCCATTAAGGAAAAACCAATAATGACAAAACTAAAGTCCCCCAAATTGCAACATCGCTCCACCATGACACAACGTTCTAAGCCATGTAAAGTACCTAAATAAAGAAAAGTTCCTGCAGAGGCAGCCATTAAAATAGGATCAAAGATCGAATGCGTTTCAATACCATGTCCAAAATACCAGCCACAATAAATACCCAAAGGCGTCATTAAACTAAATAAAATGAAAAAAATCAGGCTATTATTCATATTCATCGAGCTTTTATTTAATTGCACAGCGATTGCAAAACTTTCAGCCCATTTATGAGTGATAATTGCTAAAAAAATCATAATAATTAATGAGTTATTATGAGCAAGACCTAAGGCTGCACCAAGCATCACGGAATGAATGGAAAGCATAGCCCAGGCTAAAATTGCGAAAGCAGGGTGCTCCGCGCTGTGATGGTGGTACAACTCTTTACCAAGGTGCTCAAACCATAAGAAAATTAAGAACACTGCACCGGTAATAATAAAGGCAAAAGGGTAGTCATAACCCATGGATTGAAATAATGAATTAGATTCCGGGAGCATATGAAGCAAGGCTGCACCTAAAAAAACACCGGTAGCCAGGGTTTCACCTATTGGAAAATCAGCATGTCTGTCTTCTTTGATGCGTTTTTTAAAAGGATACCAACCTGCAAGCAAAATCACTATAAAAATTGCGAGTCCGAAAAGTATTTTTAAACCGGTTGCCGAGAGCATAAAGGATGCCTGTTTTTAAAATAGAGAATTTGGGCGCGTAGTGTACCTAAAAAAAGGAGTTTTAACTACTTTTCATGCACACTGAATAAACGAATGCTCTCAATCTTTGAGAGCTTTTGCAATTCTGAAGTGAGCTGCTTATCTAATTCTTTCCATTGGGTAAACGGTTCCTTACAGTAAATATCAATACCTATCCGTCCATCTAGATAGTGGATGTTCCAATCAAGAATTTGAGGGAAATTTTGATGTAAGGCATGAAATATTTGTTTCTCTAATACGTCACGACTTGGTAAATGCAAAGAAGGGCAGCATACTTCATCGTCTTCAGGATCAACATGAACTACCACATCTTTTATCGTGGCAATCTGAGCAGTTAAGGTATGATGCACATGTTGGGCAATGTAGTGACCTTCAGAAACGGAAATTTTGGGTGATACAAGAATGTGAACATCAATTAATATGTCATCGCCCATAAAGCGGCTGCGGAGCTGGTGAATTTTTTTGATTCCATCTATCGCAAGAATTGTTTTTTCAATTTGTGCTAAAAGTTCTGGGCTAACGGCAGTATCTACTAATTCTTTAAGGCTATTCCATCCATAGCTCCATCCCATCTTCACAATCATCATTGCGACAATAATAGCGGCAATAGTATCCAAAGAGGCAAATCCCGCTAAACTTCCAATTAAGCCTATCAATACAACGAGAGAAGATGCTGCGTCAGAGCGATGGTGCCAAGCATTTGCAATAATTAACTTGGAGTTAATACGTTTGCCAACTCTTAAAGTATAATGAAAAAGAAGTTCATTTGTAAGAATGGAAATACAAATGACTGGCAAAGCTAACCATTTGGGTGTGGTATAGGTTGAATGGATTAATTCTTGCATTGAATCCAAAGCAATCCCAAGACCGGCGATAATAAGCAATAGCGACAATAAAAAGGTAGCTACAGTTTCAATTCGTTGATGCCCATAAGGATGATCGTCATCAGCATCAATACTTCCATATTTAGAAGCGAATAAAACCATTGCATCGGCAATAAGATCTGAAAATGAATGGATCCCATCGGCAATTAGTGCATGGGAGTGGAATAAAAAACCGCCGATTAATTTAATAACACCAAGTAAAGCATTTGCCACGCCACCTATTAAGGTTACTTTTTTAGCCTGCCAATATCTATCGTTTTGGGTCATCTTATTTGCATCTAAGGTTATTAAAGCATAGCGTTGATTATTCATAATACTTTACAGCCTGCGCACAGATTTATCCACAGATTTTGTGGATAAATGGTTGCTGTCGCGAAATATTTTGCTCTATGAAAACATCATATTGATTCATTTTCCGGCTGAATCACTGAAACCTGGGTGTTTATTTTAATCCCTGCATAATAGGTGAGGCATAAAGTGTAACTTACTGTTTGTTCCAATGCCCCACCACTGGTGGTGACCTGAAACAAATTGCCCGTACCGGCGAGCACATGACTTGCCTGCAGTACTAATTAAAAGACCGAATGCTCTTTATAATTAGTACATTCATCTCCAATAGTCCTTTTCTTGAAAATTGTTAAACCGTAATCGAACACATCACTGCATTGGCGTAATCAGCCCCAGTATTTAATGTATTCACCACTTGACTGGTTTTTTTATTAAAATGGCCCTGTCCTAAATAAAAGAAACGGTACCCACATTCCAAAGGTGCCTGTCCAAAGACCTGATTCAATCGAATACCTGCACCAATGGTCGCAGAAAATGTTGTTGTAGTACGGCTTGAAAAAATGTTGTCTGGAATCGTAATGCCATCCAGCGATGACTCTTTAAACCCATTTGTTTGCATGAAATTAGGGCCTATGCCTGCATCAAGGGTTAATGATTGATTAGGAAAACCAGTTTGAATAATGGATTTGGCAACCGCATAAACAGGATAATGAGTGACTTTGTATTGATAAGCCAGATTTGCAAAAAGATTCTCTTGAATCACCTGCCCCGCAACCCGAGTTTTTGCCAAATAAAACGCATTGACCCCATAGGCCATTTTAAAACGCGCTCTTTCCTGGCCGTCAATCAAATAACCTAAGCCAACTAACCCATTGCCTCCGTTAGAGTGAGTGATGGTAAACTCATCCCCAATTAAGTCATCAATATTGGTGTGTTGTTGAGTGCCTGCAATATTCCAATAGCCGCCTAGTTGTAACACTGCATGACCGTGCTTCAGCGACGTAGGAAGCGTTGATAAAAAACTGGATGTCGATTTTAGAGAGGGGGTTATAATTGGCTGGCTAGCTGAGAATGCTATTGAAGAACTTAAACCATTCAATAGCAGTATTGCTTGTCGACATATCCTTTTGTCAAACATCATAAAAATTCCTTCTTTCGTATCAATGCATCTATCATACAAGGCGATCGGGCAATAAGGCAATAAGGCAAATTTTACTGGAATTTTTATTTAAGTTATGGAGGTATGAGGAATATTGCATCACAAAATTTAAAATCATCTCAACTATCATTCTCCCATCATCGTTTAAACATAAAGCGACAGCGACTAAATGTCGACGAGACAAAGTGAAGTAAAGTCGTAGACATTGGGAAATTCATGACATAAAGCGTTGGGATTTTGCAATGATGGTGACCGCAGGACGTGCGTTTTTTGCTAGCATTCATTGGCAAACCCTAATTATGATGTTTATTTGATGGCTCGCAATATTAACGACTGGCTCAGTGAGAGCGTCCAATTCATTATCAATGGAACGTATACGCCTTGTTTTCTTAAGCGCTACTACTTTAAAGATGAAATGATTGACCAATTGCATTTGTCCGGCCGCATCTTACAAAACATATTAATTAAACAATTAAAACTCACTTTTGCCTACGTAATGAGCCTTAATTGTTATCACTTGCATGGCCCCAGAGGCGTTAAATTAGCAACTTAGCGCATTAAGCCAGTGCTGGCGGAACAAAAACCAAGTATATTATTCGAGCTGATATAAAATCCTTTTACAAATCAATTCAGCATCATTTATACAAGCCTCTCGAGATAGCGCGGCAAAGCGTATTGCCGCGAGCGTCCTCGACAGCGCTCGGATCAAATATTCATGCTCTGAGATAATGCCGGCGGGTTTAAATGTTCACGCGACTGTGCGAGATCGGCGGTTCTCACTTCATCGAGGCGGCTAACAGCAGCCAAATCATACCCGGAAGCCAACCGGCCCTCAAAAGGCCACGCCCCGTCCGCGCGATTGTAGCGCCCGCCGCGTATTAATGCAAAATCGAAACCAAGCCCAGAATTAGGAGCGGTGAGAGGAAACCAATAATCATTGCGGCCAGTTGTCAAAATGTAAAAAGTTAATTCCCGAGGTAATACTGCTTCGTTGAACTCAGGTCTCGGGGCAAACGAGCGGTCTGGTCGGCAATATTCATGAGCTACATGAGCAGGAACATTGCGTTGCGCTTTACCCACATCACACCAAGCAGCATCCATTGCCGCCCAATTTCGTGTGGCAAACCAGCCATTATAACCATCAAGGCTGCGCTGATAGGCTTCTTTGAGGGGTGTAAAATCAAAATGGGAACTGCGGTGTTTTTGGTCATTTTGTTTGTAAGAAAGCCCATTCGCTTCTATCGCATCAATACGGACTAGCATTTGTGCTTTGGTTTCTTCATCCATATGACCTTCTAGCATACGACACATATGGGTATCTTTTGCCCAATAGGCATATTCATAGGCAGTACAGTTAAATATTCGACTGGAATAATCAGTAAATCTATCTTGGTGCCGTAATGCGACTTGAATCTTTTCTACATCCCCTGAATATACATCTGTAAATAATTCCTCTATTTTATCTTGCATACCAAAAGCTACGCGCTCTAAAAATTTATTAAGTATTTTTTTATTTGGTGACTGGAAAAGCCCATGCATACTTTTTGAAACACGTCCGAGATTTTCTATATCTGATTCACTTAAACGTTCTTTAATTTCTAGAATCAATTCATAAGGTAGTGGTAATGCATCTAAATCCTGTGTCAGATAAGACAATGATGTTTTAATTTGCTCAGGTAATCCACTCATTTCTAATAGACTTTTTAAGAGTTGAGCTTGATTGTCTGCTGTTAAGGTATCAAAATTTAAAAAAGCTTGTTTTAATTCCTCTGGCAAGCTTTTATCTGCTGGATTTTCATGAATCCATTTTACTGCATTATCATAAAGCAATTTATCAGAAATTTTTGGCATTTTAATAACCCTAAATTATTTTGATTAAATTATAGCACAAAAGGTTGAAATTAAAACAATAAACCAATGTGCAATCAAAAACTATCTGACTGTGATTTTTTATTCTTTCTGGGGATAATGAAATTGCTATTTTTGAGCTTCCTTTATGATGCAATTCTTTCAACCATGTCACATGGTTCGTATAACTAATAAAATCAGGAGAAGCACTTTGGTGGTTTGTAGTGCATTGATAGATTTTATTGATTATACAAGAGGCTTTACATCCTGTGCACAGGTTTATCCACAGATTTTGTGGATAAATATTTTTTCATTTGAGTTGCTATAAAAGGTGTCTAATGCTTATAGAATAAGGACTCTCTAAGAAACAGAAAGAATTTTTTGATTTTATGATAGTAGGATCTTTCGAGAGATATCCACAGAGGAATTAAATGTGGTTAAAGAAACTAATTGCCAATCTTAGCAAATAAAAAAATAAAAAAACAGTATTGACTTCAGCTTTTTATAAAATATTTTATCCTTGCAAAAATTGTTCAAAATTTCCAAGCCATCGTTGTGTGATAGTGTAGGCGATTTCTGGGGAATATTGCACTAATTGTTCTGCTGTGGGTGACAAAAGAGCAAGTAGGCTTTGATCTCGTTGCAAGTCTGCGATTTTAAATTGCCGATAACCAGTTTGTCGTGTTCCAAGCACTTCACCGGCTCCTCTTAATTCCATGTCTTTTTCTGCAATAAGGAATCCATCATTGGTAGCACGCATTATTTTTAATCGTTCAGCGCTTTGCTGTGATAAAGGATGTTGATAGAGTAAGATGCAGTGAGACAGAGCTGTTCCCCGGCCTACACGACCGCGTAATTGGTGCAGTTGTGATAAGCCTAAGCGTTCTGCATTTTCGATAATCATTAAACTTGCGTTAGGAACATCAACACCTACCTCAATCACAGTGGTTGCTACCAGTAAATTAATTTGATTGGATTTAAATGCAGCCATCGTTGATTCTTTTTCTATTGCCTTTAACCGCCCATGAATTAACCCAATTTTAGCAGTAGATAATTGTTCTTGTAATTGTTTTGCTGTTTCAGTCGCTGCCATGCATTGCAGTTTTTCTGATTCTTCAATCAGGGTACATACCCAATAAATTTGTCGCCCATCTGCTATCGCTATTTTTAATCGTTCAATAATCGCGTCACGTTTATTTTGGCCAAGTATGGCGGTTGCCACAGGAATACGTCCTGGAGGTAGTTCGTCAAGGATGGACATATCAAGATGAGCAAAATGAGTCATTGAAAGTGTTCGAGGTATAGGGGTAGCGGTCATTAAGAGTTGGTGGGGGGTGAGCAGATTTTGCTGCCCTTTTTGTTGTAACAACAATCGTTGCTCTACCCCAAAGCGATGTTGCTCATCAATAATCACCAGGCCTAATTTGGAAAAAATCACCTCTTCTTGAAATAAAGCATGCGTACCAATGATTAGTTGGCAGCTATTATCCGCAAGCGCTGTATAAGCTATACGCCGTTCACTGGTTTTCATTTTACCGCTAAGCCGCAGTACTTTAATACCTAAGGGCTCTAGCCAATGAATGAGGTTTTTTGCATGTTGTTCACTCAGTAAATCAGTAGGTGCCATAAAAGCTACTTGTTGCCCATGAGCAATAGCCTGTAACGCAGCAAGCGCTGCAATAATTGTTTTGCCAGAACCCACGTCTCCTTGCACTAAACGGAGCATAGGTTTAGTTTGCATTAAATCATAACTGATTTCTTGTGCTACTTTCACTTGGGCCTTGGTTAATGAAAAAGGCAATGATTTGATAAAGCGGTTACAGAGGTCGTATTCAATGGGCAAAGCATGAGCATGAAAGGCTTTGCGTGATTCTCTAGCAAATTGCATACTCAAGCGTTGAGCCAATAGTTCATCGAAAACCAGGCGTTTTAGAGCAGGGTGATGCCCTTGTTCAATTGCCTGGATGGAGATATCTGGAGGTGGATTGTGTAACAGGGCAATGGCATCTGCTAAATGATAAAAATGATGGGATTTTAATTGCTCATCACTCATCCATTCTAATAATCGCAATTCTTGTTCGCAGTGCTTAAGGGCAATTGATGCAATCTGTCTTAATCGGTTTTGTGTTAAACCTTGGGTCGTTGGATAAATTGGGGTGAGTGTTTCATTCACATGACAGGGTTCTTCTTCACCAAGAAGCTGGTATTCAGGATGAGTCATAGTGATTTGATTGTTAAAAAAACGCGCTTCCCCAAAAACATGAATCATGGCGCAATGATTTAAAGCGGTTATTTGTTGCTTATTAAAATGAAAAAACTGCAGTTTTATAATGCCGGTTTGATCTTCAACATAGCAGGTTAATATCGAACGCTTTCCTTGGTTGATTTCTGTTTTGCAAACACGCCCTGCGATAACGCACCAATCATTCGGGCGCACATCTTGGATGGGGGTAATTCGGGTACGATCTTGATAACGATAAGGTAAATGGAACAGAATATCTTGAATAGTATGAATACCACACTTGGCTAATTTTGCAGCCAGAGCAGGACCAATACCAGGGAGTGTGTCGCAGGCGTGTGTTAGCACAATATTAATGATCGTGAAAGAATTTTATAGAGCAGTGTAACCTGATTTTGCAAAAAAGCCACTCCTATCACAAGGCTAGTCTTTTGTTATGAAAAAGAGCATAATAACCCTCATTTTTTGATGGAAAACAAGTGATATGAAACATACTGTAGAGCATCTTTTAACCCAAGCATTCAATTCTCTGCAACAATCAGGTGCGGTGCCTTCTGATCTTGATATTGAGATTAAAGTAGATCGGACTAAAGATTCGACGCATGGTGATTACGCTAGTAATTTGGCTTTGATTTTAGCCAAACCTTGTCGCAAAGCACCTCGTCAAATAGCCGAGCTGTTAGTCCAGGCTTTACCAGGTGATGCAATTCTAGAAAAAGTTGAAATTGCTGGTGCAGGATTCATTAACTTTTTTATCCGTAGTAATGCCTTGTCTCAAGTGGTTCCTGATATATTGAATCAAGGGAAACAGTTTGGTCGCAGTACAATTGGACAGAATCAAAAAGTTTTAGTGGAATATGTTTCCGCTAATCCTACGGGACCTTTGCACGTTGGACATGGTCGAAGTGCTGCCTTTGGTGCTACTTTAGTGAATGTGCTTAAAGCGGCAGGTTATGATGTGACCCCCGAATATTATGTGAATGATGCGGGGCGTCAGATGAATATTCTGGCAGCCAGCGTTTGGATGCGTTATTTAGAATTGGCTAAGGAGCCGGTTGTTATTCCTGCAAATGCTTATAAAGGGGAATATGTTGTTGATATAGCACAAAAGATGTGCTCAGAGCATGGTACTCAATTCGTACATTCTTGGGCTGCAGTGATTGAAGGATTACCTGCTGATGAGCCTCAAGGGGGCGACAAAGAAATTTATATTGATGCGATGATAGAACGCGCACGTGCTTTATTGGGCCAGGATGGTTTTTCTTTATTTCATCAACAGGCATTAAATACCGTTTTAGATGATATTAAAGAAGATTTAGCTGAGTTTGGGGTGAATTATGCCAACTGGTTTTCAGAACAATCATTATTTGAAGATGGTTCTATAGAAAAAGGCATTCAAGCGCTTAAAGACGCAGGACACACATACGAAAAAGAAGGGGCCTTGTGGTTTAAGGCGATAGAATTTGGGGATGAGAAAGATAGAGTTTTAGTGCGGGCGAATGGGCAAAAAACTTATTTTGCTTCTGATGTGGCATATCATTGGAATAAATACGATAGAGGCTATGATCGCGTTATTGATGTATTTGGCGCTGATCATCATGGGTATATCACACGATTACGATCAGCGGTTAGTGCGTTAGGGCATGATGAAAAGGCATTGACTGTACTACTTGTACAGTTTGCTATTTTATATCGTGGAGGCGATAGGGTACAAATGTCAACTCGAAGTGGTTCTTTTGTTACGTTAAGAGAATTGCGTCAGGAAGTAGGTAATGACGCTGCTCGTTTCTTTTATGTGGCGCGTAAATCAGAACAACATATGGATTTTGATTTAGATTTAGCGAAGTCTGAGTCTAGTGATAACCCGGTTTATTATATTCAATACGCTCATGCCAGAATTTGTTCTGTTTTAAGGCAATTAAAAGAACGTGGCTTGCTTTGGGATCAATCGATTGGTTTGGAGCATATTGATTTATTAAATCAGCCTCACGAAACGGCCCTAATTACTTTACTGAGCCGTTACCCTGAGATAGTAGAAGCAGCAGCTATCCATTGTGAACCCCATCAAATAGCGTATTATTTAAGGGAGTTGGCTAATGGATTGCATAGCTATTATAATGCGGTTCAATTACTATGTGAGCAAGAGCAATTACGGTGCGCACGTTTGTGTTTATTAGAAGCTGTGCGACATGTATTAAATAATGGATTAGACTTATTGGGCGTATCCGTTCCTGAGAGTATGTAATGGGAAGAGAATATAATAATAAGCGTTCTTCACGGGCGCGAAAAAGTGGGTTAAACCAGCTGTTGGTGCTAACAGTCACTTTTGTGTTTGGGTATTTGACCGCTAGTTTTTTTGATGTGCAAATGATCACTGGGTGGGTCAATACTCAGTTGTTAGCGCATCAGGAAATGACGGCAATCGCGAGCATACCAAAAACGCAAAAAGCAGCGATTCCTCCTAAACCCAAATTTGAATTTTACACCCTATTAGCAAATGAAAAGGTGGCAAATTCCCAACCAGTGACTAATACGGCAGCTAATCAAGAGCCTACGAAACCTGCTGCTGCAACAGCAGTTCAAGTAGTTGCTACCAATGCTGTTGCAGCGACATCGAGCACGCAACTGGCTAAAACAATAAACAGGCAATCTGAATCTCTGGCTAAAGGCGCTTATTCAGTGCAAGTTGCTTCTTTTAAGGCACGCAATGATGCAGAGCATATGAAAGGTTTGTTAACGCTTAAAGGCTTCAACGTTCATGTTGTTCCTATCAGTGACGCAACGAGGGGCAATTGGTTTCGTGTCGTAGTTGGTCCTTATTCCAATCGAAATTTAGCACAAAGAGCACAGTTTGATTTGGCAAAAAGAGAACATCTGAACGGTATGGTGACATCAGGTTAAGCCAAAGACGAATAAAACTAAAGTTTTTACAGCTGCAACAGACCCCAATAACATGGATAAAAACAAAAATAATTTAAGGAGTAGAATAGATGATGGAGTTGAAAAAAATAGCACTAGTGGTTCTTGCACTAAATAGTAGTATTGGGTTTGCAGGCACTATGGGATCGGTTTGCCAGCCAGGTAATGTAACCGTTCCCTGCCCTCAAACGGGATGGGATTTTGGTGTCAGTGCATTGTATTTAAAACCGGTATATAGCGGGGACCTTGCTTTCCTTAGCTCTAATGTCACTCGGTTTGATCAAACTACTAATGAAAAAGGAGTAGAGAATAGTCAACAGCTGCGCTGGGGATTTGTTTTGCAAGGAGGATACCACTTTAACTCGGGCAATGATCTCACGCTTAATTGGTATCATTTAAATGAAAAATCTAACACCTTTTTCGGCAGTTCAACAAGCAATGTGCCAGATGCTGACCTGAACACTCGAACTACAGCTACACTTAAACCATCTTGGGATGCAGTTAATTTAGAATTTGGTCAGCATGTTGATATGAGTTTAATACAAAATATGAGATTTCATGGTGGCGTCCAATATGCAAGAATTACCACCAAAAGATCGGTCGAAACGATTGACGGAGCTGATGCGATAGGACGAAATAACAGTGAACTTAGTTACAATGGATTTGGCCCTCGTATCGGTGCAGATATGGCATACAGTCTAGGTAGGGGTTTTGCGTTGCACGCCAATGGAGCCACAGCAGTACTGATAGGTACAAGCAAATCTAGTAGATTTGCGTCTGTATCACCTGCTGCAAATCCCGGAAATAGTTATTTATATTCAAAAACTGCACTTGTTCCTGAAATAGAGGGTAAGCTCGGATTGAATTTTTCACGCGTCGTAAGACAAGGTGTGTTGGAATTTGATGTAGGCTACCTATGGATTAATTATTTTGATGCTCAATTAGGGGCGTTGGATAATACCATGTTGTATGATTCTAACTTCGGAGTCCAAGGTCCTTATCTGGGCCTAAAATGGTTTGGTAGCGTATAATATTCATCCATGATTAACTGGAAATTGCCTTGCAATTTCCAGTAGCTCTTTTACTAAATCATACGTTAGCGATTGACGATCACTTGAATATTCCCCGCATTTTTAACCGCATGAGGTTTACTCACGCTTACTGTAAGGTTTGTCACTTTAAATTTTTGTTGAATTAAGCTAGCTACTTCATTAGCCACTGTTTCAATGAGCTGGAATGGTTTAGATTCTACAAATCGTGTTATGGTGTCACAAAGGGTGGCATAATCTATTGTCTTATTTAAATCGTCCCGACAGTCACTAAAGTCAGCAGTGAGAGTGAAGTCAATTACTAATTTCTGGTCAATACGTTGTTCCCAAGCATGCACGCCAATTTTTGTGTTGACCGTTAAAGCGCTAATGATTAAGGTATCCAATTTTTTATTCCCTGTGAGATGTAAATGGCTATTTTATCCTAAGCCTTCATGCGAAACAATTTCGTTGCTTGGTTGTTTCAATCAGCTACAGAGCACAAGGATATTATCCCTTCTCACCGAGAGGGGAGAAGGGATAATGTTGAGGTTGCGGACTGATACTGCATTTACTTTTTATTATGATACCATAGGCACATTTTTAAAAGGTTAGAGACTCTAATATGTACGATCTAAATCAATCTATATTTTTACGTGCCTTAAGACATCAACCCATCGAGCGAACTCCTATTTGGATGATGCGTCAAGCGGGGCGTTATTTACCTGAATATAGAAAAGTAAGAGAGCAGGCGGGTGATTTTTTAAGTTTGTGTAAAAATCCTGAGTTGGCTTGTGAGGTCACATTGCAACCTTTACGTCGTTATGCAATGGATGCTGCTATTTTATTTTCTGATATTTTAACCATTCCGGATGCAATGGGGCTTGGATTGCATTTTGTAGAAGGTGAAGGTCCTTGCTTTACTCATCCTTTGCGTACTGTTCAGTCAATTAAAGATCTTTGTGTGCCTCAAGCTGCAGATTCTTTGGCCTATGTGATGAACACAGCCCGTTTAATACGACAGGAAATGCCCCAAGAATTACCTTTGATTGGATTTTCTGGCAGTCCTTGGACTTTGGCTTGTTATATGGTTGAAGGGAAAAGCACTAGAGAATTTAAACGTATTTTAAATTTGATCTACAGTGAGCCGGATGCCGCCCATATTTTACTTGATAAATTAGCTGTGTCAGTCAGTGATTATTTGATTGAGCAAATTAAAGCAGGCGTTAATGCGGTGATGATTTTTGATACTTGGGGCGGTATTTTAACTCCCGCTAACTATCTGGATTTTTCTTTGCAATACATGCAGCGGATTGTGCAGCATATCAAAGAGAGTTATCCTGATATCCCCGTGATTTTATTTACTAAAGGTGGTGGTCAGTGGTTGGAAAAAATGGCAGCTACCGGATGTGATGCTTTGGGATTGGATTGGACTTCTGATTTGTCTGAGGCTCGCAGAAGAGTAGGGGATAAAGTGGCTTTGCAAGGTAATCTTGATCCCAATGTGTTATTAAGTTCAGAACAGTGTATTCGTCAAGAGGTAAAAAAAGTATTAGAGTCTTTTGGAAAGGGTTCAGGCCATGTGTTTAACCTAGGTCATGGTATTACTCCTGACGTACCACCAGAGCATGTGACGTCTATGGTTGAGGCAGTTCGTGAGTTTAGCCCTCAGTACCATTTATAAGTCTTTGTGTTTCATCCGTGAAGCAGTTCTAATACTATAATAAGAAGCCACGCTTTGCATGGGCTTCCCGGATTACGCCTCGTTTCATCCAGGCTTTTGATTATTAAGCTCTAAATTGCCGGCTTAATTGCAAGGCCATTTCAATTGATTGTTCATAATTTAGCCTAGGGTCAACTAGGCTGTGATATGCTGTTTTAAGATCATGAGCGGTAAGACCCCTTGCTCCGCCAATACACTCAGTCACGTTATCGCCTGTTAGCTCAAAATGAACCCCACCTAAATAACTTCCCATGCAGCGATGGATTTCAAGAGTCTTTTTTAGTTCTAAAAGAATATTATCAAAATGGCGGGTTTTAATCCCATCAGCGGTTGTTTCTGTATTGCCATGCATGGGGTCACAAGACCAAGTGACAGGTATTTTGGTTTTTCTCACTGCTTCAATAAGTGGGGGGAGCATTTTATCGATTTGTGTTGCTCCCATGCGTGTAAATAAAAGTAATCGTCCTTCTTCGCGTTTAGGATTGGCAATGGTTATTATTTCTTCTAGCCATTCGGCGGTGGCTGTAGGGCCAATTTTAATTCCTAAAGGATTTTCAACACCTCGTAAAAATTCCAAGTGAGCACTGTCGATTTGAGCTGTTCGCATGCCAATCCAGGGAAGGTGGGTTGATAAATTATACCAAAGTCCATCTACTTGTTGGCGAGTTAATGCCTGTTCGTAGTGGAGATGTAAGGCTTCATGGGAGGTATAAAAATCAACTTTAGATAAGTTGCTAGACTGTATTCCATCGACGGTTTTTAAAAAATCAAGCGTATTAGCCAGTGATTGTACTAGGGTTTGGTATTCTTCTTTTTGTTGAGAATGATCGGCAAAACTTAAATCCCATTGCTGGGGATGACTTAAATCAGCAAATCCGCTATCTAATAACGATCGAATAAAATTTAATGTGCTAGCCGAACAGTGATAAGCTTGTAACAATAGATTAGGGTTTGGTTCTCGAGCTTCTGGGGTAAATGCAGGTGAATTAACTAAATCACCTCGATAACTGGGTAAAGTAATTCCATCGATGGTTTCAAAATCAGACGAACGGGGTTTTGCATATTGCCCTGCTATTCTACCCACACGAATAATCGGTTTACGTAGACCATGTAATAAGATAAAACTCATTTGCAACATGATTTTTAATTTATTACTGATAATGTCAGGGCGGCAATCATGAAAGGATTCTGCGCAATCGCCACCTTGAAGAATAAAGGTTTCTCCTCGTCCTGCACGAGCAATTTCTTTTTTTAGGGAATTAACTTCACTACTGGTAACCAGTGGCGGTAATAATCCCAATTGCCCAACAATTTTATTTAATTGTATTTCATCAGCGTAAGCTGCTGCTTGCAAATAGGAGGATTGTAGCCAAGAAGTAGTCGACCATTTTTGCATAATAAATCCGAGTGACTTTTTTGGTGTCTGAATATGGAATAATTGAACATATACTACAAGCTAGTGTTTCGTCAACTTTGGATGAGGGGCTTGAAATTTTATTATCTTGTCCCCATCTAGTTAATTCAGGTTAGTTAGGAGAATTTTAGGATGAGTAAACACGATAAAAATTGGCATCAATTTAAAGAAAAAAATGAAGAGCAAGAGCAAGCTGAAGTAGAACAACACACAGACTCTGAAGAGTTGGTGATGGGTGAAGAAGCGCTAGGGCATTTTAATTATAAAGAATTAAGTGAGCAGTTAACGCTTGCGGAACAAAAAGCACATGAAAACTGGGAAAAGTCTGTGCGTGCTTTGGCTGAGTTAGATAATGTTCGTCGCCGGTCTGAGCGAGAAATCGGCAATGCCCACCGATACGGTAATGAAAAATTAATTAGTGCATTATTACCTATTGTAGACAGCATAGAGCAGGCTTTACAAATGGCTTCCAAAGCAGAAAATGCACCCATGTGCGAAGGCTTGGAATTAACTATGAAACTCTTTGTTGATGTGTTTCAAAAATTTGATGTCCATCAAATTGATCCAGTGGGTACTCCTTTTAATCCACAAGAACATGAAGCAATGTCCATTCAAGAGGCGCCAGATGCAGCCCCTAACACGGTAATGGCTGTGTTTCAAAAAGGATATAAATTAAATGACCGTGTGATTCGACCAGCACGGGTAATCGTATCAAAAAAATAATAAGTAATGGCTTGAAATCGGGGCAATAAGCCCCATATTAACTTCATCAGATTTGAAAATTACTAATTGGGAGTAAGAATAGAATGGCTAAGATTATAGGAATAGATTTGGGTACTACCAATTCATGTGTTGCTGTAATGGAAGGCGATAAACCTAAAGTGATTGAAAACATTGAGGGTCATCGTACGACTCCTTCCATCGTGGCTTATACAGACGATGGTGAGATATTAGTTGGACAAGCTGCAAAACGTCAATCAGTGACTAACCCAGAAAAAACACTGTTTGCGATTAAGCGATTAATTGGTCGTCGTTTTGATGATGCTGTTGTGCAAAAAGACATTAAAATGGTTCCTTACAAAATTATCAAAACCGATAATGGGGATGCGTGGGTGAGAGTGCAAAATCAAGATAAAGCACCACCACAAATTTCTGCTGAAGTATTACGTAAAATGAAAAAAACAGCTGAAGATTATTTAGGCGAGGAAGTTAACGAAGCAGTAATTACAGTTCCTGCATACTTTAACGATTCACAACGTCAGGCGACTAAAGACGCAGGTCGAATAGCTGGTCTTGAAGTAAAACGAATTATTAACGAACCCACCGCTGCAGCCTTAGCGTATGGTATGGACAAGAAGCGCGGTGACTCAGTTATTGCAGTATATGACCTTGGTGGTGGTACCTTCGATATTTCTATTATTGAAATTGCTGTTGTAGATGGTGAGCATCAATTTGAAGTATTAGCTACAAATGGTGATACTTTCTTAGGTGGTGAAGATTTTGACTTAGCGTTAATTGAGTATTTAGCAGCTGAATTCAAAAAAGATTCAGGAATTGATTTGCATAACGATCCATTAGCATTACAACGTTTGAAAGAAGCCGCAGAAAAAGCAAAAATCGAATTATCTACAGCACAACAAACGGATGTTAATCTACCTTATATTACGGCAGATGCTTCTGGACCAAAACATTTAAACATTAAATTGACACGTGCCAAGCTAGAATCATTAGTTGAAAAATTAGTGGAGCGCACTATAGAACCTTGTAAAATCGCATTAAAAGATGCTGGATTAACCGTATCAAAAATTAATGATGTGATATTAGTCGGTGGTCAAACACGTATGCCTTTAGTACAAAAAACAGTAGAAGAGTTTTTTGGTAAAGAGCCACGTAAAGACGTGAATCCTGATGAAGCAGTGGCTGTAGGTGCTGCTATTCAAGCGGCTGTATTGTCTGGTGATGTTAAAGACATTCTGCTACTTGACGTTACGCCATTGTCTTTAGGTATTGAAACAATGGGCGGTATTATGACGAAACTCATTGAGAAAAATACTACGATTCCAACAAAAGCAAATCAAGTATTCTCTACTGCAGATGACAATCAAACGGCAGTGACAGTTCATGTATTACAAGGTGAAAGAGAGCAGGCGTCAGCTAATAAATCATTAGGTCGATTTGACTTAGGTGATATTCCACCTGCACCACGTGGCGTGCCACAAATTGAAGTGACTTTTGATATCGATGCGAATGGTATCCTTAATGTTTCTGCTAAAGATAAAGCGACAAACAAGGCTTCATCCATTGTGATTAAGGCATCTAGTGGTTTGAGTGATGAAGAAGTCGACGCGATGGTAAAAGATGCTCAATCTCATGCTGAAGAAGATAAGAAATTTAAAGAAATGGCAGAGCTGCGTAACCAAGCGGATGGCTTGATTCACAGTTGCAGCAAATCGATGAAAGATCTAGAAGCTGAGCTTTCTGAAGATGAGAAAAAAGGCATTGAAGCGGCTATTGCTGAATTAAAAGAGGCAATTCAAGGTACTGATAAAGCTCAAATTGAAGACAAATTAAAAGTCTTAAATGATGCTTCTGCAAAAATGGCTGAGCGTGTTTATGCTAAAAAAGCCGCTGAAGGTCAGGCACAACAAGGCGATGCTCCTCAAGAACACGCACAAGAATCTACCAAAGCAGATGATGGTGTTGTTGATGCTGAGTTTGAAGAAGTGAAAGACGACAAAGAAGGTAAGAAGTAATTCTTATTTTATAACCGTAGCCTTGATGGAGCGGAGCGTAATCAAGGATGTTTTGTATAGAAGGAAAACCTTGATTACGCTCCGCTCCATCAAGGCTACGTTTTTTTTATTAATTTAATAATGTGAGTAGTTATGGAACAGCGGGATTATTATGAACTTCTAGAAGTGAGTCGCACTGCTAGTGATGGTGAAATTAAAAAAGCTTATCGCAAGTTGGCAATGAAATATCATCCAGATCGTAATCCCGGTGATTCCTCTTCTGAAGAAAAATTCAAAGAAATTCAAAATGCTTACAGCATTCTTTCTGATCAGGAAAAACGCGCAGCTTACGATCAATTTGGTCATGCTGGTGTAGATCCTTCAATGAGAGGCGGTCATGGTGGTTTCGGAGGGTTTGGTGGCTTTGAGGATATTTTTGAGAGTATTTTTTCAGGTGGTCGTAGTCAGGGGCGTCAGTCTCATGGGCAACGAGGTGCTGATTTACAATTTAATGTGCAATTAACGCTTGAAGAAGCAGCTACAGGTAAGGAAGTCGAAATTACTGTACCAAGACAAGGTACTTGTGATCCATGCGGTGGTTCTGGCGCTAAACCAGGAACGCAGCCGAAGATGTGTGAAACCTGTAACGGAATGGGACAGGTACGAATTCAACAAGGATTCTTTTCCATTCAACAAACTTGTCCAAGTTGTCATGGAGAAGGCAAAGTCATTTCTGATCCATGCTCTAATTGTCATGGTCAAGGGCGTATTCGTGAAAGCAAGAAACTCACTGTAAAAATTCCCGCAGGTGTTGATAATGGCGATAGAGTCAGGTTAACAGGTGAGGGTGAAGCTGGCGTGCATGGTGGTGGTTCAGGTGATCTTTACGTCCAAATTAATCTCAAAAAACATAGTATATTTGAGCGCCAAGATAATGATCTCCATTGCGAAGTGCCTATTAGTTTTATTATTGCTGCCGTCGGTGGTGCTATAGAAGTTCCAACCCTAGAAGGGCGTGTGACTTTAAAGATCCCGGAAGAAACACAAACGGGTAAAGTATTTCGCTTAAGAGGCAAAGGAATGAAGTCTGTTCGTGGACATGGACAAGGCGATTTATTGTGTAAAGTAGTGGTCGAAACGCCAGTTAATTTGTCACGCGAGCAAAAAGATTTATTGACCCAGTTACAAGAGTTATTGGAAAACGCTAAAACAAATCATTCACCACGTACTAGTTCTTGGTTTGATGGGGTGAAAAAATTCTTCGAAGACATGAAATTTTAAGATAAGTAAGTTACAATTATGCACTTTATTTTCTTGTAACTAAAGATGTAGCCTGGTTGAGTGCAGCTAATGTCACTTCCTAACATTCCTGCAATTAGGCGCCTCCAACCAGGCTACACTTATTTACCATTTTCATGACAGAGTACCCCATGACCAATCAAGCAGCAATTTTAGTCTTAGCCGATGGTACTGTATATGAAGGTATCTCGATAGGAGCCTTAGGTGAATGTGTTGGCGAATTAGTTTTTAATACGTCTTTAACCGGTTACCAGGAAATGCTCACCGATCCTTCCTATGCGCGTCAAATTATTACCTTAACCACAGCCCACGTGGGGAACACAGGGTGTACGCATGAAGACATGGAATCTAATAATATCTGGGCTGCAGGTTTAGTGATAAGAAATAATTCCTTAATTGATAGTAATTATCGAGCTGAAATCTCACTGTCTGATTGGCTTAAAAAAAATAACGTCGTTGCTATTGCTGAAATTGATACCCGTGATTTAACTCTTAGACTCAGAGAAAAAGGCGCCATAGGTGCTTGTATTAGCACAGAGGTCGATAAACCAGAGCAGGCCTTAATCAAAGCACAATCCTTTGCAGGATTACAAGGTGTAGATTTAGCGTTGGAAGTTTCAAGAAAAACGATCGAACCTTGGTGTGAAGGACGCGGTGAATGGGGTCAAGCTGCTGAAGCGCAAAAATATCATGTAGTGGCTTATGATTTTGGCATAAAACATACTATTTTACGTATCTTATATGATAAAGGCTGTCGTATAACACTAGTACCTGCAAATACTTCTGCTAAAGAGGTGCTTGCTATGAATCCAGATGGCATATTTTTATCGAATGGCCCTGGTGATCCACAGGCTTGCGATTATGCCATTTCTGCTACTGTAGAATTCTTGGAAAAAAACATTCCTGTATTCGGCATTTGTTTAGGATTTCAAATTTTAGCCTTAGCCTGTGGTGGTATAACCAAAAAAATGAAATTTGGGCATCATGGAGCAAATCATCCAGTGATTGAAACTGAAGGTAAAAAACGGGTGTTTATTACCAGCCAGAATCATGGTTTTACTGTTGATGAAAAGAGTTTGCCGGAGTGCTTACAGATTACTCACCGATCTTTATTTGATCAGACCTTACAAGGTATCCGTCATGTGGAAAAGCCTGCCCTAGGTTTTCAAGGACATCCAGAAGCTAGTCCAGGACCTCATGACATCGAAATAATATTTGATGAATTTATAACGTTAATGAAATAAAAAAGGATTAATGATGAATGAAAGTTATGTCTTCACCTCGGAATCAGTTTCTGAAGGTCATCCCGATAAAATCGCTGACCAAATTTCAGATGCGATTTTAGATGCGATTTTAATTCAAGATCCAGCAGCTCGTGTTGCTTGTGAAGTCTTTGTTAAAACCGGTATGGTGCTTGTTGGTGGTGAAATTACCACAGAAGCTTGGGTTGACGTTGAAGCAGTAACACGCCAAGTAGTCAAAGACATTGGTTATAATAGTTCAGAGATGGGTTTTGATTGGGAATCTTGTGCTGTTCTTTCTGCCATTGGTAAACAATCTGCAGATATCGCTCAAGGTGTTGATAATGCAGTAACCAAGCAATTAGGTGCAGGAGATCAAGGTCTTATGTTTGGTTATGCAAGCCGTGAAACAGATGTTTACATGCCAGCACCAATTGCCTATGCTCATCGTTTAATGGAAAAGCAAGCGCGCCTGCGTAAATCTGGTGTTTTACCTTGGTTACGTCCCGATGCAAAGTGTCAAATCACTATGAAATACGAAAATGGTATGCCAGTTGAAGTGGATACAGTCGTATTTTCAACACAACATGCTGCTGACATTGAATATAAAGAGTTAGTCGAGGCAGTACGTGAAGAAATTATTAAAACGACTTTACCCGCTGATTGGCTAACGGACAAGACACGTTATTTCATTAACCCAACTGGTCGCTTTGTGATTGGTGGTCCTTTAGGTGACTGTGGTTTAACAGGTCGTAAAATTATTGTAGATACTTATGGTGGTACTGCTCGGCATGGTGGAGGTTGTTTTTCTGGTAAAGATCCCTCAAAAGTAGATCGTTCCGCGGCTTATGCAGCACGTTATGTTGCTAAAAATATTGTAGCAGCAGGCTTAGCTGACAAATGTGAAATTCAAGTATCTTATGCGATAGGTATTGCAGAGCCTACCTCTATTTTTGTTGAAACATTTGGGACTGGTCGCTTAAAAAACAGTGAAATCATTACATTAATTCATGAGTATTTTGACTTAACACCTCAAGGTATTATCGAGCATCATGATTTACTTCGTCCTATCTATAAAGAAACAGCAACCTATGGTCATTATGGACGAGATCAATTCCCTTGGGAGCGTCTCGATAAAGTAGCTCAATTGAAAAAGGCACTCTAAGGACATTTTAATGGAGTTATTTAATCAGGGAAGTGGTAAGGATTTCAAAGTAGCTGATATATCTTTAGCCTCTTGGGGGCGCAAAGAAATAGCAATTGCTGAAACTGAAATGCCTGGTTTAATGGCTCTAAGAGAAGAGTATAGCGCGTCTAAGCCGTTAAAAGGCGCGCGTATTGCAGGCTGTTTGCATATGACTATTCAAACAGCGGTATTAATTGAAACATTAGTTGCCTTAGGGGCCGAAGTGCGCTGGTCTTCGTGCAATATATTTTCGACTCAAGATCACGCTGCTGCAGCCATTGCTGAAGCTAATATTCCTGTCTTTGCTTGGAAAGGCGAAACAGAAGATGAATATTGGTGGTGTGTTGAACAGACTTTAACGGGGCCTAATCAATGGGCGCCTAATTTACTTTTAGATGATGGGGGTGATTTAACCCAACTAATTCATCAAAAATATCCCGACTTATTCGCAGCTATTAAAGGAGTTTCTGAAGAAACAACGACTGGCGTTGCACGTTTATATGAAATGGCCAAAAATGGGACTTTAAAGATTCCTGCCATCAATGTGAATGATGCGGTGACTAAATCTAAATTTGATAATTTGTATGGTTGTCGCGAGTCTTTATTGGATGGACTCAAGCGCGCCACAGACGTCATGATCGCAGGAAAAATCGCTTTAATTTTAGGTTATGGGGATGTAGGAAAAGGCTGTGCTCAAGCATTAAGAGGGCAGGGTGCTACAGTATTCATAGCAGAAATAGATCCTATTTGCGCGCTTCAAGCGGCCATGGAAGGATACCGTGTTGTGACGCTTGATGATGTCGCTGAACAAATAGACATTGTGGTGACTGCAACAGGCAATTATCACGTAGTCACTCATGCACACATGAAGCGCATGCGTCACCAAGCTATTTTATGCAATATTGGTCATTTTGACTCTGAAATTGACGTGCAGAGTTTAAAACAATACCCATGGGAAAATATTAAGCCCCAAGTAGATCATATCCTTTTTCCTGATGGCAAACGTATTATTCTCTTGGCTGAAGGACGTCTAGTAAATTTAGGTTGTGCCACAGGGCATCCTAGTTTTGTCATGTCAACATCCTTCACCAATCAAGTACTTGCTCAAATCGAATTATTTCAAAACTCTGCTCAATATAAGAACCAAGTTTATATTCTTCCTAGAGAATTAGATGAAAAAGTAGCACGCTTACATTTGGGGCGTATAGGCGTCAAATTGACTCAATTAAGTCCTGAACAAGCAAAATATTTAGGTGTCCCTATAGAGGGGCCTTATAAATCAGAACGTTATCGTTATTAACCATAGTGTTTTTTAGTGGGGCATTTTTTTGTTATGTTTTTGTGCTTGTATTGCTATTTTTCTTATTGCATACTGGGGGCCAGATGCTTCATAAGGAGATTGATGTATGTGTTTTAAGGCGAAGATTTTAGGTTTAGGGCTTTTATCGGTAGCTCAAGGTGTATTTGCCCTTACTAGCGACGATTTAATACGAATTATTGTTAAATACAAGCAACAACAGAAAAATACCGTATTTTTAAAATCACAATTAACTCAGTTAACACAACTACCCATTATAGAAATGACGCCAATGGCTAATGGCGCTTATTCACTAACTTTAGACTCTTCAAAAGCCTTGCTCAGAAAAAATGAAGATCCTACGGTGACAGCTTTAAACCATCTTCGTAAAAATCCAGATATTTTATACGCAGTAAAAGATCGCTTAAGTCATTTTAGACCAGTCCCTGATCCTGTGATTCAACCGTCAAGTGATATACTAACCCATGAAAGTCAATGGGATGAGTTTGAACGCCCTGCAGGAGTTATGCTGGAGTCCAAAGCTGGATCGCGAGATGGTGCTTGGGCCTATACTTCGGGCTGGGCTAAGAAACCTGTAGTGGTTGCTGTCTTAGATACTGGAATTGCCCTACATGAGAATTTAATGAGAAATCTTGTAAAAGATGATTCTGGGAATGTTTGGGGTTGGAATTTTTCTGCAAATAATAATAAATTAGGGGATGAAACTCGCTCTTTCCACGGGACACATGTGGCAGGAACGATTGCCGGTTACGGCCATGTGATGAGTGGTATAGGTGAAGATCTAAAAGTACTACCCCTTAAAATTGCGGGTGCTTCGGGTATGTTTTATGAAAGCTCTGTCATTAATGCCATTTATTGGTCGGTAGGGGGAGAAGTCCCTGGAGTACCAACCAACATCCATCCTGCCAAAGTATTAAATATGAGCTTCGGCGTAGATAGGGGGCCTAAAGACGAAGTGGATTACTGTGATCAAGCTCTACAAGAAGCAGTATCTTTTGCACGCAACAAAGGAGCTGTACTAGTTGTTGCTGCCGGCAATGATAATCATTGGGAGCATTTTAATGCGCCTGGCGTATGTAATGGAACCATTAAAGTAGCTTCAACAGGGCCTGAGGGATTGCGTTCGTATTTTTCGAATTATGGACCTGGAGTGACCTTAGCTGCTCCTGGTGGTGATAAACGCTATGGTGTGCAAGGGGGTATCTTATCTACGGTGAATCCTGGTGGGGGTTATCAATCATCTGGTTTTGATTTTTATCAAGGCACTAGCATGGCCTCTCCGCATGTTGCAGGTGTTGCTGGATTGATTTTTGCGGCTACTGACAGAGCATTCACAGCAGAACAAGTAGAGCAAATTCTTTATGCAACCACCCATAATTTTGGGGTAAGTCATGATTCTAATAATTCATGCGTGGGTAAAAAACCTTGCGGTCATGGAATTTTAGATGCTGAAAACGCAGTTAAAGCTGCATTAGCTGATTATGATGACATATTTTCTGCACCTAAAGAAGAACATTTAGCAATGCAAGATTGTGGAAAAAATCAATTAACTCCTAGTAAAACAAAAATCATTATGAATAATGGGGTTTGGGTGCAACATCATACGGCATGTGAAAAATCAGAAAGCTATTCAAGACCACATATAGAACAAACCAAAAATGGAAGTATTATTGCCCATTATGGCGCCGTGAGTTATCGTCTAGATCAAACAGCGTATAAAGAATGTCATGTGATAGGTTATGATGGTGTAGGTTGTTACTTATAAATAGCTTTGTCACGTCGTGCCACGTAATCAAGCAAGACCTAATCGCTTGATTACGAGGCCTAACACCAAGACTGCATTAAGTTAAGAGACTTGTATTTACCTAAGAATGCCTTAAAATCCCACCTATATTTAATTGTTTTATTATACTAGAGACCCCTATGTCTGATTTTTATCAGGATTTCAATACACGACGTACGTTTGCGATTATTTCTCACCCTGACGCAGGTAAAACAACAGTCACTGAAAAACTGTTGTTATTCGGAGGTGCAATCCAATTAGCAGGGACAGTGAAAGGGCGTAAAGCAGACCGGCATGCAACCTCCGATTGGATGGAAATGGAAAAAGAGCGGGGTATCTCCATTACGACTTCCGTCATGCAATTTGTGCATAACCAGCACGTGATGAATCTATTGGATACACCGGGTCATGAAGACTTTTCTGAAGATACTTATCGTACCTTAACCGCAGTAGATTCTGCCTTAATGGTGATTGACGTCGCTAAAGGGGTTGAGGATAGAACAGTCAAACTAATGGAAGTCTGTCGTTTACGCGATACGCCGATTATGACTTTTATTAATAAATTAGACCGTGAAGGGCGTGAGCCGATTGATTTATTGGATGAAGTGGAATCTGTCTTAGGCATTAAGTGTGCCCCTATAACCTGGCCTGTTGGCATGGGTAAGCGTTTTAAAGGCATTTATCATCGCTATGAAGATGTGGTTTATCTCTATCAATCGGGTAAAAATGCTCAAAAACAAGAAGCAGTTCAAATTAAGGGGCTAGATAATCCTCAATTAGATGAGTTATTAGAAGACGGGGCTCAAGAACTACGAGATGAAATTGAACTCGTCAAAGGCGCCTCTCATGAGTTTGATATTGATCAGTATTTAGCTGGAAAAATGACGCCTGTGTATTTTGGCTCTGCGATTAATAATTTTGGCATTAAAGAATTACTAGATGATTTTGTACGTTATGCACCAGGTCCTCAACCACGAGCAGCCCAAGAACGAATCGTTTCCGCTGACGAAGAAACATTCTCTGGTTTCGTATTTAAAATTCAAGCGAATATGGATCCCAAACATCGCGATCGCATAGCCTTTTTGCGTGTCTGCTCAGGTATCTACAAAAAGGGAATGAAATTAGCTCACTTGCGTCTTGGAAAAGATGTGCAAATTGCTAATGCTTTAACGTTTATGGCAGGTGATCGCTCGCATACTGATCTTGCTTTAGCAGGAGATATAATTGGATTGTACAACCATGGCACTATTCGTATTGGTGATACCTTTACTCAAGGCGAACAATTGAAATTTACTGGGATTCCTAATTTTGCTCCTGAGCTATTTCGTTTAGTACGCTTAAAAGATCCTTTGAAGAGTAAGGCTTTATTAAAAGGACTGATTGAATTATCAGAAGAGGGTGCAACGCAAATTTTTAGGCCCTTAAATAGTAATCAATTGATTTTAGGTGCAGTAGGGGTTTTGCAATTTGATGTGGTCGCACATCGTTTGAAGCATGAGTATAAAGTGGATTGTATTTATGAATCAGTCAATGTCTCGAGTGCTCGTTGGGTTTACGCTGAAGATGATAAGGCAATGGCTGATTTTCGCACTAAGGCTTTTGATTATTTAGCGCTAGATGGAGGAGATTCTTTAATGTATCTCGCACCCACACGAGTTAATTTAACGATGGCTGAAGAGCGATACCCTAAAATTAAATTTCAGGCAACTCGCGAGCATTAATCACAAGGCATGTGCATTAAGGTAGGGCATCTGTGCCTTACCTCCCCCGGACAAGCCGTTGGAGGTAAGGCTACTACTTTTTAAGTTAAGCAGTGCAGGTTGCAACGACAGTATGCTCGCCTAAATTGGTAATCTCAACTTTTGCACCTGAATCTGCGGCCACTTTTAAATTCTCATTTTGATGCACAGTCACATATAATGTTTGGCCTGATGACATAGGCACATCGTTCACTTTTCCTTTCTTGGCTAAAGCCACAACACGTAATGAATTACTTTCATCGCTTGTGAGTATTTTACAATTGGCTTCCACAGCCCAAAACATGTAATTCGTAAAAACTTGGGGTTGATTGGGTGCTAATTGGTACTCTACTGTAATTCCTTGGATTTGAATAGGATTGTGATTTTCCATTGAATACGTATTAGTACTTAAAGAAGCAGCAACAAGTAATACAGTAGCACTGATTTTTCTTAGCATAGATGACTCCAAAGTAAAAATGATGCAGGATACAATACATTTTTTTTATTTATTTGGCAAATAGTAATTTAATTTTTGCTCTTTTTTTTTAAATTTAAATCGCTTTGATTTTTTTTTGAGTATTTATATTTGTGGGAGTTTAATGATGTTGAAGTATTATATTATTTTATTTGTCATGGTGTTACCTGTTCATGCAAACACACATCATCCTGAGCAGTTCTTAAAATCCATTAGCGGTTCACAAAATGAGGGCGAGCAAATTTATATGCATTTTTGTGTCAATTGTCATGCGCCCCAACCTTTAATCTCACTTGGCGCACCGAGAATAGATGAAGAAAGTGATTGGAAATCACGCTTAAAACAAGATATGGAGGTGTTGTTTCAGCATACAGATGAGGGCTTAAATGCAATGCCAGCCAGAGGAGGCTGCTTTGAATGCACTGATAAACAACTTATGAAAGCTATTTTGTTTATGCTTCCTAAACCAGTTAAAAAAAATCAATAAAATGAACGACAAAGTTAAAAAAAGAACATAAATTATAAATTTTTATCAAAAAAAGCTAAAACTATTTCTAATTCTCCCGATACAGTAAAAAAAAGAGGGAGAAAAAAATGAAAAAATATGTCCTGTTAGTGCCTGTTAGTGTGTTAGCGGTTTCTTGCTCCTCCATGGATGGTGGAGTTCCTATAGTGGATGATGCAGGATATACTCATTACACTAAAAGTATGAGTAGTGACCATCGTGGGACTTCTGTGTTTCCTCAGCAAAGAGCGGCGACCGGAAAGAAAGTATTTATCTTTGATCCAAAGGCTACGGCCTGGGCAGCTTATGATGCCAATGGAAATAGAGTGAATACAGGAAGTGCCTCAGGCGGTAAAGATTTTTGTGAGGACGTAGGTAAGCCCTGTCGTACTGTAACTGGTACTTATAAAGTGTATTCTAAAAAAGGGGAAGATTGTACCTCAAGCATTTATCCGGTTGAAACTCATGGTGGCGCACGCATGCCATATTGCATGCACTTCCAAGGAGGGTATTCAATTCATGCGGCCTATGAAGTGCCCAATTATAACGCAAGTCATGGGTGTATTAGGGTTTTGCCTAGTGCTGCAAAATGGTTAAATCAAGACTTTATTGATGTGGGTACAACTGTTATTGTTGAGCCTTACTAAAATAATAAATAATAGTCTCAATCTCATTTTGGACCCGCTTATGCGGGTTTTTCTTTCTACGTGCTTGTTTTTTTTTCAATTTTTGTTAAAATTTTGACTAATTCAATGATTTAAGAAGCATTTATTATGCCTAATTATTTTAACCCCTCTTTTTTAAACAATATGCTAGAATCATCTGGCGAAGAAGGTGGCGCGAGCCAATCTGATTTGAGTTTAATTGAGCTGGGTACAAGACTCTCAATGTGGCAGAGGGAGGTTCCTGATCCTGTTTTTTCCGATTTTTTTACACGATTGCAGGAAAACTACTATAGCACCCGATCACCGATTTTATTGGGTTCTGGATTACAATCATTAAGAAAAATTGTAACGCTTCTAGATAATCCATCTATTGCTTTAGATACAAAAAAAATGATAGTACACAATTTGCGAGAAGGCATGAATGTGTGCGCTGATGGAATACTGAGTAACCTTCAAAATGCTGAGTCTGCTTTAATAGGATGCACGAACTTCACCGCAAAGCTTGCTGAAATAAAAATGACGCTTATTCAGCAGCAAGCATTAGAGTTTTTGTTAAAAAGAGGCTTTCTCGAAGAGAGCATGGAAATTCATTACATTAATGCATACTATAATGGCGTTGCCGCTCTTTATGGCTTACCTCTTAGAGAAGATGCTTATATTGCTACTTTAAACATTGATGAAGTCCATTATTCTTATTTCGCTTCTTTCTTGGCAATCCAATTGACGCCAAAATTAGTCCTAGAGCATCTTATTTTAGAGATTAATGGGATTGTTCAAGAGATTTTTGAAATACTCCAAAAAGATTTTTTTGCAAAAGAAGAGGTTATTTCTCTGGATCAGATAGAATGTCTAACAAGCTTTGTCAACCCTCATTTTGACTCTTTAAATCAACGATTCCCAGCGCTTGAATTAACCGCACATTCTTTGCTTTCATTTAATGATGAGGAAGTTGCCTTGGATTCCGCTAAATTTTTAACGCCTCTATGCTATTCTTTCGC
Organism: Legionella sp.; assembly: GCA_030158115.1. Classification (GTDB taxonomy): domain Bacteria; phylum Pseudomonadota; class Gammaproteobacteria; order Legionellales; family Legionellaceae; genus Legionella. The sequence continues at coordinate 59,991 of JAOATK010000048.1, forward strand.
GAAAAAATTTGGTGAATTATATCTGGTGAACGGTGGTATTTGCATTACATCTGAAATGGCTGATGGTGGTACTTTTATTTACGTAAATGGTCTTTATTGGGTTAATGATCCAGAAGGTAATGGAGTGTCTTGCTCCCCAGAACTCTTTTTGCAAGTCCCTCGAATGGCTTTTGAACATCATAGGCCCCTTTCATTTGTCATCGTTAATGAGTTGATAGAGCAATACCCTGAATGTGCTGATGAATTTCTAACTAAGCTTTGTGATAATGGGTTTTTGCAAAAAGGGGATTTGGATGCGACAGTTTCAGAGGAAGAGATTAATCCTGTGTTATGGTGGGCCTATAACCAAAATGATGGGTTGCTGAGTAAGTTGTTGTTCAATAAATTACTTACCTCTGCGTCTTTAGGAAAAATCTCCAGCGAGGTGATTTTGGGTGGCGTTAATGCCTTGTGGTGGTTGGTTTATCACGAAAAGATGATGCTGGTTGAAAAATTATTTGATGCGAAACTTCTCACTCCGGAGCAATTGGCTGCAGCGTTAATAGATGGCAATGATGCGGGAATAAATGCGATCTCGATTTTGGCTATACAAAATAATGTGAAACTAATTGAAAAATTACTTGATGCGAAACTTCTCACGCCAGAACAATTAGCTGTAACGCCAGTTAATGGTAATTATGCAGGAAAAAATGCCATCTGGTGGTTAGCTTTTAATAACAATAGCGCGTTGATTGAAAAATTACTTGATGCGAATCTTCTCACTTCAGAGCAATTAGCTATAACGTCAGTTAACGGTGATCATGCAGGAAAAAATGCAATTTGGTCGTTAGCTTTATATGAAAACTGGGAGTTTATTGAAAAATTATTAGATAAGAAGCTTCTTACCTCAGAGCAATTAACTGCTAGGCCAAGAGGTGGCGAACATGCAGGATTAAATATAATCTCGATTTTGGCTTTAAAAAATAATACGGGACTGATTAAAAAATTACTTGATGTGAAGCTTCTCACTTCGGAGCAATTGGCTGGATCGGCAATGGTCGGTTGTCATGTGGGAAAAAATACAATCTGGCTTTTGGCCCTCAGAAAAAATATAGCACTTATTGAAGAATTACTTGCAGCTAAGCTTCTCACCTCAGCGCAATTGGCTGCAGCGCCTATAGAAGGCGTTGATGAGGGAATAAATGTGCCCTTGCTTTTGGCTTGGCGAAATAATGTAAGACTGATTGAAAATTTACTTGATGAGAATCTCCTTACTCAAGAGCTATTAGCTGCAACGCCAATAACAGGTGTGAATGCAGGAAAAAATGCAATCTGGTTTTTAGCTAGCCAAAATAACGTGACATTGATTAAAAAATTACTTGATGCAAATCTTATCACTGCAGCACAATTGGCGGCAATGAGCCTGGTCGGTAGTCCTGCAGGAAAAAATACAATTTGGCTTTTGGCCCTTAAAAAAAATACGGCACTTATTGAAGAATTACTGGTGGCCAAGCTGCTCACCTCAGCGCAATTGGCTGCAGCGCCAATAGAGGGCAAAGATGCGGGAGTAAATGCGCTCTGGATTTTGGCTTATCAAAACAATGAGATATTGATTGAAAAATTACTTCATGAGAATCTCCTCACGCCAGAACAATTAGCTATAACGGCAGTTAACGATCATTTTGCGGGAAAAAATGCAATCTATTGGTTAGTTTTTCATAATAGTGTGGCGTTGATTGAAAAATTACTTCAAGCGAATCTTCTCACTCCAGAGCAATTTGTTGCTGGGGCGAGAGTTGGCGATGATGAGGGAGTGAATGCGCTCTGGCTTTTAGCCTATAAAAATAATGTGAGACTGATTGAAAAATTACTTGATAAGAAGCTTCTCACTCCAGAGCAATTAGCTGCAGTGAAATTGAGGGATAATTATGCGGGAGCAAATGCAATCTGGTTGTTAGCCCATCATGGTAATGGGCCATTGATTAAAAAATTATTTGATGCGAAGCTTCTCACTCCAGAGCAATTAGCTGCAATTGCAATAAATAATAGTCATGCAGAGAAAAATATAATCTGGTTTTTGGCTTCCAAAAATAATACGGTACTTATTGAAGAATTACTGTTAGCCAAGCTTTTCACCCCGGCACAATTGGGTTTAGCGCCAACAAAGGGCAAAGAGGCGGGAATAAATGCGCTTTGGTTTTTGGCTTTTCAAAAAAATGCGACGCTGATTAAAAAATTACTTGATGAGAAATTCCTCACTCGAAAGCAATTAGCTGCAACGCCAGTGAGGGGTGATTATGCAGGAACAAATGTAATCTGGTGGCTAGCTCGCCAAAATAATGCAGCACTTATTGAAGAGTTGTTTAATGCGGATCTGCTCACGGCAGCGCAATTAGCTGCAACGCCAATGGGGGGTAAAAGTAAAAAAATAAATGCAATCACTCTGTTAGGTCTTCAAAATAATCTAGCACTTATTAAAAAATTATTTGATGCCAAGCTTCTCACTGTAACAGAATTCTTTGAAGCGACAATTTTGGATCGTCAGCTAGAAAAAAAATCGTGTTGCCTTTTTTTAACCGGAAATAGTGTTGCGGTGATTAAAAAACAACTTGACATGAATCTTCTCACACAAGAGCAATTAGCTGCAACACCTGATAGGGGTGATTATGTGGGAATAAATACGATCTTGTGGCTGGCTTTTAATGGTCATGTGAAACTTATTGAAGAGTTATTTAGAGCGAATCTGCTCACAGCAGCGCAATTAGCTGCAACACCTGATAGGGGTGATTATGTGGGAATAAATACGATCTTGTGGCTGGCTTTTAATGGTCATGTGAAACTTATTGAAGAGTTATTTAGAGCGAATCTGCTCACAGCAGCGCAATTAGCTGCAACACCTGATAGGGGTGATTATGTGGGAATAAATACGATCTGGATTTTAGCGTTTCAAAATAATGTGGCACTTCTTGAAAAATTATTTAAAGCGAATCTGCTCTTGCCGACTCAATTTGATGCAACGGCAATAGAGGGCCCTAATACAGGAGCAAATGTGGTCTGGCTTTTAGCGCTTCAAAATAATGTGGCACTTCTTAATGAATTATTTAAAGCGAATCTGCTCACAGCTGAGCAATTCGCGGTCTGCCCAACAGCGAGGGATATAGAGGAAAATATAAAGAGAAATGCAATCAGTTTATTACTTGAATGTAATGTTGATTTGTTTGAACAGTATCCTTTCTTAAAACCATTATTTTCGATATATGAAATACAAGATATTGAGGAATGTGTTGAAAATGCAGCAACAAATCAACAAACTAGCACTTTTGCTTCCGGATTAACTTTGTTTGCGGCAGCTAGTGCGGAGGGTGTTAGCGAAGATTTAGGGAGATATTTGGCATTTGAAAATTAATTCGCTTTAGTCGAGATTGCTAATTATCAATAGGTATAACTATTGATAATAGTAGTCTCACAATTTACTATCGTGTTTTTTTACCTGGTAAGAGTGGATTATGATTCTCTGTATTGATGTGGGTAACTCTCATATATATGGTGGTGTTTTTGATGGTGATGAAATTAAATTACGTTTCCGCCATACGTCTAAGGTCAGTACCTCAGATGAATTAGGTATTTTTTTAAAAGGTGTTTTGCGAGAAAATAATTGCCCTCTTGAAGCGATTACGCATATAGGCATTTGCTCTGTTGTTCCCCAAATAGACTATTCACTGCGCTCAGCCTGTGTTAAATACTTTTCTTTAGAGCCCTTTTTATTACAGGCTGGAGTGAAGACTGGTTTGAATATTAAATATCGCAATCCTGTGGAAGTCGGGGCAGACCGAATCGCTAATGCAATCGCTGCGACGCACAGTTACCCTAATCAAAACATCATTGTTATTGATTTTGGTACAGCTACTACGTTTTGTGTTATTTCTGCAAAAAAAGCTTATCTTGGTGGGGCTATATTGCCAGGCGTCAGATTATCTGTAGACGCCTTATCAAAAAATACGGCTAAATTACCTACTGTAGAAATCATAAAAATTGAAAATGCAATCGGTCGTTCAACTATAGAAAGCATTCAATCAGGAGTTTATTATGGTGCCCTTGGTGCTTGTCGTGAATTAATTCAGCGCTTAAATGAAGAGGCTTTTGGTGATCAGCAAGCATTGATTTTGGCAACTGGCGGTTTTGCCTCTTTATTTGAAAAACAAAACTTATACAATCACTTGGTCCCCGATTTAGTTCTTCAAGGAATTCGTTTAGCCGCGTTAATGAATTATTAAAAAAGTCGCCTGGTTGCTTGCAATTGGGGGGTTGTGTCAGCGATCTCGGTTGCGAGCAACCAGGCTACTTTTTGCCCCCACCTCTTTTATGCCTTATTTTTACCCAAATTATCCGTTGATTCATATAAATTACACAAAAAGTGGGCTTTTTACTTGACGAGTGTAGAAATGTGTTCCTATAGTGTATAAAAGTGGGTTAAAATAACAAAAAAGTGGAGAATTGTGGGGGGATTAAAACTTCCATAATAAAAAACATGTTTCGTGGAATCAATGCCATCACAATAGATACGAAAGGACGCTTAGCCATCCCTACGCGTTATCGTTCTGCCTTGGGTGCTGAGGAAAAAATTCCATTGGTTGTAACCATTGATACCGAAGAAACTTGTTTATTACTCTACACAGCAGCTGAATGGCAAATTATTGAAAATAACTTACAGAAGTTACCTAGTTTTAACAAGGAAGCGCGTAGGATTCAGCGTTTGTTAATTGGTCATGCTACGGATATCGAATTAGATACTAATGGTCGTGTATTGCTACCTCCAGTTTTGAGAAATTACGCCCAGCTGGAAAAAGATGTCGTGATGATAGGGCAAGGAAATAAATTTGAAGTGTGGAATAAAGAGCTTTGGGAATCCAGACGTGAGCAATGGTTAGCGGAAGAGGCCTCTGAAGCCTCGGGATTACCTGATGAAATGAAAACGTTTTCTTTGTAATGGAAACAAAAATGGCAATGCATCAATCTGTACTACTAAATGAATCAATTCAGGGCCTAGCCATTAAAAAGAACGGGATCTATTTTGATGGAACTTTTGGTCGCGGTGGCCATAGCCAAGAAATTTTGAATCATTTAGGCGAACAGGGTCGTTTGTACGCAATAGATAAGGATATTGATGCGATCACGCATGCTAGCGAACGTTTTGCTGAGGATAAACGGTTTCATATATTTCAAGGTTCTTTTGCAAGAATTGAAGAATTTGCGATCAAGGCAGATGTCCTTGGCAAAGTAGATGGCATATTACTCGATTTAGGGGTCTCTTCACCCCAACTGGATAACCCTGAACGCGGTTTTAGTTTTATGCAAGATGGGCCTTTAGATATGCGAATGGATTTGTCGCAGCCATTAAGTGCCGCTCGATTTGTTAATGAGGCAGAAGCCGATGAAATGGCAGGGATTTTCAGGCTCTATGGCGAAGAGCGTTTTGCAGGACGAATTGCACGTGCGATTGTGACTGCTAGAAACTTAAAGCCAATTACTACTACTTTAGAATTAGCCGAAATTGTAAAAGAAGCTAATCCTAAATGGGAAAAACACAAACATCCTGCAACACGGGTGTTTCAAGCGATTCGGATTCATGTCAATCAAGAGTTAAATGATTTAAGTAGTTGTTTGGAGCAATGTCTTCGTGTTTTAGCGGTGGGAGGAAGACTGGCAATAATTAGCTTTCATTCTCTAGAAGATAGGATAGTGAAACAATTTATGCGTAATAAGGAGCAAGGCGAAAGGCCACCACCGGAAGTGCCGATTCGTTATGAAGATTTGAAAACTAGTTTTAAAAGGATAGGTAAAGCAATAATGCCACAAGAGTATGAAATCAAAGAGAACGTTAGAGCCCGAAGTGCCGTACTTCGAATAGGGGAGAAACTAGCATGAATGCTGCAGCGAAAGTAATCAATCAAGGCACCTTATTTAATGGTCAACTGGCAGATATGCATATGTCAAAATCATTATATTGGTTAATGATGTTATTAGTTGCTGTACTAGTGAGCGCGTTAGCGGTGGTATATAGCACTAATTCGTATCGCTCAACCTTCAGCCAAGTAGAGCAACAACAACAGCAGACGCATTCTTTGCAATTGCAATGGGGGCAGTTATTGTTAGAGCAGGCAAGTCTTGCAACTCCTGCGCGCATTGAAGAAATGGCAACAGAGAAATTAAAGATGGTTTTACCCACTGCTAAAAACACTTTTTGGTTGCAAGGACAACAGTAGCCTTGAAGCAGCGAAGCGTAATCCGGGAAGTCGGTGCCACTGATCCCGGATTACGCTTCGCTATATCCAGGCTACAATACAGTAGAAGTTTTTATTTCAAACGAGTACTATCGCGATTCTTTTTTAGTACCCGAATAACAACTACAGGTTGAGTAGTTACCATGAAAAAAACACGCCATCTTGCCAGGCTTACCATCGTTGCATCTTTTTTTGCTTTATTAGTATTTATTTTAATTTGGCGGATGATCGATTTAACCGTATTACATCGACAGTTTCTCCAGGGGCAAGGCAATGCGCGAAGTTTGCGTACAGTTGATATACCCGCATACAGAGGAATGATTACAGACAGGCATGGCGCTCCCTTGGCAATCAGTACCCCTGTGGAATCAGTCTGGGTAAATCCTAAAGAATTCGCACCCGATAAAGAGCAATTCATGGCTTTGGCGGAGTATTTGCGTTTTACTCCTAAGCAATTAAGTCTAAAGATAGTTAATGCTCAAAAAGATAACCGTGAATTTTTGTATTTACAACGTCAATTACCGCCAGCTTTAACCAAAGATATCGAGGCACTTAAAATTCCTGGAGTGAATTTTCAAAAAGAATTTAAGCGCTATTATCCTGATTCGGACAGTATGTCACAGCTCTTAGGATTTACGAATGTGGATGATCAAGGTTTGGAAGGGATTGAGCTGGCATATCAAGATTGGTTAAGTGGAATTGTAGGGAAAAAGAGAGTTATTAAAGATCGTCTAGGTCGTATCATTGAGGAGCTAAACGTCACTAAAGAACCTCGTCCTGGACGCGATATCGTTTTAAGTATTGATAGGCGTTTACAGTATTTGGCTTACAGTGAATTGAATAAGACAGTTGAAGAGTTTGGTGCAAAATCAGGATCAGTAGTGGTAGTAGATACTGAAAATGGTGAAATTTTAGCGATGGCTAATGTGCCTTCTTATAATCCTAACTCTCGTGGTCGTTATGATAAAGATACTTATAGGAATAGGGCAGTTACTGATACGTTTGAACCAGGCTCTGTCATTAAAACACTCAGTATTGCCAGTGCATTAGAAACTGGACTATTTACTCCAGCTAGTATCATTGATACAAATCCTAGCTGGATGAGTGTTCATGGACATACCGTTCGCGACGTCCATAATTACGGGGTCTTGGATGTCACTGGAATTTTGCAGCACTCTAGTAACGTGGGTGTTACCAAAATGGTTTTATCCAGCCCTCCAGAGCAATTAATTGGTTTGTTACAACGCAGTGGTTTTGGACAGCGTACAGAAAGTACTTATCCCGGCGAAAGCGAAGGAAGCATAGTCAAAGCGAAAGATGCTAATCCATTTGTGTTGGCAACCTTAGGTTTTGGCTATGGTTTATCTGTTACCGCCTTGCAATTAGCTAAGGCAAATATGATTTTTGCAAATCAAGGTAGATTAATTCCTGTAACTTTAATTCATAATGATCCACCAAAAACTTCTTTGCAAGTTATCAAGCCTAAAACAGCAGAACAAGTGCTTGCCATGATGGAGGCGGTATTAGGTCAGGATGGCACAGGAAGAGCCGCACGTGTTACTGGTTATCGAGTCGCTGGAAAGACAGGAACAGCGCGTGTAGCAGGTAAGGATGGATATAAGGCCCGAAGATATACTGCAAGTTTTATTGGCATTGCTCCGGTTTCAAAGCCTAAATTTGTTATTGTCGTGATTATTCATGAACCCTCTAAAAAAGGCTATTATGCAGCCGCAGTGGCAGCGCCCTTATTTTCTAAAGTCATGTCTGGCGCATTGCGATTATTTAATATACCTACTGACGAGGCTATCGCATAGGAACAACACATGAAATTAACACAAATATTAAAACCCTGGATCACGCAGCAGATAATGGACTGCACCATTACTGGTATTCAAAATGACAGTCGTCAGATTCAGCCAGGGAATTTATTTGTGGCCTATCTCGGTGCAGCAGCTGATGGTCGTTTGTTTATAGAAAAAGCAGTAGCTTCCGGTGCGGTGGCAGTAGCCTATGAGCCATCTGATTTTCCTGAAAATATTCGATTACCACAATCCATTCCATGTATTCCAATTGATAACCTAGCGACAAAATTAGCTGCAATTGCTAAAGCGTTTTATGGTAACCCAGGTGAGTCTTTAACGGTGACTGGGATAACTGGAACAAATGGCAAAACAACAATTGCTTATCAGCTCGCGCAGGCTCATGATTTGCTGGGCCAGGAGGCGGCTTACATAGGAACTATTGGTCAGGGTAGAGTGGATGGCTTAACGCCGCTAGATAACACAACTCCCGATTCACTTTGCTTGCAAAAATTACTTTATCAATATAAAAATCAAGGCATAAAACAAGTCTGTATGGAAGTATCTTCTCATGCTTTAGCACAACATCGTGTAGATACAATAAACTTTAAACAGGCAATTTTTACTAATCTCACGCTAGATCATCTTGATTATCATCACAATATGGAAAATTACGCGGCTGCTAAGGCCACTTTATTTGCCGGTGATTCTTTGCAATGGGCCATTATTAATCGAGATGACGAGTATCAGGATGTAATGGGGGCGGTTATTAGGCCTCATGTAAAAAAATTAACTTATGGCATAAAACAAAAAGCTGATGTGCAGGCTTTAGATTGGCAGATGGATATTAATGGGACGAGCATAAAAATTCAGTCGCCTTGGGGCCTGCATCAGTTGCATATTAAGGCGCTAGGACAATTTAATATTTACAATAGCTTAGCAATTTTTAGCAGTTTATTGGCGAGCGGTTATCCTGCAGAGGACGTGGTGAGAGTGATGGGGCAATTAAAAGCAGCTCCAGGACGTTTAGAAATTATTGCTAGTGCTCCTTATGTGCTGGTTGATTATGCTCATACACCAGATGCATTAGAAAATGCATTAATTACCTTAGGACAATTAAAACGAGGTAATTTATGGGTGGTATTTGGCTGTGGTGGTGATCGTGATAAAACCAAGCGTCCTATTATGGGGAAAATTGCAAGTCAACATGCAGATCATGTGGTTATTACAAGTGACAATCCCCGCACAGAAGAGCCACAAACGATTGTGGATGAGATTGTTGTGGGGGTTTTATCATCTGCAAATGTGGTGCAATTTCTTAATCGTGAAGAAGCAATTGCATATGCCTTAAGCAAATCAAATAAAGAGGATATTATTTTAATTGCGGGTAAAGGGCATGAGGCTTATCAACAGATAGGTCAGGTGAAACATGCTTTTTCTGATCAGGAAGTCGTGAAACGTTTAAGGAACTTAAGCTCTTGTAGTCTGAATGGAGCTTAGCACGGAAAAAAATCTATCTAATCAATACCAACCATGTTTCTGATTGTTCGTTTTAAAATCAACATACAATGAAAAATCGTGGCGCAGATGATTTTTTCTAACCTGTAAAAAAGTGGTCTTTGGATCCAGTGCTTTTTTTAATTGTAAGGTTTCATCTAAAGGGTTATAGAGTCCTAACACTTTGTCGTACCAAGACTCACTCGAGTCTAACTTCAAATTATGTTTTATTTCAGGAACAGCAAATTGAGGTCTATCAAAGCCTGCTAAGTCATGCAATACGCCACTTATCATCGCAACGGCCAGGTATTTAGCCTCAAGACTATGACCTGCGATATGAGGTGTACATAAAGTCGCTTTTTGAATAATTTGGCTATCGATATCCGGTTCATTAAGATAGACATCTGTGCAATAGATAAGAGAGTTTTGACTGTTTAATAAGGCGTTCTCATTCACAATGCCACCTCGTGCGGCATTAATCAGAATACAACCAGGCTTTAACTTTGCAAGAAAATTTTTATCAATTAAATTATAGCTGGGATAGGGGAGATCTTTTTGTAACTCAGCATGAATGCATAGTACATCCATTGCATAGAGTTCTTCTAGGGAGCAGCTTTTAAATGCATTAGGCTCACGCATTTCTTTGGGTGGATCATAAGCACTTATTTGAAAGTCACCTGCTTTTAAGCGAGCTAGAACTTGCATTCCTACAGCGCCTAAACCAATAATTCCGACCTTTTTACCCAGGATCAGATGTTGTTTATCAAGATAAGCAAAACAAGATATTACGTAATCGGCCACTGACGCGGCATTGCTGCCTTTGGCATCAATTATTTGAATCTGTTGTGACTTTAACCAGGCTTGATCTAGATGGTCAACACCACTACTGGCTGTGGCAACATAGCGTAACCGATGATTTTTTAATAACGCTTGATTCACTTTAAGCGTAGATCGGCAAAGAAGAACATCTTGGTTAGCTAATAAATCACCAATTTCTTCAGGATGATGGTATTTAGTCAGGCAAAAGGGTTCAGGAAAGGCCTCATTTAAACCTGGAAGAGAAGTATCAGCTAAAATATTCATAGTTGAAAAATAGCACTTAATGCATAAAGCCCAATATTAATTAAGGGCGTAAGAATACGGTTTAAAATCCCAGTAAACATTAAAAGAACCAAAATAAAAAAACCATAGGGTTCGATTTTTTCATAGATCAATGCTTTTCTAGGAGGTAAAAGGCTACTAACAACTCGGCTGCCGTCTAACGGTGGGACAGGCAATAGGTTTAATGCTGCTAAAACCAGATTGATAATCATTCCTGCACGAGCGCTCATTAATAGAAATAGGACGGGCATTGATGTTTCAGGGTGTAAGCTTGTGGCAATTTTAAAACATCCACCCCACAGAATTGCCATAAAAATATTAGAAACGGGTCCTGCAAGAGTTACCCAAATCATATCTCGTCGAGGATGACGTAACTGATTCCAATTAATAGGTACTGGTTTGGCATATCCAAATACAAAATTAAAATGAGTTAAGAGACCTATAGCTATGGGAATTAATAGGGTGCCAATTGGGTCAATATGACGAATAGGATTTAAACTTAATCGACCGAACATTTTTGCGGTGTTATCACCACACAGATTAGCCACATAAGCATGCGCTGCTTCATGTAAAGTGATAGCTAGCAGGACAGGCAAAGCCCAAATACAGGCCTGTTGGATTAAAGTAAATTCTGGCATCAAAGTGGCCTAAGAAAGTAGGTAATGTGATTTTAACGAATAGTCGCTTGAAATAACAAGTAATTCGATAATTTAATAGGAATCCGTAAATAAAAAAAGTAAACTTAGAAGCTAGCCTTGATGCAGCAACGCGTAATCAAGGAATTAGGTACTACATTAAGGATTATTATTCATGACGCAATTTGAAAAAACATTTCATTTTATGACAAAACCATGGGTTATCGTGTGCTATGCCTTATTGGTGGTTTTGGTTTATCAGTTTTTTGATAAATCGATAGCTACTTTTTTTCATCAATTTGATCTGAGAACAACTGTTCGAGCATTAAGTATTTTATCAAATTTAGGTCAATGGATAATTTATGCCGTTCTATTTTTCTTTGCGGGATTGTTTTTTCGTTTTGTAAAACGCAGCCCAATTAATGAAACCAGATCGTGGTATCTTCTAAGCTGTGTTTTTTTGGCAACTGTAGTTTGTTTTATTTTAAAAATTTCCTTAAGCCGTGCACGCCCTGAGTTATTGTTTACAAGCCATGAATTTGGATTTTATGGGTTTAAATTTAGCAGTCCTTATTGGTCCTTCCCTTCTGGCCATACCATGACTGTGACCAGTTTAGTGTGCGCTGTAGGTGTATTATTTCCACGTTATTTTTTTGCTGCGTTAACATTGGCGCTTTTAGTTATTACAACAAGAGTATTACTCTATTATCATTACCTAAGTGATGTGATGGCAAGTTTTTATTTAAGTTTCTTAACCACTGGTTTTTTTACTCATTATCTTAAAAAGAATAATTGGTTAAATAAAAAAGGATTGATCGTTACTTAAACAGGGCTATTGAAATAGTTTACAAATGCTTGAATTAGCCCCCGCATGTCTGGCAAGATGCACTTGTTTTGATTTTCCAGTGAGGAACCATGAAAATTCTCGTCGCAGTGAAGCGTGTTATTGATCCTTATGTAAAAATTAGAGTGAAATCGGATAATACCGGTGTCGAAACACAAAATATCAAAATGTCGATGAACCCTTTTGATGAAATAGCCGTAGAGGAAGCTTTACGTTTACGTGAAAAGAATTGGGCTTCGGAAGTGGTTGCAGTGAGTATTGGTCCAGACAGTGCCCAAGAGACGTTGCGACATGCCTTAGCATTAGGCGTTGATCGTGCAATCATAGTCCGCACATCGGATTCTTTAGAAAGTCTAAATATTGCTAAAATATTAAAAAAAATCGTTGATGAAGAGCAACCTACTTTGGTACTGATGGGCAAGCAGACCATCGATGGGGATAATAATCAAACACCACAAATGCTTGCGGCATTACTTAATTGGCCTCAAGCGACTTATGCCTCTGAAATAAATGCCCATGCTGATTTTCTTGAAGTCACGCGTGAAATTGATGGGGGCCTAGAAACTTTAAGTGTTCCTTTGCCTGCTATAGTAAGTACCGATTTGCGCTTGAATGAGCCGCGGTATGCTAGCCTACCCAATATTATGAAAGCCAAACGCAAAGAATTAAAAGTGATTGAGCTTGAGAGCTTGAGTTTAACCTTAAAACGTCATGTGCAAGTCTTACAAGTCACAGCACCTGCTGTTCGAAAAGCAGGGGTTAGGATTGGGTCGGTGACAGAATTACTAGATAAACTACAGCATGAAGCCAAAGTACTTTGATAAGGAGATATGATGAGCACTTTAGTACTTGTTGAGCATAACAATCATACCATGCATCTGGGGACACGAAATACATTAGCAGCTGCATTAGAGCTAGGGGACAAAGTCACTTTATTTGTAGCAGGTTATCAATGTAAAGCAGTAGCAGAGGAGGCTGCATGCCTTGCTGGCGTAAGCCACCTAATCTGTGTTGATATGCCTTGCTATGAACATCCTACCGCAGAGCAACTCAGTGATTTAATTCATTCTTTTGCTCCATCATTTCAGGCCATACTTGCCTCATCCAGTACCTTTGGTAAAAACTGCATGCCAAGAGTCGCAGCCCTTTTAGATGTGACCCAAGTATCTGATGTCAGTAAAATTATCGATGTAAATACGTTTGAACATCCGGTATATGCAGGTAATGCAATAGAAACAATTCGTGTTTTAGATGAAATCAAAGTAATGACTATCAGAACCACTGCATTTAATCCAGTCACAGCCACTCAAGATGCATGTTCTATTGAGATGATGAATCAAGAGGTTGCAACATCAGGTACGCAATTTATCAAACATGAGTTGAGTCAATCAACGCGTCCTGATCTAGGAAGTGCTAAAATCATTGTCTCTGGTGGTCGAGGTTTACAAAACGCAGAAAAATTTAAACTAGTAGATGAGCTAGCAGATGCCTTAGGTGCGGCTGTTGGCGCTTCACGCGCTGCAGTTGATGCAGGGTTTGTACCTAATGATTACCAAATAGGACAAACAGGAAAAGTCGTAGCACCCATGCTTTACTTTGCTGTGGGAATTTCAGGGGCAGTTCAGCATTTGGCAGGAATGAAAGACTCAAAAGTGATTGTTGCCATTAATAAAGATGAAGATGCACCTATTTTTCAAATTGCTGATTATGCATTAGTGGGTGATTTATTTGAATTGGTACCACAATTAATAGAAGAATTAAAAAAACGTTAAAAGGGAGTATGTATGTTAGTTGGTGTTCCAAAGGAAATTAAACCGCAAGAAAATCGCGTTGGACTGATTCCATCCAGTGTTAGGGAAATCATAAGACTTGGTAGTACAGTGATTGTTGAAAAGAGTGCCGGGCTAGGAATAGGTATCTCTGATGATGATTATGCAAATGTTGGCGCTGAAGTTGTTGATAGTGCTGATGAAGTATATGCCAGAGCAGATTTAATTGTTAAAGTGAAAGAGCCTCAACCCATTGAGTGCAAGCGACTTCGTGAAGGCCAGACTTTATTTACTTATTTACATTTGGCTCCAGATCCACAGCAAGCTCGATTGCTTAAAGAGTCTGGTGTGACAGCAATTGCATATGAAACAGTGACTCAAGAAGATGGCGGTTTACCTTTACTTACACCTATGTCACAAGTTGCTGGTCGCATGTCGATTCAGGCTGGTGCTCATTGTTTGGAGGTAGCTCAAGGTGGTAGTGGTATTTTATTAGGTGGCGTTCCTGGTGTTGCAGCAGCAAATGTTGTAGTTATTGGTGGTGGTGTTGTTGGTACGAATGCTGCACGTATGGCAATGGGTATGGAAGCTCGTGTTACTGTGCTTGATCGGTCTTTACAACGTTTAAATGAGCTTGATTTTCAATTTGGTTCTAAAATAAATACGATTTATTCTACCTCTGATGCAATAGAAAGATACGTTTCTAGAGCTGATCTAGTAATTGGTGCAGTATTAGTTCACGGGGCAGCAGCGCCTAAGCTTGTTACACGCTCCATGTTGAAATCAATGCGCCCAGGATCAGTTCTTGTGGATGTGGCGATTGATCAGGGCGGTTGCTTTGAAACAAGTCGTCCTACGACACACGAAGAACCTACTTATGTAGTGGATAACGTAGTTCATTATTGTGTGGCTAACATGCCTGGCGCAGTTCCAAGAACTTCAACTTTTGCCTTAAACAATGCAACGCTACCTTTTATTTTAAGTATCATTACTAAAGGTGTGAAGCTTGCTTTATTAAATGATCATCATTTATTGAATGGGTTGAATGTTCACCAAGGTAAGATTACTTTTGAAGCAGTAGCTCGTGATTTAGGTTATGAATATACGCCAGCAGCAGTTGCTTTAGCAGGTCGCTAGCGCAGTAGGATCCTCTGCTCAGTTTATTTGTAACTGGGGGAGGATCTGTTTACTTCAATTGACTCGATAGCCCTTATTAGATTTTGGGCATAAGCAACACAAGGGTTTGAGGCGAAGGTCTTATCTTTAAAAAACATCATGTTGTTTTTTGTATTTTCTTGTAGTTGAGTAGCGCACTGAAATCCTTCTTGGCACTCCACAATTAATTCATTTATTGCATAACCATCAAAACGATTGGGATCGTATAAAATCACAGGAGAAAAATCATTGAGAAGCAGTAAATAATTCAATAACAAAATACAAAAGGTTCTGTAATTTCCATCAGCGAAAGGATGAATTTGTTCTAATTGTTGAATGGTTTTAATAATTAAACGCAGTTTATCTTCAGTGCAGTCAATTTTTTCATTATAGTTTAATAGAGTTTCTTCAATTTTTTGAATAAGGTCGCCCTCAAACCATTTTGGAGAAATATGAAATAACTTCTCATCCCCATACCCATAGAAAACTACCGGCTTTATATGAAAAAAATGTTTAAATTGTTGGAGTGATAACTGCTCATTTTTTTTACCAAAATCAAAGCGTAAAGGATTAGCTTGATAAAGAGGATAAAGTTCTTCTATACCACTATCACTGAGATTGCCAAGCCTGTCCGGATCTTGGTGATCTAAAAATAACCCATAGCCGACTCCGCAAGCACGAATTGTTCCTGGTCTAATAGAATGGGGAAGTTGCACCTCAGTAGTGGCAATTTTATGCAATTCTAAAATGAAATCTAAGGTCAAGTTGTTCTTAGGTGGGGTATTCAATAGAGTAGTTATAATATATGCAAATCCATCTAAGACGGCCTTGATTCTTCCTGGTTCCTCTTCTTCAAATTCCCTCCAGCTCTCATGCTTGGCGCCGTCTACCGCAAATTTAAATAACTCCTGCTGAGGAATTTTTTTAAAAATTGTTAAGTATTTCACGAGGCGTCCCTTTTATTTCTAATTTAATGCCTTTATTTTACGCTAAAATCTGAGCAGGCGCATCTGAATTGGGGGTCTACTTTAAATGAGCGTTACACGCCATCCCGAACACAGTAAGGAATCTCCGTAAGTGGCAATGTGCCTTGCTCTAGAGATCCTTCACTGTGTTCGGGATGACGGTCATTTAAAGTTTAATTAACTATACATCGTCATACACGTTAATGAGTAAAAGAGCAGGTGCTTCCTTTTTCCTCTTCTTTCTCATCGTTTAACTGTTTAAGAAGCCTTGAGAAATTTTCAGCAATCTCCTTCGACATCATGTTGTTGGGCAACGGACACAATTCGTTCTTAATTTCACTCGTTTCTTTACATAATTGCTCTGTTTTTTCTATTCCATCTTTCATTAATTTTATTAAGTCGCTTACCTTATAGAGATCAAAATAATTAGGATCTTCTACTAAAGCAAAAGGAAAGCCATTTTCTATGAGCATCCAATTTAATAGGATGTTGCACAAGGTTCTACAATTAGCATCTGGAAAAGGATGAATTTGTTCTAACTCTTGAATCTTGGTAGCAATTATCGTTAGTTTTTCATCAATATCCTTGGCTGCTTGAATATCAGCATAGTATTTTTCAAATACACCTTCAATTTTATCCGCTAATACGCCTTGCACCATAAATGAAATAGGCGCAGTCGGATTTTGTGTGGCTTGTGAACTTTGATGCCCAGTTTTTTCCTGTTCAGTTCCTTGATTTAGCTTATTAAAATCTTCATTCGTAGGTAAATATCCCAAAAAAAATACTTTTTGATTATTATTAAGTAAATCACATAAGTGAGCTCGTTTATCTCCAGAAAGTTTTAATTTGTCACTGTATAGAAAGCGATCTAATAGCTCATCATCTAGATAATTTAAATCTTCTTTTTTCTCTAGTGTCGATTTAAAGCTACTCATTTCCACTCCAAAAGCTACACCATCACCTCTAAATAAACCGGGAGAATTGGTGAGGGGCTTTCCATTATCATTGGTTACATTAGTTGTAACTAATCGGTGGATTTCTTGTATATCTTTACATGAAATGTTGGATTTTTTTGATGGATCACATAATTCATTTAATATATACAAATATCCAGTTAATACAGCATTGATAGATCCCTTTTCGCATTTTTCCCAGGCTTCAAATGCATTCTCTTTATTATTGATTTGTTTTTTTAGATCAATGGCATATCGAGTTAATTTGTGTGGATTGGAACTAAAATAGCCAAACATTTCTTGAGGAGTCATCATAAGTAACTTTTTTAAGGATATTTATATGGTTGATTTTAGCACAAACATAATACGATGCAAATTTAATAAACGATATATTATAAAATTTCGCATTTAGTTGTAGTTAGCGTAGTTGCAGGCAAACAAGCTACGCTTTGAATGAAATGGCGAGGGTAGGTTCTCTATTATAAAATTAGAGCTTAAAAAAAACGCTCTTCTACAGCAGGGAGTTGTTCTGGAGTCGGGATAACAGATTGCTCTTCAGCAGGAATTGGTTCTTGATTATTACTAGCAGGATTAAACACCGCGTTTGGGTCTTCCTCTGCAGGAATTTCGTTATCACGGAAATATTCGATAATCCCATTGTCTTGGTCAGGCCTTGCCAATAAACCACTATGAGGATCAATTCTGACTGAAACCACATTATCAGGTTGTTTCATTTCACTTTCTGGTTTTCCTTTTAAAGCAACTTTCATGAAGTCTATCCATAAGGGGAGTGCAAGACCTGCTGCGTATTCGTGGAGTGATTTAGGATTATCAAAACCAACCCAAACGGTAACAACCAAGTCAGAGTTAAAACCTGCAAACCAAGAATCGACCTGATCATTTGTGGTACCAGTTTTACCCGCGATATCTTGACGATTTAGAACTCTTGCTGCTCTTGCTGTACCATGTTGCACTACATCTTTTAATGCAGAACTCATTAAATAGGCAATGTCTTCAGGAAGAACCCGGGGTGCTAGAGTGGAGTGGTCTGCATTGTTATCACAGTGATTGCAGGCAATCGAAGGTTTAGCTTGTAATAATACTTTGCCCTCAGCATCTGTAATGCGATCAATAAGGTATGGTTCTACCTTATAACCTCCATTTGCAAATACGGCATAAGCAGAAGTTAAGTCCATAGGACTAATTGATAAGCTGCCTAATGCCAAAGACAAACCTCTGGGTAATCCTTTTTTATTAAAACCAAATCGAGTGAGAAAATCTACAGTGTAATCAATACCAATGTCATCAAGAATGCGTATTGACACCAGATTTTTAGATTGAACTAAGGCCTGTTTTAGACGCGTAGGTCCAGTAAATTTCAAATTCACATTATGTGGGCGCCATAATTTAGACTGACTAGGGTCGTCAACAACGATAGGAGCATCGTTAATTAAGGTGGCTAGGCTATAACCATTATTTAATGCAGCAGCATAAACAAAGGGCTTAAAGCTTGAGCCAGGTTGTCTGCTTGACTGGGTGGCACGATTAAATTTACTTTTTTGGAAGTTAAATCCACCAATAAGCACTTCTATTGCCCCATTTTTAGGGTTGAGAGCCACCATGGCTGACTCTGCTTCAGGGATCTGTGCTAATTCCCAACGATTTTCTTTTGATTCAAAAAGGTAAACAATATCACCTACAGTTACTACCTGAGCTGCTCTTGAAGGAGACCTTCCAACCCATCCTCTTTTAAGAGCTGGTTTTGCCCAGGACAAGCCACTCCAAGGAATAAGCACCGTGCGCCCATCATGTAGCGTAGCAGAGGCCTCTCTATCACCAACTTTAGTAATTATTGCAGGAATGAGGTGGTTTAATTGTGGGTATTTTAGAAGATTTTTTTGAATAGCCTGAGGTGATTGACTGTCCTTGGTATCAATTTTAGCAACCGGGCCTCTATAACCATGGCGATGATCATAGGCAATCAGATTCTCCTCAACCACCTCATTGGCTGTATTTTGTAACTGACCATTGACGGTAGTGTATACTTTGTAGCCCTTGGTATAGGCATCTGGACCAAAATTATCATATAAGGATTGGCGAATCATTTCTGCAACGTAGGGCGCTTTTACTTTGATATCAGTACCATGATATTTTGCCGTAATAGGTTGATTAATCGCTTCTTGATACTGTTCTTTAGTGATGTAATGCTCTTCTAACAAGCGCTCTAAAACATGATCCCGTCGTTTTTTAGCAGCAACAGGATTGATGATCGGATTTTGTGTTGAGGGCGCTTGGGGCAGGCCTGCGAGCATGGCTAATTCAGCAAGATTTAGCTCCTTGAGGGATTTTCCATAATAGACCATGGCTGCAGCACCTACACCATAGGCCCGATTACCCAAATAAACTCTATTGAAATAAAGTTCTAAAATTTTTTCTTTGCTAAGTTCGCGATCAATTTTTATGGCTAGCATAATTTCATTAAATTTACGCAAAAATGTTTTTTTGCGGGTTAAAAAGAAATTACGTGCTACTTGCATGGTAATAGTACTACCACCTTGGGATTTCGTACCTGTTTTGACCATACGAATAGCTGCGCGACCAAGCCCCATCACATCCACACCAGGGTGTTCGAAAAATCGTTGGTCTTCGGTAGCAATCAATGCATGAATCAATGTTTGAGGTATTTGGTCATAGGTTACAGGAATGCGTTTTTTTTCCCCGTATTCTTGAATGAGTAAGCCTTCTTTGCTAAAAATTTGTAGTGGAACTTGAAGTCGCACAGTTTTCAGCGAATCGACATTAGGCAGCTGGCTTTCTAGGTAGAGGTACATCATAGTACCTGCTACTAATATAAGAAAAAACAGGCTAATCAGCGCCCAAAGACCTTTACGCCAGAAGTATGCCATTTTTTTCATAGAGTCATGCTATTTTAATGAAATTAGTCTGATATTATACAATAATTCTATAGTCAATGGCGAGTTTTGGGCAAAAAAGAGGGGTTTTTTGCGGATTTATACAGCATTTTAGAAGGTTTTCAGTCTCTGAAGGGGTTATTGTTTTTCATAAACCAGGTACTTTTCCTTCTCCGCGAGCAAGAGAAGAAAAGTACTAGGACTATCATATAGTTTATTCAGGTCCACTTGCGTTGCTAACAGCACCAGCATTCTCAATAGCGTAAGGGCCAAAAGGTAGAAATGGCGAAGGAGCAAATCCTCCATTAAAAAACATAGGCCTTTTCATTTCTTGACTAGATCTTATTGTCGTAAGCGAGGAATCTATTGGCATTTCTTTCGAGCTTTGTTGTCTCTCTAAATCCCCAATTTTTGCTAAAAGTTCTTTTTGGGTTTCTTTTAGGGCGCCTATCTCTATTGTTTGATGTTGAATATGTGACGATAAGAGATCCATTTGATGTTCCATGCAAATTTTTTCTGCAATTTCTTTAATTAGTTCTGCGGGTGATGCTGGTGTTAGGTGAAATAAAGTCATGACTTCACCTTGTATGATAACTCCAGATGCACAAACAGGAACAGAGTAACTACTTAATCCAATATTTTGAAAGCCACATAAAGGTATTTTTGTTGATTCTATCCCTAATCTATTAATTTCCACCTCGTATGCCTCATCTTTTCTTTTCATAAATAAACAGCGAAGATCAGTAAAAAATTGCGTGATTTTCCTTTTGTACTCTTCGAATTCATGAGGAGAAAAAGGAGCTTCTCTCTTAGATAAACGATTTAATTCGATGATTTCATTTTTTATTACATTCAGTAATGACAACCGTTCTTGGTATTGATTAGTGCACTCACCAATTAGAACAGTTAATTTTGATTCGAAATCAGGCTCTTGTAATATGCAACTTGCTAATTCTCGTGATTTTTTTTTATGTTGCTCAGGATTGGCTCCCTGAACTCGTGCTTTAGTATTTTGAAGATCGTGATAACGAATCAAAACTGTGGCGAGTGATACGGTTAAATTCTCTAACAATTGTGGCATTTCAACCTCCTTGAATCAATGTGGAATTCCCTTACATAGTGTTTTTTCACTATATTGAATGTTTTGTAAAAGTTCAAGACGTTTTATACACAAGGGGATGATTAAAGAAGAAAGTCGTTTACCGAGGAAATCATAAAGAAAACATTTTAATTTTAAAGAAGTTAAGGTACCATCCTTGCCTCAGTCCTACCAGAGTTTTTTGGGATGCATGGAAGATTAAAAAACATAAGCCAATGGTTTCAATTGGCAACACGTCCAATTCTTGGCATAGATATCACTTCAACCGCAGTAAAGATAGTAGGAATATCAGGGAGTGCTAATGCTCTTTGTGTTGCCTGTTATGGATACGAACCTTTGCCTCCAAATGCTATGGATGGAACCTTTATTAAAAACATGGATGTGGTTTCTAATGCCATTAAAAACATAATCAGTCGATTCGAGATTGTAAGCAAAAAAGTCACTCTTGCGGTGCCTGATTCTGCCATAATAAGTAAAGTGGTTTCTTTCCCTACAGGATTAAACGATGAGGAAATGGAAGAGCTAGTGTTTATAGAGGCTGAGAAGAATTTCTCTTACCCCATTGAAGAACTTAATTTTGATTTTGAGATATTAGATCATCCACAAAAAAATCCCCTAATGATTGATGTACTGATAGTCGCATCACGGATAGCACAGATCAATAATCGTGTAGAAACAGTAAAGCGGGCAGGTTTGGATGTTCTTATTGTGGATGTTGAGTCATTTGCTATAGAACGAGCTGCCCAGCAATTAGCTAAAAATTTACTCGCCAATTTTATTGCTATTATCGATATTGATGCCGTATCTGTGCGTTTATTTGTCTTACATCAAACAAAATTAATTTATTCTCGAGAAGAGCAATTTCAAGCACAGGTTCTCTTTGCAGAAAAAATACTAGCGAAGATAAAACGTGCCTTACATTTTTTCTATTCATCGAATCAAGAGGGAAGTATCGATCATGTTTTGTTAGCGGGTGACGTTACCCAACTTTCCGGACTTCCTTGTTTAATTCAAGAACAATTAGGGATAAGAGCTACTTTTGCCAATCCATTTGCTTATATGGCCTTAGGGAATAAAGTCTCATTTGATTCCCTACACCATGATGCACCCTCATTGATGGTAGCTTGTGGGTTAGCATTAAGGAACATTGATGACGAGGATTAATCTTTTACCTTGGCGCGAACAACAAAGAGATCGAGAAAAAAAATTGACGGGACTTATTTTTCTAATCGGTTTTTTACTCTCCTTTTTTATCGTTTTTCTTATGAATAGTTATGCGTCAACTCTGTTGCATAATCAAACAACTAGGAATCAACTTTTAAAACAGAAAATTGGGATTGTTGATAGCCAGATAAAGAAAATTAAAAATTTAGAAACAGAAAAAAATCGATTTATTTCAAGAGTAACTGGCATTCAAAATCTTCAATCGGCTAACTCTAACAACCTACTTGGAACCTTCAGGTGAGTAACATTAACTTGAACGACTTAACTATAAAAAAGATGGGGCAATGGCCTGTTATTGTAAAACTTAGTGTGTTTTTAGGGGAGAGTCTTTTAGTAATTATTTTGGGATATCGATTGATAGTTCAAGACACTATCGCAAAATTTGAGCATTTAAAAACTCAGCAAATTCAATTAAAGGCAGATTTTAAAAAAAAGCAATATCACTTGCTTAATCTGATCGAGCACCATCAACAAGATCATGTAAAACAAGATTTAGAGGCATTCTCATTGGATACCTTAAAATTTGTCGGTATTTTAAGACAGAGTAATGAAATTTGGGGCTTAATCGAGTTGCCTGACTCACAAATTATGCGGGTTCGTATGGGGGATTACATTGGGCAGAATGATGGACATGTCCGAATGATTAAAAATGATTTCATACAATTAGAAGAAACCATAAAAAATAGGTCAGGGATGTGGGAAAAACACATCACTACACTTGATTTAAATACGGAGAAGTAGGAGTAACTGTGCGGAAAATGGTGGTTTTAGTGGTAATTAGTCTGTATTTTAGTTCTGTTTTTTCCGAAGTCATTCAGCAGGAAAAATTAAAAAACAAGATCTTTACTGGCAAACGGATTTCCTTAAATTTTCAACATATTAAGATCCGTGCCGTGCTGCAGCAGCTGGCTGATTTTACAGGTCTTAATATCGTGGTAAGTGATAAAGTACAAGGAAGCATTACCTTAAAATTAAATAATATTCCATGGGATCAGGCCTTAGATATTATTTTGACTACCCAGGGTCTAGACAAACGTCAAACAGCAAATATCATTCTAGTTGATACGAAAGCATCTTTTGATCGAAAACAAGAACAGCAATTAAAAAATCAGCAGATTATCGAACAACTAGAACCGATTCGCTCTGAGCTTTTACAAATTAATTATGCAAAAGCGGCAGATATTGCCATATTAATCAAAGACAAACAAAACTCTTTGTTGTCTGAGAAAGGAAAAATGAGTGTGGATATACGCACTAATACAATTTGGATCCAAGACAGCGGGACAAAACTTAAAGAAATAAGGCGATTATTGAAACGATTAGACGTACCAGTAAAACAAGTATTAATCGAAGCACGCATTGTCCAGATGTCTAAAGGCTTTGCTCAGGATTTAGGAGTTCGGTGGGGAGTTTCTCAATTAAATCATTTGAATGGGACTTTGCCAGGCGTTTATCCTGTGGAGCAAGATTCGGGATCAGTTGATGTTTTATCGTATACAAAACGATTAAACCTTGACTTAATTGCGGTTCCTGCTGCAGGATTTGCTCCTGCAGCAGTTGGCGTTGCATTGGCAAAGCTTGGGGATAATATATTATTGGACTTAGAGCTGTCCGCATTGGAAAGTGAAGGGCATGCCGAGCTAATATCCAGCCCCAGGTTAATAACAACAAATCAACAACCGGCAGTCATTGATTCAGGTCAAGAGATTCCCTACCAGGAGTCTAGCGCAAGTGGCGCTACATCAGTGGCCTTTAAAAAAGCGGTCTTAAGTTTAAAAGTAACGCCGCAGATTACTCCTGACAATAAAATTCTTATGGATTTAAAAATTAACCAGGACACTACCTCAACGCAATTATTTAATGGTGCACCTGCTATACTGACTAAAGAAATTCAAACTAATGTTCTGGTTAATAATGGTCAGACCATAGTTCTTGGTGGTATTTATCAGCAAGATAAGAGCAAAACAATTACCCGAGTTCCCTTTTTGGGAAAATTGCCTGTTGTGGGGAATTTATTTAAAAATACGCGTATCTCATGGACCAATGACGAGTTACTTATTTTTATAACCCCCAAAGTCATCCACAATTCTTTATCAGAAGAGAGGCAAATAGACCCATTTAAAAAACCTATAGTTTTCAGCGATAAATAATTTGATGGGTTTTTGGCTGGTATTTGTGTAGAATATTCATGATTTTGCATGGTCTATCACTGTGCGAAGCCTAATTTACTGTTATAATGACCTGGTGATAGGTCACGTACCATAGCAACTACCCGTGATCTTATGAGCTGTTACTTTTATGACCCCACAGTTAAAAAGAGGTATGTAATAAAAAATGAGCATAGTTAAAGTACGAAATATTTTTCTGATTGGACCTATGGGTGCGGGGAAAAGCACAATTGGTCGTGCTTTGGCAAAAGAGCTCAAACTGGAATTCTTTGACTCAGATGAAGTCATTGAAGAGCGTGCTGGTGCCGATATATCATGGATTTTTGATATTGAGGGTGAAGAAGGGTTTAGACGTCGTGAACAAAAAGTGATTGATGAACTTACCCAAAAGACCAACATTGTTTTAGCTACTGGCGGTGGTGTGGTCATCACCCCTGAAAATAGAAATGCGCTCGCAGGACGTGGCACGGTTATTTATCTAAAAACTTCATTACAACAGCAATTTGAACGAACTAAGCGTGATACTAAACGTCCATTATTGCAAACAAATGATCTGGAAGGACGCTTAGAGTCGCTTAGAGATGAGCGTGAGCCATTCTACGATGAATTAGCGGATGTGAGTTTTGAAACCGATAAATTAACAGTTAAAGCAGTGGCAAATAATATAATAAAATATATTTATGGCGAACTTTAAAGCTTACAAGCAGGTTGATGTTTCGTTAGCTGGGCACTCTTACTCTATTACTATTTGTCATGGTGGTTTAGAGCGCCCAGATTTGTTACAAGCCCTCGTAAAATCCTCACAAGTACTTATTGTTACTAATCAAACTATTGCTCCACTTTATTTAAGCTACTTACAATCCGCTTTTGTTGATATTCAATGTGATGTCGTCATTTTAGAAGATGGGGAATGTCATAAAACCGAATATAGTTTATTTGCCATCTACGATGCTTTAATTCAAAACAAGCATCATAGAGATACTACAATAATTGCTTTGGGTGGTGGTGTGATTGGAGATTTGGCGGGGTTTGCTGCATCAACTTATCAGCGTGGTATTGATTTTGTGCAAATACCCACTACTTTATTAGCTCAAGTAGATGCTTCAGTAGGGGGTAAAACAGCAATTAATCATCCTCTTGGTAAAAATATGATTGGCAGTTTTTATCAGCCAAAAGCAGTTTTTATCGATATTTCTACTTTAAAGACCTTGCCAGAACGAGAGTTTCGTGCGGGTTTAGCCGAAGTAATTAAATATGGCATCTTGGAAGGTGGTGAATTTTTAGAGCAACTTACTCTTTTATTACAACGAGGTATTCACTTTAACAGTTCTTATTTAGATCAATTAATTGCACAATGCTGCCAGATTAAAGCTCGATTTGTTGAGGTCGATGAAAAAGAAACGGGACAGCGCGCCTTACTAAATTTGGGGCATACGTTTGCTCATGCTTTAGAGGCTTATACAAGTTATCAGCAGTGGTTACATGGTGAGGCAGTATCAATTGGCTTATATTGTGCCGCTATTATGTCATACCAAAAAAACTGGATTAATGAACAACAGCTAAAACAAATAGAACAAATGCTGCAGGATGCATGCTTGCCCTATAAAATACCGTCTACAATTGATTTGAAAAAATTACAAGACTTGATGCAATTAGATAAAAAAATCAAGAATAATTGTTTGCGATTTGTATTAATTAAACAGCCAGGTGATTGTTATCTTGAAACAAAAATAACCAAGGATTGCCTGCACAAAACGTTGCTTGCTAGTAGCCTGGATGGAGCGCAAAGCGCGTAATCCGGGAACTCCCGCACTTATAGTAACTTAATCTCTTCAATACGCTCATTCGCTGCTTGGTATACTTTCTCAAATGCAGCAAAAAAATCATCTATAGATAATTGCGTTAATGAATGTTCTGTCACACCTTTTGATGTGGTTACACCAGCTCGCAAATCTGAAAACGATAGTCCTGATTGCTCTGCCAATGCGGCTGTACCGGCTACAACTTCAAAAGCAATTTTCTTTGCAAGTTTCTCCGGGATGTCCTGACTGATAGCCGCTTTTTGTAATGCTTCCATAAATAAAAGTACATAAGCAGGAGCACAGCCAATTGCAGCAGTCAGAGGATCTAAAAGAAGCTCCTTATCTACCCAAAATGAAGAGCCTACTGCATTAAAAAGCTGCTTAGAAAAAGCTTTTTGCTCTAAAGAGATATGAGGATTAGCAAACAAAGCGGACATTCCACGGCCAAATTCCATTGGCGTATTCGTCATTACACGCACAATACCTAAATCATTTCTTCCGAGCCAAAGTGCGATTTTTGCACAATCAATAATCCCTGCTAAAGAAATAATTAAAGGATTTTTGTGTCGAAGATCTTTGGCAATTTCTTCACATACGTCTTTCATAAACTGAGGTTTTACAGCCAAAATGACAATTTCCGCTTTCTGTATCGCCGCAATATTGGATGTGGTAGATAAAATACCCAGATCTTCTACTAAAGGCTTTAATTTGCTGAGATTACGATTGCTGGCTGTAATCAATTGATTGGGATAACCGCTTTTAATAAGACCGCGTATTAATGCACTACCAAGGTGGCCTGCACCAATAACAGAAATAGCTGGATGAGAACTCATCATTACACATATTCCCTAAACGCTTTTTTAGAGCTTTCAACACCCGGTTGGTCAAAAGAATTAATATTCCAAATGATGCCTTGCACAAAAACTTTATGCTCATATAACGCAATTAAAGAGCCTAAAGTTTTAGGGGAGCTATCTGCTAATGAAATATGATTTACTGGTACTTCTCCAGGTATATGATGATAAAGGTTTTCTTCGGCCACTCCTTGCGTTAGTACCCGTCTATGATCATGACACATTTTATTAATTGCTTCTGTATCGTAAGTCCTAACGCTAATTAAGTCCGCTGGTATTTTACGAGTACCCTGACAGAGCAATTGATAATAACTATGTTGTGCTTGATTACCTGGGCCACCCCAAATAATAGGACCTGTATCATAGTCCACCCGTTGCCCTTGTTTGTTGATGGATTTGCCATTGCTTTCCATATCTAATTGCTGCAGATAGGGGACAAAGTATTCTAAATTTTCTGCATAGGTGAGCACTAACAAATTATTTTTTTTTAAAAAATTAATATTCCAAATGCCAATTAACCCGAGCAACACAGGCAAATTTTCCGATAAGGGCGTATTTTGAAAATGCAAATCCATTTGGTGTGCGCCGGCAAGCATTTCCGAAAAATGCTCAAAGCCAATCGCAATACAGGTGATTAAATTAATGGAAGAACAGGCTGAATAGCGTCCACCAACCCAATCCCATATGGGAAGAATATGCTTAAATCCATAATGTTGAGCTTTTTTTGTCTGAGCAGTAACCGCAATAAAGTGTTTATCCAGATGATGTGGCTGGTTTACCCAGGCCAAGGCTTTCTTCATGTTGTATAAAGTTTCTGGAGTAGTAAATGATTTGGAAGAAATAATAAAAAGAGTGGTTTCTGGATTAAGCACGGCGCTGACTCGTGAAAATGCATTAGGGTCAATTTCACCAACAAAATGAAATTTTAATGAGGTGGTATCATAATCACTTAGTGCATTCACACAGAAGACAGGGCCTAGCATCGAGCCGCCAATTCCAATATTAACTACATCAGTAATTGGTTTTCCAGAGAAACCTAACCATTCACCTTGTCTTATTTTTGTTGAAATAGTATTCATCAGCTGGCGTGCAGTTTCCACCTCAGTCATGATGTTATGTTGGTTGACCTCAACAATGGAGTCATTAGGTGCTCGCAAAGCGGTATGAAGGGCTGGTCTATTTTCAGTGTTATTTATTGGATGACCTTTGAATAGGGCATCAATCGATGCGGGAAGCTGACTTTCTTGTGCAAGATCTAAAAGGGTACTTAGAATCTGATCATTAAGAAGTTGGCCACCAAAATCAATGGTAATATCTTCACTGTTTCTGCAATACTGGTGTTGCGAAATGTTACTCGTTTTTGAAAAATCAAGTGCAAGTTTTTGCAGTTTGCTCCATGAATTTAGTTGTGTTGGGTTACTCATATTATCTCATATCAATTATTTATTATTATGTTCGTTTAAAAGCCATTCTGAAAAGTTTTTTCCTTCTATCGGATGGTTTTTTCCTAAATCAACATTGGCTTTTAAAAAACCAAGAACGCTGCCGCAATCATAACGCTTTCCTTTATAATGGTAAGCTAAAATCGTTTCTTTTTTTAATAAATTATTGATTGCATCAGTCAGTTGGATTTCTTTATGCTCTATTTTAGGTAAGGCTCTGATTTCTTCAAAGATACCTACTGTTAAAATATAACGCCCTACAATGGCAGTATTTGATGCTGCAAGATGTGCTGGAGGTTTTTCTACTAGATTATGCACCTTTAATAGATTTTTTTCCCAAGGATTACCTTGAATAATACCATATTGTTCGGTTAATTCAGAGGGCACATGTTCTGCAGCAATCATGCTGTGACCATATTGTTCATATAGTTGGGTCATTTGTTGCAGGACAGGTGTTTCATCTATCATTAAATCATCTGCTAAAATGACTGCAAATGCTTCATCACCAACTATTTTTTCCGCGCATAATACTGCATGACCTAGCCCTAGTGTTTGGGGTTGTCGTACAAAAAAACACTCCATGTCTACTGGTTTAACTGAGTGGACTATAGATAAAAGTTCATCTTTATGATGAGCAAGAAGCTCACTTTCTAATTGATAGGCAAAATCAAAATGATCTTCAATCGCACGTTTATTATGGCAGGTTACAAAGATCATCTGCCTTATTCCAGCAGCGTACGCTTCTTCAACAGCATATTGAATTAATGGTTTGTTCACTACAGTGAGCATTTCTTTCGGAGCGGCTTTTGTTGCTGGTAAAAATCGCGTTCCAAGACCTGCAACTGGAAAGACAGCTTTGCGTATCGGTGTATATGATGTCTTCATTATCCAATCTATCCATTTGGTAGCAATTAATATAAAGTTTACAACTATTTTTTAAGTATGCACTTAAAATCGTTGATTTTATATATTTTTTAAAAAAAGGCAGCTGAATGTATTCTTTAGATTGGTCTCGTGCACATGGTTTTCCAAAATCCTCTGCTATTTTTAAGCAACATCCTGAAGATTTTCACGTGAATGAATTTTTTGCTGAACCTTTTAGTGGGGCGGGTGAGCATCTTGTGCTTAAAATTGAAAAAAAGGGCCTGACCACGGAAGAGGTCGTTAAATCACTTTCACGCCTGACTCATCGCTCAATTAAATTAATCAGCTATGCCGGTTTAAAAGATCGACAGGCAATCACTACGCAATGGTTTAGTATCCATGTACCTGGCGAAGAAATTCCTGGTGTTGAGCAATTAGAAGCACCTGGTTGGCGAGTTCTTGAGAGCACGCGACACCATAAAAAATTGAGACCAGGTTTTTTAACAGGTAATCAATTTATGGTGCGTTTGCAAGAGGTTTCCGATAAAGCCGATTTATTACAACGAATTGAGCAGATCAAGCAATCAGGGGTACCTAATTATTTTGGTGAGCAACGATTTGGACGTGAAGCAGGTAATTTAATCAAAGCCGAAGAGATGCTGGTTAATGGGCGTAAAGTAAAGGATCGTTTTCTTAAAGGAATCTATTGCTCTGCAGCCCGTTCCTGGCTTTTTAACCTCATTTTATCGTTACGAGTAAAAGAGGGTACTTGGAATAAGCCTCTTGCTGGTGATGTAATGCAGTTGAGTGGCTCAAATAGTATTTTTGCAGTGGATGATCTTAGTGAGGGGATCATTGAGCGAATTCGAGCGAGAGATATTTCTCCTGCAAGTCCTTTGGCTGGTATAGGAAAAAATAAGGTGACTCGTGATGCTTTGGCGTTAATCAATACTATTTATAAAGATTGGTTACCATGGATAGCTGGTTTGCAACGATATGGTTTAGAAGAGGCATGGCGTGCTAACATTTTATTTGTAGAGCAACTTGAGTGTGTTATCCATGATAAAACAGCAGAACTATCTTTTATTTTACCAGCAGGATCCTATGCAACTGTTGTATTGCGTGAGCTAGTCAATTATTAAAAAACGTAGCCTAATCAGGGATCGATGGTACCGAATTCCCGGATTAGGCATAGCAAGCTCCAGACTAGACAAAATCGTTACTCGTTAATTGATTATTTTCAAACTCACTTTGTAATTTATTAAGCAAATCGGCAGTTCGAGTGCTAATGCGTCCTTCGGCCACTCTAGGATATTTTTTCTTGATATCAGTAATGACTTCGGAGAGGTTATCCATTACTTGTGCATTGTTTATTAATTCATTCAGAGCGATTACTTTAATTTTCTTGACGTCTTTATTGGGATAAGGCCAGCTACTTTTTATTTCTTTCGCCAACCGATTAATTGTTAGAGTAATTTCACTAAGCTGGGCGTCATTTAATAAAGAGCTTGTTTCTTTTTTCATGACTATTTCAGGAGCAGTTATTGTAGGTGCATTAAAAAAACTAGTCTCGTGGTTCCCTGAAGAAGTATTGTCATTAAATATCAATGAAGTAGGGGGGAGAGGAGGTGTTGGTTCGCTACTATCAACCTGAGCTGTCGGTGCTGCAACAACACTTAAATCTCTTGTTATGGGATGTTGATAAGCCTCTGGATTAATGCCAAAACTATTTAATGAGGCTGTGGAAAAAGCCCCAATATAAGCTTGAAAAGTTTTACTTTCATCGCCAAAGAGTGTGCCTATAGTACTTGTTGATTTCCAATGGCCACCTACATCAGTCAAACCATACATCACCTCCATGCTTGAGGGATTATGTACTGCACAGGGATTACCTTGTTGAGAGAGCTTATCTGCAACAAAAAGAATATTTTTAGTTGTTCGAATGATGTTTTTTAAACCTGATTTTTTTAATGCGTCATCAAATTGCTTTTCATGCGGTCCGGCATGATAAATCACATTTAAGTCAGGAAATTCAGATGCAACGCTCATTAATATGGAGAAATACATGTCAGGTTTGCCGCCGTGTTTTTTCCCTAAGCCTGCTGCCGGAAGGGCAATGTAGTTACGTCCTTCGCGTAATGTGACATCAAAGAGATTGCGATACATGCTGCGAATTAATTTCTCTTGGTCTTGTTTGGTGATGTCTCTGCCACTCAATGTTAATGGCGAGCTTGAAAGCAAGAGAAGGGAGGGGGACTTTTCATCGATTAAAGTTCCGTTTTCACGTACAGTAGTATGTGCTCTTCCATGTTTACTGATAAGAGTATCTACCAGTAAGACAATTTCTTGGGCATGACATACTCCTATCGCCATATGTTCTAAATGAATTCTCTTTACTTTTTCTGGGATTTTTTTGAGTAGTGGTTGATATAGGTGAGCAGGCGTTACGCTGCTATCAAGATAAATTTTGCTACTTTTAAACAGTCGATCAAGGCAAGGGCCAGTTATAGTTAATTCGCTTTGGGCTGTTTTAGGTTTAAAACTGTTAATTTTTATATTAGGATTACCCGTGGGTTTTATGGCTCCCCTAGAGGTTAACTGTAAGGTTTTTTGAGAGCCACCGCCTAATGCAAGTATCATTTGTTGCGCGGGTTTTAGCTCAAAAGGGATATCGTAGCTTTTTCCATTGCCAATTGTTTTATAATGCCCTGAGAAAAGGCCGACATTATGCTCCACGTTAGCTATTAATTCTTGTAAATCCATTACGATACTCCTTGATGATTAATCTCGGTTTTCAGAATATCTGAAGAAAAATATAAGTGCAATTACTCCAACTCACTGTATTCATTTAAAGCCTTTAAAAAATGATTTCCATAGTGAGATAATTTATGTTGGCCTACACCGGACACCGCAAGTAATTCTTCTGTATTTTTGGGCTTTTGTTCAGTCATGGCATGAAGTGTGGCATCACTGAAAATCATAAATGGCGGTTTATTTTCTTCATCAGCTAGTTTGCGTCTTAAGCCGCGTAATACTTCAAATAAGGGACTGTTTGAGGGCTGAATAGACCTGCGCTCTTTTGTTTTCTTTTTACTATTACTCAGATCATTATTGGGAATAGTCAGCGATATTTTTTCTTCTCCTTTGAGTAAAGGAATCGCTTTAGGAGTTAATTTTAAGACATTAAAATGATTCATGTCTTGTAAGCAATAATCTTTATGAATTAGCTGCCAGCCTAATAAGCGCCAATAATTCGTCGATTTATCCTTGCCAATAGCAAAAGTACTTAAACGATCGTGCCCTAATTGTTTTATTTTTTCAGAAAGGCTGCCACGTAATACGTCAATAGTATGCAGCATCCCGAAATTTTGTCGTAAACGATAAATACAGGATAGAAATTTCTGAGCATCTTCTGTTGCATCAGCCAGAACAGGTGGATTATCACACACATCGCAGTATTTACATTCGCTATCACATGGTTCATCAAAATAACGTAATAGGATTTGGCGGCGGCAATGTGATGCTTCAGCAAAAGCAAGCATGTGATTGAGTTTATTGGTTTCTACTCGTCGTTGTTCGTCTAATGGGGTATTTACAATCCAAGAGCGCAGTCTAGCACTGTCTGCTGCATCGTAAAGTAAAAGAGCTTGTGCAGGCAGGCCATCGCGTCCAGCACGTCCTGTTTCTTGATAGTAGCCTTCAATATTTTTAGGTAAGTCATGATGCGCTACAAAACGGACATTAGGCTTATCAATCCCCATGCCAAAAGCAATGGTTGCCACAACCATATCGATGCGATCATAGCGGAATAAATTTTGAACTTCTTTTCGTTCTTTATGAGACATTCCTGCATGGTATGCGCGGGCTTTAAATCCCATCTCTTGGAGTTTTTCGGCAAGTTTTTCGACACTATTACGAGTGCCACAATAGATAATTCCTGATTGTTGCTCCATTGATTCTAAAAATTGACCTAATTGCTTTGCGGCATTAGTTTTAGGAACTACCTTGTAATGAATATTGGGTCGATTAAATGAGGCAATGTATTTTTTAGGTGTATAATTTAATTTAACGACAATATCTTGGCGTGTTTGTTTATCTGCGGTGGCAGTTAAAGCAATAATCGGTATTTCAGGAAAATAAGTCTTTAATAAGCCAAGAGCCGCGTATTCTGGTCGAAAATCATGTCCCCATTGTGAAATGCAATGCGCTTCATCAATAGCAAATAAGGCAATATGACATTCTTGTAGGCGCTCTAGAAAAGGGGTGCTTATGAGTCGTTCTGGGGCAATGTACAATAAATCCAGTTCATTATGATGCAATTGAGCAAGCACACGCTTTGCTTCTTCACTAGTTAATGAGGAGTTATAGTAGGCTGCGCGAATACCCTGTAATTTAAGAGCAGTCACTTGATCTTCCATTAAAGCAATAAGTGGCGAAACAACAATACCAATACCAGGTCTTACGATAGAGGGTATCTGGTAGCAAAGTGATTTTCCACCGCCTGTAGGCATTAAAACCAGTGCGTCATTTCCTGCAATGACCTCGTTAATGATTTCTTCTTGAGGATGTCTAAAGGAATCAAACCCAAAATATTCTTTGAGTACTCCTAAAGCGTTTTTGGTGTTGGTTGCAAGCGGAGCTACAGTTTCCATGTGATTTTTATTCTTAGTTGTTTTTACCAGCACTGATGTGTGGGAATCATATCATCATGGCTTGGAACTTTGGAGTAATTTTTAAAACATATCTCTTTCGCCACAGTTAAAAATTCGTAATAATGTCTCTTTAATAGAGATCGTTGTGACGGCCCACATTTTTAACAAAATTTCTAAGGAAGGTTTATGGATTTCGAATTCAGTGCAGAGCATCAAGCTATTCGGGAAATGGCTGCTGATTTTGCCCATGATAAATTAGCGCCTATGGCTGGCAGCTGGGATGAACACAGTGATTTCCCCATTGATGTTTTGCGAGAGGCCGCAGCATTAGGAATGGCAGGAATGATGGCTCGCGAGGACATTGGAGGGGCTCAATTAACGCGGTTAGATTCTGCTTTATTGTTTGAACAACTTGCTACAGGTTGTGTGAGTACGAGTGCTTATCTCTCTATTCATAATATGGTGACTACCTTAGTTGATCACTATGCAAATCCTGAACTACGGGCAAAGTGGGGGCCGAAATTAACTTCTATGGAAGTGCTTGCGAGTTATTGTTTAACGGAGCCTGAGGCAGGATCTGATGCGGCTTCTTTAAAAACCAAGGCTGTTAAAGAGGGTGACTACTACGTCATTAATGGTTCAAAAGCTTTTATTTCTGGAGGTTCTGTTAGCGATGTTTATTTATGTATGGTGCGTACAAGTGATGAGCCTCATCATGGAATTAGTGCCTTACTAATAGAAAAGAACACGCCAGGAGTAAGTTTTGGTCAATTAGAAAAGAAAATGGGATGGCGCAGCCAGCCAACCTCGATGGTTTTTTTCGAAGATTGCCATGTTCCGATTGCAAACCTTGTTGGTGCGGAGGGCATGGGATTTAAAATTGCTCTAAATGCTTTAAATGGGGGGCGAGTTAATATAGCGTCCTGTTCTTTGGGAGGTGCTCTTGCGTGCTTGCGCTTAACCCAGCAGTATATGTCAGAGCGTAAGCAATTTGATAAGCAATTAAAAAACATCCAAGCTTTACGTTTTTATTTTGCTGATATGCTGACTGATTACGAGGCGGCAAGGTTGTTGGTTTACCGTGCGGCAAGTGCCTTGGATAAAAATGATCCTAAGGCCCCCATGCATTGTGCCATGGCAAAGCGTTTGGCAACGGATGTGGCTTTTCGTATTAGTGACAAAGCCATGCAAATACATGGCGGTTATGGCTATTTACGTGATTATCAAATAGAACGAATATTTCGGGATTTACGAGTACATCAAATTCTTGAAGGAACCAATGAAATCATGCGTGAAATTGTGGCAAAGGCTACTTTAGATGCGACGCATGTTTTAGGCTAATATAACAAGGAGTAATCAGATGAATTTAATCGAACAAGAATTGGATGATCAAGGAATTTTACTACTTACTTTGAACAGACCAGATAAATTGAATGCCCTAAGCACGGAAGTGCTGGATGCTTTAGCGCTAGCATTTGCGGCAGCAAAATCAAATCCCAAGGTAAAAGCGGTGATGATCACGGGCAATGGTAAAGCATTTTGCGCTGGTGCTGATATTAGTAAATTAGCAGAGTGCACGGGGCAGACAGGTTATGATTTTGCATGCCGTGGACAAGAAGTATTCCGTTTATTAGAAACCATGGGTAAGCCCTCATTAGCTGCCGTCAATGGGTTTGCATTTGGTGGCGGTTGTGAGTTAGCTATTTCGGCTACCTTGAGAATTGCCTCAACAGCTGCCCAATTTGGGCAACCCGAAGTAAAATTGGGCGTGATTCCTGGTTATGGTGGTACACAACGGTTGGCTCGTTTAGTGGGTAAGGGACGTGCCTTAGATTTATGTTTAACAGGGCGATTTATTAATGCAGAAACCGCATTAAATTGGGGTTTAGTCAGTGATGTAGTGGCACCTGAAGCATTGGTGGCGCGAGGAAAATCAGTTCTACAAGGCATTTTAAGTATGGCCCCTATTGCTGTAGCTGGCGTGATGGAAGTCATTGATCATGGTTATGATTTGTCATTAACCGATGCTCTGCATTTAGAAGCGATTCATTTTGCTAAAACCTGTGCTACTGAAGACAAACAAGAAGGAGTTTCGGCCTTTCTTGCAAAGCGGACTGCTCAATTTAAAGGACGATAAATATGACTGATGAAGTGCTTTTTACTCAAGAAGGTCAGTTAGGATTTATTACGTTAAATAGAGTTAGTGCATTAAATGCACTGACTCTTTCCATGATCTTGGCCATGCAAAAGCAACTAAGTCTTTGGAAAGCTGATAAGAGCATTCAAGCCGTGGTCCTTCAAGCTGCTCCAGGAAAAGCCTTTTGTGCAGGTGGTGACATTCGCTCTTTATACGCTTCTGTCTATGCTGACCAAATGCAATTTTTTTGGCATGAATATCGATTAAATCATTTTATTCATTATTTTGGAAAGCCTTATATTTCATTGATTGATGGGATGGTAATGGGCGGGGGAGTAGGCATTTCTTTGCATGGCAGTCATCCTGTAGGCAGTGAGCGGTTTGTTTTTGCTATGCCAGAAACCAGTATTGGTTTTTTTCCAGATATTGGTGCGAGCTACTTACTAGCGCGTTGTCCGGATTCTTTGGGGATTTATTTGGGACTAACCGGTCATCGTCTAGGTCCACATGATGCCTTACAGGCTAAATTAATTAAGTCAGTGATCGCTTCAGAGCATATCCCTTCTTTCTTAAACACATTAAAACGAACTGATTTATCAACTAACTCTTACGGCGCAGTTGATGGATGTTTGCGTGAATATATTTTAGAGGCTGGACCCTCGCAGATTAAACCTGAAATTACTCAGTGTTTTTCCCAACCTACTGTTGAGATGATTAAAGCCTCTTTACAAAATGTGCAAGAAGATGGAACGAGTTTATCGCAAAAATCCCCTTTAAGTTTGAAGGTTACCTTGGCGCAGTTACAAAAAGCCAAAGGATTAAATTTAGCGGAATGTTTGCAAATGGATTATGGTTTAGTCAGTCACTTTATGCAGGATAAAGATTTTTATGAGGGTGTGAGGGCATTATTAGTCGATAAAGATAAAAATCCACACTGGAATCCTGAGAGTTTAGAGATGATTACTAAAGAGAGAGTTGCGACTTATTTCGCAAGAACAGAAGAAGACTTACAATTTTGCTTTACATAGCCTTGATGCAGCGTAGTCTAATCAAGGCTATTTTTTACATGTCTATTTTAACCAGTCACTTAAAATACTAATCATTTTTTGTGCTTGGTCAGCGCTTGAAATATTAAATTTGGATTTTTGCCAGTATTGATTGTTACGTTTTTGATAGCGACGAATAGTGTATTTCACAGGCCCATACTCATTTTTGGCACTGTCCCAGTCTTGGTATTTAAACATAATGGTAGTCCAAGCTCCTTTAGTTAAAACTTGCTTGTCCAGCTCCTTGGTTGTTTCTGTACCATTTTCACTAAACGCAATGGTGATTTCATCTATAGTTGCTGACATGAAGTCAATTCCTCAAAAAATTAATTGATGGATTGTAGTCTGCCATTAACAAAAGTCAAGCTGACAGAGGGCTGATATTCCCCTGGTTGATAAATCCATACTTGTGGTTTGTGTGTTGTGGGAATTAACACATTCATATAAGTCGTGTTGGTTAAAGTGGGGCTACCGCAAAAAGAGTAAACTTTTTCAACAGGATCACCGGGCTGGATGCTTCTGCCGCCACAAATAGACATCGCATTGGCATTGGAGCCATTTAATCGAATACTTTTAACCTTTCTATTGACCAGATCAATTTCAAGTCGAGAGGCATTAAAGCCTACAGGTATATTCCAAACACCATAAAAGACTGTGGAAGCTCCCTTATTATTATAGATTAATTGCTGTACAGGAATTTTCTGCATCGCAGGCTGGTTAGAGTCTTGCTGGCTAATGGGTTGTCCACAAGCTGAGATCACTTGATCCTGTGTCATGCCTACATTGATGTAAGCGTGATTTTGTGGGCAATAGATTGATTGCGTATTAGCAAAGAGGCTAAATGGTAAGACAAACAGTCCTAAACCAATTTTATGCGTCAATTTCATCATGTTATCCTTATAGCCTTTATCTATGGATAAGTATAGTTGCTTTTAGAGTAATCTCCAGGGAAGATTCGAGTTAATAAATAAAGTAATTACTTCTAGTAACATAAGAATAATAAAGGGAGAAAAATCAAAACCTGAAATATTAGGAATAATTTTTCTGCCTAATTTTAAAAGCGGTTCTGTGGCAATGCGTAAGACATCAGCAATAGGATTTTGCCAGTTAGGATTCGCAAAACTCATGATGGCACGAATTAAAATAGCATAGAAAAGTAAGTTACAAAATTGAATAATTAAATCGGCCAGAACATATAAAAAGAAAGATCCCAATGGCATTACTGCATGAAAAAAAAGCAGGCTAATGAGTGTTATTTTGAGTATTTCGAGCAAAAGTAAACTAATAAACACTGCCAGATCGTATTTTTGACCAGTTTTAGGAGCTGTTACAAGTCGTTGAATGGGAAGTACTAATGGATTTGTTAGGGTATGAATAAGCTGACTTAAAGGATTAAGAGAGCTAATGCGAAAATAGCGCAAAGCCATACGTACCCACATACTGAATATAAGAATCGAAAAAAATAAAGAAATAACAAATAATCCTACGGCTGTTAAATTCAACATGTTTGCTCCATAAACCTTTAATGAGCTTTAGTAT
Source organism: Legionella sp. (assembly GCA_030158115.1). Taxonomy (GTDB): domain Bacteria; phylum Pseudomonadota; class Gammaproteobacteria; order Legionellales; family Legionellaceae; genus Legionella. The sequence continues at coordinate 98,708 of JAOATK010000048.1, forward strand.
AACAAGTGATATTATTTTTGTCGCTCACCAAAAATAGCACGCCCAACACGAATGATTGTTGCCCCTGCTTTGATTGCAGGGATGAGATCATCGCTCATTCCCATAGAGAGCGTGTCCATTTCTAAGCCCAATTTTTGATTAATAGAGGCTTGGAGTTGTTTGAGGGTTATAAATAACTCGTATTGCTTTTGTGGGTCTTTTTCTGGAGGTGGAATAGTCATGAGACCGCGAAGTGTGAGATGCGGTAATTGCTTGATTGCTAGGGCAAGCTCTAGAGCTTCTTCAGGTGCTATGCCTGATTTAGTTTTTTCACCCACTAAATTAATTTGTAAGCAAACATTCAAGGGGCCTAATTCACTAGGTCTATAGTCATTTAGTTTCAGCGCAATTTTCAAGCGATCCACACTATGGACCCAAGAGAAATGAGTGGCGATGCCTTGCGTTTTATTACTCTGTATGGGTCCAATAAAATGCCAAATTATGGGAAGATTGCTTAAAACAGTTATTTTTTTAAGCGCTTCTTGAAAGTAATTTTCACCAAAATGGCGCAGTCCCAGCTTAAAGGCTTTTGTAATTGCTTCAGGATGTTGTTGTTTGCTGACTGCCAACAATAAAACATCATTGGCTGTTCGGTTACTTTCTCGTGTTGCTTGTTGGATGAGGTCGTTTATTTGGGTTAGACGTTCAGCCAGAGTCATGTGGTTATCCTAATACGAATAAACTACTGAGAATAGCAAAAGAAAGAGTGTTTGCCGAGAGAGATTTCCTGAGTTACTCTAGGGCCATGGAAATTTTGTTCAATTAACCCATGTACCTCACTGAGTTATTAAGCTATTCGTCTAAAAACAACGCATCTGATTTGCATTTATCCGCCGGGCTATCTCCTCTCATGCGAGTCGATGGTGATTTATGCTCAATGGATTGGCCCATTTTAACGCATGATGAAGTGCTAAAAATGATTCATCAAATTATGAGTCATCAGCAAAAAATAGAGTTTGAAAAAGAATTAGAAATAGATTTTTCTTTTGAAATACCCAAGTTAGCGCGCTTTAGGGTCAATGTTTTTAATCAGTTAAGAGGTGTGGCTGCCGTATTTCGTATTATTCCCTCTAAAGTTTTAAGCCTTGATGAGTTAAATTTGCCGATGATTTTTAAAGAAATTGCCAGTTTACCTAGAGGCTTAATTTTAATAACAGGCCCTACAGGCTCAGGAAAAAGCACAACCTTAGCCGCTATGATTGATTACATTAACTCATCTCGTCATCATCATGTTTTAACCATTGAAGATCCCATAGAATTCATACATGAAAGTAATCACTCTTTGATAAACCAGCGGGAAGTTTACCGAAATACCCTTAGTTTTGCAGCAGCTTTACACTCAGCCTTACGTGAAGATCCTGATGTGATTATGGTCGGGGAATTGCGTGATTTAGATACGATTCGCTTAGCTATTACCGCTGCTGAAACAGGGCATTTAGTGCTTGGTACTTTGCATACAAACTCAGCAACACAAACTATTAATCGTATTATTGATGTCTTTCCTGCAGAAGAAAAATCCTTGATACGCTCTATGTTATCGGAGTCATTACAGGCCGTAATCACACAAACCTTATTGAAAAAAAATGGTTCTGGGCGCGTTGCTGCTTTAGAAATAATGAGATGTACAGGAGCAATTCGCCATTTAATTCGCGAAAATAAAACGGCTCAAATGTATTCTTATCTTCAAACAGGACAAAGCACGGGAATGCATACCTTAGACCAACATCTATTAGAGCTAGTAAATAATAGTGTAATTTTGAAGCAGATAGCTTATAATGTGGCAGTTGATAAAAGTTTATTTTGTTAGAAGCATGCTGGTAATAGTGCTTTGTCATTTTTAACGAAATAAAAAATACGTAATTCAGCTTTAGCTTTGTTGAGCTTTGCCACTAAAAAAGCAGCTAATGTGGCTATTTATTGAGGGGTAATAATGATTAATGAGATAGGCTTTTTCTTTAATATTCCAAGTGATGAGTTTCACCCTGAAATTAAAGAACTTATTAAGTATAACGTGATTACGCAAGAAGAAGCGGAGTTATACGCTAAGCAAGACTCTGATGATTTTGAATTCGAATGCGAAGTAATGATTTGCGATTATAAGGGAAATGAATTGTATGCTGGGATTGAGGGAGCAGGGGCTTACAATTGGATTGCGCGGCGAAGAATATTTCCCTGTGAATTTTCCCAGGAAGCGATTGAGGCACTAGGTTATCAAGCAGCATCAAAGAACTGTTGTTCTATTTCTTAACTTGATGAGGGCAGGGCTCAAGTGCTTTACCTCAAAAAGAGCTGCAAGTAATTTGTGTCACTGATGCTTAAAAGCGAACCCTTTTCCCTTCTCCTATTGCTGAGGAAAAGGGAAAATATCCTTACTGCGTCAGGGTATAAATTTTTAAGAGGTTTTTTGCAATTCAATTAACTGTGGAATACCAAGTTCAGCTAAAGCAAGCATATTATTTAACTCATCTCGAGAGAAATTTTTATCCTCAGCGGTTCCTTGAATTTCAATAAAATGTCCGGCTTCATTCATGACCACATTCATGTCTGTTTCTGCCAATACATCTTCGGCATAATCCAAATCAAGTACAGCTTGCCCTCTATAAAGGCCAACAGAAACCGCTGCAATGTAATTAAACGCAGGCATTTTTCGTATTTTTTCACGCTCTACCATCCAAGTAATGGCATCTCTCATTGCAACACAAGCACCAGTGATCGAGGCAGTTCGCGTTCCACCATCGGCTTGAATTACATCACAATCTAAAGTAATGGTATTTTCACCCAAAAATTTTAAATCCACACAGGCTCTTAACGATCGGCCTATAAGGCGTTGGATCTCCATGGAGCGACCACCTTGTTTGCCTTTACATGCTTCTCGCTCAGAACGGCTATGTGTGGCGCGAGGCAGCATGCCATATTCTGAAGTAACCCAACCTTGACCTTTACCTTTTATAAAACGAGGAACTCCATCAGTGACTGAAGCAGTACATAACACTTTAGTGTCTCCATATTCAACCAGTACAGACCCTTCAGCATGTTTGGTAAAATTACGGGTGATTTTAATAGGGCGAAGTTCATTAGCTTCTCGTTTACTGGGGCGCATTGGATAATCCTCGATAAAAAGGCGCAGTATAGCGCTTAACTGTTTGAGTTGCACCTCATAACGTTTGAGATTCTAGTGCACCAGGGAAATTTAAAACTCATCGAATAATCTTGATTAATACTTTCGTGAATTCCATATCAAGCCAGATTGGCTATTGAACCTAAGTCAAATTCTTTGAAATAGTGTCTTGAACTGGTATCAAACTTATCAACAATTTATTAAAGAAGAGCCATGGAAGACACGCTGAACGCTCAAATCGGATATAGGCAGCTGTCCAATCGCGGCAAAGTGCGGTATATTCGCGCAAGGTTTATTCATAGGTGTTCATATGATTCAAAGCATGACGGCATTCGCGCGAGTCCAAAAACAGATTGATGCGGGGCAGCTTTGTTGGGAAATTAGATCAGTTAATCATCGCTATTTAGATATTTCATTTCGTCTACCAGAACCATTTCGTTTTTTAGAAACTGCTTTGCGTACGTTGTTGCGTGATAAAATCAGTCGTGGAAAATTAGAATGTCAGCTCAAATATCAGGATACGGGTTCTGATAATCAGTCTATGCTTATAAATAAGGGTATGGTGAATGCGCTAGTCGACATAGGGGAGCAATTATCCACATCGCATCAGCTTCCTAATGATTTAACAGTCGGGAAGATTCTTTTATGGCCTGGTGTGGTCCAGGTAAGTACTCCTGATGTAGAAGAGATAGGGCAAAACGCATTGTTTTTATTTAATGAAGCAATTGAACAGCTAAAAAATGTTCGTTCAACAGAAGGCAACGCGTTAAAAGAACATGTGTTAGGGCGTTTACAGGATTTGGGACGAGAAGTTGAGCGTTCGCGAAGCATTGTGTCTACGCAGACTGAGCAGGTTAAAGATAAGCTATTGACTCGATTGCATGCAGTGCAGCTTGAAGTTCCTGAGTCTCGTGTGGAACAAGAAATTGCTTTGATTCTTACGCGACTGGATGTCAGCGAAGAGTTGGATAGATTGCAGACTCATATCCATGAGGTGAGTCGTACTTTAAATTGCGATAAAATAGCAGGAAGACGACTTGATTTCTTGATGCAAGAGCTAAATAGAGAAGCAAATACGCTAGGTTCAAAATCAGACTCGGTGGAATTAACACAAAGTGCTGTTGAAATGAAAGTCTTGATTGAACAAATGCGTGAGCAAATTCAAAACATTGAGTGAGTATTATGGCAGATAATCATTTAGGTAATTTATTTATTGTTGCTGCTCCTTCCGGGGGTGGTAAGACCAGTTTAGTGCGAAAATTAGTGGCTACGTTAGAACACGTTGAAGTATCTATTTCACACACGACTCGCACGATGCGCCCTGGAGAACAACATGGTGCAGACTATTTTTTTGTAGATGATAACGTATTCATTAAAATGATTAATGACAATGCTTTTTTAGAGCATGCTCAAGTCTTTAATCATTTGTATGGCACCTCAATTGCTCAAATTAGTGAGCGTTTATCGCATGGAGTGGATGTGGTTCTGGATATTGATTGGCAAGGAGCTGCTCAAATAAAAAAATCTTTTCCAGATGCCGTTAGTATTTTTATTATCCCGCCGTCTTTGGATGAGTTAAAGCAACGCTTGACTAACAGACGACAAGATAAAGACGAAGTGATTAGTGAGCGAATGAAAAAAGCTCAAGATGAGTTGAGTCATTATGCTGAGTTTGATTATTTAATTGTTAATGATAATTTTGAACACGCGGCATTGGAATTAAATGCAATTGTGATTGCTAATCGGTTGCGCACGGCACGGCAGATAAATAAACAAGCAAAATTACTTTCATTCCTGATGTCAACGCAGTAAAATGAGAAGTTTTGGTTACTGGAGGATGCAATTATGGCACGAGTTACTGTTGAAGATTGTTTAGAGCATGTAGAAAATAGATTCCAATTGGTTATGGTGGCTAGCAAACGTGCGCGTCAGATTGCTGTTCGTGGCGATCAACCTATGGTTGAGTGGGAAAATGATAAGCCAACCGTAGTGGCCTTGCGTGAAATAGCTGAAGGTTTTGTTACTGCTGCTATTTTAGATAAAGAGTAAGTGCGGGCTTAAAAGTAGATTGGGCCGCTGCCCAATCTACAACAATACCTTAACTTAATGGCAGTGAGGCTACGATATGCTAATAAACTCTTACAAGCAGGGATGGAATGCTGCGTGAGTTATTTTAAGCCGCTGGATGAGGAGCTTAAATGTTACCTTGAACCAGCCCAAATAGAAAAATGTTACCAAGCTTATACGGTTGCAGAAAACGCACATCATGGACAAATGCGTCGCTCAGGTGAGGCATATATTACTCACCCTGTTGCTGCTGCTTTAATTCTTGCTCGAATGCGGCTAGATTATCAGACCATTATGGCCACATTATTACATGATGTAGTCGAAGATACCTCAATTAGCAAAGAAGATTTAACTCGACTGTTTGGTGAAGATATCACGGCCTTGGTTGATGGGGTCACCAAACTCACTAAAATAAAATTTGAATCAAAAGCTGAAGCTCAAGCTGAAAATTTTCGTAAAATGGTTTTAGCCATGGTGAAAGACATTCGTGTCATCATCGTGAAACTAGCTGATAGATTGCATAATATGAGCACTTTAGGCTCAATGCCTGCCGTAAAACGGCGACGCATTGCCATCGAAACGCTAGAGATTTATGCACCTATTGCTAATCGATTAGGCATGCATTCAGTCTACGTAGGTCTTGAAGATCTAGGTTTTCAAGCTTTATATCCTATGCGCTATCGGGCGATTAAATCGGCAGTAGAAAAATCGCGAGGTAATCGACGCGAGCTAACTCAAACAATTGAGCGTGATTTACAACAAGCTTTAGCACAATTAAATATTCCCTATGAGCAAGTATTTGGCAGAGAAAAGCATTTATACAGTATTTATCGAAAAATGCGTTTAAAAAAAGCCTCATTTACTGAAATCACCGATGTTTTTGCTTTTCGAATTATTACGGAAGACATTGATTCTTGTTATCGTATTTTAGGTGCTTTGCATTGCACCTACAAACCAGTGCCACAGCGCTTTAAAGATTATATCGGAATTCCTAAAGCCAATGGCTATCAATCCTTGCACACGACTTTATTTGGTCCTTTTGGTGTGCCACTTGAAGTGCAAATACGTACTCGTGATATGGATAAAGTAGCGGATAATGGGGTGGCTGCGCATTGGATATATAAATCATCAGGCCTTGAAGTCAATGAGGCGCAATTGCGCGCTCGTGAATGGGTCCAAAGTTTATTAGAAATGCAGCGCAGTACTGGAAATTCGCTCGAATTTATTGAAAATGTAAAAATCGATTTATTCCCTGATGAAGTGTATGTTTTTACTCCCAAAGGTCACATCATGGAGTTGCCCAAGGGAGCAACGCCAGTAGACTTTGCCTATTCAGTTCATTCAGGAGTAGGAAATAGCTGTGTTGCTGCCAAAGTTAATCGACGTTTAGTACCGCTTAGTATCCCACTATCTAACGGTCAAACAGTAGAAATAATTACAGCCAAAGGAGCCCGTCCTAATCCTGCATGGCTTAATTTTGTTGTGACAGGTAAAGCGCGATCCAATATTCGACACTTCTTGAAAAGCCAGCAAAATGCAGAATCTATAATTCTTGGGGAGCGTTTATTAGAGCAATCACTAAGAGAGTTATCGAGTAATTATGCAAAAGTTCCCCCTGAATCATTACAGGCTTTATTGGGAGATTTGCATTATAAAACAGCGGATGATTTATTGTATGCGATTGGTATCGGCAATCAAATGGCGATGGTGATTGCTAAGCGTTTAGTTGTGAGCCAGGATTCCCATGAATTAGAAAAGGGATTGAAAGCATCGCCCCTAGCAATTAAAGGGACAGAAGGGATGGTCATACATTTTGGTGAATGTTGCCAACCTATTCCTGGGGACAATATTGTGGGGGTCTTCCAACAAGGCAGAGGAATTAATGTTCACAGCAGTGACTGCATTATTTTAAAAAATACGCGCCTTAATCTTGAGCAATTTGTCTCTTTACGATGGGATGATAAAGTTGAAGGGGAATATTGGGTTGATATTACGGTGGATGTAGCAAATGAGAGAGGTGTTTTAGCCGCGTTGGCTACAGCCATTTCTGAGGCAGGTTCTAACATTGGCAATATCAATGTAGATCCACGTGATGGCCGCCACAATGCAGTAACCTTTTCAATTAGTGTGGTTAACAGAACGCACTTAGCACGGGTTATGCGACGTTTACGTGCCAATAAAGTGGTTATGCGTCTATATAGAAAAAAACAAGGGGATAATTAATGCATCCAATTCATACCAAATTAGCGCCAGAGGCGATTGGTACTTATTCACAAGCTATTCAATGCGGTGACACGGTGTATCTTTCAGGACAAATTCCTTTGGATCCACAAACTATGCAACTCTGCAGTCCAGATATCAAGTTACAAATTACGCAAGTACTAGAAAATTTATCCGCCGTCTGTGAGGCAGCTAGTGGTAGTTTGGCTTATGTTGTTAAATTAAATGTTTATTTAACTGATTTGAGCCATTTTCCTTTAGTTAATGAGGCGATGGCGCGTTATTTTATGGAGCCATATCCTGCAAGAGCTGCAATTGGTGTTGCTGCTTTACCTCGAGGCGCACAAGTTGAAATAGATGGCATTATGGTTTTACCCATTTATGATTAGTAAAGCCTGGATGCAGCGAAGCGCAATCCGGGAATTCAGTGGCGCAGATCCTAGTTGCACGCAACTAGGCTACTATATGATTATTAGAGTTGATATATGAGTATTATTTCCCTTCACAACGTTAGCCTGAATATTGCGGGTAACCAGTTATTAGATCAAGCTGATTGGCAAATTCAGCCTAATGAGCGACTTGCTTTAGTTGGCCGAAATGGCGCAGGAAAATCGACATTATTGAAGTTACTCCAAGGTGATTTAACCCCTGATAGTGGACAAATAAATCAATTATCCGGTTTAAAAATTGCGGGTTTAACACAGGAAGTTCCTGTGACTGGAGATGAATCTGTTTATCATTTTTTAGTAAAAAGCTTAGGTGAAGTAGGGGAAGTACTAGCTCAATTTCATGAGTTATCCCAACAAGAGGATATGGATAAATTAGCAGCATGCCAACAGAAAATGGATAATCTTCATGCCTGGGATAAATTACCACAAATCGAGACGATGGCCACTCGTTTGGGAATTACAATTGGTGATCGCATGGGCGATTTATCCGGAGGAATGAAACGCCGTGTTTTATTGGGTGCTGCATTGATTGCTACGCCTGATTTATTACTATTAGATGAACCCACAAACCATTTAGACATTGAAGCCATTGAATGGTTAGAGTCTTACTTGAAAAATTTTAAGGGCGCTGTGTTGTTAGTGACCCATGATAGAGAGTTTTTACGGCAAGTTGCAAACCGTATTGTTGAAATTGATCGTGGAAAACTCTATCAGTACGATTGCGATTATGAAACATACCTTGAGAGACGGGAAATAATTCGCCAAAGTGAAGAAAAGCAAAATAATTTATTTGATAAAAGATTAGCAGAAGAAGAGGTATGGATTCGTACAGGTGTTAAGGCAAGACGCACACGAAATGAAGGCCGAGTTCGTGCGTTAAAAGCCTTGCGCGAAGAGCGTAGGGCACGTCGTAATCAATTAGGTGCTGTTAAATCTTTTTCCTTAGAAATAGCGCGGTCCGGATCGGTAGTGATTGATGCAGAGCATATTAATTACAAGATAGACGATAAAGTGCTTCTAAGTGATTTTTCATTGCTTCTCAATCGTGGAGATAAATTAGGTATTATCGGCCCAAATGGGTGCGGTAAAACGACTTTAGTGCGATTATTATTGGGTGAGATCCAAGCCGATTCTGGCCAGATTAAACAAGGCACTTCTTTAAGTGTGGCTTATTTTGATCAATTACGACGTCAACTGAATGAAAACGAAACCGTCATGTTTAATGTGGGCGAGGGCTCAGATTATGTCACTATCAATGGAAAGCAAAAGCATGTAGCGAGTTATTTACGTGAATTTTTATTTTCTCCTGAACGATTTAATCAACCTGTTTCAGTTTTATCAGGAGGTGAAAGAAACCGCCTTTTACTAGCGAAGCTATTTGCAAAACCGGTCAATTTTCTAGTAATGGATGAACCAACCAATGATTTGGACATTGAAACACTCGAGCTATTAGAAGAAATGTTGGCTGATTTTTCCGGCACGTTAATATTAATTAGTCATGATAGAGCATTTATCAATCAAGTTGTTACTAGTGTTTTAGTGCATGAAGGCCCTGGGCAATTTAGCGAGTTTGTTGGGGGATATGATGATTATAAAGTACATAAAAAACAGCAACGTGAGGTAGTCAACAAATCGGCTCATGTTTCGCGGGGTCCCACATCAAATAAATTAAGTTTTAATGAACAACGTGAATTAGCGAAACTACCTGAAAAAATTGAGCAATTAGAAAAGAAAATTTCAGAGTTACATTTAAAAATGGCCGATTCAAAATTTTATCAGCAAGAGGCTTCAATCATTGCTAAAACAAGCCAAGCTCTTGCTGAGGATGAGGCTAAACTGAAGGGTTTTTATGCTCAATGGGAAGCACTGGAGGAGCGGATGTAATGTTAACTGAACCAGGGGTCAATCAATGTTAGTTACCTTAGCAGCAGTTGTTTTTTGTGCTTCTATTTTCGTGTTTTTTTCACAAGAATTTATTAGAACGTTTAAAAAAATTTTAGCTATCAAGGTGGTTGGTTTATTTCTCCCTTTACTGATTGCCTCATGGCTAGTATTTACCTTTGTTCATTGGTTCTTATGGGCCGCATATTATTACCGTGACATGTTGCATGCCGCCTTAAATTTTTTAGTTCATTTAATGCCTTTTCATTATCAAGCAAAATCAGTGGCAATGATTATTTTATTAACGCTTATTTCAGTATTGCCTGTTATATTGATAGATCTTTTTGTTCGACAACGAACCTATCTACCCTATAAATATTCCTATCTTACGAGCACTATGATTTGGATTATGAATGTCGCATTATTACTAGTGGCTTGATGAAGCACCTTCAGTGTATAATAGCACCAATTTATTTTCAGGTTGCACTATGAATACGCAGGATTTTTTCTTTGATTTACCGCAAAATTTGATTGCTCAATATCCTTTAGCTCAACGCAGTGATTCTAGATTGTTAACTTATAATCGCCAAATTGGTGATTATGGGCATCATCAATTTAAAGAGATTGCTGATTTTTTAAATCCGGGTGATCTACTCGTAATGAATAATTCAAAAGTGATTCCTGCCCGTCTTTATGGGCAAAAATCAACAGGAGGCAAGGTTGAATTACTAGTCGAGAGAATTACCAGTGAAGACACATTTCTCGCACACATTAAAGCCAGTAAAGCATTAAAGGCTGGTGGTGTCATTTATTTAGAGGACAACAAACAACTTCAAGTTTTGGGAAGACAGGATGATTTATTTTTATGCCAAGCCAATATCGGCGTATTGGAGCTATTAAATGGTGTAGGGCATATTCCTTTGCCACCTTATATCACACGAAGCGATGAGTTCTTGGACGAAGATCGGTATCAAACAGTTTATGCAAAGTTTGAAGGATCCGTTGCTGCCCCTACAGCAGGCCTACATTTTGATGAGTCAGTTTTATCGAGCTTAAGTGCAAAAGGAGTGCAGATAGGGTATGTGACATTGCATGTAGGCGCAGGCACATTCAGGCCTGTGCGTTGTGACAATATTAAAGACCATAAAATGCATAGTGAGCAATTTACTATTAGTCCTGAGTTATCTGCAGCGGTAAATGCCACCAAGGCTGCTGGTCATCGGGTGATAGCTGTAGGAACAACCGCTTTACGCAGCCTAGAAAGCGCTACTGTAGACGGTCAATTGGTGCCTTGTAGCAAAGATACTAATATTTTTATTTATCCAGGCTATACATTCAAAATTTGCGATGGATTGATGACTAATTTTCACTTACCTGAATCCACTCTATTAATGTTGGTGTCTGCTTTTATTGGACATAAAGAAGCAATGATGCTTTATCAAGAAGCGATTAATCAAGGTTATCGATTTTTTAGTTATGGTGATACGAGTTTGTTGCTATAACAAGTTTGTTTATAAGCAGAGAAAAGCCTGCTTGCAATTAGTGGCGCCGCATTCCTGGATTACGCTTTGCTGCATCCAGGCTACAAGGGCATAAAGTCCTTAAAGAAGCGCCAGGCTAATCAAAAGATGCTGTAAGACATCGAATAGGAGAGATCAAATGTTATCAGCAGTGCAAAATATTATACCCCTTGTAACTTCAGCAGCAGGTTTATGCCTTACGGCAGAAAATTGGCAAGAAGCACAGGTGACTGCTATTTCTTACTCCCTAGAGTCCTTATTACATAAGCCTGGTGTGGAAATTTTAAAAAAAATCCCTGATTTTGCCCATTATGTAGGATGGCCCTGCACGCTTATTATTAATGCAGCAAGCTTAGTTGCGAATAAAGAGGGGGTTTATGTATCAAGATCTCCTTATGATGGTTCTAAAGTCACATTGAATACGGTTGATCTAATTACGTTGCTGCAGCATCTAAAACCAACGGCCGTGATCTTACCGAAAAATATGTTGCGTGACTGCCCCCAAATTTGGAGTCAATGGATTGAATCTATCATTCCATTTATCCACGTAGATGAATTAGAACATCACTCAATTGAGAGGGAGCATGGCGTTTATTTTAATTATTCTGATAAGTTAACAGCAAGCCAATTAGGAAGATGGTCTCATCTGCCTAATTATGTCATGGGTGCTATTGACGCAAATGCAATAGAAGATTTGCGAGCTAAAGGCATTCAACTTATTGAAACCGATGAGCCTGCAAAAGCAGCCTTGCATGGAATCGTATATAACAGCACTGGAAAAATTGATTTAACGCAAGATGAAGCAAGGATGCAATTTGAGATAATTGATGCTGATTGTGCTTGTCCTTCGTGCGTGCAGCAGTTCACTAAAGCGTATTTTCATCATTTATTAGAGCAGACGCCTCTATTATGTCAACGACTCCTAATTCAGCACAATGTATTTTGGATGGCAAAGCGCAAAGCCTTTAAACGTTGTCCTCAATTAGGCCTTTATCCTATTGTAGATAGTGTTGAATGGGTTGAGTTGTTGTTGAAGGAAGGGGTAAAAACAATCCAGCTTCGTATTAAAGAAAAAACAGATACTCTCGAACAAATCATAAAGCAAAGCATTTTGTTGGCAAAAAAACACAACGCTCTTTTATTTGTCAATGATCATTGGGAGCTCGCTTTAAAATTAGGTGCTCAGGGTGTGCATTTAGGACAAGAGGATCTGAATACGGCGGATATTCATGCTATTCAACAACAAGGACTGTATCTTGGCCTAAGTGCTTATTGTGCCGCTGAAGTCAAACGCGCCCTTGTATTCCAGCCATCCTATATTGCAATAGGACCTATTTATCCAACACATAGTAAGGATTTGCCTTTTGCTGCTCATGGAGTAGAACAACTAAAATATTGGCAGCTTACTTTAAATTATCCTTTAGTTGCGATAGGGGGTATTAACCAAGACCATATAGCAGACGTTGTGGCTACGGGAGTTAATGGCATAGCGGTAATTTCTGCAATTACGCAAGCAGAGGATCCTAAAAAAGCAACTCAAGAGCTTTTAAGTTTTATCGCAGCTCAGTGACAAGCTTATTTATAAAATTTGCCAATGAATTAATTTACCTTCTTAGCAATTCGCTATATGATGTGACGCCATGAGGTATGGTAAATTCAATTTTAAATGAACGTCATCTCAAACAAAGTGAGGGGTGATTTGTAACGGTTTTTACGATTAATTAATAGCAGTTTTAAGGAGATATTATGAGTTTTTTTATTAGCGACGCTTTAGCTGCCGCAGGCGCTCCGGCACAAGCCGATGGAACTTTTTCGCTTGTTATGATCGCAGCTATTTTTGTATTGTTTTATTTTATGCTGATTAGACCGCAAAATAAAAAAGCAAAAGAACACCGTGATTTAGTTGGTCGTCTAAAGAAAGGCGATGAAATTGTGACTTCAAGCGGAATATTAGCCAAAGTAGTTAGCTTGGATGAGCAATATATTAAAGTAAGTCTTGCCGAAGGCGTTGAGATTAGCTTACAAAGGGGTGCGGTCACTGCTGTATTGCCAAAAGGTACTTTAAAATCGCTTTAAGTCTGTCATAGGGACACGGAAACATGCAAAATAAATACCCTCTATGGAAAAACCTATTATTAATTGTGATTGCAATTATTGGGTTTATCTATGCCATACCTAATTTGTATACAGAAAATCCTGTAGTGCAGATTTCTTCTGAAACACCAGTTGATTATGATGAGCTCAAAAATCAGGTTGAAGATTTTCTTAATAAAGACAAGTTAGCTTATAGCTCGATTAACTCTCAAGATCGAGGAGTCGAAGTTGTTTTTTCATCTACTGATGCGCAATTATTAGCACGCGATGCTATTAAAAATACACTAGGTGATCAGTATACAGTGGCTTTAAATCTAGCACCATCCACACCCGCATGGTTACGCGCCATCAAAGCAGAGCCTATGAAACAAGGTTTGGATTTACGAGGAGGTGTTCACTTCTTGCTAGAGGTTGATATAGAGAGTGTGATTAGTCGTCGTTACGAAGGTTTGATGAAAAATATCAGCCAAGAGTTACGTGAAGTTGGGGTACGTTATTCTGGTATTCGTTATGTGGCTGATAAGGGAATTAACTTGCGTTTCCGTGATGAACAATCTATGAGTAAGGCACTTGTCTCATTAAAAGAAAAAATTGCTGATGTGGTTTTTGTAAAAAGCAAAGCGGATAACGAGATAGTGGCATCCATTTCACCTGCTGAAATAAACAGCATACGCCAAAATACCATTGAGCAAACCATGAGTATTTTACGTAACAGGGTGAATGAGTTGGGTATTGGCGAAGCCGTGGTACAACAACAGGGGGCAACCCGAGTCGCGGTGGATCTACCAGGAATTCAAGACGCTGCGCGGGCAAAACAAATTCTTGGTGGCACAGCGACACTGCAATTTTATTTGGTAGATCAAGACAATGATCCACAAATTGCGAAGCAAACAGGCTCTGTACCAGTGAGTGATAAGCTTTACATGATGGATGAGCATCCTATTCTACTTAAGCGACAAGTTGTTTTAAGTGGTGACTCCATTACTTCAGCCGTTTCTAGCTTCGATCAACAAACAGCGACTCCAGCAGTACAAATCCAATTAGGCGGAGGTGGTGAAAGCTTATTTACTAAGGTTACTCGTGAAAATATAGGTAAGCGTATGGCGATTGTGTACGTCGAAACCAAAAATACAATACAGACTATTCGTGGTACTGAAACTCGAGTAACACACAGGGAAGAGCGTGTGATCAGTGCGCCTGTCATTCAAAATGCATTGGGGAATAATTTCCAAATTACTGGGCTGACTGATAGTAAAGAAGCAAGTAATCTGGCTTTATTATTAAGAGCTGGTGCATTGCCGGCAGCCATCTATCCTATTGAGGAGCGTACTGTAGGACCTACCTTAGGTAAAGAAAATATTCATCGAGGTATGGTTTCCTTGGCAGTGGGTATGGGATTGATTTTGGTTTTAATGCTAGTTTACTACCAGCTTTTCGGATTAATTGCTGATATTGCCTTGATGTTAAACTTGGTTTTATTATGTGCGTTGTTATCTGTTATTGATGCCACCTTGACGCTTCCAGGTATTGCGGGGATTGTGCTTACTGTGGGAATGGCAGTGGATGCAAACGTCTTAATTTACGAACGTATTAGAGAAGAAATCCGTAATGGATTATCACCTCAGGCAGCTATTCACGCAGGGTATGAACGCGCATTTTCTACAATTCTTGATGCGAATGTGACTACACTAATTGTCGCAATTATTCTATTTGCGATAGGCACGGGTCCTGTGCGTGGATTTGCTGTGACCTTGTCTTTAGGATTATTAACATCGATGTTAACAGGAATTACTTTCACCCGAGCCATTGTGAACTGGTATTATGGTGGTCGTACTGTTAAAAAATTATCTATTGGTATTTAAGGCGAGGCTCAGATGGAATTTTTTAATCCCAATTCAAAAGTGGACTTTATGGGAGCTCGTCGTTGGACGGCGGGCTTTTCCATATTAATTTTTATCCTTTCAATTGCTGCTTTGTTTATTCATGGCTTGAAATGGGGGCTTGATTTTACAGGTGGAACACAGATAGAAGTGACTTATTCTCAAGCTGCCGATTTATCGGCTATAAGAAACAGCCTGAATAAGCTAGGTTTTAAAGAGGCTCAGGTAGTGAGCTATGGTAATTCTAAGGATGTGTTGATAAGTATTGCTCCTCATGAGGGCAAACAGACTCTTTTAGTAGACCAGGTAATGAGCGCGCTCCCAGATGCCGTGAAACAGCGAGTTGATTTTGTTGGACCACAGGTTGGCAAAGAGCTAGCAACCAAGGGTGCTTTAGCGGTTTTAGTTTCCTTATTAGCAACGATGATTTATATTGCTATGCGTTTTGAATACCGATTGGCTGTAAGCTCTGCTGTAGCATTGATTCATGATCCTGTATTGATTTTAGGTGTTTTTGCCTTTTTTGGTATTGAATTTGATCTTAAGGCTTTGGCAGGAGTCTTGGCAGTTATTGGTTATTCTTTAAATGATACGATTGTTGTCTTTGATAGAGTGCGTGAGAATTTTATTAAAATTCGACGAGGTACTCCGATAGAAATTATGAATATCTCAATTAATCAGACGCTTTCTAGAACAATTATGACCTCATTATTGACCTTATTTGTCGTAGTGGCGCTTTTTGTTTATGGCGGGGAGGCCATTCATGGATTCTCTCTTGCGTTGATTATTGGAATAGTGATTGGTACTTATTCTTCTATTTATGTTGCTGGTGCTTTAGCGGTAGCGATGGGATTAGATAGAAAGGACTTTATGCCTAATCAACGAAAAGAGATTGATAATCGTCCTTAAAGTACACAAGATATATTCCCTCCTTTCAGAGGAGGGAGGGTATCACACTTCTTAAATACAAAAGACAGGAATAAAAAACATGACCTCCTTACCTAGCTGCCCATTATGTCACTCTGAATACACCTATGAGGATAATGCTGTCTTTATCTGCCCTGAATGCTCGCACGAATGGACACCAGATACTTTAGAACTTACAACTGAGGCTGAACGTGTAATTAAGGATGCTCATGGTAATATTCTTCAGGATGGCGATTCAGTTACTGTTATCAAAGAATTAAAAATTAAAGGAACTTCATTGGTTGTGAAGGTAGGGACCAAAGTTAAAAATATAAGATTAGTTGATGGCGATCATGACATTGATTGTAAAATTGATGGCATTGGGGCGATGAAATTAAAATCTGAATTTGTAAAAAAGGCTTGATACTGGTGCTTCACAGCCATTAAGTTAAGGAAATACCGCTTTAAAAGTAGGTTAGGCCCTGACCCAACCTAGAAAAAATCCTTAATTTAATGGCAGTGAGATTACGATTAGTGAGAATGCATAGATCACATTATCCACATTTCTTTAACTTAGGTGCCTCTTCCTCGACCTCTGGTGCTAACTCTTCAATAACATGCACCGCAACGCCTGAGGAGATTTGAAGTCTGGCATTCTCTTTTGAAACAAGTTGCAGTCGTATGGGTTGTCCGTTAATTATCGGTGTGCCATCAATTATACGGATCCCATCTATCGCTGCCATATCAGGTGTTTTACTGACACAACTCAATAATAAAGATCCCGCAGATTTTAATAAATTAAAAGTGAGATCGAAAGGATAGCCTATAATAGTTCCCGCCCCATAACCGACATACCCCATTGCTTTTCCTGACATCGTCGCTAAGCTGACTGAGCAAAAAGAATTTATAAGTCGCGTGGCAATCGTTGGCGCTAATAAGCCAATAGTTGCATTACCTGCAGAACCCACAAATAACAGGGCACCACCTACAAAAGTAGTTAGTTGAATTCGGGGAATAACAGCAACTGCGGAACTACTTAGAACCTCTGCCACAACCCAACCCATAGTCGCTCCACCATAGGCAAAGGCCTCTTGAAAGAGTGGCTGTGAGAGTGCGGTAATTGGATATTGGTCTGTTTTTTTAATGAGGTATTTTTGTCTTTTACTGTCTAAAAATTCAGAAAATTCACGCCATTCCTCTTCAGCGAATGACAAGGAAGAGTCTCTGAGATACCAGTTTATTTTATCCAGTGAATCTGCTGGTTGGACTAATTTCCATGCGGTAATAATGAAGTTTTTTTTGTCTTCTTCATCCATAAAATTTGCTGGAGTCACTCCTAAATATTCATTAATGAGTCTATATAAAGCAGAGCTTTCTTTGGAGCGACCAATTTTTTCCTGCACGCTTAAGCAGGCTGCAATCATAATTTTTACAGCCATTAAATTAGCTTGCCATGGAACAATATTTTTTTCATCTGATAAAAACTTTTCTAAGGCCATCTTCATTTTTTCTAAAAAAGCAATTTGAGCTCGTCGGCTTTTAATATCTGTACCACCAAACAGTGTTGGCATACCAAATTTAGAGGGGGTGGCTTCTAAATTTACGTGTCTTATTGCTTCATATTTAGTGCGCAGATCAAAATTTTCCATGCAGCCCGGTACAAGAATAAAGCGCATACTATTCCTCCTTCCTTAAGTGTTTTCCGTGTTCGAAAACCACAAGTAAATCCTTTTTGTATCTTTTATCTTACTTCGTCATTGTTTAAATGCAATGTTATTTGGTTGTTTTTTATAAGATGAGGTTTTATTTCTAGATAACTTCTTTGTACATGACACGTTTTTTTGTCATGTACAG
>JAOATK010000049.1 GCA_030158115.1 Legionella sp.
AGTGTCCAAATTATAACAATTTATGAGAGATGACACAGTTATTTAAACACTACCACTTTGGTCCATTTTTTTGAATTAACTAGGATTTATTGTCAATTTAGCACAATATAACGTTTATTAATTCGACATATTCTGGATTCCAATAGTATTCACCGATTTGATGGATTTTCACGGGAAATCCTTATTCAAGGTTTTTCATGGGAAAATTGTTTGCCGTGTATTTTATATTTTGCTAAATTTAGCTGAAGCAAGCCATTTTTACAAATAATAACTGATCTATTATTTTTGAAAAAAATTATTTACCCTATATATTGATTTCTAGTCTCTATAGTAAGAGCCCTACCCAGTTGCCTCATAATTAATATTACTGAATAGAGACATGATTAACACAATATATCCTCCCAAAATATCCTAGCGGAGTGAAAGGGCCGGCAATGAGGCCCCCTTCGTTTATACCCTCACAGTCATCACCTTCCCCGGGATTACGCTCTAAAATAAACAGGTATTTTATTTTTTAGTTTAATCATAAAAAAGATGTTTCTTTACATAGTCTCCAACAAACAATACTCATATAAATCAGTGTTAAATTCCATTATTCGATAACCGCCTCATTTTTTTACAGGCCTTAAGTGCTTCTTGAACCGAGCGTATCGGCTTTAGTAATAGTTGCTTTTGAGGTATAGATTTCTCCTTGTTACCTTCTTCTATAGGAGTAGTAATCTCCGCAGCGAGAATATAGTCCTTTTGTGTATGAATACCAAAGGTAGTTAAAATTTTTGGTGAAATTTGCCGTGTACTTGTAGGCATCAGAAGGATCCATGCTTTTACGATTTCTTTGCAATTAATCCTGTTCAAGGCAGCAATGGCAAATTGATCGCTCCCAAGGTAGCCGCCCATCATCCAAGGCTGGCCAATGGCTTGCCCGCTCAGCGCATAAACCAATCCTGCAGACTGGCCTGTCAAGTCTATTATTGGCATATTTTGTTTAAATCCATTCTTTTCCGACAGTTTAATTGCTCGCTCTAAATAAATCACATTTTTTTTATTTAACATGATGATTGAATTGCTTGCTCCAATCGAAATAGGACTATTATATTGATGCAGTGTCTGAGGTTGTCGGTAAGGAAATTCCATCGCTATCTGTAGCAAGACAATAGTAATCAGTTGTCCACCAATCGCCGCTGGAAGGAGTATTTGCCAACTTTCTTTATTTGAAATAGCTGGTGTTAAAATAATTAAACCGGAAAGCACCCAAAAAATACCTTGGAGTTGGCTTTGAAGCCAATAATTATTTCCTGTTCCAAAAGCAGAGGTATAAGGTAACAGTAAAAAAAATAAGGCATATGTCCAATGAGTGCGCGAAACGTTACAGAATACATTTGTAAATTTTAGAAAGAAAAACACTATTATTGCACTGAGAGGCACAGCCAATATTTGTAGTCCCGAAAAAAAATGTGCATTTATTTTTAGGCAAATAATATTTAAAATAAGGGTAAAACCAATTAGTGTCAGGGCCAACAATATACAAAAACTGGTTATCTTCAAGAGTTTTCTTTGAGAACTGAAGAATAAAGTAATTCCGCTGATGATGACAGACAATATAGCAAGCAGAATTTTTTCTTTTGGCGGTAATAAAAAATTATCTATCCTAAATAACTTGCCATCTACTAGTAATTTTAAATCACAAATACCATGTTTAAACCGCTCGATAAAAATAGGGATGGTACCATCAATGATTACAGCAGAAATAAATAAAAGGACAGTTGCTGTTAACACTGAAAGAAGTAATAAGCGCAAGTTAATTCTTTTTGCTAATAAGAGATAAACTGCAACAAGAATACTAAGTCCAGCAGCAGCAGGCGGTTTTGCCATGAATGCTAACCATCCACCGACGCCAAGAAGGATCCAACCAATAACACTTGTCTGAGAAGCAGTTTTTTTAACTAAAACAATTCCTATGCTGGTTAATATGAAGGCCTGTAATATTAAGCTATTGTAGCTGGGTGTTGCTAACCACCCAAATGGGCAAAAATACATTAATGAGCTAGTGGCAAAAATCGCCGCTAAGGCAATCATGGTGACTGAACGCCAATAAGTGCTGTTGTTTTCTATATTGAGGGTACTTCTAAATAAAACAATAACGAGTAACCAGGTTAATCCAAAAATAATAAGAATATTACTTTGTCTTAGAAGAACAATATCTCCATGAAGTAATAAGTACAGAGGGTGGTAGATAAAACCAAACTGCATTACTGAGGCACTATAAATCCAGGGGTTAGAAATCCAATTTAAATAAAAACTCTCATCGGTAAGGTCGAAGCCATAATGGCTATAAACGAGAAGAGACATTAGCGTGACTAGAGTAAGTATTAATGCAATAGACAGAATAAGATATGATAAATAATTGGGTTTATTAACGATTGGCTTCATAATACTCATAAATAAAGTTTAGTTATAATTCCGACATTCGGATTCCATTGTAAAATGCGCCGCAGTGTCCAGTAATTCCGTTACTTACTGATTCCAAAGTAATTTTCTAAATTAATTTTTTAAAAAAATATTGACTCATAGAGTTCTTGAAGCTCACTTTGGATACGTACTCAAGCTGTGCACATACAATGAAATGATTTTTTCATCAAGGCCACCAAAGGTGGGTTGCATATTTTGGAATGACTTCTGGCGCAAATGTACCAATTCGATCATGCATTTCCATTTCACAAGCTGTAAATAATTTTGTGTAACTAGTCATAATATATTATTTTCAGATGGGGGATAATATAACACAAAATTATTTACAAACCCTCAGATCAAATTTGAACTACTACATATAATCCATTACTTCTTTTAAAACCGAACAAGTTTTCTCGATTTCTGCCATTTTTAATGTGGGATGAATCATAAACATTAAACTTGTTTCACCCAACTCCTTAGCAATAGGAAGTCGTAACTTTGGTCGATATAAAGTGTTATCAAATGCCTTTTCCAAATAAACTTCTGAACAGGAACCATAAAAACAAGGAACTCCTTTGTCATTAATTGTTGCCAAAATAGAATCGCGTGTATAACTTTTTTTAAGTTTTTCAGGAACAATAAAAACATAACATTTATAACCTGCGTGTACTATATTAGCGGGAAGACTAGGGACTCGAAGCCCTGGTATTATTTTCGCCTCATCCCATATTTTTTTTAAATACGTCTCCCGTATTTGGTGCCATTGATCCATTCGTAATAACTGAATACGACCTAAAACTGCTTGTAATTCCGTCATGCGCCAATTTGTTCCAAAAGAGTCATGCACCCAAGGAAAAATCGAAGAATTTTTTTTATGACACAATATGTTATGTGATTTTCCATGATCTTTAAAAGACCACATTTTTGACCATAAGGTTTCATCTTTAGTTGTAACCATGCCCCCTTCACCGCCAGTAGTCATGATTTTATCCTGACAAAAAGACCAGGCGCCAATATGCCCAATTGAACCAACGGATCTTCCTTTATAGCGAGCACCATGTGCTTGAGCGCAATCCTCTATGACATAGATGTTATCTGCTATAGCCAATTCCATAATAGGATCCATGTCACAGGGCCATCCTGCAAGATGCACACAAATAATAGCTTTTGTTTTAGAAGTTAAAACTGCTTTAATAGAACTCGCAGTTATATTCTGAGTTTCTCTATCTACTTCAGCAAAAACAGGAGAAGCCCCGGCATTTATGATACAAGAAACTGACGCAATAAAAGTGCGAGGTGTCACTATGACCTCATCACCCGGACCAATATCTAAAGCCTTTAAAGCTAAATCCAAAGCAACAGTTCCATTAGCCAAACCGATTGCAAATTCAACACCTACCCATCTAGCAAACTCGCATTCAAATTGCTTTACTTCGTTTCCGGTCCAATAATTTACACGATTGGATAACAATACGTTACTTACTGCATCGGCCTCCTCCTGGGTATAAGAAGGCCAATTAGAAAAATTTGTATTTAGCACTGCAATACCTCTTAAATTATATTTTTTTCCCTGGCACACCAATTACTGTACTGTAGTCCTCAATATCTTGAATTACAACTGTGCCTGCGCCCACCATGACATGAGACCCAATTTTTATCTTTTGTCGCACACTAGCTCCGATTCCAACCCAGCTTAACGCTCCTACCCGAACATCGCCTGCCAGATGTACACCAGGAGATATGTGCACAGCATCCTCTATTATGCAATCGTGATCAATTGTCGCACCTGTATTCACAATACAATAATCACCTAATTTTGCATTAGAATTAATAATAGCACCAGCAAATATTACACAACCTGAACCAAGTGTGCTAAACTGACTCACAACTGCTGCCGGATGAACAATTGTGGTTAATGCTAATCCCAGATCTTTTAGCTGCACAGCTTTTTTAAACCTCTGTTCATTATTTCCTATTGCAACCACTCGCCCGTTAAAATCTGCTGCTCTAGAAAAAAATGAGCTTTCATCTCCCTCAATTGGCATCTTATTTACATTTTTTAAATTCAACCAATTATCATCAAAAAAGACTATACGATCCCATCCAGCACATAAGGCAGCATCAGCCACCACTTTACCATGCCCACTAGCACCCAAAATTGCTAAATTTTTCACTGTTAGTTTCCTATAGATCTGACGGAAAATCTAGATCTTCTTGATAAAAGGTTGATGCATAAATTCTCGCTCAGCTTCTGTTAATATTAAGTCACCGTATATTGTGAGTCTGCTTTAATCACTTCAAGAGCAATTTTTGCCTTTTCAGCAGGGCTATATTTTTGCGACTCTCACTTATCTTGCCTCTATGATTCAGGCAAAAATTATATATTAGTTAACCCTGCTTAATGATCTAAATTTTGTGAGCCCACGATATTTCGAATGCCAATGTAAAGAGTAACTGAACTAAGTAGAGACGCTTAGCACCCCAACTAAAGTAGCAATCGCTATAACTTGAGGTATTGAGATTAGGGTATCTCCAGAAATTAGTGAATATGATAGCGCTATAAAAACCAATATGGTGATTCCACTCATAGTCCCAAACTCTCTCATTTTCATGACCATATATATAAGAAAAATGTAAAAAAAAGATAGTAAAATGCCAAAACCAATGCCTCCGAATAAGATAGCTGATAAAATCGTCATATGCGGATAATCTATGATTTTACATTCAGAAAATTTACACGAAAATTTACTCTGATATTTATTTCCACTACCCCAAAAGAGACTATTTTTTCTGATTAATTCTACTGCATATTTCCACCGTACTAATCTGGAGTTTAGCCCAAAAGCTGTGGACGAATTGACTGTTTTGACTAACAAATTTGAATAAATTAAACTAGGCGCTTGAAAATCTTCAGGCTGCTTTAGAATCAATCTGTCCCTATCTGCACTTTGTTTTCGGTTTATATTAAAATCCTCAGACTTCTTTAGGACCAATCTGCCCCTATCTGCACTTTGTTTTCGGTTTATATTAAAATCCTCAGACTTCTTGCCCCTATCTGCACTTTGTTTTCGGTTTATATTAAAATCCTCAGACTTCTTTAGGGCCAATCTGTCCCTATCTGCACTTTGTTTTCGGTTTATATTAAAAAAGAATGAGTGGAAAGAATCTATAACTTCATAAGAACTGCTACCTCTATACAATTTCATTGATTGAATAGAATCACTCACATAATCTACAATCACCATTGTAGAAACAATTATCACTGCAAAGAGCATTGTACCTTTTAACAAAGCACTTTTCATTGACTCATTTCTAAATTTTCTAAAATCCACATACAAATACAATAAAATGAATCCAACCGTAGGCGCCAAAAATATAAATCTCCTTGATCCTGATAAAAAACCAGCTGAACAAATAATTGGCAGAAAAAATATTCTCCATAGATTTCGGGAGTTTTGGAATAATGGAACAGTACAACCCACAATTGAAATCAACAACATCATTCCATATAAATTATAATCACCACAAAAACTTGACCCGCCAGGATAAAGAACGCATTGCTTAAGAATACCCTCTAATAAAAAACCTCTTTCCTGCATATAAAATTTAATAAGGCCCAAAGTAGATACACAAAATGCAAATAATGTGATAATTATAAAAAAACCAGATATAATTTTTTCTCTATTTAGATCATAATAAAATCCTGTAATAAGTAAAAAAGCATACATCCAGAAAAAAATAATTGGCCGATAAGGTGCAGAAAAATATGATTGCCCGTAAAAAGGCGCCATTGTATATACCACCCCAATGGTAAGAAAAATAAGTGCAAAAAAAGAGATATTACTATATCGATAATGCTTCCAATGAAGCGACATTATAATCAAAAAAGGGAGAAAAAAAATGAAAACCATGTTGATTGGTATTATTTCAGCAAGAAAAGGAATAGTAAAAGCAACGCCTAGCGAAAAAGACATCGACTCTTTTAGATTAATATATTCTCTAGACATAAAGCACCTATATAATTAACAAATATTAACTCCACACGAAAGCCCTCTTAAATGCTTATTTTATAACATTAGGTGCATCATACTCTGTTCGAAAAAAACCTTTAATTTTTTTTATTACTAGGCCCTTCATGCAGTATCTCCCTTAACACATTTTTGAGAAAAACATAGCCACTAACACCTAAAGTTGCTAAATCTTTTACGATTAGCTGCCTATAAACTTATCTACAGTATCCGTTCCTTTCGAATAGATATTTTCTCGGAATAAGACTTTCTTGATAGTTAATAGTACTATTCGAAGATCAAGAAAAAAAGAACGGTTATCAACGTACCAAACATCTAGTTCGAATTTTTCTTCCCACGATAAATTATTACGACCATTAATTTGCGCCCACCCAGTAATCCCTGGCTTTACATCATGACGTCGCATTTGTTGTAAATTGTATAATGGTAAATATTCCATCAATAATGGCCTGGGGCCTACAATACTCATATCCCCCTTGAGAACATTCCAAAACTCCGGAAGCTCATCCATGCTTGTTGACCTTAACCACTTACCAAAAATAGTTAACCGCTCATTATCGAGCAACAAACTATCTGTCTCGGTAAATACATTCTTCATCGTTCTAAATTTTATCATCTTAAATAGCTTACCATTTAGTCCCGGTCTATCCTGGCAATAAAAAATTGGAAAACCGTTAAAAAACCAAACTGCTGCAGCAAGAAATAAATAAAGTGGCATTAAAAATATAATTACTCCTAAAGAAAAGAAAATATCTACCACTCGACTTAAACTATAATTTTCCAAAAAATACACGCATATAAATAGGAAAAAGGAAAATGCTGCTCCATGGGATAACAACACAGCAATAAAATCAGAAGTCATCATATTAAGGCAAGCAACACATAATAATCCTGTGAACATTAGGCGGTTTAATCCTGTGAGCTTCTTCATGAGCAAACATGAAAAAAAGTCGAATGAAAATAAACATATCAACGCCAAAATAAGACCCAATATACCTAAATAAGCAGGATAAAATAATAAATAACTTGTAGGAGCTGTGCTAGTTGAAGTGATGTCTCCTCCTGAATAAATACTTCCATAAGCCTGGTAGACAAGAGATGCAACATCAAAAGATTTACCAAATATTTTTTTGGAAATAGGTAAGACATAAACACCAGGATTATCATGTTCGTCTACATATAAATAATGCCAAGCGGCGACTTGAAAGGGCACAACTAAGACTCGGTTAAATAGTGCATTTAAAAATACTCCAACCGGATGAGAAACCCCATTTATCTCCTCTGAAAATTCTCTACCATTCTTCCCGCCAAAAATTCTAGATGCATTAGACTGAAGAGCTCTAGATACATTAGACTTATGAGTGGAGAGAGAGCTAGTTAGGCTAGGCCGGATAACTAAATTGCTAACTCCACAAGCATCAATCAATTCTTTTCTTACAGAATCACGTCGCAAATTAGAAAGACCCAAAGATAAGTTTCGTCCATATAAAGAATTAATAAGAATATTCGACTGTTTACAAATATTCCCTGCAACCGCACAAAATCCTGCATTATAGAGTGCTGTTCTATGATGAATTAAGGTGCGCTCTCTAAATACTTCAAAAGAAGATAACGTCACAAAAAATAAGCTACACCCTATTAGCATGTGGGCAATCATCGATAAGTAATTTTTACCCCGCATTATTATAGCAAGTAACATAACTATGAATGTAGGCATTAGCATCCCTTTAATTCCAGGAAGAAGAATGATTAGTAATAACCCCAAGCCTAGAATAAAATAGATAGTCGATTTTAAAAAATTAAAACTTAATAAATTATCTTTTATTTTAAAGAAAATAAGTGTAAAAAAAACTGGGACAACTACATTCCCTAAAATACCATAAGAAAAACCTAGATATGCTGAAGATGATAGCTTAATTGAAAATTCACGCGCCCACAAAGTCATTTCAGGATCTTGAAAAACAGCAAATAGACCTGTACATTGAAAAGGAATATAACTGAAGTAAATACACAATAACCCTGCTGTTAATATGATTAATAAAGACCAGAATGAAAAACTAACTTTAAACTCGCTGTTAATATTTTTATCACCCAAGTTTTTATCAAGCTGCAATAGGTTAGGTGTATACAGAAGCCATAAAAAACAAAGGAATATAATGCTGTGGACGACTAATGTAAAATAACTAAAACTAGTTAATCCTATTCTTAGCTTATTAGAAAATAGGGTAAGCGGCACCTGATAAAAAATGACCATTAATACTGAAATAAAAAAAACAGGTCTTGCTAAGAGCGATTTACGATACTTAAATACATAAAAAATAAAACTTATCGAAATTAGCGTCAAAAAAAAAGAGAGCGGGTCTATATCAATAACAAACCATACCTGATTTAAGGGATAGTATAGAGGATTAAGATTAGTTGTCATTGCTAAACCTATAATTAATTATTTTATATCAAAACGTGTGGTAGTATAGGGCTTTGAATCCGAAAAAAGCAACCTAGGCCCGTATCCGTCAGGGGCGCGAAATAAGTTCTAACTAGAGAGTACTCAACTAACTCATACGACTAATCTTATAAAGAGTAGCGTTTTTTATAGATAGTGAAGAGGAACCTCTATGTTCAATAGTTAGGCCTATGCAATAAGTTTTATCATTTATTTTAAATCTTTTCAGATATGCTGTCTCTGAGTTTTTCTTACCTAATACAAACTCTCCTAGCTGTATGGTATTTTTTTGTAGCTCGCTTAAGTGATGAGCATATTTTCCACTACGTTTAACATATTGATTTAGATAGATGGAAACAAAAGCGTGACCTTTTAAGTTAAGTTCAATCATATACTCTGAGTGACTCATAACTGGAATACAATTAGAAATGGTTTTTTTATCAAGAACTGGGCCAATCTCCAAAACCGTAGCCCACTCTCGCTGAAAAAAATCCATCTGTTCTTTAGGGGATAATGGACTATGAGCTTTAATTTTTATTTCGTCATATTTAAACCCTGATATTTGTTTACGCCCTCCAAAAATAAACTTAGTTGATTTAACCCAATTAAATAAACCTGGTGAAAAATCTATGCCTTTATCTAATTTCAAGTTTTGCCTTTCAATGTGGGAAGTAAGAATTTTATATATTTGATAACCATCCGCACTATAAATTAAAGAGGTCACACTATTATCTGCTAGGATAGTCTGCAATGTAGAGTTATATATAGGAGGGAGCTCATAATCAGGCACATGAATATATTCAACCCCCAGTTTTCTTAGTAAGATGATAGCTTTTTTCTTCTCTTTTTCTTTATAGAATGGGATAAGTTTAGGATCCAAATAACTAATCATCCGTCTTGATGAGTAATACATATCTGCCGGTTTAAAGGATAAAATTGATGCATCAAGAGGTGTTTTATTTCTTAAAAAACGCATAACAGATAATGCAGGCTTATTTAATGACGCTTGACTAAAATCTCTGTTAAGAAACATTGTAAAAAAATTATTACCATTTAATCTAAACCAAGATAAAACAGCCAAATGAGATAAAAATAAAATAATTAATAATAGGTATATTATAATTTTAAAACACCCATTGATTTTTGGCGGCTTATTTTTAAAAAAATCGATGGCATAGCCTGTTCCCCATCCAGCAATTAAGCTGACCCCGGGAATTAAAACTAACCAATACCTTTCATTTCGTATCATTAAATCAATTCCCAACATCATAGAAATAAATGTACCTATTAAATAGGTACCAATAAGACCAAATATCGGCAAAAGCCATTTTTTGTTTTTTAGCTGATCAGTCGCACTTAGATATTTATTTCTAAATTGCCAAAAATATAATACGGTGGAACCCAGCATTACCCAGAAAATTATAGAATAAGCTTCAACAGCAAACCATCCTTTAAATAAGCCATATTGTAATTGAGCAGGCAAATATTCAATTCCCCTAGATATCTGAAAATATTCTTTCCAAGCTAATTCAGGCATTGCAAAAACAGCAGGATTATCACTAATAAGAGAACCAAATAGGTACATATTATTCAGATAAGGCGGGGCAGCAATTAGCAAGCTAAGGCATAATATTATGATTGAGCATAGTATGTATTTCTTAAAATTGACAAAGCCAAATCGAATATAAAGCATAACTAGAAGTAATGGGATAAATAAAATAGCTTCTGAATGAGTCCACAAAACTATTCCAAGAATAAATCCTGTAAAGACAGCAAATCCTGTAGATAAATAATTTACTCCTATTACAGATGCAATTAGTAGAGTCATACCTAAGACTGGCAGAGCATCAATTAACGCAGAATCCGCTCCTAAAAATAAAAGTGGCGTAGAAACAAAAAAAAGCGCCGATAAAAGACCTTCTCTTCGTCCAGAAAAGCAGCCTATCTTATAAATTAAGAATGTTGCACAAAGCAAGAACCAGGGTGAAATGAATCTCATTAACCCAGGGAATTTAGCATGGCCTTGAAGAATATATGAAACATAAATAAGTACTGGATAGAGAGGGGGATGAGTCCATGGTCCATAAAATCCACTAGCATGCTTCATGGAATTGAGTACAGGATAGTATGAAAGATCTCGGGCATCGAAAAGTATTCTGCCTACTGTTGCATATTCTAAGCCATCATTTTGAGTAAGAGGAATAAAAGCCGTATTAAGAAACAAAGCACAAAGATACCCAAGAAGTAATATAATTAAAATCCAATCGAAACATGTTTTTTTTGTTAAATGAGTAGAATGAAAAAAATAAAACAACGGCCTCCTAAAAAAAAATGACGTAATAGCAAAGAAACTAAGTACAATATAAATTACATATAAGTGTAACTGCTCGCTTTTTCCTGGTAGCAACCTCATTATAAAAATTGCTGTAAAACCAAGTATAAATGGTCCTAAAGCTACACCAAAGGCTACAGGAACACCTGCTTGCAATGAAGCATTACTCCATGATAATAAGCTAGACAATGTTAAGCCAACCAAAGTAGTAATAATTACTATTGCCATCAAGTATAATAAACTAATAAAAGATGCTTCAATCATGGATTCACACCTAATAGCGTGTCCAAAGTCCAAGCCAATGCTGAATAAGAATTAATTCTGAAAACCCCGATTTTCAACGATGTAACTCCATTCTATCTAAAGTATTTATCTTACTAATTACGCTATTAAAATCTAACTTGATTGTTTCTAAGTACCATTTTAAAGATTCGATACGAGGTCTA
Source organism: Legionella sp. (assembly GCA_030158115.1). Lineage (GTDB taxonomy): Bacteria > Pseudomonadota > Gammaproteobacteria > Legionellales > Legionellaceae > Legionella. The sequence goes on from JAOATK010000049.1 coordinate 11,701, forward strand.
TTTTCAATAACGATTGAATTTAATGCTTCTTCTCGCGTTATCATCCCCTCTCTTATCTGGTTACTGCGAAAAGTATCGAATTCAGAAAAACCATGCGATGTTAAATAAATATAATTGTAAAATGGTGCACTACCATCCCCAATACGCCAAGTGCTCGAAGAATCTGGCGATGTTTCCCAATCATATGTTGATAATAAGGTTTGATTGACTACATCCTCATTCCAAATAAAATGATCAAATATAAAGTAGAAGTCTTTTCGTGGCTCAAAGTAATAACTCTTAAATGCACCCAATGTATCTAAAAGAGAACTATTAAGATACCTTGGATTAGTTAAAAATCGACTACCGTAATATGTTGCTAACTTAAATTTTCTGCCTATAGATAAATAATCAACTCGTTTTTTTTCAAAATCAGGAGAAATTCCACAAAAGGCTGATTTAAAATCAGTGTTTTCTAAAGGATTTGCACACCATAAATCTAAATTAATACCTGTTTGTTTTTTTAATTGATTTACAATTGTAAAAAACTGTTTATCTCCTGCCATAAATAAGGGAATCATTCCCAAATCTGGTTTCTTTAGCCACGCAGAGACATTTTTCCTTATATTATCTCTTTTAACTTTAATATCTGCTGATATTAAAATATTTTGAACCCCGAGTTGACCACATATCCTAGCTATATTGCGACGAGCCAGATCAGTTACCATGCCCCAGTCATATGTAAATGTGATTGGTTTTAAATCAAATTCTTTATAGATAAGATGAAGACCATAAGAACTATCTCTCCCACCACTAAACGGCACCAATACATCTGCACCACCATCACGTCGATAATGTTCTAATGACTGAATAAATTTTTTCTTAGTTTCAACTGGATGCATATCGATGTAGCGTGGTTTATAATTTGTACAGATAGAACATACTCCAGCAGCATCAAATTCAATGAAGGGGAAAGTTTTTGGCAAAATACAACGAGTACAACGTCTTAACTCTTTTATAGAAGACTCATTATACTTGAGTAGTTTCTCATTCATTGCGGGAGCAATAATTTCCGGGGACTGAGAAAACTTAATAACTGTCTCATTGAAATGTGCAGTTCTTTGTAAAGGAGAATATGAAAATTTACTATCCTCCTCTTCATTCAGGTTAGAAATATAAATTGGTATATCATTATTCAGAAGGGAAAATATTAAGGTTGTATTGGGCCTCAGCCATTCAATCTCCACTCGTGAATCAAAGTCACCTAAAGAAAAACAAAGCTCTTTTGTTGCCTGCTCTAAAATAAACTTTTCAGACGCGAATATAAGACCCTTATCTTCCGGCAAACGAATAAAATATAAATCACCTGTATTGGTTGCTAAGGATAATATTTCACTTTTTTCATGGACCCAAGCAATAGAAGCAGTGCCTTCTATTTTACTGAAAACGGTGTTCATGGAAGCAATAGGATTGAATACCTCACTTAAAGCATCGTTTGTAATAGCTGCAATAATTTCCGTATCTACTTGTGCGTTACGTATTAAGTTAGGGTTTTCATCCCAGAGACTCTCGACATTTACTATAATCCCATTATGAATCATAGTAACCCCGCCAGATCTTACTGGCTGATTATTTTTTGATAAAGATGCCGTACCATTCGTAACTAACCTGGAATGTGCTAATGCGATAACAGGTTGGTTTATGCTGGTTTTATCTTTATAAAGCTGATTAAGACTATTTTCTAACATTATTTTATACTGAGATGAATTCACCAAACTAGAGGCCGAACACTCTCCTTTTAAAGTTGAAGACTCTCCAGATGCCGGGAGGTAGATATGAAATCCTGCAGACTCCTTACCACGACTCTCAGATAAGATATAGAGCTTTTTAAGTAACTTACGAACGCTTTCACTCTCAATTGGAGCGCCAGACTTTAAAGCCAACCCAAAAATACCACACACGGTGCTATGCTCCTAAATATACGTTTGAAAAAAGATGCCATCCAATCAATTTTTTGGTTAAATAATTAAGCAGAAAAAGACCAACACAGTAACCAGCAATAGTACCAATGGCTGCACCCTTAATCCCGATAATTGGTATTAACAATGTTGCCACCAGAAGATTACTTCCTACCATAAAAACCTGTTGAATTGTTTGATATCCAGGATGACCAGAAATAATTAATAGATTATCAAAGGGAACTAAATATGAAATACAAATAAGTCCGCCTAACAAAATAGACAATGAATAAATACCTGTTTGAAGTCCTTTCGCTGGAACAAGTTGAAATGCAAAAATATAATACGATGAGATTATAATTAAGGAAATCAAAAACATGATCGGAATAATATACTTAGAGGCCGATTTTCTTAAATCTATGGCATCATTCCATTGTTTGTTTTTCAAATATGAAACCAGTAATGGATTAAAATTAATTCTTATCATTGCAAGAATGTGATAAAGACCATCTGCTAACATTGCTGCAAAACTATACACTCCCACTTGCATTTCATTAAGAAATATACCAACCAATATCACATCAAGTCGTGAATTAATTTCAGCAAATATTCCTGCAAATAGCCCTTTGCTACCAAATATAAGATGCGTTCGAATCCACTCTTTTTCTAAGGAAAGCTGGGTTACCAATTTTTTTATCCACAAAAAATATAAACCCATTACTATAGTTACTGATTCCCCAATTAGAAAACTCCAGGAGCTAAAATAAATGGGAAGATCAGTCCAAGAAATATAGGTGACAACACCCATCACGATAATATATCTTAGTGCTTGCAAAAAAGAAAAAAGCTTCATCTTATGAAGAGCGTTTAAATAAGCCAATATTACTTTATTTGCTGGAAAAAAAATAAGACCCAATCCCGCATATTTAATGGCAAGCGCGGTTTCATGACTCGCAAAAAGGAAAAAGAAAAACCCCTCAGATAAATATACTATTAACGCTGAGCAAAGACCCAATATTAAGCACAACCCAAAAGCACTACTAAACATCTGACTGCGTTTCTGAAGGTCAATATTATAAAAAGCGGCATGCCTCAGTACCGAATAATGAATCCCTAAAACAGCAAATTGTGAGGCCGCTATATATACTGCGTAACTTAGATTAAATATACCCAAAGCATGAGGATCTCTAAAAAGAGTAACGGCTATGTTAATAATCACACCACTAATTGCCAAAATAAAAAAACTAATCAGTGTATAACCAATATCTTTTGACAATTTTTTATTTTCTTCTGTTTTACAGAAACTATTGCTCTTCAACTGGCTTACCTCTACATATAAGCTGTCGCCCTTTAAGAGGTGGGTTAAGGTGCTTATTTTCTTCATAATCAAACCACATAGCAAAAAACAAAGAATTAAAACCAATAGAAAATGAAAATAACCAACTTAAAAAAGTTATTTCTGGTATGCTACCCTGAGCAATCCATAAAGCAACCAACCTAAAGAAGAAAACAATACTTACTACTAAACCAAAAAAACCAAATAAATAAAAAAAGATTAGTGGATGAAAGTTTCTAATAATATACTTTTCTTTTAATCTCCAACAGAATAATTTTGCCAGCAACGAACTAATACTAAACACTACTTTTCTTACCTTGATGCCAGATTGTTCTCCAACGTTATAAACTGGCTCAATAGGAACATCAAGGACTTTAAAATTAGCTACATTAAGCTTCACAAGGATATCATTGGGTTGACCATAACGCTTGTACATTTTATCCCAATCAATAGCCACTAAGGCTCTTAAATTTATTGCAGCATAACCTGTTTGGGAGTCAGCCACATGCCAATACCCAGAAGCAATTTTGGTTAATAATGACAGTACTGAATTACCAAAAAATCGAACTTTGGGAATTTTTTTAAATGCTTCTCCAGTAATCAGTCGATTACCTTTAACATAATCTGCCTCATCATTAATAAGGGGATCCAGTAGTGCTGAAAGATCATGGGGATCCATCTGAGCATCTCCAGCCATTACAACAGTTGCATCCATACTATTATCACGAGCCCATTTATAACCAGTAGCAATCGCGCCGCCTACTCCTTGATTAATTTCGTGGTTAATTAATAATATATTACTGTATTTTTTTTGAAGAGAAATTATAACATCAGCTGTTTTGTCAGTGCTACAATCGTTTACTATAATTATTTTATCCACGAACTCAGGCATAGTTTCTATGACCTTTGTAATTTGAGTCTGTTCATTATAGGCAGGAACTACCACAGCAACTAGATTATTTTTATACATGGCCCCAAAATCCTTGAAAAGCAATTATAATTGCTTGATTATAAAACTGCATTTTTTAAATTACATAGCTATTCACTACGAATTTTTGCTGCTTCTTTTTGAAGTAGCTCTAATCAACTTATACAATAACGTTAACTACAAACTACTTTCTAATTATAGCTTTTTAGCTGATATAGTTGATCTAGTTGATCTACTAATTAATCATTACTCTAAAAGCAAACAACAAAAATGCTCCATTTTTTATTTATCCGGAGTCATTGCTAGATATTGAGAAAAAAAACCTTGCATTATCAAGAACAATCATACTATTTTTAACGGCTTAATTAACCACAAGTTATAACTTAATTTTTGACAGAATCATATTATAAAAGAAGGTTATTGTCCAAAAAAATATTCTCCATTTCCTAGTTCATAATTCCTGCATTGATAATTTAATAGCAGCAAAAATAATCCTACAAGCCTAGGCTATTTCCACTTGATGACCACTCACACTCTTTTTATAGATTTCTTTAGTATTTGAACAAATAGCAACAAAAGAACCATTATCTTGTTCGGTGAACTCTAGCTGCTCTCCAAACCGACTCATCCACCCAATCTGACGAGCAGGAACACCAACCATTAAAGCATAAGATGGAACATTTTTATTCACAACTGCACCAGCCCCGATAAAAGCATATTCTCCGATTGTTACACCACAAACTACTGTGCAATTTGCACCTAATGTAGCACCTTTTCTAACAAGGGTATCTCTATACTCCTCTTTGCGAGAAACTGCAGAGCGCGGATTATAAACATTAGTAAAAACCATACTTGGGCCACAAAATACATCATCTTCAAGTGTAACATTGTCATACACAGAAACATTATTTTGAATTTTTACGTTATTGCCTATGCTAACTCTGTTCCCCACATAAACATTTTGACCCAAGCTACATCGCTCGCCTATTTTAGCACCTGAGCTAACATGCACCCAATGCCAAATACGCGTGTCCGCACCAATTTGTGCACCGTCGTCGATAATAGCTGTTTCATGCGCTTTATAATTCATATTTTATAATTCCAAGGGAAGGTGTACTGTATTGCCATCACGTGCCGCTCTGTAAGCAGCAATCAATAATTCCAATGAAGCTAAGCCTTCGCGCCCATCGACCATAGGCTTTTCAAGACCTTTCAATGTGTTGATAACATTACTGTAGTAAAGTGGATGACCAAATCCATAAACCGACGTAGTCTGATAATTTGCATCACTAATCGCTGCATCATCTATATGCGACTCCTCAAACTCCCATTGCTGTATTTCATTTACAGCAACACCACCAATCCGAACCGTTCCTTTTTCACCTAAAATAGTAATTGAACCTTCGAAATTTTTAGGATAAGTCAGCATAGTGACATTAACAGAACCTATTGCTCCATTGCGCCAACGAATATTCATGACACCTGTATCTTCCGCTTCAATTTTACGAGCCAATGTGGCCATCATCGCTTGCACTGACTCGACAGGACCAAGTAGCCAATGAATTAAATCGACATAATGACTGGCTTGATTCATAAACGCGCCCCCATCAAGATCCCAAGTACCGCGCCATCCTCCTTGGTCATAATAATCTTGAGGTCTTGTCCAAAAAACATTGATAGTAGCCATATAAATCTTGCCAAATCTATTTTTATCAATAGCAGTTTTAAGCAACTGAAGTGTGGCATTCAGACGATTTTGTTTGACTACGAAAAGACGAACACCCGCTTCGCCACAAGCATTTACCATACGAATACCATCTGTCCAACGAGTCGCCATTGGTTTTTCAGTCAACACATGGCGCCCTGCTTGAGCACTGCTTATAGCCTGTGCTGGATGTAAACCACTGGGTGTGCAAAGAGTAATAATATCTGCATCACTATCATGCAATAGGTCGTTGAGTGATAAATAGTTGTTCACCCCATAAAGCTCACCCGCTGCTTGAGCAGCCTTTGGATCAGTGTCGCATACAGCCGTGAGTATTAAATTTTCTTTATGTTGCTCTATAGCCTGAAAATGATTTTTAGCAATACGACCACAACCTACTACTGCTATTTTAATGGGTCTATCTTTTATAATCCAAGGTGCTGTTGCCATTATGCACTCACTATATTGTTTTGTTTGAATGAACTAAACGCAGAACGCGTATCAACAATTAATTTCGCATTTTTTGCAATAAGCTCATAATCAAAAGATTGGTGTGCTGTTGCTAAAACAACACAATCATATTTGCTAATTGCTATAGCTGTCAGCTCCACACTGTGTAAATCAAAATGATGGGCTCTCATTGCTGGGAAGACGGGCACATAAGGATCGGAGTAATCAACATGAGCTCCTTTTTTCTGCAATAATTCCATAATTTCAATAGAAGGAGACTCTCTCATATCATCAATATCTCGTTTATATGCAATACCTAAGACTAACACACGGCTGTTTTTTAATGGCCGCTCATGCTCATTTAAAGCATTGGCTACTTTATCCACAACCCAATGAGGCATATGGCTATTGATTTCTCCTGCAAGCTCAATAAATCGTGTATGCATACCATATTCACGAGCCTTCCAGGTTAAATAGAAAGGATCGATTGGGATGCAATGACCACCAATTCCAGGCCCTGGGTGGTAAGGAACAAACCCAAAAGGTTTTGTTGCTGCCGCATTAATTACTTCATGAATATCAATACCCATTTTATCAGAGAGTATTTTCATTTCATTCACTAAACCAATATTTACTGAACGGTGAATATTTTCAAGTAGTTTTGTCATTTCAGCGACTTTAGAAGATGAAACAGGGACTACATGATTAATGACGGCTGAATAGAGAGCTATCCCAGCCTGACGACAAGAATCTGTGTCAGCGCCACAGACTTTAGGTATTGTTGCTGTAGTATAGTTGAGATTTCCTGGGTCTTCTCTCTCTGGTGAATAAACAAGAAAGATGTCTTCTCCAATCCTCAAACCACTACGCTCAACACGTGGCTTTAACTCTTCTTCTGTGGTTCCAGGATAGGTAGTACTTTCTAATGAAATAATTTGACCTGCTCTAATGTATGGAACTAAAGCATCCGTTGTTTGTAATACATAACTTAAATCGGGCTCGCGGTATTTGTCTAGCGGCGTTGGAACACACAAGATGAGAGCATCGGCCTCTGCACTTTCTGAAAAATCAGAAGTCGCTCTTATTAAATGTTTTACACTTTTAATTTGTTCAGAAGAAATATGTTTGATGTAAGATTTACCTTGATGGAGTAAAGTGTTTTTCTGCTCATCCACATCAATACCAATAACCCTATATCCCATTTCCGCAAAGCGAAGCATTAATGGCAGTCCCACATATCCAAGCCCTACAATACCTATAATGGCCTCTTTGTTATTTATTTTCTCAATAAAACTTTCTAACATCATTTATTAATCCTTAACATCAATGTACATTTTTTTTCATTAACCTAATCAGATGATCAGAGTATATTGCAATGTGCTACTGCCTTTCCAAGAATTATGCAAAAACTACTTCTTTATTTAAAAGATCCTGTACAACACTGCATATTTTTTCTTGATCCTGTAATGTTAAATAGGGATGCATGGGCAAACTTAATACTTTCCTTGCGGCCTCTTCTGTATGGGGGTAACTTAAGTTACTGGCGAATAATTCTTTAAATATAGGCTGCTCATGAACGCCTGAAGGATAATGCACTGCGGTTGGTATTCCCTGCTCCTGCAGATATTTCTGCACAGAGGGTCTATCTGCTACTTCAATCGTATATTGTGCATAAATACTAGTATTACTAGCGTTAAGAACAGGTTTTCTAACATGCGAAGGTAATAATCTTTGGTAACGCTCTGCTACTTCCTGACGCAATTTAATTTCTTCAGGAAAAATAGCCATTTTTTCAAGTAAAATCGAGGCCTGAATCGTATCAAGACGACCGTTAATCCCAAGACTGGTATGATGATAGCGTTTACTTTGACCGTGAATACGAATTTCATTCATACGTGCCGCAAGATGAGTATCATTTGTAAAACATGCCCCTCCATCACCAAAACAACCTAACGGCTTAGAGGGAAAAAAACTAGTGCACCCAATAGTAGTTAATGCACAAGATTTTCTATTTTTATAAGTCGCACCAAAGCTTTGGGCGGCATCTTCAATAACAGGTAATTGATATTTTCTTGCAATATCGTTAATTACATCATAATCGGCACATTGCCCGTACAGACTTACAGGCATAATTGCCTTAGTTTTGGGCGTAATTGCCGCCTCAATTTGTGCAGGATCTATATTGTAAGTTAAACGATCTATATCAACAAAAACAGGCTTAGCACCAAGCAGGGCAATCACTTCAGCCGTCGCAAAAAAACTAAACGGAGTAGTAATGACCTCATCACCAGCTCCGATACCTAATGCCATTAAAGCAATTAAAAGAGCATCGGTTCCACTTGAAACGGCTAAAGCATGCTCAACATCAACAAAAGCGGCAAGCACTTGCTCTAGTTCATGCACTTCAGAGCCCATAATAAAATCAGCGTTATCAATAACTCTTTTGATTCGACTAAACAAGCTCGCTTCAATTCGCTTAGTTTGAGTTTTTAAGTCGATAAATTGCACGCGGCTATCCTTAATAAAATAAGAGGTTCGAAATTGATTGAATCTTAACAATCCTCTATATGGGAGTCAAATACAATACATACCTCATACCTCAGCAAAGAAACAGTTTGCTCAGTCTTCTGAGACTAGCGTATTATTCAATGTAGGGTATCCTCAATAAAAATATACACTAAATTTTTACACTAGTTTCTTTTTGAAGAACAATTGGTGTCCGGAAAAAAACAAACAACATAGACAATATTAACCCCAATAGACTACCTAATAATATAATCAATTGCTTTTTAGGCTTTGGGTTCAAATCTACCTGAGGCTCTCCTTCAAAATTAAAACAAACGACCCCAGTTGTATCAAAAGAAAGTGTTTTAAAATATTTTAATTTATTTTTATAAGCATTAATATTTGGCGCATAAGGCATATCATCTGCACGATTTTTCAACGCAATAATTTCTCTATTATTTTGAACAAGAAATAATTTTTGCTGCAAAGCAGAAATTTGCTTCTGGTATTTTACACTATGGGGATTAGCCTTAATTAATGCAATTTCTTTTTGCAAATATTCAGTGCCTTTTAAATAAAGATCAGAGCCACTTTGTCTTACATTAATAATTACATTTTGAGAGCTCATTTTCTGAGACGGGTCGTAATGATGAATACCCAGAGCTTGTGCGGTTTTTAATGCATTTTCTAATTCAAATAATCTGATTTGATTATCGCGTAGATCGCGCCTAGCTAAAGCTTCCATTCGATTTTTTAAGTTTGCTATATCTAATTCCTGTTTATCGGTGAGGCGTTTAATTTTATGTAATCGCATTGCAGCAGCAACCGCGATGTCTCTGGCAGTTTTTTCTTGTAATTGAGTAATTTTTCTTTGAATAACTGATTTTTGTGCCATAATTAGATTTTGTAAGACTTTGTGATTTGTATACTCAATGTAGCTCTTATTGTTGATAGCCTTTAAATCCAGGGTGGGCAAAAAAGTAAGCAACTCAACCGCTATGTTTTTATCTTTATGAATGCCTCCCCCATTAGGCAAAATATTTACCTTATAATTAAGCGCTTCTTGATCAAAAAAGTGAAGCCCATCTTTTGCAGCGTTTGTTACCTCTTCTGCTTTAGATGTTCCAGACAAATAAGAAATAAAATTTTCTTTCTGAGCTAAAGTGTTAACAAATTTTTCAAATAAATCAGCTGCATTAATATTCAAATCGGCATTGATTAATAGCGCTTGAAATTTATCTGCGGTTGGTTCACTTAAATGTGATTTTACCTCATATTTCGGAGGTAACACTAAAGCGACAAGAATTGCGCCTAGAGTAAATAGTGCTGTTGTGCAAATAATCAGCCATTTTTTTTGTAACATTCTGTGAATAAATGAAATAAATCAATGCCGTCTTCTTTTTTATCATTCATCATGATGACATATCGCGAGTCAATCATCTGTAATTTATTCGCATCCTGCATGCTTTAACTCCATAGGTCCGTCTTATTCGATGAGTAATGATAGCCATTCAAAATTCTTTTACAAGTTTTTTCATAAAAGAAAAATCCGGGATGTTAAACTGTACTCATCTAGTCCGGGAGGCTGATGCTACTTTAGAAGAAAATAGAGCGTTTCTATCCTTCTCATCCAAAACTAATGCACCTAACTTTAGTGAGCGTTGATTGAGCCTCTTTGCGGAGTTCCTGGATTTCGCTTGGCTTCATCCAGGCTTGTATCTTTAAATTGTAAGTGAAAAAGCTTAATCTCGAGGG
>JAOATK010000050.1 GCA_030158115.1 Legionella sp.
CTTTTTTATGACGAAAAAAATAAATTCCGAAGGAAAATACTTAACATTTCCTGGTATCACTGTTGTGTCGGCTATTAAGGAAGCAGATAAACCTTTTTGGCAATTAATTTATGAATCCCTTAAGAAAAATAAGGAGTTCACAGACCACTTTAGACCTTTACCCTATGAAAGTTATCACCTAACGGCAATTAACTTATACACTAAAGACGCGATTGGGAGTGGAAAATGGAGGGGTTTCATAATTTCTAACAGAGCTTTTTTTCAATCATTAAATGGCTTACTTGCAGAAAAGTCTTTTACCCCTGTTGTATCAGTTGAATCAATTAATATAGCCGGTGCTCTGCAAATTATGGTCAATTTACCTGAAGAACAAATCAGGATCATTCAACAGGTAGCCAAAACGCATCATGTCGAAGCAAGAATACCTGCTGTTTTTCATATTACTCTAGCCTATCAATTCAAATATGTAGAGCGGGAGGTTTTAGAAAAGTTGGAGTTAGAATTAAGACAAGAGATTTTCGCTATTCTTAAAAGTCATAAGGCAGAAATATCCTTAAACTCACCGGAGCTTTTTTTTTTCAATAATATGACTAAGTTCACTCCATGGAGTGGTGGTGAATATCCATTTCCGGAAAGCATTGTGGGTTCGAGTTCACTTGTTTCAAGAGAGGCAGCTTCCAAAAAAGGAATGCCCTCACCATCAATGGGTTGTACTGTAATGTAGCTTGGCTCCGTACGGTGATTATTTAGATTGAATCTAACTAATTGCCAAATAGCTTAAAATAAAATATAAGTGAACTTTATTTAATCTATAATGTAAGAGGTAGAACAAACATTATAGGTTCACTATGCCAAAATATAGCCCAACCATATCTCCTGGCCAAGGTTTATTACTATTAATTGACCATTATAAAAATGATCCAATAAAAGTAGATAGATTAAAAAAATTATATTTATCAGGTGCTGAAACTACCGCAGATGCAGAAGAAATAAAGGGGTTATTAAAAGATCTAGTGCTATCCTCTTACAAAGTCTCTTTTGAAGCAACCACAATTAATGAGGATGTCACAAGAAGATATTTTGAGACCCACCTAGCATATGAATCACTAACTCACGGATTAAGAAAAATAGATCATGGTGAGTTAAAAGCACATGTGGATAATTTATATGCCATGATTCCTACTGATAAAAAAGCAGGCATAGAGCATATTCTGAACGGTGAATTTAGACCCCAAGACGGTAATTTATTCAAAGAATATGCCGACTATATAAATAAAATTAGAAGAGGAGAAATGTTTCCTGATTTATCTGCTCCTGAGAGAGAAAAAGTTGAGCTACTGGTCAAGAGTTCATTTTTAGGAGTGGCTAATGCCTGGTATACACGTATGCCGCTTGATATCTATGGCACTGGAGTTTACTCTGAGGAAAATAAGGGTAAAGAAATAGTAAAAGGACAAGATTCAACGCGTAATCAAAACTTGGGACTAATGAAAGGCCATATGCCATTAGCCCTTGATGATATTGCTCGCAGTGATAAAGAAATTCCCTATTTAAAACCATCAGATCAAGCTGCATTTGTAGAGCATGCTCAATGGGTAGACTCTAATTTTGGTAAAATGGTTCATCCATTTTCTAATTCAATTTCAGGAACAATGCTATGTCAGTTGCGAGCAAGCGCAAAATTAAGGGATGAAGGTCAAGGGGTATTTACTGACTCGGCGGAAAGAATGGGCCAATTCAGCCAATTATTAGTATCAGCTATGCTTTTTAATAGTGGCGGTCATACTTTGAATGAATTTACAGCACCTATGGCCTTAGATTCTGTAAGGGATGAATTTCGCACTATACGAGATTTTGACAAACTAAACTTAGAGTCAATGTATCGTACTGGGAATGAAGAGGCTTTTGATGCAGCATTAAAAGATACGATTCAATATAATAAAACCCTGCTGATGAGGCACGCACTGCATGCGCAAATTAGAGGTGAAATGCCTGTTGAACCCGAAAATGCGGCCTTGAAAAGGCTGGAAGAAAAACAACTCGCCATCCATTTTGATGATATGGTAACAAATGCAAGTGATCGTGTAACTAATTTAAAAAATTATTATAATAATCGAGTAAAGGAGCAATTTTTTAGCTCGTTTAGGGTTGGTGCCGATAAAAATAGATTAATTCAAGACAGCCTGCAAAAAGCTATTCTTCATGTCAAGGAGGGTCAGTTTTCCAAAGCACAACAAGTTATTGCTGATTTGAAAACGACTCTTGTCACTAATTATGGAAGTACTAATCTTTGGGGGAAAAAATCAGAATCCATTATTGTAGTTGAATCTGTTGAAGCAGAGTTAAAGAGTGTTAAAGAAGCTGTTCATAGTTTTAAAGAAAGATTAAAAGTAATGAAAGATCCTGAGACAGCAGCGGCAGCAGACATGCAGCATGATAGTGCAGATGAGATAATTCCCCCGAAAATAGCTGATGTCAAAAGTAGGGTTTTCTCGCAGTCTATGGTTACTATAATTTTCATGTGAATGAAAACCGAGTTAAGGCGCTATTAATCGCTAATATCCCGGTTTCTGACGTAGCTTATCCAGAGAGATTTTGATGTCTTCTTTTCTTCAATACATTCGGAAAAAACATGGGCGTTACTTTTTGATAGCTTAAATAGAGTTCACCTCTGGACTGAATTGATCCATTTTCTGTAAGTGGTGCGGTAATTCTGGTCATAATGAAAAAGAGCATGAAGGGAGATATCCATGCTAAAAACCACAGTGGCGCAGGAAAGGCAAAACAGGCGTAGACGCACCATGTGAACCATTCAAAAAAATAATTAGGATGCCTTGAATAAAACCATAAACCAACATCACAAACTTGACCTGGATGAAGTGCCTTAAATGATTGTAGTTGATAATCAGCGATGCTTTCCGCGCCTATCGATAACAGTGATATCAATATCATGAAATAATCGATAGCAGACAGAGAGTAATCAGAGGGTATTTGAGAAATAAAATACCACGGCAGAGAGACAATCAAGATAAGCATGCCTTGGAATTGAAAATTCATTAAAAAACCTAGCGGTTTAGATATTTTCCAATTGTCACTTAGCTTCGTGTATCGCTTATCCAGCAAGTTTTGGTGAATGCGGCTAAACCAAAGATACCCACCTAAACGCAGTCCCCAAATCAATAATACTAAACTTAACAGTATCTTTCTCGATGAGACTGGCGAGCTATAAAGGTATAACATGCCAATAATCGTTAGCCCAGATGCCCAACCCACATCGACAACAGACGGATTTTTAGTATAACGATACCAAACCCAAATCAGGCACATATGAATAAATATAACGCTAATAGCAATCAGAAATATCATTTAATAAGCCATCAAGCGGGAAACATAAACGGTTATTGTGGCAGAAATCCCGCACAGAATAGTTCCCCATAACCAATCAACAAATGCCATCATAACTGGCCAGTCTTTAAAAATCGCAACACAGGTGAAATCATAAACGCCATAAATCACAAGCCCTAAAGTAGCGCCATAAAAAAACGCATGAATTAATACGCCTTTTGAAAGCGGAACAACAAATGTCAATGTTGCAAAGGCAAATAGAGCATAAATGATAATAACTGCCCACCAAACCGGTAACAGACGACCATTTTCAAGGCGGAGCCAGTTAGCATACGATTTAAAATATATCCCTTTGGCGAGATAGCCAATCCAAGTCATATCTAGAATGAAAAAGACGAGCATTGATATGATAAAGAGTTTTATATAATTCATGAAAAGGTCCTTTTTGGTTAAGATGCATTAAATATCCATATCATTGAATTTAAGTATCTCGCAAAAATCAACTAAATAAAATAAGGAATTAGCATCACGCAACTCAATCTATAGGCA